>NZ_JBJDQK010000006.1:0-168567 GCF_044903445.1 Streptomyces sp. NPDC019890 | reverse complement strand
GGTGGGGGGGGGGGGGGGGGGGGGGGGGGGGGGGGGGGGGGGGGGGGGGGGGGGGGGGCGGGGGGGGGGGGGGGGGGGGGGGGGGCGGGGGGGGGGGGGCGGGGGGGGGGGGGGGGGGGGGGGGGGGGGCCCCGGGGGGGGGCCCCCCCCCGCCCGGCCGTGTCAGCGAACGATTGCGCTGCGCCCCCATGTCAGTCCGAGGAAGGTGACCAGCATCCATGCCGGTCCGACGACCCCCTGGAAGCCGGGAAGGCCGGTGATGCCCGCGAACAGGACGACCGCCAGTACGGGCACGATGCTGAACCAGCCGATCCACGGAGAGATCGTGCGTTCACGCAACGCCATCCAGGCCACCGCTCCAGCCGCGACCACGACGCCGAGCCAGCCGATGTACCCGCCGAAGTCGTTGAGCATGAAGTAGACGAACAGCCCGTCCTCACCGAAGGACCGCTCATCCATACCGGCCGGCAGATAGATCGCCAGGGCGCCCTTCCATCCGTAGCCGTAGGTCAGTCCTGCGGCCGAGGCCGTCAAGGCGCCGCTGACCACGTAGGCAGCGGTGCTGGAAGGTACCCGCGGTTCGACCTGACGCCGCCATGCCGCGGCCAGCACGAGGAGCAGGAGAACCGTCAGGAACCCTGCGACGAGACCGAGATGCGCCACGGAGCGCCCCACGTCGTCGAGGATCGACGCATCGACGGGTGTCCGCTCGACCGTGCCGGCCCGGACATCCGCCAGGAGCGTGGCGACTCCTCCGAACACGCCTGCTCCGACCCCGTACAGGGGCCACTTCGCCCTTCCGTCGCCGTCCTGTCGCGCCATGCGCCCCGGGCGGGCATCCGGATCGATGGTGGTCATCCGCGTCAACTCCCTGTGAGTGCGGGTCCGTTACCGATCCGACTGTCGCGGTGGACGTGTCCCGCCACCCAGGGACCCGGGTCCCGGACGACCGGGACGGTTTTGCCGGATCGCGCCCGGTAAGGGCCCGCATTACGGGAACATGCGGGTGTGAGTCGGGGGGATCGGGCACTGCGTCACACCGCGTACGGCATCGCGAGCCTGGGCACAGCGGGCTGTGTGGCGACGGTGCCCGTGCATGATTGGCTGGCTGAACGCATCGCCGTCACGCCCCTGTACTGGTCCGACCTCGTGCTCGGCTCGGTCTGGCCGCTGGTGGGCGCCGTCGTTGCCAGGGGCCGCCCGCGTAATCCCGTCTGCTGGCTGATGCTGCTGCCCGCGATGATCGGGCCGTACCATCTCCTGGCCTACTACGCCGGTTACAGCCGCCTCGTCGCCGCGGATCCCCTTCCCGGGTGGGAGGTGGGGGCCTGGGTCGGATGCTGGGGCTTTGTCGGCTACTGGTTCGCCACGCCCTTGGTGCCCTTGCTCTTTCCGCACGGTCGCCTGGAAACGGCGCCACGCCGGGCGTGCGCCTGGGCTGTCATCACGGTCGCCGGGACAGGAACGCTGGCCACGATGCTGCGGCCCAGCGGCACCGATCCCGTCCCTGGTGTCCCGAATCCTCTCGGGATCGCGGGCTGGGAGTGGCTGCACACGGTGATGTTCATCTGTGCCGCGGCCACCATGCTCGGCGGTTCCCTCGCGGCCGCCGTCTTCCTCGTCCTGCGTACCCGCGCGGCGACCGGTGTCGAGCGGGCTCAACTGCAGTGGCTGATGCTCGGCGGGCTGCTGATGGCGTTCTCCTTCCTCTCCTTCCCGTTGGACGACGCGGAGCAGCCGGCTCTGGTCGGCGATCTCGTGATGCTGGTGGGGCTGCTCGGCCCGCCTGCGAGCGTCGCGGTCGCCATGCTGCGGCACAGACTGTTCGATGTGGAGCTGGTCCTCGGCCGCGCCATCGTCTTCGCCGTCCTCAGCGCGCTTGTTCTGGGGATGTACGCCGCGGTCGTCGCCGGCGCGAGACTGATCGCGCCCGGGTCCCTGACGGGGACTTGTCTGATCGCTTTCACCGCACTGCTCGCGGCCAACGGTCGCGGCGCTGTACAGGCAGCCGTGGACCGGACACTGTTCGGGCATCGCCACGATCCGTACGCCGTTGTCGCCCACGTCGGTCGCCGTGTCGCTCCGGCCGGCGAGCCGGCGGAAGCCATGCAGCATCTCGTCGATGCGTTGCGGTCCGCGCTACGGCTGCCCTACGCGGCCTTCGAAAGCCCCGCCGTGGCGGCGGCCTCCGGCAGGCCGGCGGCGGGCGCGGGCTGGCGGGCCTTTCCCTGCCGGGCTCTGGGCCGCGAACTCGGTGTACTCCGCGTAGGGCGGCGAAGCGTCAACGACCCTTGGACGGCGAAGGAGCAGGCCGCGGTCGAAGAGGTCGCGGACCGCGCCGGGACACTCGCCTACGCCGCCGGTCTGGTCGAGGACATCGCCCGCAGCCGGTCACGCATCCTGTCGGTGCGTGAGGAGGAGCGACGGCGGCTGCGCGCGGACCTCCACGATGGCATCGGCCCCTCCCTGGCCGGCACCGCGCACCAGCTCGATGCCCTCGCCCGGCGCATCGACGACCCCCATCTCGCGGGGTGCGTCAGGACACTTCGGGACAGGCTTCGCTCCACAGTCGCCGATCTGCGCACCGTGGTCCAGGGGCTCCGGCCCGGGGTCCTCGACCAGCTCGGGCTTCCCGGCGCCCTGCGGGAACTGCTGGCCGGGTACGACACACCGGCATGTCACAGCAGCATCGACGGCGCCTGCCACAGTCTGCCGGCCGCCGTCGAGGTCGCCGCGTACGCCATCGCTGCAGAGGCGGTCGCCAACGCCGTCAGGCACAGCGCCGCCGGCCGCCTCGAACTGACCGCCCGTATGGAGGACACCGTCTTGATTCTGTCGATCCGCGACAACGGACGCGGTATTCCGCCCAGGCACAGGGCCGGTGTCGGACTGCGCAGCATGAGGGAGCGCGCAGCCGAGATCGGAGGCTGGCTGGAGGTGACGACCGCGCCCGGCGAAGGCACCCTCGTGCGAGCCGGCCTCCCGGTAGGTGACCCGCGGTGAGCGTCACCGTCCTCGTCGTCGACGACCATCCCGTCTTCCGGGCCGGAATGGCCACCGTCCTCGCCGATCTCCCCGATGTGACGGTCGTCGGAGAAGCGTCCGACGGCGCCGAAGCCATCACCGCCGCCGGCCGACTGCGGCCGGCAATCGTGCTCATGGACCTGCGCATGCCGAACGTCAACGGCCTGGAGGCCACGGCCCAGATCACCACGGCCCATCCGGAGATCGCCGTTCTCATCCTGACCATGGACGAGGACGAGGACTCGGTGTTCGCCGCCCTGCGCGTCGGCGCACGTGGCTACCTGCTCAAGGAATCGGACGGCGCCGACGTCCACCGCGCCCTGCTCGGTGTCGCCCGCGGCGAAGCGGTCTTCGGCCCCCGGATCGCCCAGCGCGTCCTGTCCCATTTCGCCACTCCGCCCGCCGTCAGATCCCCCCTCCCCTTTCCTCATCTCACCGACCGCGAACGCGAGACCCTCGATCTGATCTCCCGCGGCCTGGACAACGCTTCCATCGCCCGCCGCCTGTCCCTGTCTGAGAAGACCATCCGCAATCGGGTCAGCGACGTTCTGGCGAAACTGCACGCCCGGTCTCGCACAGAGGCAGCAGCCCTCGCGCGGGACGCGGGCCTGGGACATCCCCGTCACTCCGCGTAGGCGTCCCCTGGAGGGCCAGCTCAAGGCCCTCCAGGGGACCGGGGAGGGGAGGACGGTCAGAAAGTGGCCGTCGGGGCTGCGACGTCACGGTCAGCAAGTCCCGCTGGTCCGCAGGCAGTTCCACCTTGTCCGCGTACAACAGCGCGTGCCCCGGGTCGAAGACCAACGCCACCTCGCCCGCCAGACCGCCGTTGCCGCTCAGCACCTGTGTTGCCCCGTGACCGCCCGTCCCCCTGTCGGGAGGGCGCTGCCCATCTGAGACGCGAAGAAGTCCTGGTGCTCGCGGCGCTCGTGCAGCGGCGGAAGTCCGGCGGCCGTGCACCCGTACCAGACCGCTTCCACCATGTGCCCGGCTGCCTGGTACCAGTACCTGCCGTCGCCGGTCCGGACGACGGATGCGGCGGCCACGGCGCGCGCGGCCTTCCGGGCGGCGATAGCGAGCGGCGTCTCGGGCCGGTGCGGGCGGACGAAGGCCTACTGCGGGAGGCCCTGACGAGTCTGTACTCGCTGTTCGACAGCACGCGGGAAATCCCGCGTCGGCACGGCCCGGAGATCGCCGAGCCAAAGCGAGACGGCCAGTACAACTTCGGCTACCTGGCGGTGGCGATGCTCAACTTGGGCGTGCGCCCCCTGCCGGCCAGCTGGCACCCCGCGCTTGAGGATTGGGAAGGCCGCCGGCCCTCCGATCGCTCCCGCCACGACTACGAGCGGGCCTGGCCTGAGGCGGACCGGCTCCGTACTGCCCTGGACGACACCCGCCGGGTACTCACTGCCTACGCGGACCTCCTCGCCACCGCCTGCGGTGTCCCGAACCTCCTTGGAGCGCACGATCAGAAGGGGCTTAAGCATCGTTCCCGCAAAGCCGTGCGAGCGGTCCCGATCCCTCCGCAGTTGGTCGCCGTGCTGCGCTGGCACATCACGGTTTACGGCGTCGCACCCGACGGCCGGCTGTTCCGTACCGCACGGGGCGGCATGGTCCAAGAGAGCGGCTACGGGGAGGTACGGGCACGTGCCCGCTCCCACGCGCTGGCACCGGAGGAGGTGGAATCCAAGCTAGCCAAGCGACCGTACGACCTTCGCCATACGGCGGTATCAACGTGGCTGAGTGCGGGAGTGGAGCCGCAGATCGTCGCGACGCGAGCGGGGCACAGTTTGGCGGTGCTGTTCCGGGTCTACGCCAAGTTCCTCAAGGGCGGCGAAGACGCGGCCAATGCGAAGATCTCAGCCCGCCTGAACCAGCACCGGAACCCCTCAGCCGGATCTTGATCGAGATCAGCCCGTAGTGCCTGCTCGGGGCCGGGATTCCCGTCCACGCCCCGTCCAGAACTACTGGTAGAGAGCGTGCGAGAGCGAGACATTGCGAGACAGTCCAGCCTGACGGCTGCTCTCATGCAGATGGCCCCCGGTCCGCGTTTCCGCAGATCAGGGGCCATCTTTATCACGTGGCGGCGCCAGGATTCGAACCTGGGTAGGCAGAGCCGACGGATTTACAGTCCGTTCCCATTGGCCACTCGGGCACACCGCCATGGGATGTCGCCGTGAAAGTCACCCGCTGTGGGGTGGTGCTCCGTGGCAACGACGTAAACGATACCTGATGCCCGGGGGTGCTCCGCCACCGGATTGATCAGCCCTCGGGGTGGGTGCGGGTGGCTAGGCTTGCGGGTGCGGTCCGGGGACTCCGGCCGCGACTCCACGCACCCGATACAAGGAGCCACAGGACATGGCCGACTCCAGTTTCGACATCGTCTCGAAGGTCGAGCGGCAGGAGGTCGACAACGCCCTCAACCAGGCGGCGAAGGAGATCTCCCAGCGCTACGACTTCAAGAACGTCGGGGCTTCGATCGCCTGGTCCGGCGAGAAGATCCTTATGCAGGCCAACTCCGAGGAGCGGGTCGCCGCCATCCTCGACGTCTTCCAGACCAAGCTGGTCAAGCGCGGGATCTCGCTGAAGGCGCTGGACGCGGGCGAGCCGCAGCTGTCCGGCAAGGAGTACAAGATCTTCGCCTCGATCGAGGAAGGCATCTCCCAGGAGAACGCCAAGAAGGTTGCGAAGATCATCCGTGACGAGGGCCCGAAGGGCGTCAAGGCGCAGGTCCAGGGCGACGAGCTGCGCGTCAGCTCGAAGAGCCGGGACGATCTGCAGGCCGTGCAGGCGCTGCTGAAGGGGCAGGACTTCGACTTCGCCCTGCAGTTCGTGAACTACCGCTGATTCCGGCGGGCGCGCGCCGGGGTGGACCGGGGGCGGAGCGGCTCGACCGCCCCGCCCCAGCCCAGACGGGTGCGCTGCGCGGGCGCCGGATGGGCGTGGGGCGCGGACACTGGGCGCGATGTCCGATTCCCGCCAGCTTCGGCGAGGGCGGGCGGACAGACTCGTAGGCGTAGGCATCAGCGCGGGACACAGCCCCACGCCGCGAGGAAAGGTACAAGCCATGACGGTCTACGCGACCATCGACAGCCCACTGGGCGAACTGCTGCTGGTCGGCGAGGAGTCCGCCACCGCGAAGGGCGGCACCGCGCTCGCCTCGCTCTCGCTGCCCGGCCAGAAGGGCGCGGCCGTCGTCCAGGACAACTGGCGGCGCGACCGTGCCGCCTTCGAGGAGATCGGCAGGCAGCTGAGCTCGTACTTCGAGGGCCTGCTGACTCACTTCGAGATCGAGTACGTCGACGGCGGTACGGACTTCCAGCGCCGGGTGTGGGAGGCGCTTGAGGAGATTCCGTACGGCGCCACCACGACCTACGGCGAGATCGCCGAGCGGATCGGAACCTCGGCGGTGGGCGTACGGGCCGTCGGTACCGCGATCGGACGCAATCCACTGCTCGTTGTGCGCCCGTGCCACCGGGTGATCGGAGCGGACGGCGCCCTTCGGGGGTACGCCGGCGGGCTGGAGCGCAAGGAGAGGCTCCTCGGCATTGAGGGCGCGCGGACATCGTGAACGGCGAGGCCCTGTTCCCCAGGGAGCGGGCGACAGTGGCCCCGGGAGCGGTGCATGTGCCGGGCTGGCTGCCGGTGGGGCGGCAGCGGGAGCTGGTCAAGGCTTGCCGCGCCTGGGCGCGCGGCCCCGTGCCGATCCGGCACACCGTGCTGCCGGGCGGTGGCGTGATGTCCGTACAGACCGTGTGCGTGGGCTGGCACTGGCAGCCGTACCGGTACAGCCGCACCGCGGACGATGTGAACGGCGCCCAGGTCGCCGAATTCCCTGACTGGCTTGTGGAGTTGGGGCGCGCGGCCCTGGTCGACGCGTACGGAAAGGCCGGGAGCGGCAGCAGCGGGGTGGACCGGACGGACTGCGGGGGCAGCTGGAACAGCGGGGTCGACCGGGCGTACACCCCCGACACCGCGCTGATCAACTTCTACGACGGCGCCGCTCGGATGGGGATGCACCAGGACAAGGAGGAGCGCTCCGGTGCGCCGGTGGTGTCGCTGAGCATCGGCGACAGCTGCGTCTTCCGGTTCGGGAACACCGAGACGCGGGGCCGTCCGTACACGGATGTGGAGTTGGCGTCCGGGGACCTGTTCGTCTTCGGCGGCCCCGCGCGCTTCGCGTATCACGGAGTGCCGAAGGTGTACCCGGGCACGGCCGATCCGGCTACGGGGATGAGCAGCGGGCGGCTGAACATCACCCTGCGGGAGACCGGACTCCCCGGCTGACCGGACTCCGGAACTCCCGCGGTCCCGAGAAGGGTGCTAGCGCGAGCGCGAGTGGCCGAACAGGAGCCGGTAGATGATCAGCAGCACGAGCGAGCCGCCGATGGCCGCGGCCCACGTGGCCCCGTCGTAGAAATCCTTGGTGATCGGCCGGTCCAGGAAGCGTGTGGATATCCAACCGCCGATGAACGCACCCGCCACGCCTATGAGCGTGGTGCCGATCAGGCCGCCCGGGTCGCGCCCCGGCAGCAGGATCTTGGCTATGGCTCCGGCGAGCAGCCCGAGGATGATCCAGCTGATGATGCCCATGCCGTGAACCTGCCTTTCGTACGGTGTTGCACTGGAGGACGCCGGGGGGTGGGGCCGCGGTTGCGGAGGTCAGTAGGGTGCGGCGCATGACACAGGAGCTGCGGCGATCCCTGGGAGTCTTCGACGCGGTCGTGATCGGGCTGGGGTCGATGGTCGGGGCAGGAATCTTCGCCGCGCTGGCGCCGGCGGCCCGGGCGGCCGGTTCGGGGCTGCTGCTGGGACTGGCACTCGCCGCCGTCGTCGCGTACTGCAACGCAATGTCGTCGGCGCGGCTCGCCGCACGCTATCCGGCGTCCGGCGGGACCTATGTGTACGGGCGGGAACGGCTCGGCGAGTTCTGGGGGTATCTGGCCGGCTGGGCGTTCGTCGTGGGGAAGACCGCGTCGTGCGCGGCGATGGCACTGACGGTCGGTGCGTACGTATGGCCGGGGCAGGCACAAGCGGTGGCGGTGGCCGCGGTGGTGGCGCTGACTGCCGTGAACTATGGGGGCGTTCAGAAGTCGGCGTGGCTGACGCGGGCGATCGTCGCGGTCGTGCTGGCGGTCCTTGCTGCGGTCGTGGTGGTCTCCCTCGGTTCGGGCGCGGCGGACTTCGGGCGGCTGGATGTGGGCGCGGACGCCGCGGCCGGCGGGGTGCTCCAGGCGGCGGGGCTGCTGTTCTTCGCGTTCGCGGGGTACGCCCGGATTGCCACGCTGGGCGAGGAGGTACGTGATCCGGCTCGTACGATCCCCCGCGCGATCCCGCTGGCGCTGGGCATCGCGCTGGTGGTCTATGTGTGCATCGCGGTCTCGGTCCTTTCTGTGCTGGGAGCCGGGGAGTTGGGCCGGGCGACGGCCCCACTCGTCGATGCCGTACGGGCGGCGGGCGCGCCCTGGCTGGCTCCCGTGGTGCGGGTGGGCGCCGCGGTGGCGGCGCTCGGGTCATTGCTGGCGCTGATCCTCGGCGTTTCGCGGACGACGCTGGCGATGGCCCGGGACGGCCATCTGCCCCGGACGCTGGCTGCCGTCCACCCTCGTTTCCAGGTGCCGCACCATGCTGAGCTGGCGGTAGGTGCGGTCGTCGCCGTGGTGGCGGCGACGGCGGATGTACGCGGGGCGATCGGCTTCTCGTCGTTCGGAGTGCTGGTGTACTACGCAATTGCCAACGCCTCGGCGTGGACACTGAGTTCCGACCCGGATCGTGATGCACCCGAACGGGTGGCGGCGGCCCGAGCCTTGACGGTCCGGGTGACGGCGGGCTGCGGACTGCTGGGATGCCTGGTGCTGGCCTTCGCCCTGCCCGTGTCGTCGGTGCTGGCAGGGGCGGCCGTACTGGCGCTGGGCGCGGCCCTGTACGGCGTGCGGAAGGTCAGCCGGTGGCGGTCCGCCCCCTGAACTCCGACCAGGGCTCGAGGTCCATGCCTTCGCCCGCCTCCTCGTACCAGCCGGTGCCGTCGAGCCAGCCCCGCAGCCAGTCGGCGAGGCTCGGCGCGTCCACGTACCAGGCGCGGTCGGCCTCGTCGGCGTTCGGCTCGAACAGCAGGACCGTGCCGTGCGCACTGCGGCTGTCGACACACGCGTACATCCCGCAGCCCCAGTGGGATATCGGCAGCACTCCCGCGGGCCAGGGCCAGTCGGGGTCCTTTTCGCCTCCCTGGCGGTTGTCCAGGTACTGCACAACGGCCGGCCGCTCACCCCGGGGCGGCCCTTCGAGGAGCGGAAGCAGGCCGTACTCGGGACCGAATCCGCCGTCGCCTATGCGCGAGTAGAGGGCGGCGAGCAGTGGCGGCAGGCCGAAGCCGAGCGCGGCCTCGGCGCGGGCGAGGGTGTCGGGGCTCACCGGCTCGGGAAGTGAATCCCAGCCCCACGGACGGCTGGTCCGCGCCTCGGCAGCAACGCGGTCCAGCAACTGCTCGATCTCGGTCATGTGTTCATGGTGGACCACGGCACTGACAATCAGGCGCGAACGGAGTCGTCCTCGTCGTCGACCGGGCGCCACGCGAAAGCGGGGTCCGGCGCCGGCGTCACCGAACGGCGAACGGCTGGTCCACGGGGACGATCTCCTTGCCGAAGGGCATCAGTGAGACCGGAATCAGCTTGAAGTTGGCGACGCCCAGCGGGATGCCGATGATCGTGATGCACAGGGCGATGCCGGTGACGATGTGGCCGAGGGCCAGCCACCAGCCGGCGAGGATCAGCCACAGCACATTGCCGACGCAGGAGGGAGCTCCCGCGTCGTAACGGTCGACCACGGTGTAGCCGAACGGCCAGAGTGCGTAGACGCCGATGCGGAACGCGGCGAGAGCGAACGGGATGCCGATGACGGTGATGCACAGCAGCAGTCCCGCGACCATGTAACCGAGGAACATCCAGAAGCCGCACAGGATGAGCCATATGACGTTCAGGATTGTCTTCACGGGCGGCGACCTGCCATCTGCTCGAGTCGGGCAATACGTTCCGCCATCGGCGGGTGTGTTGAGAACATCCTGGAAAGGCCGGGTCCCGGGCGGAACGGGTTCGCGATCATCATGTGGCTCGCGGTCTCCAACCTTGGTTCGGGCGGCAACGGCAACTGCTTCGTGCCGGCGTCGAGTTTGCGAAGTGCGCTCGCCAGGGCAAGCGGGTCTCCGGTGAGCTGGGCGCCCGAGGCGTCGGCCTCGTACTCCCGCGAACGGCTGACTGCGAGCTGGATCACGGACGCGGCCAGCGGACCCAGGATCATCACCAGCAGCAAGCCGATCAGACCGGGGCCCTCGTCGTCGTCGGACCGGCCTATGGGGATCAGCCAGGCGAAGTTCACCAGGAACATCACCACGGAGGCGAGAGCGCCCGCGACCGACGAGATAAGGATGTCGCGGTTGTAGACATGGCTCAACTCGTGGCCGATGACTCCGCGCAGTTCGCGCTCGCTGAGAATCTGCAGGATGCCCTCCGTGCAGCAGACCGCGGCGTTGCGCGGGTTGCGGCCGGTGGCGAAGGCATTGGGGGCCTGGGTGGGTGAGATGTACAGGCGCGGCATGGGCTGACGGGCGGCGGTGGAGAGCTCGCGGACGATGCGGTACAGCGTGGGCGCCTCGAATTCGCTCACGGGACGGGCGCGCATGGCTCGAAGCGCCAGCTTGTCGCTGTTCCAATAGGCGTACGCGTTGGTGCCGAGCGCCACGACGAGCGCGACGAGCAGACCCGTACGGCCGAAGAAGCTGCCGATGACGAGGATGACTGCCGACAGCCCCCCGAGGAGTACGGCGGTCTTCAGCCCGTTGTGCCGGCGGTGCACGGTACGCCCTCCAAATCGTGCGGCAGGGGAACCCTTTACGTGGTGTGCTCCACTCTCCAGTGGACCCTTCTGTACTGGTCAACGCCAGGCGAAGGTGGCTGGTTCCCTTGTGCGCTCGGCCGGGGCGCCCGTGGGCTGGGCCGTTCGGGTGGCGCTCAGAACAGATTGCTCGCCGCGACGCGTAGAACCAGCTGTGGGTAGCCGGAGAGGACGACGCCCACGACGGCGGTGATCACGATGGCGACGGTCACCGGGGCGGGGGCACGCTTCCTGACGGGCTCGCCGGAGCTCTCCTCGGTTCCTGCCGCGGCGCCTTCAGGAGCTCCCTCGGGGGCCCGGAAGAGGATCGTCGTCCACTGCAGGTAGTAGTACAGGGCGATCACGACGTTGACGCCCATGATGACGGCCAGCCAGCCCAGTCCGGCGTCGATGGCCGAGGAGAAGACGGTCACCTTGGCGAAGAGGCCGATGATGCCGGGGGGCAGGCCGGCCAGGCAGAGCAGGAAGAAGCCCATCGCGAGCGCGGTGAGCGGGCGGGTGGCGTACAGGCCGCGGTAGTCGGCGATCCGGTTGAGCGGCGCCGTACGCGCGACGAGCGCCACCACCGCGAAGGCCCCGAGGTTCACGACGGCGTACATGAGGGCGTACGCGACGGTGGCGCCGATCTGGTCGTCACTGGAGTACGCGGCGGCCGCGATCGGCACCAGGATGTAGCCGGCCTGCGCCACGGAGGACCAGGCGAGCAGGCGTACCGCGCTCCACGCGCGCGTGGCCGACTGGCGCAGCGCCGCGACATTGCCCGCGGTCATGGTGAGACCGGCGAGGACGGCGACGGCCGGGCCCCAGACATTCGCGTAGCCGGGGAAGGCGATGACGGTCACCAGGACGAGGCCCGAGAAACCGACCGCCTTTCCGACGACGGAGAGATACGCGGCGATGGGCAGCGGGGCGCCCACATAGGTGTCGGGAACCCAGAAGTGGAAAGGGACCGCGGCCGTCTTGAAGGCGAAGCCGACGAGGGTCAGCGCCACGCCCGCCTTGGCGAGGGTGTCCAGTTGACCGGGGACGTTGTCGAGGTCGGCGGCGATCTGCGTGAGGTGCAGGGTGCCCGTCGTGGCGTACACGAAGCTGACGCCGAGCAGCGTCACCGCGGTCGCGGTGACCGAGGAGAGGAAGAACTTCAGGGCAGCTTCGCTGGAGAGGCGGTCGCCGCGCCTGAGGCCGACGAGCGCGAAGGCGGGCAGTGATGCGACCTCGAGGGCGACGACGAGGGTGGCGAGGTCGCGCGAGGCGGGCAGGAGGGCCGCACCGGCGGCGGAGGACAGCAGCAGGAACCAGAACTCGCCCGCGGGGAGTTGCTTGCGTGTGTCGTGGATCGAGAGCAGGGCGGTGAGCAGGGCACCGCCGAGCACCAGGAGCTGGATGACCAGGGTGAAGTGATCGGCGGTGTAGCTGCAGGCGTGGGCGTCGGTCGTGAGGCAGAACGTCGCGCGGTTGCCCTTGCGCAGCGGAACCAGGGTGATGAGAGCGGCGACCAGACCGGCGATCGCCACGCCGCCCAGCAGCCGCTTGCGGTTCTCGGGTACGAACAGGTCGGCGACCAGGACGATCAGGGCGACCGTCGCGGTGATGGTCGGCGGCGCGATCGTGAGCCAGTCGACGGACTGGACGAGGCTGGTGACGCTGTCGGCTGCCACGGTCACGACTTGCCTCCTGCGAGGAGCTTCTGCACGGCCGGGTTGGTGAGGCCGAGGAGGACCGCGGGCCACAGTCCGGCCAGCACGGTGAGGGCGACGAGCGGGGTCCAGGCGGCGAATTCGTACGTCTGCACGTCGGCGAGCGGCTTCGCCTCGGGCTCGTCCTGCCGCAGCGCGCCCATGCAGACGCGGCGCACGACGACGAGGAGATACGCGGCGGTGAGCAGGGTGCCGAAGGCGCCGATCGCCATGAACGTGAGAAAGGCGGGGCGGCTCAGACCGTCGGCGGGGTCGAACGCGCCGAACAGCGCGAGCATCTCGCCCCAGAATCCGGCGAGACCGGGGAGGCCGAGGGAGGCGACGGCGGCGAAGGCGAGGAGGCCGCCGAGGCGGGGGGCACGGCCGTAGAGGGCCGCGCCGGTGGCGCCCGCGAGGGTGTCGAGGTCGGCGGTGCCGTAGCGGTCCTTGAGCGCTCCGACCAGGAAGAAGAGCAGGCCGGTGATGAGGCCGTGGGCGATGTTCGCGAAGAGGGCGCCATTGACGCCGGTGGGGGTCATCGTCGCGATGCCGAGGAGCACGAAGCCCATGTGGCCGACCGAGGAGTACGCGATCAGGCGCTTGAGGTCGCCGCCCGCCCCCTGCTTGGCGAGGGCGAGACAGGCCAGGGACCCGTAGATGATGCCGACCACCGCGAAGGCGGCGAGGTACGGCGCGAAGGTCTGCATGCCGTCGGGCGCGATGGGCAGCACGATGCGGACAAACCCGTAGGTACCCATCTTCAGCAGTACGCCGGCGAGGAGGACGGAGCCGACGGTCGGTGCGGCGGTGTGCGCATCGGGGAGCCAGCTGTGCAGCGGCCACATCGGAGTCTTCACGGCGAGGCCGAGCCCGATCGCCAAAACGGCGATGACCTGCGCGGATGTGGTCAGTCCACGGCCGTTGTCAGTGGCGAGTGCCACCATGTCGAATGTGCCGGTCTTCAGCCCGACCAGCAGAAGGCCGAGCAGCATGACGACAGAGCCGAGCAGCGTGTAGAGGATGAACTTCCAGGCCGCGGCCTGGCGATCCGCACCGCCCCAGCGGGCGATGAGGAAGTACATCGGGATGAGCACCACCTCGAAGGCCAGGAAGAAGAGCAGCAGGTCGAGAACGGCGAAGGTCGCGAGCGTCCCGGATTCGAGGACGAGCAGAAGCGCGACGAATGCCTTCGGGGACGGGCCCGCAGGCATCTTGAAGTAGCTGTACAGCGCGCACAGGAAGGTCAGCAGCGCCGTCAGGACCAGGAGGGGGAGCGAAATGCCGTCGATTCCGAAGTGGATCCGCACATCGAGTGCGGGGATCCAGCTGATGTCCGTCGTTGCCTGCATCTTCGACGGGTGGTCGTGGTCGAAGCCGAGAGCCAGCACGATCGCCGCGGCGAGGATGACACCGGTGACGGTCACGCCGTGGCGCAGGGCCGCCTGGTCCGGGCTCTTGCCGCGCAGTCCGGGCGGTGCGGGCAGCAGCGCGGCGGCGGCCCCGACGAGCGGGCCGACGACGATGAACGCGAGAAGGAACTGCATCACGGACTCGCTGATATCGATCACGGCTCACGATCCCGCGTTGACGTTGGAAAGGACGACGGCGGCGATCGCCAGGACGACGGAACCGGCAAACAGCGCGCTGAGGTAGGTCTGCACATTGCCGGTCTGTGCGCGGCGGACGGCAGCGCCCAGCCAGCGGGCTCCGGTACCCGATCCGCGTACGTACGTTTCCACGACCTCCCGGTCGAGGAAGCTGACCAGCTGGGCGGCGGCCCGGACGGGGCGTACGAACAGGGCGGAGTAGACGGCGTCGAGGTGGAAACCGGCTGCGGCGTGGCGGTGGAGCGGGCCGAGCAACAGGCGCCCGGGGTCCGCAGGGTCAGGGGCTGCCGCGATGTCCCCGTAGGCGGGGGTGTGTGCGGCGATGGCCTCGGCCTCGACGACCGACGGCGGGGCTTCCGGATGGGCGGCGACGGCGCCCAGGGGCATGCGGGCGGCGCCCGCGCGGTACTGGATGGCGCGCCAGGTGCCGTAGGTGATCAGTCCGCCGACGAGTGCGACACCAGTGCCGAGGACAGCGGTGGTGACAGTCGGGGTGAGGCTGTGGCCGTCGAACCAGTCGTTGAGGTAACCGACGGTCAGACCGAAGCCCAGAGTGGGGACGGCAAGCACCCACAGCACGGCGTTCATGGCGATCGGCTGACGGCCGTGGTCGGGGGCTTCGGCTCCGCGGCCCCGGAAGGCGAGCAGCCACAGGCGGGTGGCGTACGCGGCGGTGAGCAGGGCGGTGATCAGACCGGAGACCAGTACGGTCCAGCCGGCGGCGCCGGGTGCGACCTCGGACTCGCCGAGCGCGGCGTGCTCGGCGGCCACCAGAACGGCTTCCTTGGAGAAGAAGCCGGCGAAGGGAGGGATTGCGGCGAGCGCGAGGAGGGCGACGGTCATCGTCCAGAACGCGTCGGGAATGCGCTTGGTGAGGCCGCTCATCCGGGACATGGCGGCCAGCGAGTTGGTGCCCGCGGCGTGGATGATCACGCCGGCGGCGAGGAAGAGGAGCGCCTTGAACGCACCGTGGGCAAGGAGGTGGAAGACGGCGGCGCCTCGGTTACCGACGGCCAGAGCGCCCGACATATAGCCGAGCTGGCCGATGGTCGAGTAGGCGAGGACACGCTTGATGTCGTCCTGGGCGAGGGCGGCAAGACCCGAGCCGACCATCGTGACGGCGGCCATCACGGCGAGGACGATCAGCGCTGCCGCCGAGGCGGTGAAGACGGGAAGGAGGCGGGCCACGAAATAGATACCGGCGGCGACCATCGTCGCCGCGTGGATCAGCGCGGAGACGGGAGTGGGGCCCGCCATCGCGTCGGGTAGCCAGGTGTGCAGCGGGAACTGGGCGGACTTGCCCGCCACACCTGCGAGCAGCAGCAGCGCGACAAGCGTGGGGTGTTCGATCCCACCGGCGGCGACGGAGCCGAGGATGCCGGTGATCTGGAACGTGCCCGCGTCGGTGGCGAGCGCGAACAGACCGATCAGGAAAGGGACATCGCCGAGCTTGGTGACCAGGAAGGCCTTGAGGGAGGCGGCGCGTGCCTCGGGCGTCTCCCAGTAATGGCCGACGAGGAAGTAGGAGCAGATGCCCATGATCTCCCAGCCGACCAGGAGCACCATCAGGTCGCCGGAGTAGACGACGAGCAGCATCGCGGAGGTGAAGAGGGAGACGATCGCCGCGTAGGAGGGATAGCGCGGGTCGTCGCGCAGATAGCCCGTCGAGTAGATCTGCACGCAGGACGCGACGACCCCGACCAGGACGGCGACGAGGACCGCGAAGCCGTCGAGGTGCAGGGCGAGGTCGATGGGGACCGACCCGGTGGGGGTGAGCTGGGTCGAGGCGTCGATCGCCTTCCCGCCGCCCTGGCGTACGGCGACGAGGACGGCGATGGCGGCCGCGGTGAGTGTCGGCAGTACGGCCAGCGGCCGGACCATACCGGGGGCAGTGCGGCCGAGCAGCAGTCCGGCCGCGGCGCCCAGGAACGGAAGGAGGGGTACGAGGACGGCGAGGGTCGTGGTGGTCACGCGGTGGCCTCAGCCTTCTGCGCCGAGGCGGTCGCGTCAGGGGCGTCGGGGATGCCGCCGGGGCCCTCGGCGGTGTCGCGGAGCCGGTCGACGTCCGAGGTCCCGCGGTTGCGGTAGACCATCAGGACGATCGCCAGGCCGATGCCGATCTCCGCAGCTGCGATGGCGATGGTGAAGAGGGTGAGCGCCTGGCCGGCGTGCAGGGCGTCGCGCAGCCAGACGTCGAAGGCGACGAGGTTGAGGTTGACCGCGTTGAGCATCAGCTCGACGGACATCAGGACCAGGATCGCGTTGCGGCGTGCGAGTACTCCGTACAGCCCGACGCTGAAGAGGAGGACGGCCAGCACGGCGGGATAGACGAGGTGCATCAGCGCTTCCCCTCGGGATCGGGATCCTTGGCGTCCTTGGCGTCCTTGCGGGACAGGACGATCGCGCCGACGAGGGCGGCGAGCAGCAGTACGGAGAGCGCCTCGAAGGGCAGCACCCAGTGCCGGAAGAGGATCTGGCCGGACACCTGGGTGGAGCCCTGGGCGGGTCCGTCCAGGTCGATCCAGGTGGTACGGAACGCGTCCACGACCACCCAGACCAGGGCGGTCGCGGCAGCGACGGCCACGGCCAGGGCGACCCAGCGGTTGCCGGAGTTCGCGTCCGGGGAGCGGCCGATGGGGGCCTTGGTGAGCATCAGCCCGAAGAGAAGGAGGACGACCACGGAACCGACGTAGATCAAGACCTGTACCCAGGCGATGAACTCGGCCGTCAGGAGCAGGTACTCGACGGCGAGGCCACCGAGCGTCACCACCAGCCAGAGGGCGGCGTGCACGAGCTGCCTGGTCGTGACCGTGATGGCGGCCGCGCCGAGGGTGGCGATGCCGACGAGGAGGAAGGCGATCTCGACACCGGTCGGGGAGAGGAAGCCATGGGTCTGGGCTGCGGCGAGCATCATGCGTGCCCTCCCTCGCCCGGGGGCGGCGTGGCGGCATCGCCGGGGCCGGTCGGACCGGCCGGACCGGCCGAGGCTGCCGGGGTGGAAGGAGCCGACGGGGGCGAGGCCGGTTCCGACTGTGCCGCCGCGAGCTTCTCGGCTGCCTTGCGGGCAGCGGCGAGTTCCTTCGGCTCCTCGGCGCCCGGGTCGAGCGCGGGCGGTGCGGGCACCGTCCACATCCACTCACGGAGCTTGTCCCGCTCATGGGTCAGCTCGCGGATGTCCGTCTCCGCGTACTCGAACTCCGGGGACCAGAACAGCGCGTCGAAAGGACAGACCTCGATGCAGATACCGCAGTACATGCAGAGCGCGAAGTCGATGGCGAACCGGTCGAGGACGTTGCGGCTGCGCTCGCGGCCGCCGGGGGCTGCGGCCGGCATCGTCTCCTTGTGGGAGTCGATGTAGATGCACCAGTCGGGGCACTCACGGGCGCAGAGCATGCAGACCGTGCAGTTCTCCTCGAACAGGCCGATCACGCCGCGGCTGCGCGGCGGGAGTTCAGGCTGGGCGTCGGGGTACTGCGCGGTGTGCGAGCGCTTCGTCATCGTGCGCAGGGTGACGGCGAGGCCCTTCGCGAGGCCGGATCCGGGGATCGGAGGCATTACTGCATCACCACCTTCACGACGCCGGTGAGGGCGATCTGGGCGAGGGCGAGCGGGATGAGCGTGGTCCAGGCGAGCTTTTGCAGCTGGTCCTCGCGCAACCGGGGATAGGTCACTCGCAGCCAGATGACGACAAAGGCGAGCACGGCCGTCTTGAGCAGGGTCCACACCCAGCCGAGACCCTCCGCCCCGAACGGGCCGTGCCAGCCGCCCAGGAAGAGGACGGTGGTCAGCCCGCACAGGACGACGATGCCCGCGTACTCGGCGAGCAGGAACAGCGCGAAACGCAGCCCGGTGTACTCGGTGTACGCGCCGAAGATGATCTCGGAGTCGGCGACCGGCATGTCGAAGGGCGGGCGCTGGAGTTCGGCGAGGCCGGCGACGAAGAAGACCAGGGCGCCCACGATCTGCCAGGGCAGCCACCACCACTCGAAGGCGTTCAGGATGCCGGGCAGCGAGACCGTGCCGGCCGCCATGGCGACGGAGGCGGCGGCCAGCAGCATCGGCAGCTCGTACGCCAGCAGCTGTGCGGCGGTACGCAGACCGCCGAGAAGGGAGAACTTATTGGCAGATGCCCAGCCCGCCATGAGCGAGCCGAGCACGCCGACGCCCATCACGGCGAGCACGAAGAAGATGCCCGCGTCGACGACTTGGCCGACCGCGCCCTGGCTCGGGCCGATCGGGATGGCGACCAGTACGAGCAGATACGGGAGGAGGGCGACGGCCGGGGCGAGCTGAAAGATGCGGCGGTCGGCGCCGGCCGGGACCACGTCCTCCTTCTGTGCGAACTTCACGCCGTCCGCGACGAGCTGGGCCCAGCCGTGGAAGCCGCCGGCGTACATGGGGCCGAGGCGGCCCTGCATATGGGCCATCACCTTGTGCTCGGTCTGCCCGATGACGAGGGGGAGGACGAGGAACACGGCGAAGACGACGACCAGCCGGAAGGCGATGTCGAGGGCGTCGTTCACGCGGGGTCGCCTCCTGCGGTGTCGGTCGGCTCGTCGTCGGGTCCTTCGGCGGACCCGGGCTTCGGCCGGGGGGTGGTCGGTGGGGTGTCGCTGTCTGCTGCGCTGCGGGCGTCGCCGCCTGCGTCCTCGTCGGTGCCGGTCCCGGTCTCGGTCCCGGTGCCGGTCTCGGTCCCGGTCTCAGCGCCGGTCTCGGTCCCGGTGTCGGCGCCGGTGGCCGGGTCGTCGAACGCGGGGCGCGCGTGGTGCCACGGCGCGTCGGCGCCACGGGTGCGGGGCGGCGGGGCCGACGTCTCCGGGGCGTCCGTCGGCGCCTCAGCCTCGGACTCCCCGGCCGTGGCCGCCGGCGCGGGCGCCTCAGCTACTGGCGGTTGCGCGGGTGGCTGAGCCTCGGGCTCCGGCGCCGCGGGCCCCGCAGGCTGTGTCTGCGCCGCGTCCGGCGCAGGGGTGGGCTCCTCGCGCTGCGTTGCAGAGCCTTCGCTCGCGCTGCGCGCGCGGCGCGGCGGGGTCGCGCCCGGGGCTGCGGTCTGGCCGGCCGAACCCTCGCCCGCGGTGCGGGTGCGGCGCGGGCCCGCGGCGGATGCCCCGGTTCCCCCGGTCTCGGCGGGCTCCGGCGCCTGGCCGGCCGAGCCCTCCCCCGCGGTGCGGGTGCGGCGCGGAGGGCGCTCGGCTGTTGCCCCGGCCGCGCGGGGTGTGCGGGCGGGGCGGGCCGGCGCCGGAGGAAGCTGACCCTTGAGGGGGCCCCATTCGTTCGGGTCCGGGACGCCCGGCGGGAGCATCTGGCGGCGCTTCGGGCCGCCGTGTTCCGACTCCCCCGGCTCCTTCGCGCCCGGCCATGCCTTCGCGACCCGGGCCGCCAGGACGAAGTCCTTGCGCAGCGGGTGGCCCTCGAAGCCATCCGGCAGGAGCAGCGGGACGAGGTGCGGGTGACCGGGGAACTCGACGCCGAACATCTCGTGGGTCTCGCGCTCGTGCCAGGCCGCGCCCGCGTAGATCTCGACGGCGGAAGGAAGCGAGGGGGCGGTGTGCGGAACGGTCGTGCGCAGCAGCAGCCGGCGCACCGTACCGCCGCCCACCGCGACCACATGGGCGCAGATACGAAAGCCCGTGCCCGGTTCGTCGACAGCGCTCAGCCAGTCGAAATACGTGCAGCCCAGCTCGTCCCGGGCGATCTCCAGCGCGGCGATCCACGAGCCGACGGGGACATCGACCGTGAGCAGCTCGTACGCGCGCTCGGCCGTGGCCTCCTCGCCGAAGATCTCGGTGACGGCGTCCGGAAGGCGGTCGTACGAGCTCATGCGCGCCCCTCCCCCGGAGTCGGGGGCAGCACCAGGCCGCTCTGGAGGGCGGCTGCGGAGGGCCGCGGGGACGAGTAGCGCTCGTCGAGCGACTCCCGGGCGATCTTCTCCTGGAGCTTGAGAATGCCCTGGAGCAGCGCCTCGGGGCGCGGCGGGCACCCCGGCACATACACATCGACGGGGATGATCTGGTCGACGCCCTTGGTCACGGAGTACGAATCCCAGTACGGGCCGCCGCAGTTGGAGCAGGCGCCGAAGGAGATGACGTACTTGGGCTCGGGCATCTGCTCGTACAACCGCTTCACCGCCGGTGCCATCTTGTCCGTCACCGTGCCCGAGACGACCATCAGGTCCGCCTGCCGCGGGCCGGGCGCGAAGGGGATCACGCCGAGCCGGATGAAGTCGTGGCGCGCCATCGAGGCCGCGATGAACTCGATCGCGCAGCAGGCCAGCCCGAAGTTGAAGACCCACAGGCTGTAGCGGCGGCCCCAGTTGAGGACCACCTTCATCGGCTCGGGGGCGAGGCGGGCCAGAGCTCCGAGCCGTTTCGGCTCGGGAAGCAGTTCGGGAAGCAGCTCAGTAACCGGCTCGGGAACCGGCTCACGGGTCACGTCCATGTCAGGACGCCCTTCTTCCATGCGTAGAGCAGTCCCACGGCCAGGAAGCCGAGGAAGATGAACATCTCCACGAGCGTCGTCGCGCCGTATCCCGCGGCCGCGAAAACCGTCGCCCATGGGAAGAGGAAGATCGAGTCGACGGCGAAAATCACGTACAGAAAAGCGTAGACGTAATAGCGGACCTGGGTGTGTGCCCAGCCCTCGCCGACCGGGTCCACTCCGCACTCGTACGTCAGGAGCTTCTCCGGCGTGGGCACCACGGGCCGCAGCAGCCGGCCCGCCCCGAAGGCGACGGCGACGAACAGCACGCCGATCAGCCCGATCAGTCCGACGACCGAATAGCTCTCGAAATAGTCCGCCGCGAGCACGGCCACGGTCGGTTCCGGCACGTCCGCCCCTCGCTCCCTGACTTCGTTGGCGATCTGTTCGACGATCTGTACGCACGGGAGTCTAGGCCCTGCTAAAGGGACGGTAAGCAGTCGGTCACGGATCAGTGGGCGGCGGGTGGGGTTATCCCTACTTCATCCCACCCATGTACCCCATGGCGTGCGGCGGCCCCGGCCCGGCAGGCTGGGCCGCATGACCGTGAGCATCACCGCCGCCGACCACGACCGGCCGCCACCCGCGTGCTTCGCCTTCGGCCGCCACACCTGGAAGGAGATCGCCTATCTCCTTGCCAGTCTGCCGATGGCACTGATCGGATTCGTCTATGTGGCGTTCATGATTTTCACCGGCGTGGGCCTGTCGGTGACCGTGATCGGTCTGCCGCTGCTCGCCATCGGGCTGGCCGGTGCGCGTCTGCTGGGCCGGGCGGAGCGGGCGAGGGCACGGGTGCTGCTGGGAGTACGGATCGAGGAGCCGAGCCCGCTGTACCGGCCGCACCGGCAGGACGGGGTCCTTCCCTGGTTGTGGACGAGCCTGAAGGACCCGGTCGCATGGCGATCGGTGCTGTACTCGTTCATCCGGCTGCCGTGGGGTGTGCTGACCTTCAGTGTGACGTTGGTGGGGCTGTTCGTGCTCTGGCCCGTACTGCCCTTCGTCGTGCGCGGGCTGACCAACGCGGATCGGGCGATGGCCCGCGGCCTGCTTTCACCCTCCGACGAACTGGAGCGGCGGATCGCGGAGTTGGAGTCGGACCGGGGTGTGGTCGTCGACACGGCCGCCGCGGATCTGCGGCGTATCGAGCGCGATCTGCACGACGGCGCGCAGGCGCGGCTGGTGGCGCTCGCGATGGGGCTCGGCCTCGCGAAGGAGAAGCTGCTGGAGGACCCGGACACGGCGGCGGCGATGGTCGACGAGGCGCACGGCGAGGTGAAGCTCGCGCTCCAGGAACTGCGCGATCTGGCCCGCGGCATCCACCCCGCCGTACTGACCGACCGCGGACTGGACGCGGCCCTCTCCGCCGTTGCGTCCCGCTGTACGGCTCCGGTGAAGGTGACCGTCGATCTGGCGGAACGGCCGGCCGAGGCGATCGAGGGCATCGCGTACTTCACCGTCTCCGAGCTGCTGCAGAACGTGAGCAAGCACGCACAGGCGAAGAGCGTCTCGGTGGATGTGTGGCGGGCGAACGAGCGGCTGCTGATCAAGGTCACGGACGACGGGCGGGGCGGCGCGCGGCTGGACGGCGGCACGGGGATGGCGGGTCTGGCGGAGCGGCTGGGGGCGGTGGACGGGGTGTTCGTGCTGGACTCGCCGGTGGGGGGACCGACGACGGTCCTGGCGGAGCTGCCCTGGCGGGGGCGGGTCGCGGGCTGACCGGGGCTCCGCCCCGGACCCCCGGACCCCCGACCGTGGCGCCCCCACACCCCGGAAGCGCTCGGTTCGTGGCGCCACGCACCCCCGTGGGTGAAGGGGTGCGTGGGGCTGTCCCGGGGGATTGTTCCCCTACCCCGCCCCTCCCGGCCGTATCGACTTGCGGCTCCGCCGCGTGGGGGCTTCGCCCCGGACCCCGGGGGCCTCGCGGGGGCCGGCGGCCCCCACACCCGCAAGCGCCGGCCTCGCGGCGCCGCCTCCCCGCCCGCGGCCGCTTCGCGCCGCACCCCGGGGCCCGTCTCGTGGGGAGGAGCGGTGCAGGGTCGTCCCCGCAGGGGATCGGCGGCAATCACCGAGTGATCAATACGCACCCCTGTACGCCGCCGACCCCGAGGAGTCGAGCCCGGAGGCGACCCGGAACCCGCACCCACGGCACCGGGCCACCCCGCGACCCGCACTGCGGACGCCCGCACCAGGCGCATCCCCGCGCCCGGAACCCGCGCCCGGAACCCGCGCCCGGCGGTACCCGCACCCCACCGCTACCCCGCGTGCGCCCCCATGGTGGGGAAAACCCCCGCCCCAACCCGGGAACCCCCCTCATGGTGCGGGCCCCTCCGCCCCGGGAGGCTTGCAGTCATGACCGCCCCATACGCAGAACGGACGACTTCGATGGCCACGGAATACCGACCGGAGCCCCGGGACCACTTCCTCCCCCCGGCACTGCGCGCACCGTTCGAAGGCCGTACCTGGCGTGAGTTCGGTTATCTGTTGCTGAGCCTGCCGATCAGCATCGTCTTCTTCACCTTCGCCATAGCGACCGTCTCGACCGGCGCGGGGCTGCTCGTCACCTTCCTCGGCATCCCCGTCCTCGCCGCCGGGCTCGCGGGCTGCCGCGGGCTCGGTTCCCTGGAGCGCGCCCGGGCGCGGGGGCTCCTGCGGCTGGACGTCGGCGATCCGTCTCCCGTGCGTGCCCGGAAGAGCGGGCTGATGTCCTGGGTCGGCGCCGTGCTCAAGAGCGGGACCTCCTGGCGGCACTTCCTCTACGCGATGCTGCACTTCCCGTGGGCGGTCTTCGCCTTCTCCGTCTCCGTCACCTTCTGGTTCACCGGCTGGGGACTGCTCACCTACCCCCTGTGGCGGTGGACCTTCCCCCGCTATCTCGACGAGCCGGGCATCTCCCTCTACGGCGACAGCGACGGCGCCAGGTTCTATCTCGACACCACCTTCGAGATCGGTGCCACCGCCGCCGTGGGCTTTGTGCTCGTACTCGCGACCGCCTGGCTGATCCGGGGCCTGACCTGGGTCGACCGGCTGATGGTCGCCGGGCTTCTCGGGCCGTCCACGCTCGACACCCGCGTCGTCGAGCTCGAGTCGGACCGCGGCGTGGTCGTCGACACGGCCGCCGCCGACCTGCGCCGTATCGAGCGCGATCTGCACGACGGCGCGCAGGCCCGCCTCGTCGCGCTCGCCATGGACCTCGGTCTCGCCAAGGAGAAGCTCACCGAGGACCCGCAGGCCGCCGCCCGCATGGTGGACGAGGCGCACGGCGAGGTGAAGGTGGCGCTGCAGGAACTGCGCGATCTGGCGCGCGGCATCCACCCCGCCGTACTGACCGACCGCGGACTGGACGCGGCCCTCTCCGCCATCGCGTCCCGCTGCACCGTCCCGGTGAGCGTCGAGGTGGATCTGCCCTCCAGGCCCGCCCCCGCCATCGAGGGGATCGCCTATTTCACCGTCTCCGAGTTGCTGCAGAACGTCAGCAAGCACGCGCAGGCACGCCGCGCCACGGTGGACGTGTGGCGCTCCGAGGACCGGCTGATGCTGCAGGTCACCGATGACGGCCGGGGCGGCGCCACGCTGCCCGACGGCGGCTCCGCCGCGGGCTCGGCCGGCAGCGGTCTCGCGGGCCTCGCGGAGCGGCTGGACGCGGTGGACGGCATCCTCGCCCTGGACTCGCCGGCCGGCGGTCCGACCACGGTCACCGCCGAGCTGCCCTGGCGTGGCTGACCGCCGGCCCACCCGTCCTCACATGCGCCTAAACCTGTCGATTACCCGAGCCTGGGCGCGGTCCGGTCCGAATGCTGGGATGCTGGAGGGTGCACGGGTGGAAAGGATCGACAGGGGGGCGTCAGGGTCGTGGAGGACAGGGTGCGGGTGGTCATCGCCGAGGATTCAGTGCTGCTTCGGGAGGGCCTGACCCGGCTGCTGACCGACCGCGGACACGATGTCGTGGCCGGCGTGGGCGACGCGGAGGCGCTGATCAAGACGGTCGACGAGCTGGCCGCGCAGGAGGCGCTGCCGGACGTGGTCGTCGCCGACGTGCGGATGCCGCCCACCCATACGGATGAGGGCGTACGCGCGGCGGTGCGGCTGCGCCGGGACCATCCCGGGATCGGCGTGCTGGTGCTTTCCCAGTATGTCGAGGAGCAGTACGCCACCGAGCTGCTCGCGGGCAGCAGCCGCGGAGTGGGCTATCTGCTCAAGGACCGGGTGGCCGAGGTGCGGGAGTTCGTGGACGCCGTGGTCAGGGTCGCCCGGGGCGGCACCGCCCTGGACCCCGAGGTCGTGGCCCAGCTCCTCGGCCGCAGCCGCAAGCAGGACGTGCTGACCGGTCTCACTCCGCGTGAGCGGGAGGTCCTCGGCCTGATGGCCGAGGGGCGTACGAATTCAGCGATCGCCAAACAGCTAGTGGTGAGCGACGGCGCGGTCGAGAAGCATGTCAGCAACATCTTTCTGAAGCTCGGGCTGTCCCCCAGTGACGGGGACCACCGGCGTGTACTGGCGGTGCTGACCTATCTCAACTCGTAGTTGACTGACACTCTGTCAGATATTGATTCACTGTTGAGTCGGACGGCAGTCCCAGAACCGAAGAATGAGTGGAGAGCGTCTTACCAGAAGGACCGGGGGCGAAAAGAGAACATGGCACATCAGGGCGCCAGGGCGTCTCAAGCGGATGTCCGGCATATGAGCGGTCCAAGGAAGGTCACCCTTAGCGACGTAGGGTGGCTAGTGGGACGGTCGGCAGGCCGGCCGGACCCGAGGAGCCGCCTCGAGGGAGGTCCAGTTCAGTGACCAGCCAGGTCAGTAGCCCAGCCGAACAGGCCGACGAGTCCAGTGACGACGAGTCCAATGAGGCTCTCGTCGGCGGGCAGCGCAAGCACGCCGGCGAGAAGGAGATCCGCCACCTCGACCGGGTGATCATCCGCTTCGCGGGTGACTCCGGTGACGGTATGCAGCTGACGGGTGACCGCTTCACCTCGGAGACCGCGTCGTTCGGAAACGACCTCTCCACGCTGCCGAACTTCCCCGCCGAGATCCGGGCACCCGCCGGGACGCTGCCGGGCGTCTCCAGCTTCCAGCTGCACTTCGCCGACCACGACATCCTCACTCCGGGTGACGCGCCGAACGTGCTGGTGGCGATGAACCCGGCCGCCCTCAAGGCGAACATCGCCGATGTGCCGCGCGGCGGCGAGATCATCGTCAACACCGACGAATTCGCCAAGCGCGCCATGGCCAAGGTCGGCTACGACGCCTCTCCCCTGGAAGACGGCTCGCTGGCCGCCTACCACGTGCATCCGGTGCCGCTGACGACGCTGACGATCGAGGCGCTCAAGGACTTCGGACTCTCCCGCAAGGAGGCCGAGCGCTCCAAGAACATGTTCGCGCTGGGGCTCCTGAGCTGGATGTATCACCGGCCGACCGAGGGCACCGAGACTTTCCTGCGGACCAAGTTCGCCAAGAAGCCGCAGATCGCCGAGGCGAACATCACCGCCTTCCGGGCCGGGTGGAACTTCGGCGAGACGACCGAGGACTTCGCCGTCTCGTACGAGGTCGCGCCAGCGAGCGCGGCGTTCCCCACCGGTACGTACCGCAACATCTCCGGGAACCTGGCCCTCTCCTACGGGCTGATCGCCGCGAGCAAGCAGGCCGACCTGCCCCTCTACCTGGGCTCCTACCCCATCACCCCGGCTTCGGACATCCTGCACGAGCTCTCCAAGCACAAGAACTTCGGTGTACGGACCTTCCAGGCCGAGGACGAGATCGCGGGCATCGGCGCGGCGCTCGGCGCGGCCTTCGGCGGCGCGCTCGGCGTCACCACCACCTCGGGTCCGGGCGTGGCGCTCAAGTCCGAGACCATCGGGCTCGCGGTCTCCCTGGAGCTGCCGCTGCTGATCGTGGACATCCAGCGCGGTGGCCCCTCGACCGGTCTGCCCACCAAGACCGAGCAGGCCGATCTGCTGCAGGCGATGTTCGGGCGCAACGGCGAGGCCCCGGTCCCGATCGTCGCGCCGCGTACGCCCGCGGACTGTTTCAACGCCGCCATCGAGGCGGCCCGGATCGCCCTGGCCTACCGCACGCCGGTGATGCTGCTGAGTGACGGCTATCTGGCCAACGGCTCCGAGCCGTGGCGGGTCCCGGACATCGACGAGCTGCCCGATCTGCGGGTGCAGTTCGCCACCGGACCCAACCACGAACTGGCCGACGGCACCGAGGTGTTCTGGCCGTACAAGCGCGACCCGCAGACGCTGGCCCGCCCCTGGGCGGTGCCCGGCACGCCCGGTCTCGAGCACCGCATCGGCGGTATCGAGAAGCAGGACGGCAGCGGCAACATCTCCTACGACCCCGCCAACCACGACTTCATGGTCCGCATCCGCCAGGCCAAGATCGACGGCATCGAGGTCCCGGATCTCGAGGTCGACGATCCGCACGGGGCGACCACGCTGGTTCTCGGCTGGGGATCGACGTACGGGCCGATCACCGCCGCCGTACGCAGGCTGCGCCGCGAGGGAATCCCCATCGCGCAGGCCCATCTGCGCCACCTCAACCCGTTCCCGAGGAATCTCGGGGAGGTTCTGGGGCGTTACGAGAAGGTAGTGGTACCCGAGATGAACCTCGGCCAGCTCGCCACCCTGATCCGGGCGAGATATCTGGTCGACGCGCACAGCTACAACCAGGTGAACGGCATGCCGTTCAAGGCGGAGCAGCTCGCCACCGCTCTCAAGGAGGCCATCAATGACTGAGGCGCTCTCACTGGTGCCCAAGGCCGAGGCCAAGCAGTCCATGAAGGACTTCAAGTCCGACCAGGAAGTGCGCTGGTGCCCGGGCTGCGGTGACTACGCGATCCTCGCAGCCGTGCAGGGCTTCATGCCCGAGCTCGGCCTGGCGAAGGAGAACATCGTCTTCGTCTCCGGGATCGGCTGCTCCTCCCGCTTCCCGTACTACATGAACACGTACGGGATGCACTCCATCCACGGCCGCGCGCCGGCCATCGCGACCGGGCTCGCCTCCTCCCGCCGCGATCTGTCGGTCTGGGTCGTCACCGGTGACGGCGACGCCCTCTCCATCGGCGGAAACCACCTGATCCACGCGCTGCGCCGCAATGTGAACCTGAAGATCCTGCTCTTCAACAACCGGATCTACGGACTCACCAAGGGCCAGTACAGCCCGACCTCCGAGGTCGGCAAGATCACCAAGTCGACCCCGATGGGCTCGCTGGACGCGCCCTTCAACCCGGTGTCGCTGGCGATCGGCGCCGAGGCCTCCTTCGTGGCCCGCACCGTCGACTCCGACCGCAAGCACCTCACCGAGGTGCTGCGCCAGGCCTCCGCCCACCAGGGCACGGCGCTGGTGGAGATCTACCAGAACTGCAACATCTTCAACGACGGCGCCTTCGACGCGCTGAAGGACAAGCAGCAGGCGGAAGAGGCGGTCATCCGCCTGGAGCACGGAGCGCCGATCCGCTTCGGCGCCGACGGCAACAAGGGTGTCGTACGGGACCCGGTGACCGGCGATCTGTTGGTCGTCGCCGTCACGCCGGAGAACGAGTCGCAGATCGTCGTCCACGACGCCCACAGCGCCAGCCCGACGACGGCCTTCGCGCTCTCCCGGCTGGCCGACCCGGACACCCTGCACCACACCCCCATCGGGGTGCTGCGCAGTGTGGAGCGGCCGGTCTACGACACGATGATGGCCGACCAGCTGGACACCGCCATCGAGCAGAACGGCAAGGGCGACCTGGCTGCGCTGCTCGCGGGCAGCGACACATGGACCGTCGTCGGCTGAGGTATCGCTGAGGCGCCCCGGGGCCCGGATCTCCTGTCAGGAGGTCCGGGCTTCGTCGTACACGGCACGGGCCTGCTGCACCTCGTCGAGCCGCCGTTCGGTCCAGCGGGCCAGTGACCACACCTGCTCGGCCGCCTCCTTGCCGAGCGCGGTCAGCAAGTAGTCCACGCGCGGCGGGATGACGGGCTTGGCATCCCGGTGCACGAATCCGTCGCGCTCCAGGGTCTGGAGGGTCTGCGCCAACATCTTCTCGCTCACGCTGCCGACCTCCCGCGTCGGAGATCCTGACAGGTGCGGGTGTCCCCGCTCCGTTCGCCGAGATCCTCGTCGACGTCGACGCGGCGGTGGGCCGCGGGCTGCTGGCCCGGACGACGGGCGACCTGGCGCGGCTGACCGGCCGCCCGACGACTCCGCTGGCCGACTCGGTCGCGGCAGCGCTCGCCGCGGTGTGACCGAACCTGCGTCATGACCGTATGCCGATACGGGCATGACAGTCCGGCCCTGTGCCGCGTACCTTCGTCGTGGTGATGCGCGCAGGGCAGGAGGGGCAGATGAAGCCTGAGGGCGAACAGCGGGCAGGACTGCTGTACGGGATCGGGGCCTACGGAATGTGGGGCCTCGTCCCGCTGTTCTGGCCGCTCCTGAAGCCCTCCGGAGCGGCGGAGATCCTCGCCCACCGGATGGTCTGGTCGCTGGCTTTCGTCGGCATAGCGCTGCTCGCACTGGGGCGGTGGGGCTGGGTACGGGAACTGATACGCAGCCCCGGGAAGCTGGGGCTGATCACGGTCGCCGCGGCCGTGATCACCGTCAACTGGGGCATCTACATCTGGGCCGTGAACTCCGGCCGTGTCGTCGAGGCGTCGCTCGGCTACTTCATCAACCCGCTGGTCACCATCGCGATGGGCGTACTGCTGCTGAAGGAGCGGCTGCGCCCGTCGCAGTGGGTGGCGGTGGGCACCGGTTTCGCGGCGGTGCTGGTCCTGGCGATCGGCTACGGGCAGCCACCATGGATCTCGCTGACGCTCGCGTTCTCCTTCGCGACGTACGGCCTGGTCAAGAAGAAGGTCAATATCGGCGGTCTTGAGTCACTGGCCGCCGAGACCGCGATCCAGTTCCTGCCGGCACTCGGCTTTCTGCTCTGGCTGGGCGCCGACGGCTCGCTGACCTTCGGCGCGCACGGGGTCGGCCACGCTGCACTGCTCGCCGCGACGGGCGTGGTGACGGCGGTGCCGCTGGTCTGCTTCGGCGCGGCGGCGATCCGGGTGCCGCTCTCCACGCTGGGGCTGCTGCAGTATCTGGCGCCGGTCTTCCAGTTCCTGCTGGGCGTCCTGTACTTCCACGAGGAGATGCCGGCGGAGCGGTGGGCGGGCTTTGCGCTGGTGTGGCTGGCGCTGACGTGTCTGACGTGGGACGCGCTGAGGACGGCACGGCGTACGAAGGCGGAGGCGCTGCGGCTGGCGAAGGCCGCGCCGCCGCTGTCCCGGGTCCTCGCGGAGCCCGCACCGCAGGCGGAACCGACGGCCTGACGCCTGACCGCGAAATCCGTCCCTCGTTCCGTCCCTCGTTCCGTCCCTCGTTCCGTCTTTCGTTCTGCCACTCGATCGGCCCACCGCCGACGCTGGGCGCAGGACCCCACCGCTGAGGCGGTGATACGCCGGAGGTCGAGGCCTTTCGCCATTCGGGCCGGGCCCGTGGAGCGGAGAGAGCGCGTCATGCCGCTGCCCCTCGCCCTTTCGGTCGACTTCGGTCAGGGGTTCACCGACACATGGACCGCGGTCGCCACATTCGTCCCGAAGCTCATCGCCTTCCTGGTCATCCTGCTCATCGGCCGGCTTCTGGCGAAGCTGACCGCCAGGATCGCCGACCGGCTGCTGCGCAGGGTCGGCTTCGAGCGGCTCGCGGAGCGCAGCGGCGTCGCGGACGCGTTCAGGGGGTCGCAGTACGACGCGACCGGGATCCTCGTCAGGATCCTCTACTACGGGATCCTGCTGATCGCCCTTCAGCTGGGCTTCGGGGTCTTCGGCCCCAATCCGGTCAGCGGCATGATCAACAGCGTGGTCGCCTGGCTGCCGAAGGCGCTCGCCGCCTGCGTCATCGTCGTGGTGGCCATGTCCCTTGCACGCGCGGTCCGCGACATCGTCCAGGGAGCACTGGCCGAGACCCCGTACGGCAGGGGCCTGTCCACGGTCGCCTGGGCCTGCATCGTGGCGCTCGGCGTGATCGCGGCGCTCGGCCAGGCCGAGATCGCGGCCGCGGTGACCGGACCACTGCTCACCGCGGCGCTGGCCACGGTCGCGGGCATCCTGATCGTGGGCGTGGGCGGCGGCCTCATCCAGCCGATGCGCCGGCGATGGGAGCGGTGGCTCTCGATCGCGGAGCAGGAGTCGGCGCGGGTCCGTGAGGAGGCGGAGTCGGGCCCGCCGACGGCGCCACGCCGCAAGCCTCCCGCGGGCCCGTCGGGTCCGGGCGAGGGGCCCGACTTCATCGACCCGATGTGAGCCGTGCGGCAACGGCCGTACCAGCCCTTCGCACGGAGACCCCGGGCCCCGAAGACCCTCAGTCCACCCCCAGCGCCTGCACGATCTCGGCCAGCACGGCCTTCCAGTGCGCCCGCTGCCGCTCACGCTCCGCCGAGCCCGCCAGATGTTCCTGATGGAAGCGGAGCACGGTCTTGTCCCCGGAGGCGGAGACGGCGACCTGGAGGGTGGTCGTGCCGTAGGTCAGCCGGACCCGGTCCCCCGGCCGATAGCTGCGCACCTCGCCCGCGATGCCGTCCTCGGTCTCGTACGGCTCCCCTTTCCCGGTGGGCAGTCGGGTGCCCTCACCGAGCCAGCGGGCGACACCCTCGGGGCTCACGACGAACTCCCAGACGGCGTCCACGGGGAGCGGCAGCGTCTTCGACACGCCGATCTCCCAGCCTGCGTCCTGCGTCAGTCCCGTAGGCATCATCAGTCCCCATCTGCGTGCCGGGCGCGGTGCGCCCGGACCTTGTTGCGGTTGCCGCACCGCTCCATCGCGCACCAGCGGCGCCGCCCCGGCCGCGAGGTGTCGACGAAGAGCAAGAAGCAGTCGTGCGAGGCGCATTCGCGGATGCGGTCCGCGTACGGACCGGTGAAGAGGTCGACCGCGTCGCGCGCAACGACGGACAGAAGTTGAGTCCCGGTGGCCGCCCGGACCCAGCCGCGGCTGCCGTCCAGGGTTATTCGCGGCGCGGGCGGAGCCTTGGCGGCCGCCTCATTGACCACGGCCAGGTCGCCGGGGCCGAGTGGGCGCCCATGCGCCCGGTCGGCGGTGAGCCGCCACAGCGCATCCCGCAGCGCACGGGCCGCAGCCACGTCCTTGCCGGTGACAACGGGCTCGAGCCCGCCGGGCAGCCGGCTCTCCGCCGCCCACCGCACCAGATCATCGGGCCCGTGCAGCACCTCGTACCGCGCGAACGCTCCAGGGCCTCCGGTGGGCAACAGTTCAAGACAGAGCGCCCCGGCGTCGAATGGATAGGTGTGCCCCTCCGGGGTGCGAAGGGTCAGTCCTCCTGCGACCTCACTCACGTAACTACTTTAACGGGTTACCATGACACTGCACTGGAAACTTGTCGTCGATACGTCCGACCCGCACGCCCAGGCCGATTTCTGGGCCGCGGCCCTGGGCTACGAGCTCGAGGACCACAGCGCACTGATCGCCCGCCTGCGCGGGTCCGGCCAGTTGCCGGACGACTCGACGGTCCAGTCGCACGGTCGCGAGGCCTGGCGCGATTTCGTGGCCGTCCGCCATCCGGACGACCCGTACGACAAGGACAGCGGCATGGGGAACGGCCGCCGGATCCTTTTCCAGCGGGTCCCGGAGCAGAAGACGACGAAGAACCGCCTCCACCTCGACCTGCATGTCGGCGCGGACCAGCGGGAAGCGGAGGTGGCCCGGCTGGAGGCACTGGGGGCAAGGGTCCTGTACGACGCGAACGAGCCCGAGGGCGTCTGGACGACGATGGCCGACCCCGAGGGCAACGAGTTCTGCGTGGAGTGACGGCCGGCCGGACCGCGGGCCCTCGGTTTGGCCCTGAACGCCCGGTTCGCGTGAACCTCACCGCGCCGCGACGTACCAGCGAGCAGCGCATTCGTTCGACATGCGAACACCAGTGACCGGTTTCCGCCCTTGACGGTGAGTCAAACTCTCACTGAACATTCAGCACGCACAGCGCATCACGCACGCGCCCCACAAGTTCCAGCGCACCAACGCACGCGCACCACAAGCTCCAGCGCCCCAGGACCCGCCATCCCGGGGCGTCTCGCACGTTCCGTCCTGTCCCCGTACGGAATCCCGGAGCCCCCACATGAACCTCTCCGTTCCCAGACGTACCGTCGCGGCTGCCGCGATAGCCCTGGCCGGGCTGCTCGCCTCCGCCGCGCCCGCCGCGAGCGCGGCCCCCGCGCCCGCGCTCGCCGCCCCCGACATACCTCTCGCCAACGTCAAGGCCCATCTGACCCAGCTGCAGTCGATAGCCTCCGCCAACGGCGGCAACCGCGCGCACGGCCGGGCCGGATACAAGGCGTCCCTCGACTATGTGAAGTCCCAGCTGGACGCGGCCGGATTCACCACGTCCATCCAGCAGTTCACCTCGTCCGGCGCCACCGGCTACAACCTGATAGCCGACTGGCCGGGCGGTGACGCCAACCAGATCCTGATGGCCGGTTCGCACCTCGACTCGGTCGGCGCGGGCGCCGGGATCAACGACAACGGCTCCGGCTCGGCAGCCGTCCTGGAGACCGCGCTCGCCGTCTCCCGCGCCCAGTTCAAGCCGGACAAGCATTTACGCTTCGGCTGGTGGGGCGCCGAGGAGCTGGGCCTGGTCGGGTCGAAGTACTACGTCAACAACCTTCCCGCCGCGGAGCGTTCGAAGATCTCCGGCTATCTCAACTTCGACATGATCGGCTCCCCGAACCCCGGTTACTTCGTGTACGACGACGACCCGGCGATCGAGAAGACGTTCAAGGACTACTTCGCGGGCCTGAGCGTCCCCACCGAGATCGAGACCGAGGGCGACGGCCGCTCCGACCACGCGCCGTTCAAGAACGCGGGCGTCCCGGTCGGCGGCCTGTTCAGCGGCGCCGACTACACCAAGACCGCGGCCCAGGCGCAGAAGTGGGGCGGCACGGCGGGCCAGGCATTCGACCGCTGCTACCACTCCTCCTGCGACAACACGTCGAACATCAACGACACCGCGCTCGACCGCAACAGCGATGCGATCGCGCACGCGATCTGGACGCTCTCGACCGGGACGACCACCCCGCCGGGTGATGTGTACGAGACCACGGCGGACGTCGCCATCCCGGACAACGGCGCTGCCGTCACCTCGACCGTCACCGTCTCCGGCCGCACCGGAAACGCCCCGGCCACCCTCAAGGCCGGCGTGGACATCAAGCACACCTGGCGCGGCGATTTGGTCGTCGACCTGGTCGCCCCGGACGGCACGGTGTACAACCTGAAGCCGTTCAGCTCCTCCGACTCGGCGGACAACGTCCAGGCGACCTACACGGTCAACGCCTCCTCCGAGGTCGCCAACGGCGCCTGGAAGCTGCGGGTCCAGGACAAGGCCGCGCAGGACACCGGCTATATCGACAGCTTCAAGCTCACCTTCTGAGGTACGCACGACTGCCACCCCCCACAGACTGCATGCGTGTGCATATACTGCGCACGCATGCAGTCGCGTACGAGGGGGAGCGCCATGACCCGCAAGTTCCTGTTCCTGCTGGGCAGCAGCCGCACCGGCGGCAACACCGAGGCGCTCGCCCGGCTGGCCGCCGAGCAGCTCCCCGACGGGGCCGAGCAGCGCTGGCTGCACCTGGCCGACCTGCCGCTGCCCGAGTTCGACGACCTGCGCCACGAGGGCGACGGCAGCTACCCGGCGCCCACCGGCGACGCGGCGACGCTGCTGGACGCCACCCTGGAGGCGACCGACCTCGTCATCGCCTCGCCGCTGTACTGGTACTCCCTCTCCGCCGGCACCAAGCGCTATCTCGACCACTGGTCGGGGTGGCTGCGGGTGCCCGGCGTGGACTTCAGGGCACGCATGGCGGGACGCACGCTGTGGGGTGTCACATCCTTCGCGAGCACCGCCGACAAGGCGGAGCCGCTGATCGGCACTCTGCGCAACACCGCCGAGTTCATGGGCATGCGCTTCGGCGGCGTGCTGCTGGGCAACGGCACGCGGCCGGGCGATGTCGTACGTGACGCGGAGGCGACGCTGACCGCCAAGTCCTTCTTCCAGCCGGTCAGGCCGTGAGGTCCCCGGTCAGGCCGTGATGTCCTTCGCCGTGAAACGCGCCCACGCCGCCGACCCGAACACCGCCGCGTACACCGTTTGCAGACCGAGGTTCTTCAGCACCTCGTCCCAGTAGACGGGCTCCCGCAGCAGGTCCGAAAAGGACAGCCAGTAGTGCGGGAAGAGATACGGATGGATCCCGTGCAGCTGCGGGATGCTGTCCAGGATCTGCACCGTGATCAGCAGCCCGACCGTCGTCGCCATGGCCGCGATGCCACTGCCCGTCAGGGTCGAGACGAACAGTCCGAGCGCCGCGAGCCCGGTCAGCGACGCCGCCACGACCACCGCGACGAGACCGGCCCGCAGCAGCCCGTCCCCGAAGGAGATCCGGGTGCCGGAGATCGTCGTGACATCGCCGAGCGGGAAGAGCAGCGACCCGACCGCGAGCGCGGACGCCGCCACCACGAGGGCCGCGACCAGGCAGAAGGCACACGCCGCGGCGTACTTGGCGAGCAGCAGCCGGGTGCGTCCGGCCGGCGCGACCAGCAGATAGCGCAGGGTGCCGGAGTTCGACTCGCCCGCGATCGCGTCTCCCGCGACGACGCCGATCGCCATCGGGAGGAAGACGGGCAGGGTCGCGGCGAGTGCCGCGAAGACCAGGAAGAGCCCGTTGTTGGTGATCTGCGTGATGAACGCCGGGCCGCCACCGCCGCCGTTGCCGACCGGACCGCCGTCGCTCGTCTCGATCTTCACGGCGACGCCGATCAGTACGGGGACGGCCGCCAGCACCCCCAGCAGGGCGAGCGTGCGCCAGCGCCGGAACGTGGTGGTCAGCTCGGAGCGGAAGAGACCGAGCGTCCAGTGACGCCGTACGGGAAGCGCCGTCGCCTCAGCCTGCAACATCGAAGCCCTCTCCGGTCAGGGCCACGAAGGCGTCCTCCAGGGAGGCGCGTTCAAGGCCGAAGCCCCGTACCCGTACGCCTGCCCGCACCAGTGCCGCGTTGAGGTCCGCGAGGTCCTTCCCGAGGTCCTTCGGAGGTGGTTCGCCGGTGACCCCGTCCTCGGTGACGGTCAGATCGCTCACGCCCTGCTCCTTGAGAACCCGCGCGGCGTCACCCGCGTCGGGAGTGGTGACGACCAGCCGGCCCCGCGCGCCCGCCGCGAGATCGGCGACCGGCCCCTGGATGAGCAGCCGCCCCTGCGCCATCACGGCCGCATGCGTGCAGACCTGCTCGATCTCGTCGAGGAGGTGCGAGGAGAGAAAGACCGTGGTGCCGTCGGCCGCCAGCTCCCGTACCAGGGAACGGATTTCCCGCATGCCCTGCGGATCGAGCCCGTTGGTCGGCTCGTCGAGCACCAGCAGTCTCCGCGGCTGCAGCAGCGCGGCCGCGAGACCGAGGCGCTGCTTCATCCCGAGCGAGTACGCCTTGGCTTTCTTGCCCGCGGCAGAGGTCAGCCCGACCCGGTCCAGCGCGGCGGCGACCCGGGCGCGCCGGGTGCGGGGGTCGGCGCTCGGGTCGGCACTGTCGTAGCGCAGCAGATTGTCCCGGCCGCTCAGGAACCCGTACAGCGCGGGCCCTTCGATCAACGCGCCCACCTGCGGCAGTACGGTCCGCACGGCGCGGGGCATCTGCCGGCCGAGAACCGTGGCGCTGCCCGCCGTCGGCTCGATGAGTCCCATCAGCATCCTGATGGTGGTGGTCTTGCCGGAGCCATTGGGGCCGAGGAAACCGAAGACGCTGCCGGCCGGCACACTCAGATCGAGCCGCTCGACGGCCAACTGCCCGCCCCGGTAACGCTTGGTGAGCCCGCGCGTCTCGATGACGGCTGTCATTCCGGTCCCCGTTTCTGTCGGTCAACGGTCCGCCCCACCGTACGGAGCGTACGGCGGGGCGGACAGCAGACGCGCCTTGCGTTACTTCGCCGCGTTCGCGGCCTGCACGAGCGCGTCCTTGGTCACGGCGCCGACGTAGACCGTGCCGTCGTCCGTCATCAGGGCGTTGACCAGGCGGGTCGTGAAGACCGTGCCCGAGCCGAACTTCCCCTCGACCTGGTCGCCGAGCGCGTCCAGGAACTTCTTGGCCTCCGGCGGGACGTCGCCGTCCTTGGGCGCGGTGACGCCCTTGCCACCCGGCGTCTCGATCTTGGCGATGGAGGTCCAGCCCTTGCCGATGACGTTCAGACCCTGGAAGTCGTCAAGGCCCTGGACGTCCTTACCGCTCCCCAAACCCTTGTCGTGCTTGAAGCCCTCAAGACCCTTGTGGTTCTTGAACCCCTCGTGCCCCTTGGCGGGGTGCCCCTTCTCCAGCTCGTCCCCCTCGGTCACCTTCGCGCCCTTGGGCGGGGTGAAGTCGAAGGTGGACGCCTCCGGCCTGGAGAAGTCGACCTTGGTGAAGCCGACGTCGATCGCGGCCTTGCCGCCGCTGCTCGGGGTGAGCGTGAACTTCAGCGGCACGCCGTTCTTCGCGTCCACCGCGACCTTGATGGAGCCGATCGTCGAACCGCTCTGCTTGGGCTTGATGACCAGCTGATAGGCGTCCCGGCCGGCCACCTGGGCCGTACCGCCGACAGTCACCGACGTGGTGTCGTCCGCGGCCTTCAACGCCTCGTCGGCGAGCGCCTTGGGCGTGGTCGGCAGGTCCTTCGGCGGTGTGGCCTTCTGGTCCTTGCCGTCGCGCGGTGCGCCGTCCTTCGAGTGGAAGGCCTCGTTCGAGGCACTGTCGTACGCCCAGACCTCGTCGCCGTTGTGGATCAGGCTGTACTCGGCGGTGTCCTCAAGGATCGACACCTTCTGCTTGTCGGGGCCGTCTGCCGCGATGCGCAGCGTGTGCGATCCCGTGGCCAGCTCCATCAGCTTGCCGTCGGGGGACGCGGACGAGCCGCCTTCGCCGTCCTGGCCCTTGGGGGCGAAGGAGCCGCCGCCCAGGCCGCCGAGACCGGCGAGCGAGGGCAGGCCGAGGTCCGTGTTGACCTTCACCGTGCCGGAGAGCTGCTGGGTGTCCGACGCGGCCATCTTCGCGATGAGTTCCTGCGCGCTGATCTTCGGCAGGTCGGGGTCACCGGAGGCAGCGAGCGCCGGGACGAGCCCGATGGTCGCCGCCGCCACCCCGGCCACCGCGACCGGGACGATGTAGCGCGCTGCCTTGCGGCGGCCCGCTGCGAGGTCCTCGGCCTCTTCGGTGGTCTGTGCGCTGTCGTTCGGTGCCATGGTGTGCCCTACCTCCGTGGTTGGTCAGGGTGGCGCTGTTCAACTGCATTCATCTGACCAAATCGGGCGTGAAGAAGCGTCAGACCGCGGGAGCAACTTGGCGTACTGCTCTGGGATGACAGAAGGACGCGGCGCCTCCCCCAACCAGTAGGGGAAGCGCCGCGAACCCTGGTGCCTTAAGGGTTACTTCTGGATGAAGACGTAGTCCGCCCCGTAGGGGACGCCGACGATCGCTCCCTTCGCGCAGCTGCCGGCCGGAGCGACGCCGCCCACGGTGTTCAGCCGGAAGATCTCCTGGGTGTTCGCGAGCAGTCCCCGCTTCTTGCCGGACTGGGTGGCCTTGAGGTCCAGCTCGGCGATGTTCTTGGCGCCGTTGGGCGTCTTGCTGATCAGCTTGCCGGTGACCGCGCTGTGGTCGGGCGCAATCCACTGCGGCGTACCGGAGTTGGGGGCGACGAAGGAGTGCGCGATGTGTCCGCCGAGGACGGCACGCACGTCGCGCTGCTGGAAGGAGTACGTGCCGTCGTCACCCTTCTTGCACTCGTAGATCTGCTTGCCCTTGACCACGGAGGCCTGGAAGTTGTCGAGGGCCTTGCCGAAGCCGAAGGAGCCGGTGACCTTGTGGAACTGGCCGCGGACCGCGCCGCCCGGGAAGGCGGCGGTGTGCAGATTGGCGTAGAAGCCGGTCGGGTCGGCCTTGAGGGCGTCGAGGACGGCCTTGTCGGTGACCTTGACGGTGCCGGTGACAGCGCCGGTCCAGCCCTTGGCCTTGGTCTTGCCCTTGCTGAGCAGCCTGGTGAAGTCCACCTTGATGCCGCCGTTGGTGCCCTTCGCGCCCTGGTGGATGTGGAGGGCGGTCGGCTTGTCGGTGCCGCGGAACTTCACGGCGACGGACACCTTGTCCCCCTTGACCTTCACAAACTCGAGCGCCGCGCCGTCGCGGTCACCGACGGCGGGTCCACCCTGCACCGGCACCTCGTTGGCGCCGTTCAGGCTCGCCACGAAGAGGGAGGCACCGCGGTCCGAGCCGGTGCGGTCCGAACCGCTCTGGACGGCGATGTCGGCGCTGTTCCCGTGCCCCGCGTGGTCGGCGGCGGAGCTCTTGCTGTCGGCCGAGGCCGGCAGGACGGCGAGCGCCACTCCGACAGCGGCGGCTACGGCGGTGGTACCGACAAGGAGGGCCTTGTTCCGCTTCATTCTGTTATCTCCCCGTACTGAGGCCAACGCCCTGTGCGTCAGCTTCTGGGCATGGGTACGGAGTGGATCGAAGGTTAGACTCAATCCAATAATGTGACCTGCGCCACAGATCGAGGGAGCGCCGGGCAGCGGTCCCCCTGAAGGGTGTACGGGAGATGAACGAGGGGTGTACGGAGGTCCTGCGGGCACGCCAGGAGGGCGCCCCGCACCGATGGTGAACAGGGCGTCCGCCATCAATCCCGGACGTTGGCCGGACAGCCCCGCGCGTCAGCCCCGAAGGGATCAGCCCACGCGTCAGCCGCGGCCGTCAGCCCCGCGCGTCAGCCCGCGCGGTGAACCACCGCGTCGCAGAGTTCCTCCAGCGCGGCCTTCGCATAGCACTCGGGCAGCGGCGCCAGCATCGCCCGCGCCTCCTCCGCGTACCGCACGGTGTCCCGCCTGGCCTGCTCCAGCGCGGGGTGAACGCGCAGCAGCCGCAGCGCCTCGGCATGCCGGGCGTCGTCCGTCAGATCCCCATCGAGCAGCGCGACGAGCTCACGGTCCTCGGGCCGCTCGTGCGCCTCCGCCTGCGCGCGCAGATGCAGCACCGGAAGCGTCGGGATGCCCTCACGCAGATCCGTGCCGGGCGTCTTGCCGGACTCGTGCGAGTCGGAGGCGATGTCGAGTACGTCGTCCGCGAGCTGGAAGGCGACGCCGAGCCGCTCCCCGTACTGGGTGAGGATGTCCACGACACCCTCGTCCGCGCCCGACATCATCGAGCCGAACCGGCCCGAGACCGCGATCAGCGAGCCGGTCTTGCCCCCGATGACGTCGAGGTAGTGCTCCACCGGGTCGCGGCCGTCCCGCGGGCCCGCCGTCTCCAGGATCTGGCCGGTGACAAGGCGCTCGAACGCCTCCGCCTGGATGCGTACGGCCTCGGGACCCAGGTCGGCCAGTATGTGGGAGGCCCTCGCGAACAGGAAGTCGCCGGTCAGCACCGCCACCGAGTTGCCCCAGCGGGCGTTGGCGCTGTCCACGCCGCGCCGCACCTCGGCCTCGTCCATCACATCGTCGTGGTACAGCGTCGCGAGATGGGTGAGCTCGACGACCACGGCCGAGGGCACCACTCCCGGCGCGTACGGATCACCGAACTGGGACGCAAGCATCACCAGCAGCGGCCGGAAGCGCTTGCCCCCGGCTCGTACCAGGTGCTGTGCGGCCTCCGTGATGAAGGGCACCTCGCTCTTGGTGGCTTCGAGCAGTCCCGCCTCGACAGCCGCCAATCCGGTCTGGACATCGGCCTCAAGAGCCTGGTCCCGCACGCTCAGCCCGAACGGCCCGACGACGGTCACGAGGGGATCTCCTGTCTGCTGACGGTCACACGGATTGTCGATGTGTCGCTGGATTCACTCAAGTCAGCGTATCCGGTCGCGTTTCGATCACCGTGGGCGCCTTCCCGCCGCCCCCGGTATGTTCGTGATCAGCCAATACGACATGAAACGGCTGCTTTGTCGGAACTGAGGTCCTGCCATGCGCATCCGCACCGACTTCCCGTACGAGACCTCCCACGAGGACATCCGGATCCCGATGCCGGATGGCGCAAGGCTCTACGCGCGCGTGTGGCGCCCGCTCACCGACGAACCCGTACCCGCCCTGCTCGAATATCTGCCGTTCCGGCTGAGCGACGGGACCGCGCCGCGCGACTGGCAGCGCCACCCCTGGTACGCGGGCCACGGCTACGCCTCCGTACGGGTCGATGTGCGGGGCCACGGCAACAGCGAGGGCATGCCCGGCGACGAGTACAGCACGACCGAGACGGCCGACGGCGTCGAGGTGATCAACTGGCTGGCCGCGCAGCCCTGGTGCACCGGCCGGGTCGGCATGTTCGGCATCTCCTGGGGCGGCACCAACTCGCTGCAGATCGCCGCGCTGGCCCCGGAGCCGCTGAAGGCCATCGTCACGGTCTGCTCGACGGACGACCGCTACGACAACGACGCGCACTACATGGGCGGTTCCGTGCTCGCCTGCGGCATGCACGCCTGGGCCGCCACCCTGCTCGCCTTCGTCTCCCGACCGCCGGACCCCCTCTTCGTCGGCGATCAGTGGCGGCAGATGTGGCTCGGGCGCCTCGAAGCGGTCTCCCCCTTCATCCACACCTGGCTCGCCCACCAGATCCGCGACGACTACTGGAAGCACGGCAGCGTCCGCGAGGACTATGCGGCGATCGAGGCGGCGGTCCTCGCGGTGGGCGGCCTGCACGACCCGTACCGGGACACGGTGCTGCGCCTGGTGGAGCAGCTGCCGCCCGATCGGGTACGGGGACTGATCGGCCCGTGGCCGCACCAGTACCCGGACCGGGGCCGGCCGGGCCCGGCCATCGGCTTTCTCCAGGAGACGCTCAGATGGTGGGACCACCACCTGAAGAACACGGCCAATGACGTGATGTCGGAGCCCCTGCTGCGCTCCTGGGTCAGCGAGTCGCATCCGCCCGCAACCGTGTACGAGGAGCTGCCCGGCCGCTGGGTCGGTGACCCCGCTTGGCCGTCGCCGCACGTCACCACCGTGTCGCACGCCCTGAAGGGCGAGCCGGTGATCGTCGACTCGCCCCAGCACACCGGCCTGGACGCGGGCCGCTTCCTCCCCTGCGGGAACGACGCCGATCTGCCGCCGGACCAGCGCGACGAGGACGCCCGCTCGGCCTGCTTCGAGTTCCCGGTCACCGACGCGCCGGTCGAGCTCCTGGGCCGCCCCGCCCTCACGCTGCGGCTTCGCCTCGACGTGCCCCACGGCCAGGCGATCGCCCGCCTCTGCGACGTCGCCCCCGACGGATCGTCCACCCTCGTCACGCGGGGTGTCCTCAATCTCTCCGCCCGCCACGGCCGCGAACGCGCGGGCGCCTGGCCGCTCGGCGCGAGTGAGGACGTGACCTTCGAACTGAACGCCGTCGGCCACAGCTTCCCGCCCGGCCACCGCATCCGGCTCGCCGTCTCCTCCGCGTACTGGCCGTGGATCTGGCCGCAGCCGGGCTCGGCGGGCTTCACCCTCGACCCGGCGGGCTCCCGCCTGGAGCTTCCCGTACGGTCCCAGGGCACGTCCGAGGACAAGATCCTCTTCGAGGAACCGGAGCAGTCCGAGCCGCTCGGGGTCAGCTCCCCCGTCACCCTCGACGAGCAGCGGCCCGAGCGTCTGGTGGTCCGTGACGTCGCCAAGGGCGAGTGGCGCCTGGAGGTCGACCCGCGACCCGGCGGCTTGCGGGTGTATCCGGACGGCCTGGAGTACACGGAGGACGCCCTTCAGACGTACACGATCCGCGAGCGCGACCCGCACTCCGCGCAGGCCCGCTCCGACTGGGCCGTCCGGCTGCACCGGCCGGAGCTGGCCTGGGACGTACGGATCGAGACACGCTCCGAACTCACCTGCGACGCGGCCGACTTCATCGCCTCGGACGAGGTGGTGTGCAGGGACGGCGACGAGATCGTCTTCCACCGCACATGGGAACGGCGCTTCCCGAGAATGGCGGGGTGAGCGGGCCGGGCGGGTGACCTGCCGCGGCGGGGCAACACCCACGTAACGTGTGCCCCACACACGTGGAAAGCGAGGCAAGCACCGATGCCCGAGCAGAGCCCGCTCGATCTGGCCGAGGGCGATCCCTTCGGCCCGCACAACCTCCCGTTCGGCGTTTTCACCACGGCCGACGAGCCCGGGCGCCGGCGGCTCGGCGTCCGCGTCGGCAGCCATGTGCTCGACGCCGGAGCAGCCGCCCACACCCTCGGCTCCCCCTACGCGGCACTGCTGGCGCAGCCGAACCTCAACCCGCTCCTCGCGGCGGGCCGCACCGCGTGGCGGGACGTGCGCCGGGCCATCACCGCATGGGTCACCGTGCCCGCCCACCGGCCGGACATCGAACCGCTGCTGCACCCGCTCGACTCGGTCGCGCTGCACCTTCCGTACGAGGTCGCCGACTATGTCGACTTCTACGCGAGCGAGCACCACGCGACGAATGTCGGCAAGATGTTCCGGCCGGACGGGGACGCCCTGACGCCCAACTGGAAGCATCTGCCGATCGGTTACCACGGCCGGGCCGGGACGGTTGTCGTCTCCGGCACCGATGTGGTGCGCCCCAGCGGCCAGCGCAAGACCCCGGCCGACCCCGCGCCCCTGTTCGGCCCGTCCGTGAAGCTCGACATCGAGGCCGAGGTCGGCTTCCTCGTCGGCACTCCCTCCGAGCTCGGCCGCCCGGTGGCCCTCGGGGACTTCCGGGAGCATGTCTTCGGTGTGACGCTCCTCAACGACTGGTCGGCCCGGGACATCCAGGCCTGGGAGTACGTGCCGCTCGGCCCGTTCCTCGGCAAGTCCTTCGCCACGTCCGTCTCCGCGTGGGTGACCCCGCTGGAGGCCCTCGACGCGGCCCGTACCGAGCCCCCCGCTCGGGACTTCGAGCTGCTGCCCTACCTCGACGACTCCGGCGACGAGGAGCCCGGCGGCTTCGACCTGCGCATCACGGTGGCGATCAACGGCCATGTGGTCTCCGAGCCGCCGTTCGCCACGATGTACTGGACGGCCGCCCAGCAGCTGGCCCATATGACGGTCAACGGCGCCTCGCTCCGTACGGGCGACCTCTTCGGCTCCGGCACGGTCAGCGGGCCCGAGGTCCACCAGCGCGGCTCGCTGCTGGAGCTCACCTGGAACGGACGGGACGCTCTCGAACTTCCCGAGGGCAAGCGGACCTTCCTGGAGGACGGCGACGTGGTGACGATGACCGCCTGGGCACCGGGCCCGGACGGCGTACGGGTCGGCCTCGGCGAGGTCACCGGCCGGATCGCGGCGAGCGCCGGACAATGACCGGACTCACCCTGCCCGAGGAGCTCCTGCTGCTCGCTCTCGACCCCGTGACGGGCCGCCGGCACTGCAGCAGGAGCTACCTCCAGTACGGACTGGCCGGCGCCGCCCTCGCCGAGCTGGAGCTCCAGGGCAGGGTCGCCGAGGCGCGCGGCAAGGTGACGGTGGTCAATCCAGTGCCGCCGCAGAACCCGCTGTCGGCGCAGATACTGGCGAGTCTCCCGGCCCCGGGCACCAGCCGGTTCGGCGACGGCGTGCGCGCCCGGCCCTGGGTCAGGCGCGCCGGGCGGCACATCGAGGAGTTGTGCCTGCACCACCTGGTGGGACGCGGCGCGCTGCGGGTGGAGACCCATCGCTTCCTGGGCATCTTCCCGTACCGCCGGTACCCCGCGGCGGCCGAGGACCTCTCGACCCCGGCCCGCGGGCGCTACGCCCAGTCGGTGTGGGCCGGCTTCCCGGACCGCCGCAGCCGGCTGCTGGCCGCCTTCACCGGGGCGATCGGCATCGCCAAAGTGCTCCATCCGAGATTCGAGTCGTGGCGGGGGCGGGGCGCACTGCGCGTTCTCGTACGGGAGCAATGGGCCCCGTACGCCGTGCACCGCGCCATACAGCGTGACAAGAAGTCGAGCAGTACCAGCGTCAGCTTCGGGGGCGACTCAGACGGTGGCGGAGGCGACGGCGGTGGCGGCGACTGACTCCCCCCGGGGTGGCAGATCTTCCCGACTGATCCACATCACCGCAGTTCAGCGGGGTGTCCCGGTGGTCGGTTCATGGCGCAACACTCTGGCAACACCACCGCCGACGCAGCGTCGGTATGGTCCGAGGCATGCCAGCCGAACGTATCCGTGAGCACACCGTGCCCCTCGCCGCCGCACGCCGGCGGCGGCTGCGCGCGGACCAGGCGCGGCAGCTCGCCGACCTGCTGCGCCACCAGGTGCGCACCGGCGGCTTCCCCGGCGGCGTGCTGCCGCTGGAGGGCACGATCGGCGACGACTACCGCGTCTCCCGCAACACCGTCCGCCAGGCACTGGATCTGCTTCGTACGGAGGGGCTCGTCGAACGCCAGCCGGGCGTCGGCACGGTCGTGGTGTCCGAGAAGTACCCGCACGGCCTCGACCGGCTGCAGGGCCTCGCCGAGACCCTGCACGAGCACGGCGACGTCACCAACGAAGTCCGCACCGTCGGCCCCGTCACCGCGCCCGCACCCGTGGCCCGGCGACTCGGCCTGCCCGAGCACACCGACGTGCTCTGCATCGAGCGACTGCGGCGGCTGAACGGCCTGCCCCTCTCGCTCGACCTCACCTACATCCCGATGGACATCGGCACCGGTCTGCTCGGCTGCGACCTGGAGCACACCGATGTGTTCCGGCTGCTCGAAACCCTCACCGGACAGCCGCTCGGCACGGCCGAGATCACCCTGGAGGCCGTCAACGCCGACGCGCACTCCGCCGCCGTACTCGAAGCCCCGCGCGGCGCCGCCGTGCTGATGCTCGAACGGCTCACGCATCTGTCCGACGGACGCCCCGTGGATCTGGAGTTCATCCGCTTCCGCGGCGACCGCATCACCATGAGCGGGCTGCTCCACCGCTCCCACTGACCCGTCCCCGTACCCCCGTACCCCTTTCCCGGAGACAGCCATGCCTCTCGCGCCCCAGCGTGCCGACGTGCCCGTGACCATCGACGAGTCGAAGTGCATCGACGGCTGCACGCTCTGCGTCGACATGTGCCCGCTCGACTCCCTCGCGATCAACCCGGACAGCGGCAAGGCCTATATGCACGTGGACGAGTGCTGGTACTGCGGCCCGTGCGCGGCCCGGTGTCCCACGGACGCGGTCACGGTCAACATGCCCTATCTGCTGCGGTAAAGCCCGAGAGGTCCGAACTCCCATGTCACGCAAGCCAGTTGTGCTCCTCGCCGCCACCCTGCTGCTGCCCCTCACCGGCTGTGGCGGCGACGCGGAGGCGGGCGACGGCTCGACCGTCACCGTCACCGTCGGCTACCAGTCCAAGACCATCAACACCGTCACGGCGGGCACGCTGCTGCGTTCGCTCGGCTACTTCGAGCGGGAGCTCGCGGCCCGCGGCAAACGTGAGGGCGTCACCTACAAGGTGAAGTGGCAGGACTACGCCACGGGCGCGCCGATCACCGCGCAGATGACCGCCGGGAAGATCGACATCGGTTCGATGGGCGACTTCCCGCTGCTGATCAACGCCACGCGCGGCAAGCAGCTGCACCGGCCGACACGGCTCGTCTCCGTCACCGGCTACAACCTGCGCGGTGGCCTCAACACCATTGTCACAGCACCCGGTTCGAAGCTGTCCTCGCTGAAGGACCTGCGCGGCAAGAAGGTCTCGACGAGTGTCGGATCGGCCGCGGACGGCACGCTCGTACGGGCGCTGCAACGGGCGGACATCGACCCGGAGAAGGACATCCGCAAGCTCAACCAGCAGCCGGCCGTGGGTGCGTCGGCGCTCCAGGCGGGCAGCACGGACGCGCTCTCGCAGTTCGTTGCCTGGCCCGGGCTGCTCGCCTTCCAGGGCAAGGCACAGGCGCTGTACGACGGGGCGGAGCTGAACCTGCCGACCTTCCACGGGGTCACCGCGCGCGAGGACTTCGCGAAGAAGCGGCCCACGGTGCTCGAAGACTTCCTGCGCGCGCAGGCCGACGCGACCGAGTATCTGCACAAGCAGCCGGTCGCGGCCGCGGAGTCGGTGGCCAAGGCGACCGGGCTCCCGGCCGAGGTCGTCTACCTCTACAACGGCGCGCACGGCATCGCGACCTTCGGACCGGCCCTCAAGCCCGAGCTGGTGGACGCGTTGAAGAAGGACGTGCCGGTGCTGAAGTCGGCGAAGCTGGTGGGCGACGTGGATGTGGACGCCTTCGTCGACGACCAGTATGTGAAGCGGGCGTACGGGAACGGCTACGCCAAGGCGCTCACGGCCGCGCCCGCGCCCGCACGCAGCGAGCTGTGGCTGAAGGGCAAGAACGCGACCCAGTCCTTCGTGACCCCGGTCGAGCTGCTGCGGCAGGTGGCCGCGGCTCCTGGACAGGTGCGCGCGGCGTATGTCCCCGACGCGACCACCGGCACACGCTGGTTCGCGGACAAGGCGGTGTGGGTGGCCGACGGCACGAAGCTGCTGCCCTTCGTCACCCGGTCCGCGGCCGCGGCCTATGTGACGGGACACGCGGGCGCCCGGACCGTGTCGTACGCCGAGGCCTTGAAGCAGGTGTCATGACCGGCCGACACGTCGTGCGCGCGCTGTCCCTGGTGGGCGCGCTCGGGGTGTGGCAGCTGCTGACCGCCTACGACATCAATCTGTGGCTGCGGTTCGAGCAGTTTCCGACGGTCGTCGATGTCGCGCGGGAGTTCGGGGAGCGGGTCGGGAGCGGTCCGTACTGGCAGGACCTGACCGACAGCCTCACCCGCATCGTCACCGGCTTCACGCTGGCGGCGCTCGCGGGCGTGGCGGTCGGCACCGCGATCGCCCGCTCCCACCTGGCGGCGGACCTGCTCGGGCCGGTGCTCGAAGTCCTCCGCCCGATCCCGGCGATCGCGCTGGTACCGGTGGCGATCCTGCTCTTCCCCAGCAACGAGCAGGGCATCGTCTTCATCACCTTCACCGCGGCGTTCTTCCCGATCATGGTCTCCACACGGCATGCCGTGCGCGCCCTGACCCCGGTCTGGGAAGAGGCGGTCCTCACGATGGGCGGCGGCCGGTGGCGGATTCTGGCGTCGGTGGTCCTGCCGGGGGCGCTGCCGGGGATCCTCGGCGGTCTCTCGGTGGGGATCGGCGTCTCGTGGATCTGCGTGATCTCGGCGGAGATGATCTCCGGAGAGTACGGGGTGGGTTACCGCACCTGGCAGGACTACACGGTGGTGGACTACCCCGGCGTGTTCGTGGGCATGGCGACGATCGGCGTCCTGGGCTGGCTGACGTCGACGACGGTGGAGCTGGCGGGGCGGCGGGTGACACGGTGGCTCCCGCGGGTGGAGTCGGGACCGCCGGTCCGGCGCCCGAGGGTTTCCGCCACCCCGCCGGTTCCCGTAACTGGGGGCAAGCCCCCAGGCCCCAGTACGCCCTTCGGGCATGTCCTCAATCGCCGGACGGGCTTGATTTCCGCCCGTCCGGAACTTGAAGGTCGCCCGGGCAAATCAAGCCCCGCCGGCGATTGAGGCGCGGTGAGGTTGGGGGTCCCCCGGACGGAGTCTGAGGGAGGGCGGGTAGGGAAAGCCCGCCGCAGGCCCCCCCCACCCACACCGCCATCCGCACCCACGAGGAGGCGTAAACCCATGACCACACCCCCCGAAACCACCCTCGCCCCCACCCCCGCACCGCCCCGTGGGACCCGGCTCACCCTGCGCGGTGCGTCGCTGGGGCGGACCGGAGCGCCCGTGCTCGACGGGATCGACCTGGAGGTCGAGCCCGGCGAGATCCTGACCGTCGTCGGCCCCTCAGGGTGCGGCAAGTCGACCCTCCTGCGGACCCTCGCCGGGCTGCTCCCCCCGCTCGACGGCGCAGTCGCGCAGGACGGTGAGCCCATCACCGCGCCCCGCGCCGAGCGGGCACTGATCTTCCAGGAGGATGCCCTCCTTCCCTGGCGCACCCTGCGCGGCAACGTCGAGCTCCCCCTGGCCATCAGGGGAGTCGGCCGCGCCGAGCGCCGCCGGAAGGCCGAGCAGTGGCTGGACCGGGTCGGGCTCGCCGACCGGGCCGCCCACCTCCCGCACCGCGTCTCCGGTGGGCAACGCCAGCGCGTCCAGCTCGCGCGAGCACTCGCCGCAGAGCCGCGGGCCGTCCTCATGGACGAGCCGTTCGGCGCGCTCGACGCGCAGACCCGCGCCGGGATGCAGCAGCTGCTCGTCGACGTGCTGCGCGGCACCGGCGCGACCGTCGTGTTCGTCACGCACGACGTCGACGAGGCGCTCTTCCTCGGCGACCGCATCGCCCTCCTCGGCACCGGACGCGTCCTCGACGTCCCCCGCCCCCGCGACCGTACTGCCCACGGCGAACCCACGACCCTCGCGCTGCGCCGCGAAGTACTCGAATCCCTCGGCACCTGAGAGGCCCTCCCCATGGACATCCCCGCACTCGCGGACGCCGAGGAACTTTCCTGCGACGTCCTCGTCATCGGCGGCGGCACGGCCGGCACCATGGCCGCGCTCACCGCGGCCGAGCACGGCGCGAACGTCCTGCTCCTCGAAAAGGCGCACGTACGGCACTCCGGCGCCCTCGCCATGGGCATGGACGGCGTCAACAACGCCGTCATCCCCGGCCGCGCCGAACCCGACGACTACGTCGCCGAGATCACCCGCGCCAACGACGGCATCGTCGACCAGTCCACCGTCCGCCAGACCGCGACCCGCGGCTTCGCGATGGTGCAGCGACTTGAGTCGTACGGCGTGAAGTTCGAGAAGGACGAACACGGCGAGTACGCGGTACGGCAGGTGCACCGCTCCGGTTCGTACGTCCTGCCGATGCCCGAGGGCAAGGACGTCAAGAAGGTCCTCTACCGCCGGCTGCGGCGGCGCGAGATGCGCGAGCGCATCCGGATCGAGAACCGGGTCATGCCGGTCCGGGTCCTCACGGCGGACGGCCGGGCCGTCGGGGCCGCGGGCTTCAACACCCGTACGGGACAGTTCGTTTCGGTACGCGCAGGCGCCGTCATCCTCGCCACCGGCGCCGCCGGCCGCCTCGGTCTCCCCGCCTCCGGCTATCTCTACGGCACCTACGAGAACCCCACCAACGCCGGTGACGGCTACGCCATGGCCTACCACGCCGGTGCCGAGCTGACCGGCATCGAGTGCTTCCAGATCAACCCGCTGATCAAGGACTACAACGGCCCCGCCTGCGCGTATGTCGCCAACCCCTTCGGCGGCTACCAGGTCAACCGGCACGGCGAGCGCTTCGTCGACTCCGACTACTGGTCCGGCCAGATGATGGCCGAGTTCGCGAACGAACTCGCCTCCGACCGCGGTCCCGTCTTCCTCAAGCTCAGCCATCTCCCCGAGGAGTCCATCGGCGCGCTGGAGGGCATCCTGCACTCCACCGAGCGCCCCACCCGCGGCACCTTCCACGCGAACCGCGGCCACGACTACCGCACCCACGACGTCGAGATGCACATCTCCGAGATCGGCCTCTGCGGCGGCCACTCGGCCTCGGGCGTACGCGTCGACGACCATGCCCGCACCACCGTGCCCGGTCTGTACGCCGCCGGTGACCTGGCCTGCGTCCCCCACAACTACATGATCGGCGCCTTCGTCTTCGGCGATCTGGCGGGCGCGGACGCGTCCCAGTACCAGGCGTACGAGGGCGAGTTGCCCGCCGACCAGCTGCGCGTCGCCCATGAACTGATCTACCGGCCGCTGCGCAACCCGGACGGACCGCCCCAGCCCCAGGTCGAGTACAAACTCCGCCGCTTCGTCAACGACTACGTCGCCCCGCCCAAGTCCGGCGCCCGGCTCTCCCTCGCCGTCGAGCACTTCGAGCGGATGCGCGGCGAGATCGCCGAGATGGGCGCCAAGACCCCGCACGAGCTGATGCGCTGCGCCGAGGTCGACTTCATCCGCGACTGCGCCGAGATGGCCGCCCGCTCCTCACTCGCGCGTACGGAGTCCCGCTGGGGCCTCTACCACGAGCGTACGGACCATCCGCAGCGCGACGACGAGGACTGGCTGCACCACTTGGACCTGCGCAAGTCGCCCGCCGGGACGATGGAGTTCACAGCCCGCCCCGTCGCGCCCTACCTGGTGCCGGTCGACGAGTTCAGCCCCACCGGCGGCCCGTCCCGCCACCTCGGCGAGGTCGCTCTTGAGCAGGTCTCCACGGCGGGGCCGCGCGAGATCGCGCCGACCGGCTCCCGCATCGCCGCGCCCGTACGCGTCGAGACACATGTCGCGGCCCACTCCCCGCGCATCCTCGAACTCCTCGCGCTCGCCGAGGAGGAGCCGTCGCTCACGGAGTTGAGCCCCTACCTTTCCGACGCCGACCCGGCGGTACGGGCCGCCGCGGTCGCCACGCTCACCGAGACCGCCCCGGACGGCACGGGCCCGGCGCTCGCCACGGCCCTGGTCGACGAGGACGCGGCGGTACGTGCCGCGGCCGCGGCCTCCCTCCAGGAGCTGGTCGAAGTCCTCCCGCCGACCCCGGAGTTGAGCACTCCCCTGGTGGCGGCACTCGACAACGACGACCCCCGGGTCCGCTCCACCGCGCTGGACGTCCTGCGCGCGCTCCGGCTGGGTGACGCCGACCGCTTCGGCGGCGCGCTCTCGGACCCGGCCATCGAGGTCCGTATCGCAGCCGTACGCGCCCTGGTCTCGGTCGACGCCTTCGATGTCATCGCCCGAGCGACCGCAGACCCGGCCCGCGAGGTCCGCGTCGCGGTGGCACGCAGCCTGAACGACCCGGCGGCGCTCGAGCCCCTGGTCCACGACCCGGACGTCCTGGTCCGCGCGGCCGCACTCGCCGCACTGTCCGTCGCGGGCTGCCCGTCCCCGTACGACACCACGGCGATCACCGCGCTGGCCACCCCGTCCTGGCAGGTCCGCGCGGGCGCGGCCACGGCCCTGGGCGCGGCCGGCCCGGACCTCGCCGTACCCGCCCTGGCCAAGGCACTCGGCGACGCCAACGCCGATGTCCGCAAGGCGGCGGTGCTGGCCCTGCTCCGGCACTCCGCCCGCGAGGACGCCCGGGCGGCGCTGGCGACCGCGGTCACCGACCCGGACGCGGACGTCCGCGCCTATGCCTCCAGGGCGGCTACCCCGGCCTGAGCGGCGGCAGCCCCATCGCATTGGGGAACGGCACCCCGCCCGCCTCGACGATCCGCCGGGCGAGCGGGCGCAGACACTCGGCGAGCCTCGCGCCGGCGAGGAGGGGCCGGGCAAGCCGATCGGTGGTGGCCTCGATGGCATCCCGCTCAAGGCGGCCCGCGTCGGTGAGGGTTCCGTCCTGCGCGAGCACTCCACGGTCGCGGAGACGGGCGTGCGCGGCCTGCCACTCGGCCTCGCTCCAGCCGCGGTTGAGGCGCTGCTCGGGCGGGGCGAGCCCCAGCGCCACAGTGATCACATTGGCCTCGCAGCCATCCACCCCGGCGGTCACCAGGGCGGCGACATGTCCGTCACCGCGGAATTCGCGCAGCGCGGTGGCGGCCCACCACAGCGCCAGATGGGGCTGCTCGGGCACGGGCAACGCGGCATGCGCGGCGAACAGCACCCTCCCGGCGACGGGCAGGGACTCGACCGCCCGTCGTCCGAGCTCCGCGGACTCGGCCACCTGCGGACCGTCGACGAGCTCGCCGAGCAGCCGACGCAGACACCGATCGGCCACGTCGAGCCGCGCCGCGAGGACCTGCGCGGGCGGGCAACGCTCCCAGGCATCGGGGAGCGCCCGGGCGACCCGGGCCGGTGCGAAGTTGTAGAAGGCGGCCGTCACCACCTCCGGCGGCACCGCACCGAGCGCGGCGGCCCGGGACGCGAAGTACCCCATCCAAAAGCCCTTGAGCCCGGACCCCGCGGCGGAGTACACGGGCCCCGTCTCGGGCGCGAAGTAGACGGGCGAGTGTACGCATTCCAGCAACTGCCAGATGTCGTCCATGAACGCCGACGCTAGCCGACACACAGGGCGCGTCAACGGCACGTGATGCCTTCACCCGCGCGCGGAAACCTGATCAACTTCCCGCGGGTTGTAGGAACAGGCACGCGAGACTCCGTCGCATGGGAACACCGACGAACGACGGCCCTGGAACCCCGGAGCTCAGCTGGCCCACACCACCTGAGGGTGGTTGGACCGCCGACGACCTGGACCGGCATCCAAATCTGCCCCCACACACGGAGCTGATCGATGCGAATCTCGTCTTCGCGACGCCGCAGACCGTCTTTCATTCCCGCGCGGTTGGCTTCTTCGGGTGACAACTGGAGTCGGCCGCACCTGAGGATCTGGAGATCGTCGTGCGATTCACCATCGACATCGACCGGCAGAACAGGCCGGAGCCGGATGTGGTCGTCGTACACGGAGAGGCCATCGAGGACTCGGACCAGACCCGATTGCCGGCCGAGTTGGTGGTGCTGGCCGTCGAGGTCGTCTCCACCGACACCATGACCCGGGATCGCGAGACCAAGCCGGTGAAGTACGTGCGAGCCAAGATCCCGCACCTCTGGCGGGTGGAGGACAACGAGGGGCAGGCCGTCGTCCATGTCTTCGAGCTGGAGCCGACCACGGGCGCGTACACCAGCACCGGCATCTTCCACGACCGGATGAAGGTCTCCGTCCCCTTCCCCGTCGACCTCGACCTCACCCAGATCAGGCCACGCCGCAACAAGGCCGCCGAAGAGTAGCCGGTCAGTCGCGTGCGAAGGCCCGGCCGCTGTTCGTCACGAAGGTCGCCCACTGGGCTTCGGTGAAGGCGAGTTGGGGGCCCTGGGTGTTCTTGGAGTCGCGGACGTGGACCGTGCCGGGGGTGGCTGCGACCTCGACGCAAGAGTCGCCTTCGCTGCCGTCGCTGTAGCTGCTCTTGAACCAGTACAGCCCCGTGCCATCCGCAACGGAGGGCTTGTCGGTCATGTGTCTCCCCGCACTTTCTCGATGAAGGCCAGTGACTCCCGTGGCGTGAGAGCCTGCGCCCGGATGATCCCGTACCGCAGCTCGAGGATCCGGAGCTGTCTCGGATCGGAGACGAGACGGCTGATGAACTGGCCCTCGTCGTGGCCCATCGCCGAACCGTCCTGGAACTTCAGAACCTGAATCCGGCCATCCATCCCTGCGTGGTCGTCACGGTCGGTCGGCATCACCTGGATCTCGACGTTCCGCAACTGACCTACCTCCAACAGGCGTTCGAGCTGCTTGCGTAGGACCATTCTGCCTCCGATAGGACGTCGGAGGGTCACCTCTTCTTGGACGAATGTGAGCGCGGGAGCTGGCGAACGGTCGAAGATCGACCGCCTGGCCATGCGCGCGGCCACCATCCGCTCCACCTCATCCTGCGAGTACGCGGGCCGCCGCATCTCGAACAACGACCGCGCATACTCCTCCGTCTGCAACAGCCCATGCATGGTGTGGTTGCCGTACGCCCCCAACTCGACCGCCTGAGCCTCCAGCTTCGCCAGGTCGCGGACCTTCTTCGGGTACCGCGCTTCCGCGATGTCCTTCTTCATTGCGGCGATTTTTCCGCCCGCGCCAAGAGCCTCGTCAGCCTTGTCCAGGAACTCCGGCCTGGGGATGCGCTTTCCGCCCTCCACCTTGTAGATCAGGTTCTCGCCGTAACCGATCGCCGCCCCGAACTCGGCCGGCCGCAACCCCGCCGCCTCGCGCCAGAGTTTGAGCTGGTGGCCGAGTGCCGCGACCACCGCCGCCGAGTCGTTCTCCGGATCGACCTCCCAGCCGGGCTCGTCCGTACCGTCACCGCTCGCGCTCATCCGAGCCCACCTCCGGAAGTGTCACGGTGGACAGCTTGTACAGGCCTGGACAGCGCCCTGACAGTCACCGTACGCATCGGCTTCATCACTGTTCAGCGTACGCACGCCCCGCCACGCTGAGTTACGTGAACCCAGAAATCACCCACGCCAGTACCTCGGTCCGCCAGTTCAGCGTGCAGCTCTCCGCCACTTGCAGAGGTGCCCGTCTCGCTCGCCTGCTGGCGACGGAGCAACTCCGCTCCTGGGGGCTGCCGTTCGAGTCGGCGGCCCATGTCGTCGCCGAACTCGCCGCCAACGCCGCGCTGCACGGCCGCGTACCCGGACGGGACTTCCGCCTCGCCCTCGCCGCCGCCGAGGGCACTCTCCGTATCGAGGTGATCGACACCCGCGGTGACCGTCTCCCCGTCGCCCGGCACCCCGGAGACGACGAGTCGGGCCGCGGACTCATCCTCGTCGACGCCTTCGCCGACCGCTGGGGCGTCACCCCGGGCCCCGCGCCCTGCAAAACGGTGTGGGCCGAGTTTGATCTCGCACCCTGACCCGGCCCCACCGGATCGCGGGGCCACACGTCCCGGTCGCCCACCATCCGGTGTGGCACGACATCAAGAGCTTTCAATTCACCGGGGCAAAGACCCTACCCATCCCCTCCAGCCTCCCCATCACTCGCAAGGGTGAAGGTTTCCAACTGGGCTGGATTTGTGACGGGTTGGCGGGCATATGCTCGCCGCAACAACTGCACACATGCGACGGCCCCCGGCCGGGACGCACAATCCCGATCGAGGGCCTGACCACCGAGGAAGTAGGAGCTTCCCGATGGATAGGCAGAACCCTAGCGCGCCCGCGCGCGCTTCGTCCCCCGTTCCCGGGGCCATTGACACGACCGTGTCCCGGTCTGGCGTCGTCCACGTCAACACCCGGCACACCAGCCGATACACCGTCATCGGCAACCACCTCGCCCAGCACCGTGAGCTCAGCCTCACCGCTATCGGACTCGCCGTCCACATCCAGTCAGTGCCCGCCGGTGCCCGCGTCGACATCAAGACCCTCACTGCCCGCTTCCCCGAGGGCGAGGTCCGGATCGCCTCGGCATTACGGGAACTTGAGGCATTCGGCTACCTGGAGCGCACCCGGAAACGGCTCCCCAGCGGCCAGATCGTCACGCACACCGTGTCGTACAACCAGCCCGGGGCGAGCCCTGCTTCGACACCACAGGCCCCGGTCACGGAGAGCGCCCCCGAAGACGTACCTCCGGCGCCCGCGCCTCGGCCCGTACCGCCTCCGGCCCCCGAAGCCGGAGACCCCCAAGCCGTCGAAGACCACCGTCCCGCCGCCGCCCTCCTCGTGGAGCTCCGGCGTGACGAGCCCCGGCTGCTGCTCTCGGAGCGGGATGTACACCGTCTCGCCCCGGCCGTCACCACCTGGCTGGAACGCGGGGCCGCCCCCGAGGCCGTACGCCGCACCCTGACCGCGAGCCTTCCACCGGACCTGCGCCATCCGGCAGCCCTGCTCGCCCACCGTCTCGCAGAACTTCTGCCTCCGCCTCTGCCCGCAGGGCGGCCTGGGCCCGTGCCGCTGCAGAACTGCGAGTCCTGCGACCGTGCCTTCCGCTCCACCGAGCCGGGCCGGTGCCGTGGCTGCGCGACAACCGGCGCGCTCCTGGCGGCATGAAAAAGCGCTCGCCGTGGCGTCGTCGACGACACCACGGCGAGCGCAAAAGCGGTCAGCGCACGAACACGCTCGCCTGGCTCGCCAGATTCAGGAAGTACTGCGGCGCCACACCCAGCACAAGCGTCACCGCCACACCCACCCCGATCGTCGTCATCGTCAGCGGCGACGGCACGGCGACCGTCGGGCCGCCCTCCTTCGGCTCGCTGAAGAACATCAGCACGATCACCCGGATGTAGAAGAACGCCGCGATCGCCGACGAGATCACACCGACCACGACCAGCGCACCCGCGCCGCCCTCCGCCGCCGCCTTGAAGACCGCGAACTTCCCGGCGAAGCCCGAGGTCAGCGGAATACCGGCGAAGGCCAGCAGGAAGACCGCGAAGACCGCCGCCACCAGTGGTGAACGGCGCCCTAGCCCCGCCCACTTGGACAGGTGCGTCGCCTCGCCGCCCGCGTCCCGTACCAGCGTGACCACCGCGAACGCGCCGATCGTCACGAAGGAGTACGCGGCCAGATAGAACAGGACGGAGGAGACGCCGTCGGGCGTCGTCGCGATGACACCGGCCAGGATGAAGCCCGCGTGCGCGATCGAGGAGTACGCGAGCAGCCGCTTGATGTCGGTCTGGGTGATCGCGACGATCGCACCGCCCAGCATGGTGACGATCGCGACCGCCCACAAGACCGGCCGCCAGTCCCAGCGCAGCCCCGGCAGCACCACGTACAGCAGCCGCAGCAGCGCGCCGAACGCGGCGACCTTCGTCGCCGCCGCCATGAAGCCGGTGACCGGCGTCGGCGCGCCCTGGTAGACGTCCGGGGTCCACATGTGGAACGGCACCGCGCCGACCTTGAAGAGCAGCCCCACCAGGATCATCGCCCCGCCGATCAGCAGCAGCGCGTCGTTCCCCATGGTGTCGGCGAGCGCCGGGTCGATGGTCCGCACGCTGCCGTCGACGACGTCCGCGATCCTCGCGTACGAGACGGAGCCCGCGTACCCGTACAGCAGCGCGATGCCGAAGAGCAGGAACGCCGACGAGAACGCGCCGAGCAGGAAGTACTTCACCGCGGCCTCCTGCGACATCAGCCGCTTGCGGCGGGCGACGGCGCACAGCAGGTAGAGCGGGAGCGAGAAGACTTCCAGCGCGATGAACAGCGTCAGCAGATCGTTGGCGGCCGGGAAAACCAGCATGCCGGTGATCGCGAAGAGCACCAGCGGGAAGACCTCGGTGGTGGTGAACCCGGCCTTGACCGCGGCCTTTTCGCTTTCGCCGCCCGGCACGGACGCGGCCTGAGCGGCGAACGAGTCGATGCGGTTGCCGTGTGCCGCGGGGTCGAGGCGGCGCTCGGCGAAGGTGAAGACGGCGACCAGCGAGGCCAGCAGGATGGTGCCTTGCAGGAAGAGCGCCGGGCCGTCGACCGCGATGGCGCCCATCGCCGCGATACGCGCCTTGGTGCTGCCGTATCCGCCGGCCGCGAGGGCGACCACGGCGGCGAAGGCGGCGGTCAGCGCGACCACGGTCAGGAACACCTGCGCGTAGTAACGGGCCCTGCGCGGGACGAATGCCTCCACCAGCACACCCACGACGGCCGCGCCCACGACGATCAGCGCGGGAGCCAGCTGCGCGTACTCGATGGTCGGGGCAGGGATCTTGTCGATCGGCTCGGCGGCCGTTGTCCACAGGCTGTGGACAATCATTGCGCTCACTTGGCCGCCTCCACTTCAGGCTGGGGATCCTTCTGATGTACGTCGGACAGCGTGTGCTCGACCGCCGGGTTCACGATGTCCGTCAGCGGCTTCGGGAAGACGCCGAGGAAGAGCAGCAGCGCGATCAGCGGTGCGACCACCACCAGCTCACGAGCCCTGAGGTCCGGCATCTTCGCCACCTCGGGCTTCACCGGGCCCGTCATCGTCCGCTGGTAGAGGACGAGGGTGTAGAGCGCGGCGAGCACAATGCCGAAGGTCGCGACGATCCCGGCCACCGGATAGCGCGTGAACGTGCCGACCAGGACCAGGAATTCACTGACGAAGGGCGCGAGGCCCGGCAGCGAGAGCGTGGCCAGACCGCCGACCAGGAAGGTGCCGGCGAGCACCGGCGCCACCTTCTGCACCCCGCCGTAGTCCGCGATGAGCCGCGAGCCGCGCCGGGAGATCAGGAACCCGGCCACCAGCATCAGCGCGGCGGTCGAGAGTCCGTGGTTGACCATGTAGAGCGTCGCGCCCGACTGCCCCTGGGAGGTCATCGCGAAGATGCCCAGGATGATGAAGCCGAAGTGCGAGATCGATGCGTATGCGACCAGCCGCTTGATGTCGCGCTGGCCGACGGCGAGCAGCGCGCCGTAGACGATGCTGATCAGCGCCAGTACGAGAATGACCGGCGTCGCCCACTTCGAGGCATCCGGGAAGAGCTGGAGGCAGAAGCGCAGCATCGCGAAGGTGCCGACCTTGTCGACGACCGCGGTGATCAGCACGGCGACCGGGGCGGTCGCCTCACCCATGGCGTTGGGCAGCCAGGTGTGCAGCGGCCACAGCGGCGCCTTGATCGCGAAGGCGAAGAAGAAGCCGAGGAACAGCAGCCGTTCGGTGCTGGTCGCCACGTCGAGCGAGCCGGACGCGCGCGCGTCGGCGATCTCGGTGAGCGAGAAGCTGCCCGCGACGACATAGAGCCCGATGACCGCGGCCAGCATGATCAGACCGCCGACCAGGTTGTAGAGCAGGAACTTCACTGCCGCGTACGAGCGTTGGGCCGCGGCGTTCTCGTCGCTGCCCGCGTGGGCCCGGTCTCCGAAGCCGCCGATGAGGAAGTACATCGGGATGAGCATGGCTTCGAAGAGGATGTAGAAGAGGAAAACGTCGGTGGCCTCGAAGGAGAGGATCACCATCGCCTCGACGGAGAGGATCAGGGCGAAGAAGCCCTGAGTCGGCCGCCAGCGCGAGGACTTCGTCTCCAGGGGGTCGGCGTCGTGCCAGCCCGCGAGGATCACAAAGGGGATCAGCAGGGCGGTCAGCGCCAGCAGCGCCACCCCGATGCCGTCCACGCCCAGTTCGTACCGGACACCGAAGTCCTTGATCCAGGCGTGCGACTCGGTCAGCTGATACCGGGGGCCGCCGGGCTCGAACCGTACGAGCGCGACCGCGGCCAGCACCAGCGTGCCGAGCGAGACCAGCAGCGCCAGCCACTTGGCCGCGGTACGCCGCGCGGCCGGGACGGCGGCGGTGGCAATGGCACCGATCGCCGGGAGCGCCGCCGTGGCCGTAAGCAGAGGGAACGACATGGCAGTTACACCGCCCTCATCAGCAGGGTCACGGCGATCAGCACTGCCGTACCTCCGAACATCGAGACCGCATAGGTGCGGGCATAGCCGTTCTGCAGCTTGCGCAGCCGGCCCGAGAGCCCGCCGAACGAGGCAGCCGTGCCGTTGACCACACCGTCGACCAAGGTGTGGTCGACATAGACCAGGGAGCGGGTGAGGTGCTCGCCGCCGCGCACCAGGACGACGTGGTTGAAGTCGTCCTGGAGGAGATCGCGGCGGGCGGCCCGGGTGAGCAGCGAGCCGCGCGGAGCGAGGACCGGCACCGGCCGGCGCCCGTACATCGCCCAGGCGATCGCGACGCCGATGACCAGACACACCATCGTGGCTCCGGTGACCGTCGCCACGCTGAGCGGGGAGTCCCCGTGCGCGTGCCCGGTGACGGGCTCCAGCCAGTGCAGGAACCGGTCGCCGATGCTGAAGAACGCTCCGGCGAAGACCGACCCGAAGGCGAGGACGATCATGGGGATCGTCATCGACCTGGGCGACTCGTGCGGATGCGGCAGCTCACCGGGGTGCACCTCGATGCCGGGCTCGATGCCGGGTGTCTTGTCCGGGTCGGGGGCGGGCTGCCAGCGCTTCTCGCCGAAGAAGGTCAGCAGCATCACGCGCGTCATGTAGAACGCGGTGATCGCGGCGCCCAGCAGGGCCGTGCCGCCGAGGATCCAGCCCTCGGTGCCGCCCTTGGCGAAGGCCGCCTCGATGATCTTGTCCTTGGAGAAGAAGCCGGACAGACCCGGGAAGCCGATGATCGCCAGATAGCCGAGCCCGAAGGTGACAAAGGTGATCGGCATGTACTTCCGCAGGCCGCCGTACTTACGCATGTCGACCTCGTCGTTCATGCCGTGCATGACCGAACCGGCGCCGAGGAACAGCCCGGCCTTGAAGAAGCCGTGCGTCACCAGGTGCATGATCGCCCAGACATAGCCGATCGGACCGAGGCCCGCCGCGAGCACCATGTAGCCGATCTGCGACATCGTCGAACCGGCCAGCGCCTTCTTGATGTCGTCCTTCGCACAACCGACGATCGCACCGAAGATCAGCGTGACCGCGCCGACCACCGTGACCGCCAACTGCGCGTCCGGGGCCGCGTTGAAGATCGCCCCGGAGCGGGTGATGAGGTACACGCCGGCAGTCACCATGGTCGCCGCGTGGATCAGGGCCGAGACCGGGGTCGGGCCCTCCATCGCGTCCCCGAGCCAGGACTGCAGCGGCACCTGGGCCGACTTGCCGCAGGCGGCCAGCAGCAGCATCAGCCCGATGGCCGTCAGCCTGCCCTCGCTCGTCTCGCCCGTCGACGCCAGGACCGGCCCGAAGGCGAAGGTCCCGAAGGTGGTGAACATCAGCATGATCGCGATCGACAGGCCCATGTCGCCGACGCGGTTGACCAGGAATGCCTTCTTCGCCGCCGTCGCCGCACTGGGCTTGTGCTGCCAGAAGCCGATCAGCAGGTACGAGGCGAGGCCGACGCCCTCCCAGCCGACGTACAGCAGCAGGTAGTTGTCGGCGAGGACCAGCAGGAGCATCGCCGCGAGAAAGAGGTTCAGATAACCGAAGAAGCGGCGGCGCCGCTCGTCGTGCTCCATGTACCCGATGGAGTAGATGTGGATCAGCGAGCCCACACCGGTGATCAGCAGCACGAAGGTCATCGACAGCTGGTCGAGCTGGAAGCCGACGTCAGCCTGGAAGTCCCCGACGGAAATCCAGCTGAACAGCGTGCTGTGCAGGGTGCGATCCTCCGCGCCCTTGCCCAGCATGTTCACGAACAGCACCGCACCGATGACGAAGGACGCGGCCGCGAGCAGCGTGCCGATCCAGTGGCCGGTGCGGTCGAGCCGCCGGCCGCCGCACAGCAGGACCGCCGCTCCGAGCAGAGGCGCCGCGACAAGCAGCGCAATCAGGTTCTCCACGATTCAGCGACCCCTTACAGCTTCATCAGGCTGGCGTCGTCGACCGAGGCCGAGTGGCGGGTGCGGAAAATAGACACGATGATCGCGAGCCCGACCACGACCTCGGCGGCGGCGACGACCATCGTGAAGAAGGCGATGATCTGGCCGTCGAGATTGCCGTGCATCCGGGAGAACGCGACGAACGCGAGATTGCAGGCGTTCAGCATCAGTTCGACGCACATGAAGACCACGATCGCGTTCCGCCGGATGAGCACCCCGGCCGCGCCGATGGTGAACAACAGGGCTGCGAGATAGAGGTAGTTGACCGGATTCACCGTGTTGCCTCCTCGTCGTCCCGGTCCCGCTCTTCGTCCCGGTCCCGTCCGAGCAGCCGCTCCTCCGCGCGCTGCTCCAGCGCCTTGAGGTCGTTCAGTGCCTCGCTCGGCACCTCGCGGACCTGTCCGCGATCCCGAAGCGTCTTGCTGACGGTGAGCTGGGACGGCGTGCCGTCGGGCAGCAACCCGGCCATGTCCACGGCGTTGTGCCGGGCAAAGACGCCGGGCGCGGGAAGCGGAGTCGGCAGGCGCCAGCCATAGGCGGCCAGCGACGGGTGCTCGGGCTCGGGAGCGGTTGCCGCCCGTACGCGCAGCTCGGCCAGCTCGCGCTGGGTCTTGGCGCGCTCGGTGCGCTCCCGGTGGGTGAGCACCATCGCACCGACGGCCGCCGTGATCAGCAGCGCGCCGGTGATCTCGAAGGCGAAGACGTACTTGGTGAAGATCAGCTGGGCCAGGCCCTCGACGTTTCCGCCATGCGCGCTGTTGGCCGCGCCGAGGCCGTTGAAGTGCTTCAGCGAGGCGTTGCCGATGCCGGCGATCAGCAGCACACCGAAGCCGAGACCACAGCCCGCGGCGAGCCAGCGCTGGCCCTTCAGCGTCTCCTTGAGCGAGTCGGCGGCGGTGACACCGACCAGCATGACGACGAAGAGGAACAGCATCATGATGGCGCCGGTGTAGACGATGATCTGGACGACGCCGAGGAAGTACGCACCGTTGGCGAGGTAGAAGACCGCGAGGACGATCATGGTCCCGGCGAGAGCGAGCGCGCTGTGCACGGCCCGCTTCATCAGGATCGTGCCGAGTGCTCCCAGCACCGCGACAATGCCGAGCACCCAGAACTGAACGGCTTCGCCGGTCGAAGTGACAGTGGCCGCCAGGGTGTTCATGCGTCCACCTCCTCGCCCTTCTCACCCTTGGAGGCGGCGACCTGCTGGACCGTGCCGGGCGCGGCCTCGGTGACCAGGCCCCGGTAGTAGTCCTGCTCGTCCATCCCCGGGTAGATCGCGTGGGGCGAGTCGACCATGTCCTCTTCCAGGCCCGCGAGGAGCTGTTCCTTCGTGTAGATCAGGTTCTCGCGGGAGCTGTCGGCCAGTTCGAACTCGTTCGTCATCGTCAGCGCCCGCGTCGGACAGGCCTCGATGCACAGCCCGCACAGAATGCAGCGGGCGTAGTTGATCTGGTAGACCCGGCCGTACCTCTCGCCCGGGGAGTACCGCTCCTCCTCGGTGTTGTCCGCGCCCTCCACATAGATGGCGTCTGCCGGACAGGCCCATGCGCACAGCTCGCACCCGACGCACTTCTCGAGCCCGTCCGGATGCCGGTTGAGCTGGTGCCGGCCGTGGAAGCGCGGCGCCGTGACCTTCTGCTGCTCCGGGTACTGCTCGGTCAGCCGCTTCTTGAACATGGCCTTGAAGGTCACGCCGAAGCCGGCAACCGGATTCTGGAACTTGCTCTCGGATCCCTCAGACATCGTCAGCCTCCTTTCCGTTACTCGGGCCGTCACTCGTAGTGTCCGGGCCGCCACTGACAATCAACGCGCGCTCGTGGCGCGGTCGTCGGCGCGGCACGGGCGGCAGGGTCTGTCCGGGCAGCGGCGGTACGGGGAATCCGCCCGCCATCGGGTCGAAGGCGGCGGGCTCCGGCTCGGCGGCCTCGGCTTCCTTCTCCTTCTTGCCGCGGAAGATGTCGGCCACGAAGGAGAGCAGCAGCAGCGCGATCACGGCGCCGCCGACGTACAGCACGATCTGCTGGAAGTCGTAGTTCTCGTTCCGCAGCGCCCGTACGGTCGCCACCAGCATCAGCCAGACCACCGATACCGGGATCAGTACCTTCCAGCCGAGCTTCATCAACTGGTCGTAGCGGACGCGGGGCAGCGTGCCGCGCAGCCAGATGAAGAAGAACAGCAGCAGCTGGACCTTGATGACGAACCAGAGCATCGGCCACCAGCCGTGGTTCGCGCCCTCCCAGAAGCTGGAGACGGGATACGGGGCGCGCCAGCCGCCGAGGAACAGGGTGACCGAGACCGCGGAGACGGTGACCATGTTGACGTACTCGGCCAGCATGAACATCGCGAACTTGATGGAGCTGTACTCGGTGTTGAAGCCGCCGACGAGGTCGCCCTCGGACTCCGGCATGTCGAAGGGTGCGCGGTTGGTCTCGCCCACCATCGTGATGACGTAGATGATGAAGGAGACCGGCAGCAGGATGATGTACCAGCGGTCCGCCTGCGCCTCGACGATCGCCGAGGTCGACATCGACCCGGAGTAGAGGAAGACGGAGGCGAAGGCGGCGCCCATCGCGATCTCGTAGGAGATCATCTGCGCGCAGGAGCGGAGTCCGCCGAGCAGGGGGTACGTCGATCCGGACGACCAGCCGGCGAGCACGATGCCGTAGATCCCGATCGAGGCGACGGCGAGGATGTAGAGCATCGCGATCGGCAGGTCGGTGAGCTGCATGCTGGTGCGTTGGCCGAAGATCGAGACCTCGTTGCCGGCCGGTCCGAAGGGGATCACGGCGATCGCCATGAAGGCGGGGATGGCGGCGACGATCGGCGCGAGGACATAGACGACCTTGTCCGCGCGCTTGACGATCAGGTCTTCCTTGAGCATCAGCTTGATGCCGTCGGCGAGGGACTGGAGCATGCCCCAGGGGCCGTGCCGGTTGGGGCCGATGCGCAGCTGCATCCAGGCGACGACCTTGCGCTCCCAGACGATGGAGAAGAGCACGGTGATCATCAGGAAGGCGAAGCAGAACACGGCCTTGATGACAACGAGCCACCAGGGGTCGCGCCCGAACATCGAGAGATCCTCGGCGGCGAAGACGCTCCGCTGGGCCTCGGCGATATGAGCGAGGGTGGTCACGCTCGCACCTCCGTTGCGGGGAGGGCCGGGCCCGGGGCCGGCCGGGATACCGCCGCGCGGCGGTCGGTGAAGGCGGTCACGACTGAACCTCCGCGTCCGTGGCGGTCTGGGACGCCGCCGGGCCGATGCGGACCAGCTGTCCGGGGGCGACGCCGGTGTCCGAGGTGACGCCGCCGCCGACGGAGTTCAGCGGCAGCCACACCACCCGGTCCGGCATCTCGGAGACCTGGAGCGGGAGTTCGACCGAGCCCGCCGGTCCCGTGACGGCCAGGGCGTCGCCGTCCTTCACTCCGGTCTCCGCCGCCGTCGCCGCGGAGAGCCTGGCGACCGCGGCATGGCGAGTGCCCGCCAGTGCCTCGTCGCCCCGCTGGAGCAGGCCCAGGTCGAGCAGCAGCCGGTGGCCGGCCAGGACCGCCTCGCCCTCGCCCGGGCGGGGCAGCGGCTGCGCCGGCTCCAGCGGCTCGCTCGCCCGCGGGCCGTCCCAGGTACCCAGCCGGTCCATCTCCCTGCGGACGGAGGGGAGGTCCGGCAGCCCGAAGCTGACGTCGAGCGCGTCCGCGAGCATGTGCAGCACCCGCGCATCGGTCGGCGCCACGGTGCGTGTCATCTGCTGGGGCCTCAGTGCGGCCTCGAACGGCCGCGCCCTGCCCTCCCAGTTGAGGAACGTGCCCGGCTTCTCGGCGACCGCCGCGACCGGGAAGACCACGTCCGCCCGCTCGGTGACCGCGCTCGGCCGCAGCTCCAGGGAGACCAGGAAGCCCACCGCGTCGAGTGCTTCACGCGCGCGTGCCGGGTCGGGAAGGTCCGCGACCTCGACGCCCGCCACCAACAGCGCGCCCAGCTCGCCGGTCGCCGCGGCCTCGACGATCTGGCCGGTGTCGCGGCCGTAGTGGTGCGGGAGTTCGCGTACGCGCCAGGCCGCCGCCGTCTCCTCGCGGGCCCGCGGGTCGGTGGCCGGGCGGCCGCCGGGCAGCAGCGAGGGGATCGCGCCCGCCTCGATCGCACCGCGTTCGCCGGCCCTGCGCGGGATCCACACCAGCTGCGCGCCGGTCGCGGTCGCGGCCCGCACGGCGGCGGTGAGCCCGCCGGGCACGCCCGCGAGCCGCTCGCCGACGACGATCACCGCACCCTCGGCGCGCAACGCCTCGGCCGCCTTGGTGCCGTCGCCTTCCAGACCGGTGCCGGCCGCCAGCGCGTCCAGCCACTGGGTCTCGGTGCCGGGCGCGGCGGGCAGCAGCGTGCCGCCCGCCTTCGCAAGGCCACGGGTGGCGTGCGTGGCCAGCGCGAAAGTGCGCTGCCCGTGCTTGCGGTTGGCCTTGCGCAGCCGCAGGAAGACGCCGGGCGCCTCCTCCTCCGACTCGAACCCGGCGAGCAGCACCGCCGGGGCGTTCTCCAGCAAGGTGTAGGTGACGCCCTTGCCGTCGAGGTCACGCCCGCTGCCCGCCACCCTGGCGGCCAGGAAGTCGGCCTCCTCTGAGGAGTGCACACGCGCGCGGAAGTCGACGTCGTTGGTGTCGAGGGCGACCCGGGCGAACTTGGCGTACGCGTACGAGTCCTCGACGGTGAGCCGGCCGCCCACCAGGACTCCGGCCCGGCCGCGGGCGGCGCGCAGCCCGTGGGCCGCCGCCTCCAGCGCCTCGGGCCAGCTCGCCGGTTCGAGGACGCCTTCGGAGTTGCGTACGAGCGGAGTGGTCAGCCGGTCGGGCTGCTGCGCGTAACGGAAGCCGAAGCGCCCCTTGTCGCAGATCCACTCCTCGTTGACCTCGGGGTCGTTGGACGCGAGCCGCCGCATGACCTTGCCGCGCCGGTGGTCGGTGCGGGTCGCGCAGCCGCCGGAGCAGTGCTCGCACACGCTGTGCGACGAGACCAGGTCGAAGGGGCGGGCGCGGAATCGGTACGCCGCCGAGGTCAGCGCGCCCACCGGGCAGATCTGGATGGTGTTGCCGGAGAAGTACGACTCGAAGGGGTCGCCCTCGCCGGTGCCGACCTGCTGCAGCGCACCCCGCTCGACCAGCTCGATCATCGGGTCGCCCGCGATCTGGTTGGAGAAGCGGGTGCAGCGCGCGCACAGCACGCACCGCTCACGGTCGAGCAGCACCTGTGTGGAGATCGGCACGGGCTTCTCGTAGGTGCGCTTCTGGCCGTCGAAGCGGGTGTCGACGTCGCCGTGGGACATCGCCTGGTTCTGCAGCGGGCACTCGCCGCCCTTGTCGCAGACCGGACAGTCCAGCGGGTGGTTGATCAGCAGCAGTTCCATCACGCCCTTCTGCGCCTTCTCGGCGACGGGCGAGGTGAGCTGCGACTTGACGACCATGCCGTCGGTGCAGGTGATGGTGCAGGAGGCCATCGGCTTGCGCTGGCCCTCGACCTCGACGATGCACTGCCGGCAGGCGCCGGCCGGGTCGAGGAGGGGGTGGTCGCAAAAGCGCGGGATCTCGATGCCGAGCAGCTCGGCGGCCCGGATGACCAGGGTGCCCTTGGGCACGCTGATCTCGATGCCGTCGATGGTCAGCGAGACGAGATCCTCCGGCGGTACGGCCGCGCCTGCGCCTCCGGCGGGGGAAGGCGTGGTGACGGTCATGACTGCACCTCCGGGCGATGCGTGTCGAAGTGGGGTGCGGGGCCCGAGGAGCGGCCTGCGGCGAAGCCGCGGCCCGGGCTCGGCGCATGCGCCACCGTCATGCGTTCACCTCCAGGTGCTTGTCGGCCCAGGCGGTCGACCGTGCGGGGTCGAAGGGACAGCCGTTGCCGGTCATGTGCTGCTCGTACTCCTCGCGGAAGTACTTGAGCGAGGAGAAGATCGGGGACGCGGCTCCGTCGCCCAGCGCGCAGAACGACTTGCCGTTGATGTTGTCGGCGATGTCGTTCAGCTTGTCGAGGTCGGACATGACGCCCCGGCCGGCCTCGATGTCACGCAGCAACTGCACCAGCCAGTACGTGCCTTCGCGGCAGGGCGTGCACTTGCCGCAGGACTCGTGGGCGTAGAACTCGGTCCACCGAGTGACGGCCCGCACCACACAGGTCGTCTCGTCGAAGCACTGCAGCGCCTTGGTGCCGAGCATCGAACCGGCCGCGCCCACGCCCTCGTAGTCCAGCGGGACGTCGAGGTGCTCGTCGGTGAACATCGGGGTCGAAGAGCCGCCCGGCGTCCAGAACTTGAGCCGGTGCCCGGCGCGCATACCGCCGCTCATGTCGAGCAGCTGGCGCAGCGTGATGCCGAGCGGGGCCTCGTACTGGCCGGGGTTGGTGACATGGCCGCTGAGCGAGTAGAGCGTGAAGCCCGGGGACTTCTCGCTGCCCATCGACTTGAACCAGTCCTTGCCGCGATTGAGGATCGCGGGAACCGAGGCGATGGACTCGACGTTGTTCACCACAGTGGGGCACGCGTAGAGACCGGCGACCGCGGGGAAGGGGGGACGCAGCCGGGGCTGACCGCGACGTCCCTCCAGTGAGTCCAGCAGCGCGGTCTCCTCACCGCAGATGTACGCGCCCGCGCCCGCGTGCACGGTGAGCTCGAGGTCGAGTCCGCTGCCGAGAATGTTCTTGCCGAGGAAGCCCGCTTCGTACGCCTCACGCACTGCTTCATGCAGCCGCCGCAGTACGGGGACGACTTCACCGCGCAGATAGATGAACGCGTGCTTGGACCGGATCGCATAGCAGGCGATCACGATCCCCTCGATCAGGGAATGCGGGTTGGCGAACAGGAGCGGGATGTCCTTGCACGTCCCGGGCTCCGACTCGTCGGCGTTGACCACCAGATAGTGCGGCTTTCCATCTCCCTGCGGAATGAACTGCCACTTCATTCCGGTGGGGAAGCCCGCGCCGCCGCGGCCGCGCAGACCGGAGTCCTTGACGTAGGCGATGAGGTCGTCCGGCGACATGGCGAGCGCCTTGCGCAGCCCCTCGTACCCCTGGTGCCGCCGGTAGGTGTCCAGCGTCCAGGACTCTTCCTCGTCCCAGAAGGCCGACAGAACGGGCGCGAGAAGCTTCTCGGGACTCGTCTCTCCCCCGGCGTCCGGCCCGGAGGTGCCCCCGTATTCGGTGGACAAGGTCATCACTCCCCCTCCTCGGCTGCGGGTCCGGCCGGGTGGTCCGGGTCGGAGTCCGATGTCTGCTGCGGTGCGTCGTGCGAACTGAGGTGCTCGGAGCCGGGTTGCGGCGCGTCCTGACGCGTCTCGCTGCGGGGGGAGACGATCCGGGCCGCCGAGGTCTCGCCCTTGGCCAGGCGCAGACCGATCAGCGAGGCGGGGCCCGCGCCGCCGCTCGCCTCGACCGCGCCCGGACGCTCGTCGGGGAAGCCCGCGAGCATCCGCGCGGTCTCCTTGTACGTACACAGGGGGGCGCCGCGGGTCGGCTCGACCTGGCGTCCCGCGCGCAGGTCGTCGACGAGCTGCCGCGCGGACTCGGGCGTCTGGTTGTCGAAGAACTCCCAGTTGACCATCACCACGGGGGCGAAGTCGCAGGCCGCGTTGCACTCGATGTGTTCGAGGGTGACCTTGCCGTCCTCGGTCGTCTCGTTGTTGCCGACGCCGAGGTGCTCCTTGAGCTCCTCGAAGATCGCGTCGCCGCCCATCACCGCGCACAGCGTGTTGGTGCAGACGCCGACCTGGTAGTCGCCGGAGGGCTTGCGCCGGTACATCGAGTAGAAGGTGGACACCGCGGTGACCTCGGCGGTGGTCAGCTCCAGCATCTCGGCGCAGAACCGGACCCCGGTGCGGGTCACATACCCCTCCTCCGCCTGCACGAGGTGCAGCAGCGGCAGCAGGGCGGACCGGCTGTCCGGGTAGCGGGAGATGATCTCCTTCGCGTCCGCTTCCAGCCTGGCGCGCACATCGGCCGGGTACTCGGGGGCGGGGAGCTGCGGCATCCCCAGCTGCACCTCTTGATTCGGCGACTTGGCCGTCATCGGTCGACGCCTCCCATCACGGGGTCGATGGACGCGACGGCGACGATGACGTCGGCGACCTGGCCGCCCTCGCACATCGCCGCCATGGCCTGCAGATTGGTGAACGACGGATCGCGGAAGTGGACCCGGTAGGGGCGGGTGCCGCCGTCGCTGACGACATGGACACCCAGCTCGCCCTTGGGCGACTCGACCGCCGCGTACGCCTGCCCGGCCGGGACCCGGAAGCCCTCGGTCACCAGCTTGAAGTGGTGGATCAGGGCCTCCATGGAGGTGCCCATGATCTTCTTGATGTGGTCGAGCGAGTTGCCGAGCCCGTCCGGGCCGAGCGCGAGCTGCGCGGGCCAGGCGATCTTCTTGTCGGCGACCATGACCGGTCCCGGCTCGAGGCGGTCCAGGCACTGCTCGACGATGCGCAGCGACTGCCGCATCTCTTCCAGGCGGATGAGGAAGCGACCGTAGGCGTCGCAGGTGTCGGCGGTCGGGACGTCGAAGTCGTACGTCTCGTAGCCGCAGTAGGGGTCGGTCTTGCGCAGATCGTGGGGCAGGCCCGCGGAGCGCAGGATCGGCCCGGTCGCGCCCAGTGCCATGCAGCCGGCCAGATCGAGATGGCCGACGTCCTGCATACGGGCCTTGAAGATGGGGTTGCCGGTGGCGAGCTTGTCGTACTCCGGCAGGTTCTTGGTCATCTTCTTGACGAACTCGCGCACCGCGTCGACCGCGCCCGGGGGCAGATCCTGGGCGAGTCCGCCGGGCCGGATGAACGCGTGGTTCATCCGCAGGCCGGTGATCAGCTCATAGAGGTCCAGGATCATTTCGCGGTCCCGGAACCCGTAGATCATGATCGTGGTGGCGCCGAGCTCCATGCCGCCGGTGGCGATGGCCACCAGATGCGACGAGAGCCGGTTGAGCTCCATCAGCATGACGCGGACGATGCTCGCCCGGTCCGGGATCTGGTCGGTGATGCCGAGCAGCTTCTCCACGCCCAGGCAGTACGCCGTCTCGTTGTAGAACGAGGTGAGGTAATCCATGCGCGTGACGAAGGTGGTGCCCTGCGTCCAGGTCCGGTACTCGAGGTTCTTCTCGATGCCGGTGTGCAGATAGCCGATGCCGCAGCGGGCCTCGGTGACGGTCTCGCCGTCGATCTCCAGGATCAGCCGGAGCACGCCGTGCGTGGAGGGGTGCTGCGGGCCCATGTTGACGACGATCCGCTCGTCGTCGGCCTTGGCCGCGGTCCGGACGACCTCGTCCCAGTCGCCGCCGGTGACCGTGTACACGGTCCCCTCGGTGGTCTCGCGTGCGCTTGCAGATGGGGTGGTCACGAGTACGACCTCCGCTGGTCCGGAGCCGGGATCTGGGCGCCCTTGTACTCGACGGCGATGCCGCCGAGCGGATAGTCCTTGCGCTGCGGGAAGCCCTGCCAGTCGTCCGGCATCATGATCCGGGTGAGGGCGGGGTGGCCGTCGAAGACGAGCCCGAAGAAGTCGTACGTCTCGCGTTCGTGCCAGTCGTTGGTCGGATAGACCGTGACCAGGGACGGGACGTGCGGGTCGCTGTCCGGGGCGGAGACTTCGAGACGGATCAGCCGCCGGTGAGTGAGCGAGCGCAGGTGGTAGACGGCGTGCAGCTCACGGCCCTTGTCCTCCAGGTAGTGCACTCCGGAAACGCCGGTACAGAGCTCGAAGCGGAGCGCCGGGTCGTCGCGCAGGGTGCGGGCCACCTGGAGGAGGTGCTCGCGGGCGATGTGGAAGGTGAGCTCGCCGCGGTCGACGACCGTCTTCTCGATGGCGTTCTCGGGGACGAGTCCCTGTTCTTCCAGCGCGCCCTCGAGCTCGTCGGCCACCTCGTCGAAATACCCACCGTAGGGGCGGGTGGCCGGGCCCGGCAGACGTACGGAGCGCACAAGCCCTCCGTAGCCGGACGTATCCCCTCCGTTGGCGGCACCGAACATGCCGCGCTGGACGCGGATCTCCTCGCCGCCCTCACCGCGCTGCCCCGGCAGGTTCTGCTCGCTGAGTTCCTTCTCGGGGTTCGGCTGGTCCGTCATCGCAGCAACCCCTTCATCTCGATGGTGGGGAGCGCCTTCAGGGCCGCTTCCTCCGCCTCGCGGGCCGCTTCCTCCGCGTTCACGCCGAGCTTGGAGGTCTGGATCTTGTGGTGGAGCTTGAGAATCGCGTCGATCAGCATCTCCGGACGCGGCGGGCAGCCTGGCAAATAGATATCGACGGGCACAATGTGATCAACGCCCTGCACAATCGCGTAATTGTTGAACATTCCACCCGATGAGGCGCAAACGCCCATGGAAATGACCCACTTGGGGTTGGGCATCTGGTCGTAGACCTGCCGCAGGACGGGCGCCATCTTCTGGCTCACCCGGCCGGCGACGATCATCAGGTCGGCCTGGCGCGGCGAGCCGCGGAAGACCTCCATGCCGAAGCGGGCCAGGTCGTAACGGCCGGCGCCGGTCGTCATCATTTCGATGGCGCAGCAGGCCAGACCGAAGGTCGCCGGGAAGACGGATGACTTGCGCACCCAGCCCGCGGCCTGTTCGACGGTGGTCAGCAGGAAACCGCTCGGCAGCTTCTCTTCGATTCCCATTGGTGCCCCTCAGCCCCTCAGTCCCATTCCAGGCCGCCGCGCCGCCATACATACGCGTAGGCAACGAAGACGGTGAGCACGAAGAGCAGCATCTCCACGAGCCCGAAAAGCCCCAGGGCGTCGAAGGTGACCGCCCAGGGGTAGAGGAAGACGATCTCGATGTCGAAGACGATGAAGAGCATCGCCGTCAGGTAGTACTTGATGGGAAAGCGGCCGCCTCCGGCGGGCGTCGGAGTCGGCTCAATGCCGCACTCGTACGCCTCCAGTTTCGCCCTGTTGTACCGCTTTGGGCCGATAAGCGTGGCCATGACCACGGAGAAGATCGCAAACCCTGCCCCGAGGGCGCCGAGCACAAGGATGGGCGCGTAAGCATTCACCCTCCTCGCTCCTTCCAGTCGTCCTTGACCGTTGGACCGCACCGGGCATTCCGCCTCGCCGCCTCGCGAAGATCGTGCTCATGTGAGGCAGTTCACAAGCCCGACTGCTCCGCATCCTATGCCTGCCGGTCTGTGATCTGCGACACGGGGTACGACAACGCCTTTGTGATCTCCACCACCCGGCGAACGATCATGAAGTCGGATGAGCGGTGATCTTCATACGCGAAGCGCCTGAGTAATCACCAGACGTGACATCTGGACCTGTTACCGCTGGTCGGAGGGCCGGTGCTCTATCAAGGAGTGGCCCGCACAGGCAAATTGGAGATGGACCGCAACGGGTGATAGTGGACGCCGCGTCACCCGGTCGGGTTGCAGGGGCAGATGAAGGTGGACGCGTGCCTGCATTCACGAACTCTCGAGCGGCCGGACGTTCACCTTTCTGTGACCTGTGCCACTCGCTCCGAGCTGCGATAAAAGCGGGCTTGGCCAACGGAGTGAAGGGATGGTAAGTGCCAGGCAATTCGGACCTTTTACGGAAAGCCCTTGATCACGGCCGTGATCAGGCGTGCCCGATTTGCCCGTTACGGCGTCAATAAGGGCCGGAGCAGAGCGGATTCAGAGGTTCCGGTAGCAACTGTGGCGCAACACACGTTTCTTGAAGGGAACCGCGCGCCCCTGATAGCGGTTGTACTCATGTCCCACACCGCTCACATACCCAGCCACCGGAAGCCCCGCCGCAGCAGCTCGAAGCTGGCGCTGCGAGCCGGAGTTGCCGGTGGCGTCCTCAGCACCATCGCGGTGGCCGCCGCCACGGGGTCGGCGAACGCCGAGCCGGTGACCGAGACCATTGAGATGCCCACGCTCACCTCCGACCTCTCGGCCGCCGTCGCGCAGTCCGCCGAGGCCACGCAGCAGGTCGCCCTCGACCTCGAGCTGCAGGCCCGGGAGGACGCCGCGGCCGCCAAGGCCGCGAAGACCGCCAAGGTGGCCAAGGCCGAGGCGGACCGCAAGGCAGAGGCCAAGAAGAAGGCCGAGGCGAAGAAGCGCGCCGAGGCCGAGGCCACGGAGCGCGCCTCCCGCTCCTCCGAGCGCACCACGCTCTCCGCCCCCACCTCGAACGCCACGGGCTCCGCAGCGACCGTTGTCGCCTTCCTCAAGGCGCAGCTCGGCGACGCCTACGTCATGGGCGGCACCGGACCCAACTCGTGGGACTGCTCCGGCCTCGTCCAGGCCGCGTTCAAGACGGTCGGCGTCGACCTGCCGCGTGTCTCGGAGGACCAGTCGGTGGCCGGCACCCAGGTGGGCACCAGCAACCTCAAGGTCGGCGACATCCTCTACTGGGGCGGCGCCGGCAGCGCGTACCACGTCGGTGTCTACATCGGCGACGGCAAGTACCTCGACGCGGCCAACCCCGGCAAGGGCGTCGTCATCCAGGACCTGTCGGGCTACCCGGCGAGCGGTGCGGTCCGCGTTCTCTGACCGCCCCACGCCCTGACGGGCACGTTTGAAGGCCATACTTCGAAGGGCCGCGGCTCCCCCGCTCGGGGGTGGAGCCGCGGCCCTTCGTCGCATCGCCGCAAGGCCGGTCACGCCCACGCGGTACGCCGCCGCGCGTGGGGCGGCGGCGCATCGTCATGGACGCGGGGCCATCGTCATGACCGCGGGGCCACCTTGCTCAGCCCGTTGATGATGCGGTCCATCGCGTCGCCGCCCGTCGGGTCGGTCAGGTTGGCCAGCATCTTCAGCGTGAACTTCATCAGTACGGGATGCGTCAGACCGCGCTGCGTGGCGATCTTCATGACCTTCGGGTTGCCGATGAGCTTCACGAAGGCGCGGCCGAGCGTGTAGTAGCCGCCGTAGGTGTCCTTGAGGACCTTGGGGTAGCGGTGGAGGGCCAGTTCGCGCTGGGCCGGGGTCTGCCGGGCGTGTGCCTGGACGATCACGTCGGCGGCGATCTGCCCGGACTCCATGGCGTACGCGATGCCCTCGCCGTTGAACGGGTTGACCAGACCGCCCGCATCGCCGACCAGCAGCAGGCCCTTGGAGTAGTGGGGCTGACGGTTGAAGGCCATCGGGAGCGCGGCGCCACGGATCGGGCCCGTCATGTTCTCCTCGGTGTAGCCCCAGTCCGCCGGCATCGAGGCGCACCAGGCCTTCAGCACCTCGCGCCAGTCCAGCTCCTTGAAGGAGGCGGAGGTGTTGAGCACGCCGAGGCCGACGTTGGAGGTGCCGTCGCCCATGCCGAAGATCCAGCCGTAGCCGGGCAGCAGCCGGTCCTCGCCCGGGCCGCGCCGGTCCCACAGCTCCAGCCAGGACTCCAGATAGTCGTCGTCGTGCCGGGGCGAGGTGAAGTACGTCCGTACGGCCACGCCCATCGGGCGGTCCTCACGCCGGTGCAGGCCCATGGCGAGGGAGATCCGGGAGGAGTTGCCGTCGGCGGCGACCACGAGCGGGGCGTGGAAGGTGACCCCGCGCTTGTCCTCGCCCAGCTTGGCGTGCACGCCGGTGATACGGCCGGTGCGCTCGTCGATGACCGGCGCACCCACATTGCACCGCTCGTACAGCCGTGCGCCCGCCTTCTGCGCCTGCCGGGCCAGCTGCTCGTCGAAGTCGTCGCGCTTGCGGACGAGTCCGTAGTCCGGGTAACTGGCGAGATCCGGCCAGTCCAGCTGGAGCCGCACACCGCCGCCGATGATCCGCAGGCCCTTGTTCCGCAGCCAGCCGGCCTCCTCGGAGATGTCGATGCCCATGGCGACCAGCTGCTTGGTGGCACGCGGGGTGAGGCCGTCGCCGCAGACCTTCTCGCGCGGGAAAGCGGTCTTCTCCAGGAGCAGAACGTCAAGTCCGGCCTTGGCCAGGTAGTACGCGGTCGTGGAGCCGGCCGGGCCTGCCCCGACGACGATCACATCGGCGGTGTTTTCGGAGAGGGGCTCGGTCACGGCGGGTTCTCCCGAAGACTCGATATTGCGTACCGAATGGCACAGGACATGTGCAGTCTATGGGTGCGAACTGATCCACAAACTGAAGGGTTCCCCCCTATGAGCAGGCCGCTCCCCGCCGTACAGCTGCGTGTGCCCACCGACGAGGACGCCCTGGCCTGGCACCGGATCTTCGCCGACCCGGAGGTCATGGAGTTCCACGGCGGCACATCGGCCGAGCTGTCGGTCTACGAGGAGCTGACCGCACGGCAGCGCAGACACGACGCCGAACGCGGCTTCTGCCTGTGGACGATGCTGGACGAGGACGGCGAGGTCATCGGCTTCACCGGGGCGCAGCCCTGGCCGTACGAGGGCTTCGGCCCGCGCGGCGAGATCGAGATCGGCTGGCGGCTGGCGCGGTCCGCGTGGGGAAAGGGCTACGCGACGGCCGCCGCCCGCACCACGCTGGAGCGGGTACGGGCGGCGGGGGTGGAGCGGGTGGTGGCGATGGTGGACGCCCTCAACGAGCGCTCCATCGCGGTGACCCGGCGGCTGGGGATGGAGCTCGCGGAGACGTTCACAACGCCGGAGTCGCGGCGGAAGGGGTACTGCTTCCGCCTGGAGCTCAGCTCGCTCTGAACGTGTTGAGCGCGGTCGAGAACACCACGTCCTTGTTCGCGTCCCAGAGTTCGGCGCGGCCTGCGGCGAGGATCGCGTACTCCGTGCCGTCCGCGGCGACGAACGCCTGGTCGATGACGTGCCGCTTCAGGGTGCCCTCGTCCGGCTCGGGGGTGTGGGTGAACTCCCACAGGGCGCCCGGCCGTCCCTGATAGGTGTTCTGGATCAGCTGACTGCGCTCGTACTGGGTCTCCGGGGTCCCCAGGTGCTTCTGCTCCAGGCCGAGGAAGTTCTCGTACGAGGACATCGGCGCGTTCTTGACGATGCCGATCTGGAGGTATTCGCCGCCGGTCGGGGCCTCGTAGAAGATCTGGCTGCCGGTCTGGCGGCGGCTCCAGCCGTCCATGACGCCGACGGTGAACCCGGCGGGGTCCTGCTTCAGCACGAAGCCCGCGGGGAGGGTGGCGGTGCCCGTCGGCTGCGTCGGCGAGGCAGACGGGGTCGGCGACTGCCGGGAGCCGGGGTCCTGGCTCGGCCGCGGGTCCGTCTTCGGGGACTCGGAGGGCGAGGCGACGGGGGGCTTGTTCTGGTTCTGGTGCTGCGTGTTGCCCGGCTTGTCGTTGTGCTTCTGCATGATCAGTGCGCCGGCCGTCGCTCCGCCGCCGATGAGGAACGCGACGGTGAGGGTGGCGGTCCAGAGGAGGACCTTGCGCTTGCGCTCGGCCGCGGGGACGGAGGCGGGGGCCACCGGAGCGGCGGCGGCGAGATGGACGGTGTGCGGGTCGTAGGCACCGGCCGCGTGGGTCTGGGCGGCGTAGGGCGGTACGACGCCGGCGGCGGCAGCCGGGTCGGTCACGGTAACCGGGGCGGCGGGGGCCGCGGGGGCGACTGGCGTCGCGGGAGCGGCCGACGCAGCCGGGTCCACCTGCGTGGGCGGAGCGGCCGGAGTGACCGGAGTGGCCGGAGTCCCCGCAGCGCCCGGGACATCCGGGCCCGCCGGAGTGCCCGGGGTCGCAGGGGCCGCCGGGGCGGCGGGGGCGGCCGGGGCGGCCGGGGCGGCGGGGGCGGCCGGGGCCGCTGCGAATCCCGGGGTCGCCAGGGGCTGGGCCCCAGGCGCCGCGTACGGCGCGACCGGCATGCCCGGGGCGTACGGCGGTACCGCGGGAGCAACCGTCGGCTGCCCGCCCGTCAGTTTCAGTACGTACGGGCCCAGGAACGTCGCCGCACCCACCCACAACAGGCCGAACAGCAGCGCGTCCGGGACACTCGGGGCGAATTCCGATGTGCCCCGGCCGCCCCAGTCCTCGATCCCGCCCGCGAGGTCCCCGCCGACCCCGCTGACGCCCATGAACAGCAGGATGAGCCCCAGCGAGAAACCCCCGGCCAGCAGCTGTTCGCGGCGGTCCGCCGAGCGGCGCGCCGCCCAGACACCCAGCGTCAGCGCGCAGACCGCGCCGAGGGCCAGCATCCCGGCGACCGCACCGCCGCCCCACACGTCCTTGATCTCGCCGAGCCCGAAACTGCCGTGCTCCGTACTGGAGCCGACCACGCTGAACTGTCCCTGGACGGCGAACTCGACAGGCACACCCCAGCTCAGCCCGAGTACCGCGAACCCGATGTTGGGCAGGATCGGCAGCGCGATCAGCAGGGCCGTGCCGTCCACGTCGTCCGCGTTCGCGTACACGACGAAGCCGACCAGGGAGCACAGCGCCACCACCGCGCCGAGCGCGCGCACCGAGGTACCGAGAGCCCGCACGGCCGACCGGGCCGCGGGCCGCTGCGCGAGCCACGCCGCGAGGTCGTCGCGCTGGAGCGCCCCGCAGCTCACCGCGAGCGAGATCCCCAGCGCACCGAGCGCCGCGAGCAGCGGGGACGAGGAGACCTCGACCCCCGCGATCTCGGGCTGCGCGAACAGCCCGAGGACCAGCACCACACCGGTGACCAGCAGCGAGAGCCGTACCGCCGCTTCCAGCCCCGCGCCGCGCGTACGCAGCATCCGCGCGCCCAGGTACACCGCGCCGATCCACAGCAGGGTCATCGTCAGCGGTACCAGGGAGAGCGAGGCCCCGCCCTGCACGATCTCGTCCGGGCTCCCGCCGCCCGAGGTGCCGGGGTATCCGCCGTCGCCGAAGATCCCGCCGGAGGAACCGGAGCCCGAGTCCGAGCCGAACGGCGAGGAGCCGCCCGTCGCCTTCACCTCGAAGCCGCCCCCGAACGCCTGCAGCAGCATCGCGAGCGCGATCCGCAGCCGGTCGCTCCAGCCGACGACGACCTCGTCGTCCTGGCCGTACGAGGGGATCGCGAGCGCCACCGCGAGCGCGAGCAGCAGTCCGCTCGGCCAGGCGGCCGCCTTCGCCGAGGACAGCCAGTCGCCGCGGAACACCCGGCCGAAGAAGGCCCCGACGGGCGAGGGCTGTGCTGGCCCCGGCCCATACGCGGGTACGGCCGGCAGCGCCGGAGGCAGCGCCGGTGGTTGCGGGCCCGCAGCCGCATCGGGCAAGCGCTCGCGCCCGCACTTCATGCAGAAGCGCGCCTCATCCGGGGATGGGTTGCCGCAGTGCGGGCAGTACGAGGCCATGGGCAGACTCCGGGGGACGAGCGGGGACAGGAACAGGGCGGATAAGCAAGCCGTAAACAAAAGTCGTAAACAACTGACTCATCTTGCCCGTCCGCCGGTTCCCGTCAACTCGCAGCTACGCAGCGCCACTTCAGGGTCCCGCCCGGGAGCGGCCCACGCCCGCGCGGGACGCGCTAGAAAATGGAAAGGCCGGTCAGCGTCGTGAAGCGGTCCAGCGCCGCGACGCCCGCCACCGAGTTGCCGCGCTCGTCCAGGCCCGGGCTCCAGACGCACAGCGTGCAGTGCCCGGGCACGACCGCGACGACCCCGCCGCCCACACCGCTCTTGCCCGGCAGTCCGACCCGGTAGGCGAACTCGCCCGCTGCGTCGTACGTACCGCAGGTGAGCATCACCGCATTGATCTGCTTGGCCTCGCTGCGGGTCAGCAGGCGCGAGCCGTCGGCCCGCAGCCCGTGGCGGGCCAGAAACCGGGCCGCCAGGGTCAGATCCGCGCAGCTCATCTCGATCGAGCACTGCCAGAAGTAGTGGTCGAGGAGCGTGGGAACGGGATTGGTGATATTGCCGTACGAGGCCATGAAGTGAGCCAGCGCGGCATTTCGGTCACCGTAGGTGGATTCGGACTCGGCGACCTCCGGGTCGAAGGCCAGCTCCGGATTGCCGCTCTCCTGCCGCAGGAATCCCAGGAGTTCGCTGCTCGCGTCGCCGGTCAGGGTCTGCAGACAGTCGGTGACGACGAGCGCGCCCGCGTTGATGAAGGGATTCCGCGGAATCCCGTTCTCGTACTCCAGCTGCACCAGCGAGTTGAAGGGATTGCCGGAGGGCTCCCGGCCGACCCGCTCCCAGAGACTGTCGCCGCCCTGGGCGAGCGCCAGCGCGAGCGTGAAGACCTTGGTGATCGACTGAGTCGAGAAGGGGCGCTGCCAGTCCCCGACTCCGTACACCTTGCCGTCCACATCAGCTATGGCCATGCCGAAGCGGTTCGGGTCGACGGAGGCGAGTGCCGGAATGTACGCGGCGGGCGTGCCGCTGCCGATCTGCGGTGCGACGTCCTGAGCGACCTGCTCCAGGACGGCCTGGTAGTCCAGCTGTTCCATGGCCTTACTGGGGCTTGGTGCCGCGGTGCAGTGCCACGATCCCGCCGGACAGATTCCGCCAGGCGACCTTGGTCCAGCCGGCCTGCTGCAACCGCTTCGCCAGACCGGCCTGGTCGGGCCAGGCGCGGATGGACTCGGCGAGATAGACGTACGCGTCGGGGTTGGACGAGACGGCCCGTGCCACCGGCGGCAGCGCCCGCATCAGGTACTCGGTGTAGACCGTGCGGAACGGCGCCCAGGTGGGCTGCGAGAACTCGCAGATCACGACCCGCCCACCCGGCTTGGTCACCCGGTACAGCTCGCGCAGCGCCGCGCCCGTGTCCTGCACATTGCGCAGCCCGAAGGAGATGGTCACGGCGTCGAAGACCCCGTCACGGAAGGGAAGCCGTGTCGCGTCCCCCGCGGTGAGCGGCAGCCACGGGTTGCGCTTCTTGCCCTCGCGCAGCATGCCGAGCGAGAAGTCGCAGGGCACGACGTAGGCGCCGGCTGCGGTGAACGGCAGCGAGGACGTGCCGGTGCCCGCGGCCAGATCCAGGATCTTCTGCGCCGGGCGGGCGTCCACAGCCTTGGCGACCTCCTTGCGCCACCGCCGGTCCTGACCGAGGGAGAGCACATCGTTGGTGAGGTCGTAGTTCGCCGCCACGTCGTCGAACATGGAGGCGACTTCGTGCGGCTGCTTGTCCAGGGTTGCTCGGGTCACGCACCCCATTGTGCCCCTCTGGCACGGTCAGGGTTCGAGCAGGGCGGCCAGGTCGAGCTCGACGGAGAACGGGAGCTCGGTGCTGAGCTTGTCCCGATGCACGGGATGCATGGGTGCCGGAAAGTAGGAGCGGGTATCCGGGTTCAGCCAGTACTCGTGCACAGCCAGCTTCCGATCCCGCTCCAGCTCGATGCGCCAGAAACAGGGCACCTTCGCCTCGGCGAACTGGGCGGGCTTGGAAATCCGGTCCTGGCCCTTGGAGCCGGGCGACATGACCTCCACCACGAGTGTCACCTTGCCCGCGGGCGTGCAGCGCACAGTGAACAGCTCGAGCCCACGCTTGTCGTAGACGACGACATCGGGCTTGATGGCCGTGGTCTCGTTGAGCTGCACACAGCGTTCAACCTCCGCTCGGAAGCCGTCGGGAGCAGCTGCTCGGAGGGCATCGCACACATTTCCCCGCACCACGTCATGCACCATCGTCGTCTCCCCACGGGCCACGATCACCCCGTCCACGAGGTCCCAGTCGAAGGGCAGCTCCAAGTCATTCACTTGGTCAACGGTCCAGCCCTCTGCGGGCGGGAACATCCAGTTGTCCTCGGTGGCCTGCTCGGTTCGACCGGTACTAGCCATGACTGCTCCCATGGACGAGAGTGTGGACGCATGTACGGAGCGCGGTCCGACGTTACCGCCACCCGAAGTGATGGACGGCCGCCTCGCTATTGACGCCGGAACACCAGGCGTCCGTCGAGGGCGGTGACCAGGCAGCGCCCGTCGTCCGCGAAAACCGCGAAGTCGGCGACGCCGGACGGGACCAGGACCCTGGGCCGGGGCCCGGTGGGAGCTTGCGGGTAGTACCGGATGCCGGAGCGTTCGACGGCCGCCCGGACCGCGGGGCGGGTGAAGGGACCCGCGAGCACGGTGGTCCCGGCCGCCAGCAGTCGCTGCACCCCGCGCCGGGCGCTCGCGCCCCACCGGGTGTCGGTCATCCCGAGCACGCCGAGAGCGTCCCCGGTGAGCGGTTCGGTACCCAGCTCGTCGGCCTCCCGCGGGTCGGGCCAGTACGTGGACTCCAACAGGGCGACCGCGTCCGGTTCGTACCGCCCGGGGGTGAGGATCCCGTCCCACTCCCGGACCCTGGCCCGGTCGCCGTACGCCGCGAACAGCTCCTCGTACGGCCCGATCGCGGCGAACCGCGCGCCCTCGACGACAACGGCATGCCCGAGGTCGGTCTCCGCGGCGCGCGGATGGTCGGCGGTGAGCCGCACTCCGCGCACCCGGTGAAGTGTCAGCATCGAGGCCTCAGTTGGAGGCGAGCAGCTTCAGCTCGGGATGCGCCGTGCCGCCCGCGATCGCCGTCGAGGAGATGTGCGAGGCCACGCGCTCGTCGACCGGGTCGTCCGCCGGATCTTCGTGCACCACGATGTGCTCGTACGTCGTCGTCCGCTGGGCCGGCACCCGGTCCGCCTTGCGGATCATGTCGATCATCTCGATCAGGTTGGAGCGGTGCTTCGCACCGGCCGACGAGACGACGTTCTCCTCCAGCATGATCGAGCCCAGGTCGTCCGCCCCGTAGTGCAGCGTCAGCTGGCCGATCTCCTTGCCCGTGGTCAACCACGAGCCCTGGATGTGCGCGATGTTGTCGAAGAACAGCCGGGCGATCGCGATCATGCGCAGGTACTCGAAGATGGTGGCCTGCGTCTGGCCCTTGAGGTGGTTGTTCTCGGGCTGGTACGTGTACGGGATGAAGGCGCGGAAGCCGCCCGTCCGGTCCTGCACGTCGCGGATCATCCGCAGATGCTCGATCCGCTCGGCGTTGGTCTCGCCGGTGCCCATCAGCATCGTGGACGTCGACTCGACGCCCAGCCCGTGCGCGGTCTCCATGATCTCCAGCCACCGCTCGCCGGACTCCTTGAGCGGGGCGATCGCCTTGCGCGGCCGCTCGGGCAGCAACTCGGCGCCTGCGCCCGCGAAGGAGTCGAGACCGGCGGCGTGAATGCGCGAGATCGCCTCCTCGACGGACACCTTGGAGATCCGGGCCATGTGCTCGACCTCGGACGCACCGAGGGAGTGGATGACCAGCTGCGGATACGCCTTCTTGATCGCGGCGAAGTGCTTCTCGTAGTACTCGACGCCGTAGTCCGGGTGGTGCCCGCCCTGGAACATGATCTGGGTGCCGCCCAGTTCGACGGTCTCGGCGCAGCGCCGCAGGATGTCGTCGAGGTCGCGGGTCCAGCCCTTGGCGGTGTCCTTGGGCGGGGCGTAGAAGGCGCAGAACTTGCAGGCCGTGACGCACACATTGGTGTAGTTGATGTTGCGCTCGATGATGTACGTCGCGATGTGTTCGGTCCCCGCGTAACGCCGCCGCCGCACGGCGTCCGCCGCCGCGCCGAGCGCGTGCAGCGGCGCGCTGCGGTACAGCTCCAGCGCCTCTTCGGGAGTGATCCGCCCACCCTCGGCAGCACGGTCCAGCACGGACTGAAGGTCGGCCTTCTCGGTCACCGGGTGTCACCTTTCGGCGGTTTTTCAGAGCATCTGCGGGCCGGTCCAGCCTACGCCAGCCGCTGCGACGGCCTGCGGCCGGTCACGACCCGCGGGTCCGGTCAGTCCGCCCGGTCGGACCGTCCGTCAGTCCGCCCGGTCGGGCCGTCCGTCAGTCCGCCCGGTCAAGGAGCGCACGCGGGTTGCCTGCCCGCGGTTCCTCGGAGGTGTACTCGAGCCGGGCCCCGGTGAGCTTCAGCTTCACCGAGTGCGTGCCCGGCGTGCAGTGGTTGCCCGCCCTGCCGCTGGACGTGCCGTCGGCGACAAGCTGCGTCGCGGTCGCGCTTCGCAGCACGATTTTGTCCTCGCAGGCGAAGTTCCCCAGGGCGTCGAACTGGGTGACGGTGCCTACCTTTGCGCCCGCCTTGCCGGGGCCGACGACGACCGAGAAGGTCCCGGCCGCGATCTTGCTGCCGGCGAACTCGACGTCGAAGGGGCCCTTCCAGGTACCGATGAAGGCCTTGGGCACCTCGTTCGGCACCGAGCTTTCGGCAGCCGGCGGGCGCGCCGCCACGTCGCCCGCGTCGCCGTCCGAGCCGTGCGACGGCCACAGGTCGAGCAGGAAGCCGGCGCCGATCGTGACCGCGGCCAGTGCGGCCGCGATCGTCAGGGTCACGGTGCAGCTCACCTTCCGGCGGCCGCGGCCCGGCAGCTTTTCCGCAGGCCGCTCCGGCGTGTGCGGCCGCGCGTCCCGCGGCGGTTCCACCGGCTCGACGGGCGGGCCGAAGGTACCTATCGCCGGGCTGCTGAAGGCGACCGGGCCCGAGACGGCGTCCGCGACCGGCGCGGCCGTGGGCTCCAGGTCCAGCAGCCTGACCGCCGACCGGCTGACCTCTTCGACCAGCGGGCCCGGCAGCCAGCCGGAGCCGGCCGGCCCGGCCGCGCCGCCGGGGGCCAGCCTCTCCACGATCTGCGCGGGCGCGGGCCGCGCCGCCGGGTCCTTCGCCAGACACTGCGCGACGAGCTCCCGCAGATCGCCCTCCAGGGAACCCAGTTCGGGCTCCTCGTGCACCACCTTGTAGAGCAGCGCCGCCGATGAGTCGCCCGGGAAGGGGGCCTCGCCCGTCGCCGCGTACGCGAGCACCGCGCCCAGCGAGAAGACGTCCGCCGCGCCCGTGACGCCCTTGCCGAGGATCTGCTCCGGCGACATATAACCGGGCGAGCCGACCGAGACGCCGGTGGAGGTGAGTGAGGCCGTGCCGTCGGTGGCCCGAGCGATCCCGAAGTCGATCAGCCGCGGACCGTCCAGCGTGAGCATCACATTGGAGGGCTTCACATCCCGGTGCACCAGATCGAGGCCGTGCACGGCCGCCAGCGCCTCCGCGAGGCCCGCGCCCAGCACCCGTACCGAATCCGCGGGCAGCGGACCGTGCCCGGCGACGGCCTGGGACAGCGCGGGACCGGCGACGTATCCGGTGGCCACCCACGGCACCGTCGCCTCGGGGTCCGCGTCGAGCACCGGCGCCGTCCACCGGCCGCCGACCCGCCGCGCCGCCGCCACCTCGCGCCGGAACCGCGCCCGGAACTCCTCGTCCAGCGCGAAATGGGGGTGGACGACCTTCACCGCGACCGTACGGCCCCCGGCGCTGCGCCCGAGATAGACGCGGCCCATCCCGCCCGCACCCAGCCTGCCGAGCAGCCGGTACGCACCGACGCTCTGCGGCTCGCCCGGATCCAGCGGCTGCATCTGCACTCCCCCGATTGCCTTACCTGCTACGGCGATTGTCCTACCAGCTCCGGCCCTTCAGCCTAGAGGCGTCGTGTCCGGCATCACGAGGATTCCTGGCGCCGCGGAGCCAACCGAACCGGGTGCGGCGCCATCTCTCTGGGCGTAAATCACACCGGTTGTCCGAAACACCGCTCGGAGTCCCCATGAAACGCCTGCCCAAGGCCCTCATAGCCGCCGTCGCCCTCGGCTCTGTCGCGCTCGTCGCGGGCTGCTCGGACGAGGGCGATCCGGTCTCCTTCGACGGCCCCACCGCCCAGGCCCCCGCCGGGCAGCAAGGCGGATCCGGCGGCCGCAAGGGCAATAACGCGACGTCGGAAGCCGCGGCCAAGACCCTGCTGCCGACCGGCCCCAAGGCGTCCTTCACCACCCAGAACAGCCTCGACGACGGCACCAAGATCGGCGTCACCACGCTGGACGGCAAGAAGTCCGGCTTCCGGGGCAAGGTCTGGGTCTGGGCCCCGAAGGAGTACTTCGACGCCACGTACGCGAACAGCGGCTTCCCTGTCCTGATCGCCCTCCCCGGCGGCAACGGCTACCCCAAGAACTACTGGATGGGCACCGACCTCAAGCTGCAGAGCAGCATCAGCAAGTGGTCGAAGGAGGGCAAGAGCCTGCCGTTCATCGTGGTCATGCCGGTGCTGAACCCGGACGCCAAGTACTACTACGACGGCAGCGACATCCCCGGGCAGCCCAAGATGGGCACCTGGATGACCGAGGACGTGCCCGACTTCGTGAGGGCCAACTTCCGCACCTTCAAGTCCCGCGACGGCTGGGCCTTCATGGGCTCCTCGTCCGGTGCGTTCGTGGGCCTCAAGTCCGTGCTGCAGCACCCGGACAAGTTCAAGGCCGTGATCGCCTCGGGCCCGGACACCGTCCCGGACTCGCCGCTCTGGGCCGGCCACGAGACCCAGCGCCGGGCCAACAACCCGGAGAAGCTCGCCAAGGCGCTGTCCGCCAAACCCGACACCAAGGACAACGACGTCTATCTGGCCTTCCAGATCGGCACGAAGGAGTCGGGGGTCAAGCGCGTCAAGCGCTTCATCCGCGACTACGGCAAGGGGCCGGTCAAGACCCGCCTCCAGCTCATCCAGGACGGCGAGCACAACGCCAAGACCTATGTGAAGGGCATGGAGGACGGATCCATCCAGTGGATCAGCGAGCACATGCAGGCGCCCATCCCTTCGTCCTAGCCGCCACCGGGAGCCGGGTCGCAACCGGCCGCCGCCCCCGGCTGTCGCAACCGGCCGCCGCCCCCGGCTGTCGCTACCGGCCGCCGAGCAGCTCGACCGCCACGTCCGCGGGGAACCCCGTCGTGGGACCGGTCCGCCGCGCGAACTCCCGTACGCCGGCGAGCTGCTCGGGACCGAAGCGGAAATCCAGCGTGCGGAAGTAGCGCTCCAGGAGCTGCGCGTCGAAGGACTCCCAGCGCGCGGCCTGTTCGGCGACCTTGACGACCTCCTGGAGCGAGAGGTCCCGCGAGGCGAGGAAGGCCTCGTGCACCTCGCGTACGACCGCCGGCTCGCGCGCCAGATACTCCTTGCGCGCCGCCCACACCGCGAAGACGAAGGGCAGCCCGGTCCACTCCTTCCACATCAGCCCAAGATCGTGGACCGTGAGACCGAGCCGGGGCGCGTCGTGCAGCGAGGCACGCAGCGCGGCGTCCCCGATCAGCACGGCCGCCTCCGCCTCCTGCATCATCAGGCCGAGGTCGGGCGGGCACGTGTAGTAGTCGGGCGTCACCTTGTACTGCTCGGCCAGCAGCAGCTGGGCCAGCCGTACGGACGTACGCGAGGTGGAGCCGAGCGCGACCCGCCCCCCGTCCAGATGCTCCAGCGGCACCTGGGAAACGATCACGCACGACATCACAGGACCGTCGCAGCCGACCGCGAGATCGGGGAAGGCAACGAGCTGGTCGGCATTGCGCAGGAATTCCACAAGAGTGATCGGCGCGATGTCGAGTTCGCCGCGCACCAGCCGCTCGCTGAGCTTTTCCGGGGTGTCCTTGGTCAGCTCGAGATCGAGGAGAGTTCCGGTACGCGCCAGCCCCCAGTAGAGGGGCATGCAGTTCAGGAACTGGATGTGTCCGACGCGGGGCCGGATCCGAGGGTGGTCGGATGCTGGGCTTTCTCCAAGACTGTCCACATCGTGAGGCTAGACCTGTGGCGCAGGGCGGGCGGCGCCGGGGCGGTGCGCACCCCCTCCGAGCTGCGGTTCATCGGCGATTCGTCAGCAGAACCAAGATCGCTTCAAACGTCCGGGTGACGTGATCTTTCCCTCTACCGCTGCGCCCACGCTGCGTGCTAGGCTCATCGCAAGTTGCAGTTTGGTTTCCCTTGCAGTACAGAGCCTGCGGAGCATGTAACCCGCAGGCTTTTGTAGTTTTCAGACTTCTTGCAGGTTCTGGAGCAGGGCAACCCTTTGGCCCAAGGAGGGCTTATGGCTACCGGAACCGTCAAGTGGTTCAACGCTGAAAAGGGCTTCGGCTTCATCGCCCAGGACGGCGGCGGCCCGGATGTCTTCGTCCACTACTCCGCGATCAACGCGTCTGGTTTCCGCTCTCTCGAGGAGAACCAGGTCGTGAACTTCGACGTCACTCAGGGCCCGAAGGGCCCGCAGGCGGAGAACGTCACCCCGGCCTAGTCAGCCAGGGTCGGCGATCGCGCACGACTTAGCAGTACCAAGGAGCCCCGTCCCCTGTGGAACGGGGCTCCTGCCTTTTTGGGCGGGTACCCGCTCCGCGAGGGCCCTGCGGCGGCCTCGTACGCCCGCCTACGATGGAACGACGAAACGGGAGGAGCGGACCGTGACCGAACGCAAGCCCCCTGGTGTCAGCTTCGAATCGTGGGTCGACAAGCAGATCCGGGACGCTTCGGAGCGCGGGGACTTCAAGAATCTGCCGGGCTTCGGAAAGCCCCTGCCCGACGACACGGCCCCGTACGACGAATTGTGGTGGGTCAAGGGCAAGATGCACCGCGAGGGCGTCTCGGTGCTGCCTCCCGCGCTCGCCCTGCGCAAGGAGGCCGAGGACGCGCGGGAGTCGGTCGACCGGGCCGTCACGGAGTCCCAGGTGCGCCGCATCCTCACCGACGTCAACGAGAAGATCGAGGCGGCGATCCGCCGCCCGCCGCCGGGGCCGCCGTTGGGCATCATGCCCTTCGACATCGACGCGGTCGTACGGGAGTGGCACGCCGCCCGCGCCGATTAGGACCTGTCCGGCCGATCTTGCCGGGCGCCGGGGCGGCACATCGTGGCGGTCGGCTTCGTGCCGCTCAGCGGCGCGGCTGCGGCAGGGCGGGAAGCTTCTCGTCGTACAGCCACATCCTGAACAGACCGTCCAGCGGATGCGCCGAGTGCCGCTGCGCCAGCGCGATGAACTCCTCGGTCCGCACCACGCCGTGGCGGTGCGTCGTGGTCCACTCACGCAGCAGCGATACGAACGCCGCGTGCCCGATCACCGTGCGCAGCGCGTGCAGCGTCAGGCCGCCGCGCTCGTAGACCCGGGCGTCGAACAGCCGCCGCTGGCCGGGGTGGGCAATGCGGATGTCCTGGCGCATCAGGGCCAGCCGAGCTCGGGACTTGGCCGCGATCGCGGCCGCCGACGGTCCTCCGGAGACCTCGGACCAGAGCCACTCGGCGTACTTCGCGAAGCCCTCGTTGAGCCAAATGTCCCGCCAGTCGGCAACGGTCAGGCTGTTGCCGAACCACTGGTGGGCGAGTTCGTGCGCGACCAGGCGCTCGCTGCCGCGCCGCCCGTCCAGATGGTTGGCGCCGAAGATCGACAGGCCCTGCGCCTCGACGGGCACGTCCAGTTCCTCGTCCACCACCACGACGGCGTAGTCGTCGAAGGGGTAGGGGCCGAAGAGGTCCGTGAAGGCGGTCATCATCTGCGGCTGCCGGGCGAAGTCGCGCTCGAAGCGGTTGAGCAGACTCCGGGGCACGGCGGCCGGCTGCGGCACCCTGCCCGCGTGCGCGACATCGACCAGTTCGTACGGGCCGATCTGGACGGTCGCCAGATAGCTGGCCATCGGCGCGGACTGCTCGTACACCCAGGTGGTGGTGGAGGCGCTGATCGTACGGGAGGTGAGGCCACCGTTGGCGACCACGGTGTACGGGGTCGGGGCGGTCACCGCGATCCGGTAGCGGGCCTTGTCGTCGGGGCGGTCGTTGCACGGGAACCAGGACCGCGCGCCGGTCGGCTGCGAGGCCACCAGCGCCCCCTCCTCCAGCTGTTCCCAGCCGAGGTCACCCCAGTCGCGGGTGCGGACGGGGCGGGGGACGCCGGTGTAGCGCACCTCGACGGTGAACGCGGCCCCGGCCCGCAGCGGCCGGGCGGGCCGCACCCGGAGCTTGTCGTCCCGGTGCGTGTACCGGGCCGGGCGGCCGCCGTCCACCAGGACCCGGTTGATCCTGAACGGGCCGAGATCGAGGGCGACTTCGGACAGCTGGCGTTCGGCGACTGCGCTGATCCTGGCCCGGCCGGAGAGCCGTCCGGTGTGCGGACGGTAGTCCAGCTCCAGGTCGTACGCCGTGGTGCGGTAGCCGCTGTCGCCGTGCTGCGGGAAGTACGAATCCGTCACCCTCGTGCGTCCTTTGTGCTGTTGCGCGCTGTTGCTCTGGTACGTCACTGCTTCCATGCAGCGATCGGGTTGCCCAGCCAGCGGGTGCCCGCGGGCACGCTCTCCCCGCGCATCACCAGCGACGCCGGACCGACCGCCGCGTGGTCACCGATGACCGCGCCGGGCAGCGCGATGCCGTGCGGACCGAGCGTCGCGCCCGCTCCGAGTACGACATTGTCCATACGCATGATCCGGTCATGGAAGAGGTGCGTCTGTACAACACACCCCCGATTGACACTGGCGCCGCCGCCGACGGTGACGAGGTCGGCCTCCGGCAGCCAGTAGGAATCGAACCAGGCCCCGCGGCCGATGCGGGCGCCGAGGCCGCGCAGCCACAGATTCATCAGCGGCGTGCCGGAGATCGCACCGACCAGCCACGGCACGGCGAGCACCTCGACAAAGGTGTCCGCGAGCTCGTTGCGCCACACGAACGACGACCACAGCGGGTGCTCGACCGCCCGGAAGCGGCCCACCAGCAGCCACTTGGCGGCGATCGCGACGACGCAGGCCGCAAGGCCGCAGACGAGGAGGAGCCCGCCGCCGGACAGCACCGCGAGCAGGACGCCGACGCGGCCGGCCAGCAGACCGAAGGCCACCAGCGCGAGCACGGCGAGCGCCGCGCCGCACATGACCGGCACGATCCGGCAGAGCTCGACCGCCGCGCGCGCCCACATCAGCCGCTTGGGCGGGTCGAACGTACGGCTCTGGTCGCCCTTCTCGGCCGCCCGGGGCAGCTTCATCGGCGGCATGCCGAGCCAGGAGCTGCCCGCCTTCGCCCGCTTCGGGGTCGCCGACAGCACACCGACCAGGCCGCGCTTGGGGACGGAGCGGCCCGCGGCGGTCATCCCGGAGTTGCCGAGGAAGGCCCGCTTGCCGATGCGGGCCTCGGCGATACGGAGCCAGCCGCCGCCGAGTTCGTAACTCGCCACCATCGTGTCGTCGGCGAGGAACGCGCCGTCGCCGACCGTCGTCATCGCGGGCAGCGCCAGCACGGTCGACGCCTCGACCCGGCGGCCGACCTTCATACCGAGCGCCCGCAGCCACACGGGCGTGAACAGGCTCGCGTACAGCGGAAAGAGATGTACCCGGGCCATGTCCATCAGCCGCTCGGTCGCCCATGCCTGCCAGGCGACCCGGCCGTGGACGGGGTGGTAGCCCTCGCGCAGGCCGATGCTGAGCAGCCGCACTCCGGCGAGGACGATCAGCGCGTAGCTGGCCACGGCAACAACCGTCGCGACCGGCACGGCGGTCAGGGCGGCCGTCAGCGCCTCGCCGAAACCGGTGCGGCCACGCAGGAACAGGCCGATCACCAGCAGCCCCGGCAGCGCCGCGAGTGCGGGCAGCAGTCCGAGAAGCAGTGAGGTCAGCGAGTAGACCCCGATCCAGCGGCGCCTGCGGGGCGGGCGGCCTTCGGGGAGATTGCGGTTGGCCTTGCCCTTCCGCGTGGCGGGCACACCCGAGAAGCGCTCGCCCGCCGGGACCGTCCCGGTCACGCCCGACCCGGCGGCGATCTCGGCCCGCTTGCCGATCCGCGCGCCGGGGAAGAGCGTGCTGCGGGCCCCGACGGTGGCGGCCGCACCGATCCGGATGTCGCCGATGTGCAGCCGGTCGCCGTCGAGCCAGTGCCCGGACAGATCCACCTCGGGCTCGACCGCGCAGCCCTTGCCGAGCCGCAGCATGCCCGTCACCGGCGGCAGGGCGTGCAGATCGACGCCCTCGCCGATGCGGACGCCGAGGGCCCGTGCGTAGTACGTGAGCCAGGCTCCGGCGAGGCTGGTCGCGCCGCTCACGTCGGCGAGGCGTTCCGCGGTCCACAGCCGCAGATGGACGGAGCCGCCGCGCGGATATGTGCCGGGGCGCAGGCCGCGCAGCAGCAGCCGCGCGCCGCCCGCCGCGATCACGATCCGGCCGGCCGGGCTGAGGACCAGCAGCCAGCCGAGCGCCAGCCACCACCAGGACACGGCCGGCGCCCAGGGGAGGCCGATGACGTTGTTGACGGCGGCCGCGACCACGCCCCAGCGCAGCCCGGCCACGCCGAACAGCGGCAGCAGAAGCAGCAGTTGCGCGAGGCCGGTACGGCGCGGCACCGGGCGTATCTCGCGGGTGTGCGCGCCGGAGGTGGAGGTCTCCTCCAGTGTCCGGGCGAGCGCGCCGAGGGTCGGGTTCTGGTAGATGTCGCCGACCGACCCGGTGGCGTACCGCTCCCGGATCCGGGACACCAGCTGCGCCGCGGCCAGGCTGCCGCCGCCGCTCGCGAAGAAGTCCGCGTCGGGGCCGCTCACCGGCGCGCCGAGGAGGTCGGCCCACTGCTCGGCGAGCCAGGCCTCGGCGGGCGTGAGCTCGGCGGTCTGCCCGTCCGGCGTCTCCAGGCTGGACAAGGGCCACGGCAGCGCGGCCCGGTCCACCTTGCCCGAGGTACGGGTGGGCAGGGTGTCCACGACGGCGAGCAGCGGCACGAGAGCGGCGGGCAGCTCCTTGCGGAGCCGCGCGACGGCGTCGGCGTGATCGAAGGGCACGGTTTCGAAGGGCAACGCGTCGCCGACCACGTCGCACGCGACGGCGCCTTCGGCGGGCGGGGCGGACTCGACAGCGTCGGCCACCGGGCCGGAGGCCGTGGCGCCGGGGTTACGGTCCGCTGTGCCCGCGGCCGGGCCGCCGGGCGCGGCGTTCTCGACAGCATCGGCCCCACCGGAGCCGGAGGCCGCGCCGTCCGCACTGTCCGTGCCGTCCGCACTGTCCGTGCCGTCCGTGCCGTCCGCGCCGTCCGCGCCGTCCGCGCCGTCCGCAGCGGACGCGGGTCCGCTCGGCACCACATAGCCCACCAGCAGCTGATGCCCCGCGCCCGTCGTGCGGACCGCGGCCGCCGCCCCCGCGACGCCCGGCAGCGCCTGCAGCGCCGCGTCGATCTCACCGAGTTCGATGCGCCGGCCGCCGAGCTTGATCTGCTCGTCGGCGCGGCCGACGAAGAGCAGGCCGTCCGCCTCGGCCCGGACCAGGTCGCCGCTGCGGTAGGCGCGGGCCCAGCCGAGCGCGGGCAGCGGGGCGTACTTCTCGGCGTCCTTGTCGCCGTCCAGGTAGCGGGCCAGGCCGACGCCACCGATGACGAGCTCACCGCTCTCGCCCATCGGCACGACCTCGCCGCGGGCGTCCACGACGGCGAGCTCCCAGCCGTCGAGCGGCAGCCCGATCCGCACCGGCCCCTCGCCGGTCAGCGGCGCGGCGCAGGCGACGACGGTGGCCTCGGTGGGGCCGTAGGTGTTCCAGACCTCGCGCCCTTCGACGGCCATGCGCTCGGCCAGCTCGGGCGGGCATGCCTCGCCGCCGAATATCAGCAGGCGTACGTCGTCCAGTGCCTCGGCGGGCCAGAGCGCGGCGAGCGTGGGAACCGTCGACACGACGGTGATGCGCTGCTCGACCAGCCAGGGGCCGAGGTCCAGGCCGGTCCGCACGAGCGAGCGGGGAGCGGGCACCAGGCACGCCCCGTGCCGCCAGGCCAGCCACATCTCCTCGCAGGAGGCGTCGAAGGCGACGGAGAGCCCGGCCAGGACGCGGTCGCCGGGGCCGAGCGGCTGCCCGGCCAGGAAGAGCCGGGCCTCGGCGTCGACGAAGGCGGCGGCGCTGCGGTGGCTGACGGCGACGCCCTTGGGCTTGCCGGTGGAGCCGGAGGTGAAGATGATCCACGCGTCGTCGTCGGGTCCGGGCCGGCTGCCGTGGCGCCCGCCCGCCGGGCCCGGCGCCTCGATCCGGCGCCCGGCGCCGATGACGGCGCCGACCGCGGCCTCGGAGAAGACCAGCTCGGCGCGCTCGTCGGGGTCCTCGGCGTCGACGGGGACGTAGGCGGCACCGGCGGCGAGCACGGCGAGGATCGACACATAGAGGTCGGCGGTCCCGGAGGGCACCCGCACACCGACCCGGTCGCCGACGCCTATCCCGGCGTCGGCGAGACGCAGTCGCAGCGCCTCGACCTCAGCGAGCAGTGCCCGGTAGCTGAGCGGCGCCGTGCCGTCGTCGACGGCTGCTGCGTCCGGGTGACGCCGGGCGGTCTCGTCGAGGATGTCCAGCAGGGTGCGTTCAGGAGCGGCGGCACCGGCGGCGAACAGGGCCGGTGCGGGCGCTTCGTCCAGCAGCGGATCGAGAAGAGTCGGGGACTCCGGGGCCACGGTCATACAGCGCACCGTTCGCCGGCCGACAGGACGTGTGGTGCGGGTTTGCTCCGGTGGTCACCGGGCTGGCTCGTACGCATCTCTCACTCTCCGTCGTCGTGTGGAGTGCGCTGCGAATCCCCATTCCGCGCACGGCAAACGAGGAGTTTATCCAGCGTTGACCCGACTCGCCTGGTGTGCAAGGCACAGGCCACGGGCGGCGCCCGACCGGCCCGTACCCCCTCGAAGCAGCATCGCCCCTGTTCGGGACGGCGATGCGCGATGCCCTACGCGCCGGTAGCCGGACCCGCTCCGAACCTCAACTGTGGCGAACCGCACTCGCGCGACCACCCTGAGTTCACCCGACGCGCCCCGGCAACCGCCCCCGTCGGCCCCGTCGGAGCATCTCAGCGGGGAGACCAGCACTCACCCTTCATGAGGCCCCCCAGCCCCGTCCAGGCGAAGTTCATCAGCGTCCCCGCGGCTTCCTTCGCCGAGAGGCCCTCGGTCTCGTTCGCCCACCCCGCGAGCGACTCGGCGGCGCCCACCAGCGCCTGCGCAAGACCCGCCACATCGCGACGGGCGAGCTCGGGGTCCCGGTGCCTCTCGCGCGCCGCGGCGCCGATCAGAACGGTCACGTATGCCAGCATCTCGTCCCGCATCGCCGACACCTCCGCGGCGAACGGCTCCCCGTGCGTACGCGCCTGACGGTGCAACACCGCCCAGCCGTCCGGGTTCTCGGCGGTGTGTGTGAAGAACGCGGCAAGTCCCGCCCACAGTTGACGGTCCGCCGGCAGCCCCGGCTCGACCCCGGCCTGGACGGCGGCGATCAGCGCCTCCGCCTCACGCCGGATGCACGCCGTGAAGAGCTCTTCCTTGGAGTTCAGGTACAGATAGACCAGGGGCTTGGAGACCCCTGCGAGCTCCGCTATCTCGTCCATCGAGGCCGCCCGGTAGCCGCGCTGCCCGAAGGTCTGCACGGCGGCGTCCATCATCTGCCGCTCGCGCACGGCGCGCGGCATCCGTTTGGCCCTCGCGCCCTTCACAGCACCCATGTTCAGCAATCCTCCCGCCCCACACCCCGACTCCGCGGTAAGCCTACGGCCACCGCAGAACGGGCGGGACGCGGCCGGGACGCGGGGCGGCCCCCGCCGCACTCGCCGCACAAGACGACGCGTGCTGCACCCGCGGAACGGGCACAGCACGCGTCGTCACGAGCTCGACCAGGTCAGTACTGCAACCGGGCCGGAACCACTACCCGAGTCAGGAGAACTTCTTGCCCTTGACGCTGGGGATGACACCCTTCACGTCGCTCTGGTCAACGGCCGACCGGAGCACGAGGGCCGGCGTGACCTGCTGCGTCCAGACCTCGGTGCAGGCGAAGCTCGGCACCGCCACCGGCGGAGGCCCGGGCGACACGAAGGTCAGCGTGCAGGTGGTCTCCCACACCTCTCCGCCCTCGGTCGACACCTGGACCGATGCCGTGCCCGGCGTCCCGTTGCTGGACACCGAGATGCCGCAGGCGTCCGTCGGGAAGGTGTCGCCCGTGTTGCTGATGTTCTCCCAGTCGTAGACACCGCCGGGGACCGTCCGGATGCCTGCGAACGCGACCCCGTTGATGAGCGCGGCGCTGAACTGGTGGGTGGTGACCACCGGGGCGACCACGAGGGGGTTGAAGGTGTCGATGTCGTTGCACGGACCCGTCGGACCGGTGTCACCCGTGGCACCGTCCAGACCGTCAAGTCCGGCAGGACCAGTCGGACCCGTGGGACCGGTCGGACCCGTCGGACCCGTGGGACCGGCCGGACCTCGGGGACCCGTCGGACCGGTGTGGCCCTTCGGCCCCTCCGGCCCTCGCGGACCCCTCGGACCGCGGTCGGCTACGGTCATTTCGTGGCCCGCGGGGGCCGCGATGGTGGTTCCGGCGTTCGCCTTGACGCTCTCCGCCGTGGCGATCGCGGGGCTCGCGATCCCCGACAGCACGAGGGCGAGCGACGCGATCGATCCGCCGGTCACCCAGGCACGCCGCCTCGGAAGCGGGCCCAGAGGGGACTTGGTCCTGTTCTCAGGACTCATACACTGCTCCTTCTTGAACCGGTTTGAGTGAAGCTCCGGAAGCGAGTTCGGGCTTCCCTCGGCATCATCGGTTCGCGGACGCAACGCCTTGAGAGGCTCGCGGAGCTATCAACGCAATGGCCTATGAGAGACACACCAATGGACGTACGCAGACGCGAACGCTGCACGGCCGTCGGCGTGCCGTCGCCCCGCCAACAGGTGTGCTGCATAGGGTCGCCGCCGGACCGACCCGCCGGAAAAGGGTGATGCCCGTGAAGCCGTCCGTGTGCCTGTGCATGATCGTCAAGAACGAGTCGAAAGTCATCGAGCGATGCCTCGCCTCCGTACGGGACTTGGTGGACACCTGGGTCATCTCCGACACCGGCTCGACCGACGGAACCCAGCAGCTGATCCGTTCGGCACTGGACGGCATCCCGGGCGAACTGCACGAGGAGCCGTGGGTCAACTTCGGCCACAACCGGACCCTGAACATCAGACACGCCCGCGGCAAGGCCGACTATCTGCTCCTCCTCGACGCCGACCACGTGATCCGGCAGGACGGGCCGCTGCCCCGGCTGACCGCCGACTCGTACATGCTGCGGCACGAAGGCGCGTTGGAGTACCGCATCAAGCGCCTGGTCCGAGGGTCCATCGCCTGGCGCTACGAGGGCGTCACCCATGAGTACCTCACCGCCGACCGCCAGGGCGCCCAGCAGAATCTCGACGCGCTCGTCATCGAGGACTTCGCCGACGGAGGCTCACGGCACGACAAGTTCGAGCGCGACGCGCGCCTGCTGAGCGCCGAACTCGAGCGCAATCCCGCCGACTCCCGCACGGTCTTCTATCTGGCACAGACCATGCGCGACATGCGCAGGACCGACGAGGCGATCGCCCTGTACGAGCGCCGCGCGCAGATGGGGGGCTGGCTCGAGGAGGTGTACTACTCGCTGTTGCAGGTCGGCATCCTCAAAGCCGATTCCGACGACTGGCCGGCCGCCATGGACGCCTTCTCCCGCGCCTGGGAGTCCCGCCCGCAACGGCTCGAAGCCTGTTACGAACTGGCGTCGCGGCTGCGCAAACTTGGCCGCCATCATGCCGCGCACGCGTTCGTCTGCGCCGCACTCGGCAAGGCGCAGCCGGACGACCTGCTGTTCATCCAGCCTTGGGTGTACCGCTGGGGGCTGCTGTTCGAGTTCTCGATCACCGCCTACTGGGTGGGCGACTACCTCCGCTCGCTCCAGGCGTGCGACAGCCTTCTCGCGCTGCCCGACGTGCCCGACGCGTTTCGCAAGCAGACGATCGCCAACCGCGAGTTCGCCGCTCAGCGTCTCGCCGCGGTTCCCGAGCCGGCGCAGCGCGCTGGGCGGCAGCCCGTCCGGACGCGGCCGCAGCGCTCTGCCGTTCCCGCGGGAAAGAGACGCGGCAACTGACGCGACGTCTGGACTCGGCGCCTACTGGACGGCGCCGTCCTCCTGCGAACGGTTCGCCTCAAAACGGGCCTTCGCCTCGTCGATCTTGGGTGCGAGCTGCTCGGACATCGCGTCGCGCTGCTTGCGCAGCAGTACGAAACTCAGCGGCGCGGAGAGCACGAGCGCGAGCAGGACGACCCAGACGAAGTTCGAGTCGCCCAGTCCCTTGGGCAGCACGCCGACCTGGACCAGGCCGCCGACGACGACGAGGCAGCCGATGAAGATGGCCAGGCGCAGGGTGGTGTACCGGATCGCGGCGCTCGACTTGGCAGCGGACACGGTGGGCCTTCTCTCTCGTACGACGGCTCGTGCCTGTCCAGTGAAGCACGCCGGGCAAAAGGGGCGGACCGCAGGGGCTCGATGAGGGGTGGCGGCCGGGCGGCGGACGAGCGATCCAGGGTGATCAGTTCAGCGGGAGCAGCATCACGATGTCGTCGCGGTCGTCGCCCTCGGCAACCCGGATCGCGCCGGGCACCCGCCCGACCTCCTTGTAGCCGCAGGCGGCATAGAAACGGTCGACGCCGGTGCCGCCGCGGCAGGTGAGCCGTATCGCCTCGATGCCGTCGAAGCCGCGGGCGGCCTCGGCCACCGCGGCCATCAGATCGCGGCCGTACCCCGCACCCTGGTGCCGGGGGTGGACCATGACCGTGTACAGCCAGACCCAATGCCGCATCAGCCGGTGGGTGTTGTACGTGAAGAAGGCGGTGGCCGCCACGGCGCCTTCCTCGTCGTACCCGACAAGCAGCCGAGTCCGTCCTCCGGCCATCGAGGCCAGATGCTGCACCAGCTCCGGCCGCACGGCGTCGGCATCAACGGGTGGCACAAAGCCGACGGAACCACCGGCATTGGACACATCGACCCAGAGCGCGACGATCCCGTTCCGCAGGTCACGGTCGATCGGTGGGTCCAGCCGAAACGTAAGGGGCATGGAGGGATGCTAGCCATTACCACGCCGCCGCCTCAACCGGTGTCCACCACGCGACTTGGGCCTGTCTTTCGGATCAGGCCGGATCAGTGAGCGGGGTCTGGTGCGTGCAGATGCAAGGCGGAGGATGGAGCCCACGCGGTGGGGGCACCTCCCGTGCCCGAAGGGCTACGGGGGAGTAGGCGACTGACGACAACGCAGCAGATGTGCGTGCCAGGGCACGCGAGCCCGGCAAGATCCGGAAGACAGGCCCCAGCCCCGGCCTGGGGCCGGGGCTTGTGACGACGACGCGCTGAGGGAGCCCCGCGCGTCAGACTCGCATCGGCTGCGGCGACTCACGGCGGTCGGCGTCCGGGCCCGGGTACTCGCGGATGACCTCGTAGCGCGTGTTCCGCTCCACCGGGCGGAAGCCCGCGTCGCGGATCAGGTCGAGCAGATCGTCGCGGGTCAGCTTGTTCGGCGTGCCGTAGTTGTCCGCGTCGTGCGTGATCTTGTACTCGACGACCGAGCCGTCCATGTCGTCGGCGCCGTGCTGCAGCGCAAGCTGGGCGGTCTGCACGCCGTGCATCACCCAGAAGACCTTGACGTGCTGGACGTTGTCGAACAGCAGCCGCGAGACCGCGAAGGTCTTCAGCGCCTCGGCGCCGGTCGCCATGGTCGTCCGCGCCTGAAGGCGGTTACGGACCTTGCCGTCCTTCATGTCCACGAAGTCGTGCTGGTAACGCAGCGGGATGAAGACCTGGAAGCCGCCGGTCTCGTCCTGGAGTTCCCGCAGCCGAAGGACGTGGTCGACCCGGTGCCTGGGCTCTTCGATGTGGCCGTACAGCATCGTGGAAGGGGTCTTGAGACCCTTCTCGTGCGCGAGCCGGTGGATGCGCGACCAGTCTTCCCAGTGGGTGCGGTGGTCGACGATGTGCTGCCGGACCTCCCAGTCGAAGATCTCGGCGCCGCCGCCGGTCAGCGATTCCAGACCGGCCTCGATCAACTCGTCGAGGATCTCGCTCGCGCTCAGCCCCGAGATCGTCTCGAAGTGGTGGATCTCGGTGGCGGTGAAGGCCTTCAGGGAGACGTTCGGCAGGGCCTTCTTCAGCTCGGAGAGCGAGCGCGGGTAGTAGCGCCACGGCAGGTTGGGGTGGAGCCCGTTGACGATGTGCAGCTCGGTGAGGTTCTCGTTCTCCATCGCCTTGGCGAGGCGGACGGCCTCCTCGATGCGCATGGTGTACGCGTCCTTCTCGCCCGGCTTGCGCTGGAACGAGCAGTACGCGCACGACGCGGTGCACACGTTCGTCATGTTGAGGTGGCGGTTGACGTTGAAGTGGACGACGTCGCCGTTCTTGCGCGTGCGCACCTCGTGGGCGAGACCGCCGAGCCAGGCCAGATCGTCCGACTCGTAGAGGGCGATGCCGTCCTCGCGGCTCAGCCGCTCACCGGCCCGGACCTTCTCCTCCAGCTCGCGCTTGAGCCCCGCGTCCATATACGGCCCGCCTCCTGTATGTCTCGTGCTGTGTCTTCCGGGGGCCACCCCCCGGACCTCCGAGCGCTCCGTCAACCGTACTTCCCCCCGCACTTTTCAAGCGGGGGACCCCCGTTGGCGTGCCGCGTCAGCCCTGCTCGGGCAGATCCCCGACCCGGTTCTCCCACTTGGTGGAGAGCACGATCGTGGTGCGCGTCCGCGAGACTCCCCGCGTGCCGGAGAGCCGGCGGATCGTCTTCTCCAGGCCGTCCACGTCGCTCGCCCGCACCTTGAGCATGTACGAGTCGTCGCCCGCGATGAACCAGCAGTCCTCGATCTCGGCGAGGTCCTTCAGCCGGCGTGCCACGTCCTCGTGGTCGGCGGCGTCGGAGAGGGAAATGCCGATCAGGGCGGTGACGCCGAGGCCGAGCGAGGCTGCGTCGACGGTGGCGCGGTAACCCGTGATGACGCCTGCCGCCTCAAGGCGGTTGATGCGGTCGGTGACGGAGGGCCCGGAGAGCCCCACGAGCCGGCCGAGCTCGGCGTACGAGGCCCTGCCGTTCTCCCTGAGGGCCTGGATGAGCTGCCTGTCCACCGCGTCCATATGTCTGGACCCTTCCATTATTCAACAATCTCGCAAGTCTACTTTAGAATCCAAGGTGCGCAGGGTCAACACCCTGTGAATCTTTCACACTTTCCGCGGCGATCCTTCAAACCGCACGGCCCGCCGCGCCAAGAAGCGCTAGTCCGGGCTAATCGGGACTAATCCGCACGAGAACCACCCAGCTCTCCCTCCCAACGGCGGTACAGCTGATGCGGCACCCCGGCCGCGTCCAGCACCCGCCCCGCGACGAAGTCCACCAGATCCTGGATGTGCGTCGCCCCCGCATAGAACGCCGGAGAGGCGGGCAGCACCACGGCGCCCGCTTCGTCGAGCGCCACCAGATGTCTGAGTGTCCCTCCGTTCAGCGGGGTCTCCCGCACCGCGACCACAAGCCGTCGCCGCTCCTTGAGCGTCACGCTCGCGGCACGCTGCAGCAGATCCTTCGAGAGCCCGAGCGCGACCCCGGCCACACACGCCGTCGACGCGGGCACAATCAGCATCCCCTTGACGGGATACGAGCCCGAGGACGGCCCGGCGGCCAGATCCCCCGCGGCCCAGTGCCGTACGTCGTCGACGTCCACCCGGAAGGTGCCCGGCTTCCCGTCGGCCCCGCGCGCCAGCCACTCCCGCAGATCGTCGCGCCAGTGCGCGTCGCGGAAGGCGATCCCCGTCTCGTCGAGCAGAGTCAGCCGCGAGGCCCGGCTGATCACCAGGTCCACGCTCTCGCCCGCGGCCAGCAGCCCACGCAGCACGGCGGCGGCATAGGGAGTCCCGGACGCACCGGATACCCCCACCACCCACGGGGTGCGCTTGGCGTCGTTCATGCCGTTGAGCCTATCCGCCGGTCACACAGTGAGGCCGCGCACCAATAGATCGAGCAGCGCGCACGCGAAAAGGACGATCCCGATCGCACCGTTCACCGTGAAGAACGCACGGTTCAGGCGGGACAGGTCGTTGGGGGTCACGATGGAGTGCTCGTAGAGGAAGGCCGCCGAGACGATCACCAGGCCCGTCCAGAAGAACCCGCCCGCGTCCGTCGCCAGGGCGTACCAGACCAGCAGCACCGTCGTCACGACGTGCGAGGCCCGCGCCCCGTACAGCGCCGCCGGGATGCCGAAGCGGGCCGGGACCGACAGCACGCCGTGCGCGCGGTCCGCCTGGACGTCCTGGCAGGCGAAGATCAGGTCGAAGCCGCCGATCCAGACACCGACCGCGAGACCGAGGATCACCGCGTCCCAGGACCACTGTCCGGTGATCGCGATCCACGCGCCGACCGGGCCCATGGCCTGGGCGAGGCCGAGGATGGCGTGCGGGAAGTTCGTGAACCGCTTGCCGTACGGATAGACCACCATCGGGATCACGGCGATGGGGGCGAGCGCGAGACAGAGCGGGTTGAGCGCGGCCGCCGCGCCCAGGAAGACCACGACCGCGATCAGCGCACCGGTCCACGCGGACCGGACCGAGACCGCGCCGGTCACCAACTCGCGCCCGGCGGTACGCGGGTTACGGGCGTCGATCTCGCGGTCGATGATCCGGTTGCAGGCCATCGCGAACGTACGCAGCCCCACCATGGCGAGCGTGACCAGCAGCAGCCGTCCCCAGTGGATGTTCTGGTCGAGCCGGAACATCGCGGTGAGGGCCGCGATGTACGCGAAAGGCAGCGCGAAGACAGAGTGCTCGATCATGACGAGCCGCAGGAACGCCCTGGTCCTGCCCGGTCCGGGTACCGCTGCGGCGGCGCTGCTCACAGGCCGTACTCCTTCCAGCGGCGGTCGACCTTCGCCGCCGTCTCCGGGTCGGACTCGACCATGTTCGGCCAGCCGCCGTCCCGGACGTACCCCTCCTCGGGGAGCTTCTTCGTCGCGTCGATGCCCGCCTTGCCACCCCAGAACTGCTGGTACGAGGCGTGGTCGAGATGGTCGACCGGGCCCTCGACGACGGTCAGGTCACGGGCGTAGTCGGTGTTGCCGAGCGCCCGCCACGAGACCTCGTGCAGATCGTGCACGTCGCAGTCCGCGTCCACGACCACGATCAGCTTCGTCAGCGACATCATGTGCGCGCCCCAGATCGCGTGCATGACCTTCTGCGCGTGCTTGGGGTACTTCTTGTCGATCGAGACGATCGCGCAGTTGTGGAAGCCGCCCGACTCGGGCAGGTGGTAGTCCACGATGTCCGGCACGATGATCTTGAGCAGGGGCAGGAAGAACCGCTCCGTCGCCCGCCCCAGCGGCCCGTCCTCCGTCGGCGGCCGACCGACCACGATCGACTGGAGCAGCGGCCGCGTGCGCATCGTGACGCAGTCGATGGTCAGCGCCGGGAACGGCTCCTGCGGGGTGTAGAAGCCGGTGTGGTCGCCGAAGGGACCTTCCGGCAGCATCTCTCCGGGCTCCAGCCAGCCCTCCAGGACGACTTCGGCGCTCGCCGGGACCTGGAGCGGCACCGTTTTGCAGTCGACCATCTCGATCCGCTTGCCCTGCACAAAGCCGGCGAAGAGATATTCGTCGATGTCGCCGGGCAGCGGCGCGGTCGATGCGTACGTCACCGCGGGCGGGCAGCCGAAGGCGATCGCGACCGGCAGCCGTTCACCGCGCTTGGCCGCCACCTGGTAGTGGTTGCGGCTGTCCTTGTGGATCTGCCAGTGCATGCCGATGGTGTTCCGGTCGTGGCGCTGGAGGCGGTACAGACCGAGATTGCGCACCCCCGTCTCCGGGTGCTTGGTGTGCGTGAGGCCCAGGTTGAAGAAGGACCCGCCGTCCTCGGGCCAGGTGAACAGCGCGGGCAGCTGGAACAGATCGACGTCGTCACCGCGCAGGACCACCTCCTGCACCGGCGCGTTCTTCACCTTCTTCGGCGGCACGTGAACCATCGTGCCGAGCTTCCCGAAGGCCTCGCGGACCCCGACGAAGCCGTGCGGCAGCTCCGGCTTGAGCAGCCCGCCGATCTTGTCGCTGATCTCCGAGTAGGACGTCAGGCCGAGCGCCTTGAGGAGCCGGCGGTCGGTGCCAAAGACGTTCATCGCGAGCGGCATCGCCGACCCGCGTACGTTCTCGAAGAGCAGCGCGGGCCCGCCCGCCTTGTTCACGCGGTCGACGATCTCCCCGACCTCCAGACAGGGATCGACCTCGGCCTTGATGCGCTTGAGGTCTCCCTCGCGCTCCAGCGCCCGGAGCAGGGAGCGAAGATCGTCGTAAGCCATGCTGTCCAGTATCCGGTACCCGCTACCCTGGCCCGGTCACCGGGGCCCGCCGCGCCCCACCATCGCTCTCCGGGGGGATCGCACCACCATGCTCCGGTATCTGCCCTTCCTTCTGGTCCTGGCGCTGTGGATCTACGCCTTCATCGACTGCCTCAACACCCCCGAGCAGGAGGTCAGGCACCTGCCCAAGGTGGTCTGGGTCATCATCGTGCTGCTCTTCGGCGAGGTGCTGATCGGTCCGATCGCCTGGCTGGTTGCTGGCCGGGCGCGCAAGGCTCCAGGTGGCGGCGGCACGCCGTCCGAATGGCACCGCAACCACCGCACGGAGTGGGTCGCCCCCGACGACAACCCCGACTTCCTCAAGTCGCTGAAGGACGAGGCTGCGTCTTCCGAAGATGTGAAGGACGAGGCGCTCCTCAAGGACTGGGAAGCGGATCTGCGCCGCCGCGAGGAGGAGCTCAAGCGCCGCGAGAACGGCGACGACCCCAAGCAGTCCTGAGGCGGAACTGCGCCTGCTGGTCACCTTCGAGAAGGTCGCCACCCTCCTCAGCTTCACCCAGGCGGCCGGTCCTGGGCAGGTCCACGAGCCAGTGAGGCGTCCTGCCGATGGTCTGATCGGCACCGCCGATGGCATACGTTTCGCGGTGTGTACGAGACGTGGCTGGCGACAGCCGTCGAGGAAGCGCGGGCCGGGCTCGCCGAGGGCGGGATCCCGATCGGGGCCGCGCTGTACGGGGCGGACGGGACCGTGCTCGGGCGCGGGCACAACCGGCGTGTGCAGGACGGTGATCCGTCGACGCACGCGGAGACGGCGGCCTTCCGGGCGGCCGGGCGGCAGCGCTCGTACCGGGGTACGACAATGGTGACGACGCTCTCCCCCTGCTGGTACTGCAGTGGTCTGGTCAGGCAGTTCGGCATCTCCCGGGTGGTGATCGGCGAGGCGGTCACCTTCCACGGAGGGCACGACTGGCTGGCCGAATGCGGCGTGGAGATCGTGCTGTTGGACGACGCCGCATGCAGAAGCCTGATGCGTGACTTCATCGAGGCCAACCCCGAGCTGTGGAACGAGGACATCGGTGACTCAGACGACTGAGGTGGCGGGACCCAGGATCCCCACGATCGATCTGCGCCCCTGGTTCTCCGGGGACCCGGCAGCCCGCGCGCGGATTGCCGCGAGCGTCGACCGGGCCCTGCGGACCGCCGGATTCCTGCTGGTCACGGGGCACGGTGTCGATCCGGGGCTGCGGATGGAGATCCGGGAGGCGGCCGGCGAGTTCTTCCGGCTGCCGCAGGAGGCGAAGGAGCCGTACGCCGTGCGGGTCGGCGGACGGGGCTGGCTGGGCCCGGGCGCGGAGGCCAACGGCTATGCCGAGGGCACCGAGACCCCGCCGGACCTGAAGGAGTCGCTGTCCTTCGCGGCCGAAGACCCGACCGGCGTTGCGGCGGTGGACGCCGAGTGGTTCCTGCCCAACACCTGGCCGGGCGAGGTGCCGCGGCTCAGGGCCCTGGTGGAGACGTATCTCGGGCAGATGCGGGACCTGTCGGACCGCCTCCTCGAGCTGCTCGGTGTCGCGCTGGGCGAACCTGAGACCTTCTTCACCCGCCACACCACGCATCCGACCTGGGGCTTCAATGTGAACTGGTACCCGAGCCGGGAGCGGCTCGGCAGGCCGCAGCCGGGCCAGTTCCGCATCGGCCCGCACACCGACTTCGGCACGGTCACGGTCCTGGACCGGCAGGCGGGCAGGGGCGGACTCCAGGTCTTCACGGACGAGGGCGGCTGGGAGGACGCGCCGTACGACCCCGACGCCTTCACCATCAACATCGGGGATCTGATGGCCCGCTGGACGGACGGCCGCTGGCGCTCGGGCCGGCACCGGGTGCTGCCACCACCGGCGGACGTACCGGCCGAGGAGTTGATCTCGCTGGTCTACTTCTACGAGTGCGACCCGGGCACGCAGGTACGGGGCATCGACTCGCACACGTATCTGCGGGCGCAGCTCGACGCGATCACGGCGGGCTGACCCGGTCCGTTCCGAGGGACCCCCAGCGCCTCAATCACCGGTTGGGCCTGGGCTTCCGCCGTACTCCACCGCCGCGTACTCCGACCGCAGCTGCTCCCACCGGTCCGGCGTCCACGCGTCCCAGTCCGCGCCCGTCATCGGCCGCCCCTCCAATGCCGCAGCCAGCAGCTCGAAGTGGTGGTGCCAGCCCGCCAGGTTGTCCAGCCGCAGCTCGTCCGTGCCCCGGAACTCATTGGTGAAGCGGAGCGTCGTGCCCGCCGTGCCGTCCGCGCCGTACCGCTCCAGATGGAAACGGATCCGGCCGTGGACGCCGACCGTGTACTCGACGACCCGCTCCATGTCCCACGCCGTCACAGTGCCCTCGGCGACCGTGTGGCGGCCCTCCGCATCGGCGTTGAGCCAGTGCAGCGCGACCGCCCCGCCGATCCGCGGTTCCAGGACGTCGGCGGCTGCCAGCCAGGTCGGCAGGCCCTCCGGCGTGGCGACCGCCGCCCAGGTCCGGATCACCGGGTGCGGCAGACGCAGCTCGAAGTGCAGAAGTTGTACGCCGCCGTCCCGGGTCTCGCTGGTGCCGTACCCGATCGCGTCGCTCATGGCACCAGCGTCGCTCCCGGGCAGCGCGTCCGCTACCTCAGACGCCCGCGTAGGAGTGCTTGCCGGTGACGAAGATGTTCACGCCGTAGTAGTTGAAGAGCCAGCAGCCGAAGGCGATGAGCGCCAGGGTGGCTGCCTTGCGGCCCTTCCAGCCCGCGGTGGCGCGGGCGTGCAGATAGCAGGCGTACGCGACCCAGGTGATGAAGGACCAGACCTCCTTGGGGTCCCAGCCCCAGTAGCGGCCCCAGGCGTCGCCCGCCCAGATCGCGCCCGCGATGATCGTGAAGGTCCACAGCGGGAAGACCGCGGCGTTGATGCGGTACGAGAACTTGTCGAGCGAGGCGGCCGCGGGCAGCCGTTCCAGGACGGACCGGGCGAAGGAGCTCGGGTTGCCGCCGTTCGCCAGCTTGTTCTCGTAGCTGTCGCGGAACAGGTAGAGAAGGGTGCCGACCGCGCCCAGGTAGAAGACCGCGCCGCAGAAGATCGCGGTGGAGACGTGGATCCACAGCCAGTACGAGTGGAGGGCGGGCACCAGCTGGTCGCTGTCCGTGTACAGCCAGGTGGTGGCGATGCCGAGGTCCAGCAGGACGGTGGTGACCAGCAGCAGCCCCATCCAGCGGACGTTCTTCCGGGCGAGCAGGAAGCCGAGGTACGCGCCCACCGCCACCGTGGAGAAGGTGATGGAGAACTCGTACATGTTGCCCCAGGGGGCCCGCTGCACCGACAGCGCGCGGGCGAGGACGCCGCCCGCCTCGACGAGGAAGGCGAGCACGGTCAGCGAGACGGCGATCCGCCCGTACAGGTCGCCCTTCTCGGTGCCGCCGGCCGCACCGGGGCCGTCCGGGACGTTCCGGGTGCCGGCCGCGGAGCGGGTGACGATCTTCGGTTTGTCCAGTACGGCGGTGCCGCCGCCCTGCTTCTTCACCTGGACCGTGACCGAGGGGGCCGCGGCGGCGGTGCCGGTCAGCGCGGCGGCCGTGCGGCCGACCTTGCTGCGGCTGCCGAAGACCCATTCCGCGATGTGTGCGAAGAAGGCCAGCGTGTAGACGGCCATCGACGAATAGACCAGCACATTGCTGATGTGCGCCAGATTTTCGTTGGTAGCGGCGGCGAGAGTCACTTCTCAGCCCCTTCGGCAGGTACGTCTTCGGGTTCAGGTTCGGGTTCCGGCGCGGTCGGCGCCTCTGCATGCAGCGTCATGGCCAGGTCGGCCAGCTCTTCGGGGAGCTTCGGGGACTCGCTGCGCCCCAGCCCCGCCATCTCGACGACGGTGACGCCGTCATCGCCCCGTACGGCCTTGACCCAGACCCGGCGGCGCTGGATGAACAGCGAGCCGACCAGACCCCCGATGGCACAGATCGCACCGGTCAGCGCCCAGCCGTTGCCGGGCTGCTGCGAGATCTGGAAGCTCGCCCACTCCTTCACTTCCTTCTCGAAGGTGATGGAACCCGCGCCGTCCGGCAGGGTCATCTTCTCGCCGGGCAGCAGCCGCGCCTTGAGGATCTGGCCGTGCGCGTCCTTGAACTGCTTCATCTTGCTGGTGTCGAGCTGGTAGACGTTCTGCGGCAGACCCGCGTCCACGCCCAGGCTGCCGTGGTAGCCGGTGAGCGCGAGCACCGGGAACTCGAGCCCCGGGAACTGCGAGAACATCGTGCCCTTGCCCGCGCCGCCGAACGTCGGGACGAAGAAGGCCTGGAAGCCCAGCTGGTCCCTCTTGCCGTTCTTGTCGCGGTAGCCGTCCATCACCTTGATCGCGCCGGTCGAGGTGACGTTGTTGTCGATCGGCAGCAGCGGCACCGGGCCGTTGAAGACGACCCTGCCCTTGCCGTCCCGGACGGTGACGACGGGCGCATAGCCGTGGGACAGCAGAAAGATCTTGGTGCCGTCGATGACCAGGGGCTTGTTGACCTGGATGACGGACTTCTTGTCCGGGCCGCCTGCCCGGGAGTAGGTGACGTCGGCCTCGAAGGTGCGCGGGGTACCGCGCTGCGGCCCGTTCTTCTGGTACGTGCCGGTGAACCTGTCCAGGCTGAAGCTGAACGGTACGAGGTCGTCCGTGCTGTACAGCGATCCGGACCTGAAGTCGTCGTACTGGATGAGGGTGTTGGAGAAGCCGTCGCCCTCTACGATCAGCTTGCCGCCCTCGGACTTCAAGAGCTGTCCCGCGGCGAAGGCGACCAGCATCACGATCAGTGCGATGTGGAAGAGCAGGTTTCCGGCCTCGCGCAGATAGCCCTTCTCGGCGGCGACCGCGTCGCCGACGGTGTGGGCACGGAAGCGGCGCTTCTTCAGCATCGCGAGCGCGGCCTCACGCACCTGCGCGGGCTCGGCCTCCGTACGCCATGTGGTGTACGCGGGCAGCCGGGTCAGCCTGCCGGGAGCGCCCGGCGGGCGGCCGCGCAGCTGCCCGACGAACTGCCAGGAGCGCGGCACGATGCACCCGATGAGGGAGACGAACAGCAGGATGTAGATCGCCGAGAACCAGACCGAGCTGTAGACGTCGAAGAACTGCAGCTTGTCGTAGAGCGGCGAGACCGTCCGGTGCGCTTCCTTGAAGGTCCGCACCTTCAGCTCGTCCACGCTGTTCTGCGGGATGAGCGAGCCGGGGATCGCACCGAGCGAGAGCATGAAGAGCAGGATCAGCGCCACCCGCATCGAGGTCAGCTGCCGCCAGAACCAGCGGGCCCAGCCGAGGATCCCGAGCGTGGGCCCGCCGATGAGCTCTTCCTGGGGAGCGGTGGAGAGCTGGGACCCGGCCGCACCGAATTCCTGCTCCGTCGCTTCTGTCTTGCTCATCGAACTCAGATCCCCACCGTGAAGCCGTTGGCCCAGCCCTGCATGTCCTGCACCAGGCCGTCCCAGACGCCGGTGAGCAGCAGCAGACCGGTCGCGATCATCATGACGCCGCCGATCCGCATCACCCAGGCGTAGTGGCGCTTGACCCAGCCGAAGGCGCCGAGCGCCTTGCGGAAGGCCACCGCCGCGAGCACGAAGGGCAGCCCGAGACCGATGCAGTACGCGACGGTCAGTATGGCCCCCCGGCCCGCGCTCGCCTGCTCGGCGGCCAGCGCGTTCACGGACGCGAGCGTCGGTCCGATGCACGGCGTCCAGCCGACGCCGAACAGCGCGCCCAGCAGCGGGGCGCCCACCAGACCGGTCACCGGCCGCTTGTGGATGCGGAATTCCCGCTGGGTGAGCCAGGGCATCAACCCCATGAAGAAGACGCCCAGCAGGACCATCAGCACACCGAGGATCTTGGAGAGGATCTCCTTCTGTCCTTGCAGGGTGGAGCCGAAGTAGCCGAAGAGCGCCCCGCCGGAGACGAAGACGGCGGTGAAGCCGAGCACGAAGAGGGAGGCTCCCGCGACCATCCGGCCGCGTCTGGCCTCGGCCAGATCGCTGCCGCTGACCCCGGTGACGTACGACAGATAGCCGGGTACGAGCGGCAGCACGCAGGGCGAGAAGAACGAGACGAGCCCGCCGAGTACGGCGATGGGCAGGGCGAGGACGAGTGCCCCGCCGAAGACCGTCTCATTCATGCCGGAAGCGGCAGCGAGAACATGCACAAGATCACTTCTCCGCGATCAGCGGATCGATGATCTCGTGGAGTTCCTTGTCGTCGAGCGCCTTCAGCGAGCGCGCCGCGATCTTCCCCTCACGGTCGAGCACGATCGTGGAGGGAATGGCCTGCGGATTGAGGCTGCCCCTGGGGAAGCCATTGACGATCAGTTTGCCCACCGGGTCGTACAGGCTCGGGTAGGTGATCGAGTAGTCCTTCTCGAAGGCGAGCGCCGGGCTCTTGTTGTGGTCGCGGGTATTGATCCCGACGAACTCCACTCCCTTGTCCTTGGTCTCGTTGGAGACCTTGGAGAAATACGGCGCCTCGGCCCGGCAGGGCGGGCACCAGGAGCCCCAGACGTTCATCACGACGACCTTGCCCTTGAGGTCGGCGATGTCGAGCTGCTTGCCTTCGAGGGTCTCGCCGGAGAGCTCGTTGGGAGCCGTCCGCTCCCCCTTCGCGACGGTCGAGATGCCGCCGGTGTTGGTGACGAAGTTGGTGTTGCCGCCACCGCCGGACTTGCCGTTGGAGTCACCGCTGCAGGCGGACAGGGTGAGCGCGCCGACGGCGACCACGGCGGTCAGCACGGCAGCGTGAGGGGCACGACCAAGGCTCATGTGAAAAGTTTCGCATGGCCGTTCCGGGGATCTTTCCGCGACCCCCTGGGTGCCCGTAACGCACCTTGTCAAGCTGCCTTAAAGAATGTGTTCCAGCCGCCGGCCGGCGACTGGCCGACCTCGAGCGTACGAAGCTTGGCGAGCACCTGCGGGTCCTGGACGTCGAGCCAGTCGCAGAACTGCCGGAAGGAGACCAGCCGTACGTCCTTCTTGCCGGCCATGCCCTTGAGAGCCTCCTCGACGGCGTCCATGTAGATGCCGCCGTTCCACTGCTCGAAGTGGTTGCCTATGTAGAAGGGCGCGCGATTGGACTCGTAGGCGCGATTGAATCCGGCGAGGTAGGCGTCGGTGGCCTGCTTCTTCCAGCCGGGATAGCGCTCGGGCATGCCCTTGGTCGAATTCTGCGACTGGTTGGCGAGGATGTTGTAGTCCATCGAGAGCACCTCGAAGGAGTGCCCCGGGAACGGCATCTGCTGGAGCGGCAGATCCCACAGACCCTGGCACTTGACGGGCCACATCTGGCGGCCGCCGGGCGAGCTCGCGTCGTAGCGCCAGCCGAGCTTCTTCGCCGTGGGCAGCAGCTTGTCCTGGCCGAGCAGACAGGGCGTGCGGGCGCCGACGAGTTCCTTGCGGTAGTCGAAGGGCAGCGGATCGATGTCCGTCCAGCCGGTGTTCGTACGCCACTCGGTGACGAACTTCACAGCCTGGTCTATCTCGTTCTGCCAGTCCGCGGGCGACCAGTTGCCGACCGATCCGGAGCCGCCGCAGAAATGCCCGTTGAAGTGCGTGCCTATCTCATGGCCGTCGAGCCATGCCTGGCGTACGTACTTCAGCGTCTCCTTGATGTGACCGTCGGTGAGATAACCGATGTCGGACGCGCCGATGCCATTGTTCGGCGGGCGGTAGATCGTTTTCTTCGACTCCGGGAGCAGATAGAGCCCGGAGAGGAAGAAGGTCATCGCCGCGTCGTGATTCTTCGCGAGTTCGAGGAAGCGCGGGAAGAGACCGTTGCCGACCTCGCCCGCGCCGTCCCAGGAGAAGACGACGAATTGCGGCGGCGTCTGGCCCGGCTCAAGCGGAACGGGCTTCGGCGGCTGGTTGGGCTGCTTTCCGGTGTCGGACGTGGAGCCGTCACCGATGGGCCGGCCCTCGGGCTTGGACGGGGACGGCTTCCCCCCGTCACCGTCCTTGCCCGATCCGATAAGTCCGCCAACGTCCAGACCGGACGAGCCGCAGCCCGCGATCGAGATCGCGGCCGCGGCTCCAAGTCCCGCCCCCAGCAAGCCCCTTCGACTGATGTCACGCATATCTGTCGCCCCCCGGTCCCCCGCTCTCCCGGGTCGGGAGAGCCCGTCCAAACCTCAATGGTTTAGATGCCAAACGGAAGACGGGGGTTCCGAAAGACTCGCACTCGTTTTCGTGGGCGTCCGTGAGGAACTGCTCACGGACTACTCACGAATGATCACCGAGCTGCGGGGCCAACCTTGCGCCGTACTAGCGCCCTACTGTGCGCCGTACGTGCGCCGCGCTACGCACCAAATGCTTTGGCCTTGCCCTTCACGGGCTTTGCACCGGCGAGAAGATGCGCCGGAACAAGATCACGCGCGGGCTCGCTGTAACCGACGGAAACAATCCGGTCGCCCTCGTACGTGAATGTGGTCAGCGATGCCAGAGTGCACTGCCGCCGTCGCGGGTCGTGCCAGAGCCGGCGCCGCTCGACAAAACTCCGCACGATCCAGATCGGCAGCTGATGGCTGACGCAGACGGCCTCGTGGCCGCGGGCCGCGTCCCGCGCCGCCTCCAGCGCACTCGTCATCCGTACGACCTGATCGACGTACGGCTCCCCCCACGACGGGCGGAACGGGTTGGTCAGATGCCTCCAGTTGGACGGCCTGCGCAGCGCGCCGTCACCGACGCCGAAGGTCTTGCCCTCGAAGACGTTCGCCGCCTCGATCAGCCGCTCGTCGGTGTCGAGGGTGAGGCTGTGGCTCTTGGCGATGGGGGTCGCCGTCTCCTGGGCGCGCTCGAGCGGCGAGGAGACGACATGGGTGATGTCGCGGTCGGCGAGATGCTCGGCGACCCGGTCGGCCATCTGCCGGCCGAGCTCGGAGAGGTGGTAGCCGGCCCGGCGGCCGTAGAGCACACCGTCGGGGTTCTCGACCTCGCCGTGCCGCAGCAGATGGACCACAGTGATCTCGCTCATGCCGACACCTCCGTCGCCTCGGCGGCGGCGCGGGCGGCGGCGGGCAGCGCGGCGGCGATCCGCTCGATCGCCCGGTCGTCGTGGGCGGTGGAGACGAACCAGGACTCGAAGGCCGACGGCGGCAGGTAGACGCCCTGGGCGAGCATCGAGTGGAAGAAGGCGGTGAAGCGGAAGGACTCCTGCTTCTTCGCGTCCTCGTAGTTCCTGACCTGAGAGCCGGTGAAGAAGACGGAGAACATGTTGCTCGCCGTCTGGAGCCGGTGGGCCACACCCTCCTTGCCGAGCGCCTGCGTCACAAGATCCTGGATCTCGGCCGAGACCGCGTTGACCTTCTCGTACGCGGCGTCGTCCAGCAGCCGCAGCTGCGCCAGACCGGCAGCGGTCGCGATCGGGTTACCGGAGAGCGTGCCCGCCTGGTAGACCGGACCGGCCGGGGCGAGGTGCGCCATGACGTCCTGGCGGCCGCCGAAAGCCGCCGCGGGGAAGCCACCGCCCATGACCTTGCCGAAGGTCATCAGATCGGGTACGACGCCGTCGACGCCGTACCAACCCGCCCTCGAGGTACGGAATCCGGTCATGACCTCGTCGGAGATGTACAGCGCGCCGTTCTTCGCACAGGCCGCCTTGAGACCCTCGTTGAAGCCGGGCAGCGGCGGTACGACGCCCATGTTGCCCGGCGATGCCTCGGTGATCACACAGGCGATCTCACCGGGGTGCGCGCGGAAGGCCTCGTGCACCGCCGCCAGATCGTTGTACGGCAGCACGATGGTGTCCCCGGCCTGCGCGCCCGTGACTCCTGGGGTGTCCGGCAGCGCAAACGTCGCCACGCCCGAGCCGGCGGCGGCCAGCAGCGCGTCCACATGACCGTGGTAGCAGCCGGCGAACTTCACGATCTTGGTCCGGCCGGTGAAGCCGCGCGCCAGCCGGATCGCGGACATCGTCGCTTCGGTACCGCTGGAAACCAGGCGTACCTGCTCGACGGGGTCGATCCGGTCCACGATCTCCTCGGCGAGTGTGACTTCCCCCTCGCCGGGCGTGCCGAAGGAGGTGCCGCGGGCGACCGCCGACTGCACCGCCTCGATGACGGCCGGGTGGGAGTGCCCGAGGATCATCGGCCCCCAGGAGCAGACAAGGTCGACATATTCGCGTCCGTCCGCATCGGTAAGGTATGGGCCGTTTCCGGACACCATGAACCGGGGCGTACCGCCCACGGCTCGGAAGGCGCGGACGGGAGAGTTGACGCCGCCGGGCGTCACGAGGGACGCGCGGTCGAAAAGCGACTGCGAAACTGGGGCTTCGTATGAATACGCCACTTTGGTCCTGATCTGCGATTCGGGTGTTCGGTGGGGCCGGGAGAGAGGATCTCGGCCACCGGTGAGCAGGGAGCGCGGTCTCCTCGTATTACGAAAGGGCGTCACCCCGCTCGCGTCTGCGAAACTGGGGCGACATTGGGAAAGCTCACGGAATCCATGGTGTCAGAGGCCCCGACGTTCTTGCGGACTGGTGTTTCACAGTACGTTCGTGGGGGAGGTCACTGTCACGATGATCGGGTTGCGCGGCGGGGGCTGCGAGTGGTCGGGTGGAGATATGCATCGCGGTGGCGGACTGGGCGAGGGGACCGACGACCTGGGTCCCGAGCCTGCCCGGCGTGGAAAGCACCGGCGAGGCGACGCAGGCGCGCACGAGCCCTTGGGAAGCAGGAGCGGCCGAGTGGGGGTGACCTACAAGTATTTCGGTGCGCCTGACGGAGCCACGGCCGCTCGGGTGCCGATTTCGATGCGCCCGGAGGAATTGGGCGGCGACGAGCTCGGCATGGGCGGGATGTTCGCCAAGATCAAACCGGAGACGATAGCCGCCATGGTGCTGACCGGCATCCAGGGCATGCCGCTGAACAAAGTGCCGCCGCTGGAGCTGGTGGTGCTCCACCCCGACTATGCGGTGGTCAAGCTTCCGATGACGGTGGTCGACCCGCTGCGGGACATCGGCGAGGAGTCCGTGGGTGCGGCTGCCTTCATCTGGTCGACGGTCCCGGACCGGGGCGGCCCGCGGGACGCCTTCAACGTCTACCAACTGCTGCACGAATGGCAGGATTTCAGCCATCGTCTGCATGAGGCGGGGCACCAGCCGTACTGCCTGGTGTGGCCCTGAGCCGGCGCTCCGGCAGGGCGCAGGTGGCCTGAGCGAGCCGCGGATCGCAGGGTGGCGGCGCCCCGCCCGGTGAAGCCGAGCGCCGCCGGGTGAAGCCGTTGCCTGGTCCTCGCGGGCTGCTCCGGCCGCCCGGGTTGCCGGGTTGCTCCAGCCACCCGGGTTGCCGGGCCACCGGATTGCCGGGTCCCGGTCCGCCGCGGGCTACTCGGGCCGCTTGGGCTGCCAGTGCGGGTCACGGCCGGTCAGCGCGAGCACCCGGTCGAACGCGGACGCGTCGTCCCCCACCTCGACGGGCTCGCCGAACACGCCGCCCTGCCGTGCCATGGGCGCCATCTCCGCGAGCGCGGGCCCGATCTCGTCGACCACGGCCGGATCCGGCGTGAACTCCTGCCCGGTGGCGCGGGCCAGGTCCCAGGCGTGCACGGTCAGATCGCCCAGCGCCATGTTGGCGACGGTTCTGGCCGGGAATCCCATGCTCCCGGTGGTGCCCTCCTCGGCGCCCGGAGCCGCCCACGCCGCGACGAGTGCGGCAGTCTCGTCGGCGAACCGGCCCCGCCAGTCGCCCTGCATGTAGTGCGGCTCGGACGAGAAGTCGGAGTCCTGCTTCGCGGCCAGCTTCTGGAAGTTGATCACCACCTGGATGAGGTGGTCGGTCAGGCTGCGTACGTCGTACTCGACACACGGCGTGGGGTCGGACAGCCGGTCGTCGGCGATGCCGCGCACAACCGGAACGGCATGCTCCGCCGCCGCGTCGAGCAGCTCACTGATGGTCTTCGTCATCCCTCGACGGTAGGACGTGACAGGCACCCTGCGTATTGAACAAACGCGACATAGGATCCGCGTCATGGCCGGTCCACGACGCGACACCAGGGGAATCGTCGAGGCCCGCGAGCTCTTCGCGCGGGTCGATTTCCGCCGCCGGGAGCCAGCCCCCGAGCTGCGCCCGTATCTCGAGCACTACTGGCTCATCGACTGGGACCTCACGGAGCCGTACGCCTCCCATGTGGTGCCGCATCCGTCCGTGAACGCGGTCTTCCAGAGGCACGGCGACGAGCCGGCGTGGGGCGAGGTCGCCGGCGTCGGCCTGGGGCTCTTCACACAGAAACTGGAGGGCCGGGGGCGGGTGTGCGGGGTGCAGTTCCGGCCCGGCGGCTTCCGGCCGTTCGCGCCCCGCTGGCCGGTTTCCGACTGGACGGGTCAGCGGGTGCCGGTCACGGACGTGCTGGCGGGCGCGGATGCCCGGACGGCGGGGGCGATCGTCGGGCCGGAGGCGGAGGACGCGCGGGTGGCCTCCCTGGACGCCTTCCTGCTGGGCCTGGAGCCGGCGGCGGACCCACAGGCGCTGCGGGCGATGACGCTTGTCGATCTGGTGCGTACGGACCGTACGATCCGGCGCGTCGCCGAGCTCGCGGCGGCGGAAGGAGTGTCGGCGCGTTCGCTCCAGCGGCTCTTCGCTGCGTACGTCGGCGTCGGACCCAAGTGGGTCATCCTGCGCTATCGCATCCATGAGGCGCTTGAGCGGGCCGAGTCGGGCGAGGATCCGGCGGGCGAAGGTGCGCCGGACTGGGCGGAGCTGGCCGCCGAGCTCGGCTACAGCGATCAGGCGCATCTCGTACGGGACTTCACCGCGACGGTGGGCGTCCCGCCGACGGCGTACGCACGCCAGGCCCCGGGATAGCCCTCAGCAGCTCTCAGCAGCTCTCAGTAGCTTTCGGTGACGCCGACCGCTCCCGTTCCACCCGCTGCGGCGTATCGCAGCACCCGCAGCGGCCCGTCCAGCAGCATGCGCGCATCGAAGCCGGGGTCGTCGCTCATGGCCGACATCCAGGCGTCGATCCGCGCGAGGATCTCCGTACGGCGGGGCCCGTGGACGGCGAGCACGGACTCGGCGTGCGGGAGGACGGCCCGTACTTCGGCGGCGGTCAGCAGGAAGTCTCCGAACCAGCCGGGGAGCCGGGCGGCAGCCTCCGCCCCGAGGCCGTAGCAGAGGGCGGTGGCAGGGTCCCCCTTGTGGGCGGCGGCGGCAAACGCAGCGCTGCCTTCGGCCGTGCGGAGGAGGTCCATGCTCGCCTCCTTCATCGCGGTCACGGCCGGTGCGCTCGGGCCGCCGCTGCGCGCGAAGGCGGCGAAACGGAGGGCGGCGGGCGTGGGCTCGGGCGTGAAGTACGGCTCGCGGTCGCCGCCACTCAGCCACCACGCCAGGTCATCGGCGTAGCTGGGAGGCGTGGTCCACTCCCCCTCCAGGTGGGCGAAGCGCCCGGGCAGGGCGACAACTTCGGCGTCGGGGACGGCACCGATCGCCCACACACCGGTGAAGCTCATCCTCGTGACCCCCGGTTGTCAGACCTGCGTCTTACAGTGCGTGACATGGAGATCAAAGCACCGCAGGTACGGATCGAGCCATGGTCCGAGGACGACTTCGACCTGCTGCGCGCTGCGAACGCACCGGAGTTGATGACGCACCTGGGAGGCCCGGAGACGGAGGAACAGCTGATCACGCGGCACGAGCGCTATGTGGAGCTGAGCTCCGACCGTACCGGCAGGGGCCGGATGTACCGCATCGTCCTGGCAGAGACGGGTGAGGCGGCAGGCACGGTCGGCTTCTGGGAGAAGCCGTGGCAGGGACGGCAGGTGTACGAGACGGGCTGGAGCGTCCTGTCCGCCTTCCAGGGCAGGGGGATAGCGACGGCGGGCGCGGTGGCGGTCGTCGAGGAGGCACGGGCGCAGCACAGGCACCGATATCTGCACGCGTTCCCGCCCCCTGACAACCGCCCCTCGAACGCGGTGTGCAGGAAGGCGGGCTTCGAGCTGATGGGCGAGTGCGACTTCGAGTACCCACCGGGCAACGTGGCGACGTCGAACGACTGGCGGCTGGATCTGCGGGCAACCCCGCGAGGCTAGGGCCCGCCTTCCGGGTCCTGCCGGGCTCGCTCGCGCTTTATGTGCTTGACGGGCAGGCCCTCTTCACGGATATTTATCTGCGTCACGCAGATTCTGCGCAACATCACCTAATTGAGCGGTGTGACTGCGCGTCCCGTGCCCTCGGAGCAACCTTTCCGCGTCGCCCGAGCTGCACCGCACACAACTCCCCTAAGGAACCTCAGCCATGACCGTGCTCGTCACCGGCAGCCGCGGCAAAGTCGGCTCCACCCTCATCACGCTCCTGCAGCAGGCCGGAGCCGATGTCCGGGCCGCATCCGCCGCCCCCGAGAAGCTCAGCCTGCCCGCGGGCGTCAACGCCGTGAAGTGCGCGCTCGACGATCCCGCGACCTTCCCGGCCGCCCTCGACTCCGTCACCTCCGTCTTTCTGTACGCCGAGCCGTCGCACATCGGAGCCTTCCTCGACGAGGCCGACGCCGCGGGCGTCGAGCACATAGTGCTGCTCTCGTCGAGCTCCGTCCTCGACCCGGACGCCGCGGACAACCCGATCGCCGCCTCCCATCTCGCGGTCGAGCAGGCGCTCGCCGCCTCGCCCGTCGAGAGCACCGTCCTGCAGCCCGGAGCCTTCGCGGGCAACGCGCTCCAGTGGCGCTGGGCACTGGAGTCCACGGGCGCGATCGACCTGCCGTACCCCGGCAGTTACGGCGATCCGATCCACGAGCGGGACATCGCGGAAGCCGCGCTCGCGGCGCTCACCCAGCCGCGACTGCGGGGCAGCACGTACCACCTGACCGGCCCCGAATCGCTCACGTTCACCGAGCAGCTCGCGATCCTCGAACGCGCCGTCGGCAGCCCCTTCCCCTTCAACACCGTGACGCGCGAGGCCTGGAAGGAGTCCATTGCCGGGTACATGCCCGGCGCCTTCGCCGACGGTCTGCTCAACTACTGGGCCTCGACGGACGGTTCGCCCGCCCCCCTCACCACGACCGTCGAGGAACTGACCGGCCACCCCGCCCGCACCTTCGCCCACTGGGCCGAGGAGAACGCGGATGCCTTCCGCGCCGCCCGATGACATGCTGGCGGCGTGAACGGACCGGAAATCCACCTCAGCGTCGCCCCTGAGCTGCGCCTCTTCATCCCCTCGGAGCGTCGGCAGGGGCGTACGGCCCTGGTCACCGACGGATCGTCGACGCTCGGCCATGTCATCGAGTCGCTCGGCGTCCCGCTCACGGAGGCGGGCCGGCTGCTCGTCGACGGCCGCGAGGTGGCGGTCTCCCACATCCCGAGCACGGGCGAGAGCGTCGAGGTGTACGGCGTCGAGCGGCCTCAGCAGGTCCCCGGCGCCCCGCTGCGCTTCCTGCTCGACGTCCACCTGGGCACGCTGGCGCGGCGACTGCGGCTCCTCGGCGTCGACGCCGCGTACGAGAACGAGGACATCGGCGACCCCGCGCTCGCCGCCCTCTCGGCAAAGGAGCGGCGGGTGCTGCTCTCCCGGGACCGCGGGCTGCTGCGGCGACGGGAGATCTGGGCGGGGGCGTACATCTACAGCGACCGGCCGGACGACCAGCTCCGTGACGTACTGGAGCGGTTCGCGCCCGCGCTCGAGCCGTGGACCCGCTGCACGGCGTGCAACGGCCGGCTGGCGGAGGCCGACAAGAACTCGGTCCAGGACCAGTTGCAGCAGGGCACGCAGCGCTCGTACGACGTATTCGCGCAGTGCACGGCCTGCGACCGGGTGTACTGGCGGGGCGCCCACCACGCCCGTCTGCAGGCGATCGTCGAGGAGGCCGTGCGGGAATTCGGCGGCGCCGCCGCATAGTTCAGCGCCGATTGCCGGCCCGCGCCCTCGGCCCGGTCAGAGCTCGCCGCCCCGCAGGCGCTCGATCTGCGCGGCACTGAGCTCCACGGTCCGTCGCATATGGGCGGTGAGGAGGGCGACCTCCTCGTCGCTGTACGCATCGAACATGGCGTACCAGGAACCGTTCAGCTTCTGCCACACCGCAGCGAACTCCGCCATCCGCTCGGGCACCAGGGTCACCAGCACCCGCCGCCGGTCCTCGGCGTCGCGCTCGCGCGTGACATACCCGGCCCGCTCCAGCCGGTCGACGAGCCGCGTCGCGGACCCGGTGGTCAGCCCGGTCAGCTCGGCGACACGCCCGGTGGTGACAGGACCCGGTTCGAGCCCCAGCAGATTGAGGCACTGCAGATCGGTGGGGTGCAGCCGCAGATGGTCGGCGAGGGCCTGGTTGAACAGGGCGTACGAGGCCATGTAGCGCCGCGAGGCGGTGGACAGCTCGTCCATCAGCCTGCCGCGCCCGCTCGGCACCGCATCGCGCCCGGCAGGCAGTTCTTCGCGCCCGTCCGCATTCTTCTGCGTCATGCAGAGATTGTACGAACCAAGGGCTCTACGGCTCCTCCGCCGTCAGATACCGCTGAATCGTCGGTGCCAGCCAGGCGATCACCTCTTCTCTGGGCATGTCGGCGGCGGGTGGGAAACGGAGCACATACCGAGCGAGCGCCATCCCGAGAATCTGCGAGGCGGCGAGGGCGGCGCGGCGGGGAGCCTCGGCCGGGTCGGGGCAGATGGCGGCGGCGACGGGCCCGAGCTGGCCCTTGAAGATCTCCTGCGCCCGCTCGGCGGCAGCGGCATTGGTGACGCTCGCCCGCAGCAGCGCGGTCAGCACCTCGTCCTGCTCCCACCGGTCAAGGAAGTGGGAGACCAGGACCGCGCCTATGTGCTTGGCGGGCAGGGCGCCCAACTCGGGCAGGCGCAGATCGAATTCGGAGGCGGCGGCGAACAGCCCCTCCTTGTTGCCGTAGTAGCGCATGACCATCGACGGGTCGATGCCTGCGTCGCGGGCGATGGCGCGGATGGTGGCGCGCTCGTACCCGTCCGCGGCGAAGCGCTCGCGCGCCGCTTCGAGGATCGCGGCCCGGGTGGCATCGGAGCGGCGCGGACCGCTCGGGGCTTCCGTCATCATGCCAACAACTGTAGGCCAACAGGTGTTGACATGCCAGGCCCGGCCGCTCTACATTTGCCAACAAGCGTTGACCAACAAGCGTTGGCACCCAGGAGGCAGCCATGAACGGCAAGCCCAGCACCGAAGGAACGACCGGCACGCCGGCGGCCCAGCGCGCCGCGCAGGCCGCCCGCCCCGGTGACATCACCGACGTCCTCGTCGTGGGCGCGGGCCCCACCGGCATGCTGCTCGCGGGCGACCTCGCCGCCGCGGGCGTATCCGTCACCGTCGTCGAGCGCCGCCCGCACGAGACGAGCAACATGACGCGGGCGTTCGGCGTGCACGCCCGCACGCTGGAGCTGCTGGACTCCCGCGGACTGGCCGACGAACTGGTCAAGAAGGGCACGCCCATCACCGGCCTGCGGCTCTTCCGCCGGCTCTCAATGGACCTGTCACGGCTGCCTTCCCGCTTCCCGTATCTGCTCATCACCCCGCAGTACGAGGTGGAGCATCTGCTGGAGCGCCGTGCGCTCTCGACCGGCGTGACCTTCCGGCACGGGACGGAGCTGCTCGGCCTGACCCAGTCCTCCGAAGAGGTCACCGCCGAGGTCCAGGACGCCGACGGCACGCGCCGCACCCTGCGCGCCCGCTATCTGGTCGGCACCGACGGAGTGCGCAGCGCCGTGCGCAAGGCCCTCGATCTGCCGTTCCCGGGCGTCTCCGTGATCCGCTCCATCGTCCTCGCGGACGTCCGGCTCACGGATGAGCCCGAAGACCTCCTCACGGTCAACGGCGCGGGCGACGCCTTCGCCTTCATCGCCCCCTTCGGCGACGGCTGGTACCGGGTCATGGGCTGGAACCGCACGCGCCAGGTCCCCGACAGCGAGCCCGTCGACCTCGACGAGGTGCGCGAGATCGCCCGCCTCGCCCTCGGCACCGACCACGGCATGCACGACGCGCGCTGGATCTCCCGCTTCCACAGCGACGAGCGCCAGGTCCCCTCGTACCGGACGGGCCGGGTCTTCCTCGCGGGCGACGCGGCGCACGTCCACTCCCCCGCGGGCGGCCAGGGCATGAACACCGGCCTGCAGGACGCGGCGAATCTCTCCTGGAAGCTCGCCTCGGTCCTCCAGGGCCGGGCCCCCGACCCCGAGGCCCTGCTCGACAGCTACCAGTCGGAGCGGCACCGCGTCGGCGCGATGGTGCTGCGCAGCAGCGGCGCGATCGTCCGCCTGGCCATGGCCCACACCCCGCTCCAGCGCGCCGCCCGCTCGCTCGCGTCCCGCTTCCTGAACACGGTCCGCCCCGCGGGCGCCAAGGCGATGGGCATGGTCTCCGGGATCGGCATCTCGTACGCCGCGCCGCGCGGATCCCACCGCCTCACCGGCAAGCGCGCACCCGACCTGAAGCTCGCCGAGGGCCGGCTCTACGAGCTGCTGCGCGAGGGCAGGTTCGTGCTGGTCGCGCCGACCGGCGAGACCCCCGCGGCGCCGGCCGCCCCCGGCAGCGTCATACGGGCGCACTGGACGACGGACCGCAGCGGCGCGCTGCTGATCCGCCCCGACGGCTACATCGCCTGGGCGAGCGGACACTGAACGGCCCGGCAGCAGGTCGGAGGCACGGCGCCAGACGCGGGAGAGAGGAACCTCTGACGCACTCAGAAGACGTACGGGTCTCCGGTGGCCGGTGTCAGTACCTGATGCTCGTTGTTGGCCGGGTTCCGGTCGGTCGCGCCGCCGTTCCACTGGGTTCCGACGCTCATGACGACCTCGTCCCATGTACCGAGGGTCCGCAGATCGAGCGTGACCCGGCGGCCGGCGACACCGGCTCGCAGCGAGCCCGTCGCGCACAGCACCAGTCGGTCGCTGCCCCACAGACACCCGGCGGGCAGCGCCCGGACAGCGGCCACGGGCACCGAGAAGGAGAGCCGCACGGTCGCGTCCGCGAGGCTCGCCGGACCATCGCTCTCGGTGACCAGCGAGACCCCGAGCCGCCCGCTCGTCAACGAGACATGGCCGTGGTGCGCCACGTCCGCCTCCGGCACGATCGTCCGGTCACCGGCGTTCGCGCTCACTCCCGGACCAACCGCCATCACCACTGCGGCGCACAACGCCAGCAGGGTCTTGCGCGTCACACACATGACCAGAAGATACCTTTTATGACTGACTGTCCCTGACTTCTCGTCAGCCCGGGCGAGTCGGCCCCGTGTCGATGCCCTGCTCGATTACGCGCAGCCCGATGCAGGTGCCGTTGTCCGGCACGGGATCTCCTCGCTCTTGATGGTCCGGTGGGCGCGTTCGATGGCCTGCCCCCAGTACGTTCCGGCGACCATGAGGGCCGTGCCGAGGGCGGCGAGGACGGTGAGCCGTTCGCCACCGAGGCCGATGCCGATCGCGACGGCCCAGACCGGTTCGGTGCCGAGCAGCAGGCTCGCCCGGCTGGCAGAGCTGTGCTGCACCGCCCAGGTCTGGGCGAGGAAGGCGAACACACTGCAGAACAGGGCGAGATAGACGAGTTGGGCCAGAACGGCGGCATCGATCCGGCCCAGCATCGGCAGGCCGCTCGCGGCGGGCACCGCGAACAGCGCCGAGCCGACAACCGTCTGAACGGCCGTGAGCTGCAGCGGCCGCACAGTGAGGCCCTTCGTGAGCCGTCCCACGAGCGCGACGTGTGCCGCGCGCACCACCGCGGCGGCGAGCATCAGCAGGTCACCGATCCCGGGAGCATGGAAGCCGCTGCCGGACATGAGCAGTCCGACGGCCAGGAGGCACACGCCCGTGGCGGCGAAGAAGCGCGGGGGAAGCCGGCCGTTGCCGGCTGTGCGGTCCAGCAGCGGGGTGAGCACGATGGTGAGGCTGATGATCAGGCCGGCGTTGGCTGCGCTGGTGTGCGCGACGCCGTATGTCTCCAGTACCAGGACAGCCGCCTGTGTGACTCCCAGGAGCGCCCCGACACGCACCTCATCTCGTGTGCAGCGCCTGTGCCGGCGGCGGGCGGTGGCGAAGGTGAGGGTGAGGCAGGCGATCGCGGAGAACAGGTACCGCACGAACAGCACTACCAGGACCGGGAGTGCGTAGGTGGCCGTCTTCGCGGCCAGGTAGCTGGAGCCCCAGACGATGGCGACAAGGAGAAGCACTGCGTCAGTGCGGCGGGCTTGGAACACGCCCCTACGCTGCACCAGCTCAACTCTGAAGCCAAGAGCGAGCTTCTTCATCAACCCTTAAGCTTCACTACACTGGGAAGATGAATGAACGGCAGTTGCGGATCTTGCGGGAGCTCGGTGAGCTGGGAAGTGTCACCGCGGCCGCCGAGGCGCTGTTGATGACTCCCTCGGCGATCTCACAACAGCTACGGCTGCTGCAACGCTCGATCCCCGTCTCGCTCACCGAACGTGACGGACGACGGCTGGTGCTCACCGATGCCGGGCAGGCCCTGGCCGACGCGGCGGTCGAGGTGGAGACCGCGCTGGCCCGGGCACGGCACACCATCGACGAGTTCGTCGACCAGCCGGACGGAGGCGTGTCGGTGGCGGCCTTCCACAGCGCGGCCTCGGCATTCTTCCCGCTCCTGCTGCGGGGCCAGACCGGCCCCGGGCGCCCGCAGCTCTCGCTCGCCGACGAGGACGTGGCGCAGGACCACTTCCCGCGGCTGACCCGCGAGTACGACCTCGTGCTCGCCCACCATCTGGACCATGCGCCTCCGTGGCCGCGCGCTGTCACCGTCACCACGCTGCTGCGTGAACCGCTCGACATCGCCATGCCGGCCGACCATCCGCTGGCCGCCAAACGACGCCTCACCCCGCGAGACGTTGCGGATCAGCCCTGGATCACCGTTCACGACGGCTTCCCCCTCATGGCCACCATCGACGCCATCGCGACTGCCGCGAACCGACGGCTCGAAATCGCCCATCGCATCAACGAATTCGCGGTGGTTGCCGAAGTGGTCGCCGCCGGGGGCGGCCTGGCCCTGATGCCCCGCTGGACCACGCGTCCGCATCCCGCGCTGGTCCTCAAACCGCTCAGCGGCGTACACGCCCGACGTCACATCGATGTACTCCATCGTCCTGAACGCCTCGCGCGAAGAGCCGTACGGACGGTGCTCACCGAACTGCACCGTGCGGCCGCAACGATCCAGAGCCGGGACGTCAACGCGGATTCCGACGCAACAGCAAGCCCGGCCGTCAAGACCTGAACCGGTGCAAACGCGGGCGTCCGGCGTGGCACGCTGTGCCCCATGCTCGTCGTCCGTTCCGCCGCCCTCTTCCTGCTCGCGGCTCTCCTCGAGATCGGCGGCGCGTGGCTCGTCTGGCAGGGGTTCAGGGAACACCGGGGCTGGATCTGGATCGGCGTGGGCGTCATCGCCCTCGGCGCGTACGGCTTTGTGGCAACGCTTCAGCCGGAGGGCGAGTTCGGTCGCGTCCTCGCCGCGTACGGCGGAGTCTTCGTCGCGGGCTCCATCGCCTGGGGCATGGTCGCGGACGGCTATCGCCCGGACCGCTGGGACGTGATCGGCGCACTGGTCTGCCTGGCGGGCATGGCGTTGATCATGTACGGCCCCCGGGGCCGCTGAGAACAGGCGCTGTCCGCCGGGCGGCCCGCCTATCCTGGCCGTGTATCGATCACACGCGCGAGGAGTAGGACATGACCGCCGCTGGGACCCCCGTCGCCGTCGTCACCGGAGCCAGCAGCGGCATCGGCGCCGCCACCGCACGCCAACTCGCCGGGGCGGGGTACCACGTGGTCCTCACGGCCCGCCGCAAGGACCGCATCGAGGCGCTCGCCGGCGAACTGAGCGGCGCGGGACACCGGGCCACCGCGTACGCCCTCGATGTCACCGACCGTCCGGCCGTCGACGAGTTCGCCGCGTCCCTGGAACGCTGCGACGTCCTCGTCAACAACGCCGGCGGCGCCCTCGGCGCGGACCCCGTCGCCACCGGCGACCCCGCCGACTGGCGTCAGATGTTCGAGGTCAACGTCATCGGCACCCTCAACACCACCCAGGCCCTGCTCCCGGCCCTCACGGCGAGCGGCGACGGCACGGTGGTGGTCCTCTCCTCCACCGCGGCCCACTCCACCTACGAGGGCGGCGGTGGTTACGTCGCCGCCAAGCACGGCGCCCACATCCTCGCCGAGACCCTCCGTCTGGAGATCGTCGGCACCCCGGTCCGGGTGATCGAGGTGGCTCCTGGCATGGTCAAGACCGAGGAGTTCGCCACGACCCGCTTCCGCGGCGACGAGGAAAAGGCCGCGAAGGTCTACGCGGGAGTGGCCGAGCCGCTCACCGCGGACGACGTGGCGGACACCATCACATGGGCGGTCACCCGCCCCTCCCACGTCAACATCGACCTCCTGGTGGTCCGACCCCGCGCCCAGGCCTCCAACTCCAAGGTGCACCGCGAGCTCTGAGGCCGGCCCCCGGACAGGGCTGACGCGGATGCGGCTTCGGCCGCCGTCGATCCCTCGACGGCGGCCGAACCGGATTCCTCGCGCTGTGTCAGAAGACGCGCACGTTGGGCGCGGTGTCCCAGCCCATGTCTGCGTTCGGGCCGCTGATCGAGCCGGCCCCGTTCCCGTGGTAGAGGAACAGCTGGAAGTTGATGGGCCGCATGATGTCCGACAGCCCGTCGCCGTTCACGTCACCGGTGGCCATGACCGGCTCGTCGGCAGGCCAGGCGTACGGGAGCTTCTTGCGCGTGCCGAAGGCGCCCTGGCCGTTGCCGGGGTACAGCCACAGCGCCCGCGCTCCGTCGCGGGCCAGCAGATCGGCCTTGCCGTCACCGGTCAGGTCGCCGGGCGAGGCAAGCCGGTTCATGACGTTCCAGCCGCCGCCGACCTTCTTACGGACGCCGAAGGCGCCCTTGCCGTTGCCCGGGTACGTCCACAGCGCCCCCGCGGTGTCGCGGGCGAGCAGATCCCGGCGCCCGTCGCCGGTCAGGTCTCCGGCCGCGCTGATCTCACGCATGGTGTTCCAGCCCGCGCCGACCTTCACCCTCGTACCGAAGGTGCCGTCGCCCCTGCCGGGGTAGAACCACAGCACCCCCGACTTGTCGCGGGCGAAGAGGTCCTCCCTGCCGTTGGCGTTGTAGTCGCCGTGGCGGACGAGCTGGGTCATGGCATTCCAGCCGCCGCCGACGAGCTTCCCCTTCGTGACCCCGTTGGCGTCGCCGATGCCCGACAGAAACCACAGCCGGCCGTCGTCCGCGCGCTCCAGGACATCGGCGCGGCCGTCGTTGTTCAGGTCGCCGAACTGGGCGACGGCGGGCAGCCCGGCGGGCCGCTTGGTCTCGGGCTGCTGGTACCAGTCCATCCATGGAACGCCCTGGAAGGCCTCGTACTCGGTCGTGGTGACTCGCATGGAGCTGATCTTGTTGTCGAAGCGGTTGTCGAATGAGCCGTTGCCCAGGTCGACCGGGCCGTTGTGCGGACTCACGACGACGAAGTCGGGATCGCTGCCGTAATTGGGCTGGGGGTAGAGAGTCGCCCACAGGCCGCTGTTGTTGACGACCGACGAGATCCTGTCGTTCCACGTGCCGAGCGTGGGCTGGGAGGACGAGAAGTACTTCATTTCGCCCGTGTAGCCCGCGCCCGAGAAGACACAGAACTTGCCGGCGGGACAGCGGGCGGAATTGTCCACGGCGGCCGCATTCGGGGCCGCGGTGACGAGGGTGGCCAGCGACGCGGCGACGGCGACAGCCGTGCCGAGGGCGCGCCGGCCCAGGGTGGATCCGAGCATGAACCGAACTCCGTTCGATGCAGAAGACTGATCAGAAGACAAGGTGGGTCGCCTGGACCGAGGCGAGCGTCTTCGGGGCCCCGAGGCCACCGCCCGCCGCGCCCGTCCCCGGGTACACGCGGAGGGAGCTCCGGCCCGGCGCGTGCGCAACCAGGTCCGGCCGCCCGTCACCCGTGACATCACCCAGGCCGGCCAGCTCGGTGAGCCCGTTCCAGCCGCCGGTCCCGATGAGCTTGCGGGCGCCGAAGGTGCCCTTGCCGTTGCCCGGGTAGAACCACAGCTTCCCGGCGGTGTCGCGGGCCACGAGGTCGGCCCGCTTGTCGGAGTTCATGTCGCCCGAGCCGACGAGCTCGTTCATGACCTTCCAGCCGACGCCGACCTTCTGCCGCGCGCCGAAGGAGCCCCTGCCGTTACCCGGATACGTCCACATGGTGCCCGCGCTGTCGGCGGCGAGCAGATCGGCCTTGCCGTCCCCGGTCAGGTCACCGGCGGCGACGAGGTCGCGCATGGTGTTCCAGCCGCCGCCGATCCTGGCTCTCGTACCGAAGGTGCCGTCACCCCTGCCGGGGTAGAACCACAGCACCCCGGCGCTGTCCCGGGCGAACAGATCCTCCTTGGCGTCCCCGTTGTGGTCGCCGTGCCGGGTCAGCTTGTTCATGGAGTTCCAGCCGGCCCCCAGAAGCCGGGTCTTCCCCGCGCTCTCGTCGACGTGGGACGTCCACAGCTGCCCGAACTTGTTGCGGGAGAACAGATCGGCGTACCCATCGCCGTTCACATCACCGAAGGCGCCGCCGACCGGCAGCCCGGCGGGCCGGGGCCTCGGCTGGTTGTCCCACTGGTAGACCGCGAACCGGCTCTCGGTCCCGCAGAAATCGTCCGCCTCGGGACCCAGGTCGATGGAGCTGACCGCGTTGTCGAGGTCAGGCGTAGCGCTCTCGTCGAAGGACACCTGCGACGGGTAGTAGTGAGTGGCACCCCACGGGTCGAGCCCCGGCTCGGGGTAGAAACACACCGGCCAGTCCGTGTGGTTCGCGAACGAGCTGATCCGGTTGTCCCAGGCCCCGAGCTTCAGCGTGCCCCCGTTGACGACCAGCATCTCGCCCTGGCCCAGCGGTTCGCTGAACACACAGAGCTTGCCCCAGGCACAGCGGTCATACCCGCTCGATGCCTGGGCCGGCACGGTCGCGACGGTGGCGACAAGCCCCGCGGCGGCACCGGCCGTGAGCGCGCCACGAACGACGCGCGAAGAGAAGGAACGCACTCAATCCCCCCAGGATGTGCGCAATTTTTCGAGTACGTGTTCTCGAAATGATCGAATGAGTGGATCATAGCGAGCCCCGGACCGTCATCGGCCCGGGGCTCGTCAGTCAGGTGAAGTCGAGAAGCGCCGCTTCGCCGCGTTACGGCTCATCCTCCGACCCTCCTCGTGCGAGGCGGAGTTGAACGACGCCTCGTTCCCGAGCCCCTTCACGATGTACGCGCCGGTGCCCATCGAGCCCGGAATGATGCCGAAGTCCCCACTGCCCGCCCGCGAGGAGCAAGCCGACCACGATCCCGACGGAAACGAGCGCCTCCCGGGGTGCCACCAGCACAATCAATGACGTCTGGTGCGAGCGGTCGGCTCCATGGAGCGGACCTCCGGCTTGTCATGGTGACTGCGGCTTCTTGGGAAGAGTCAGGGCCGAGGGGGCCAGTACCCACAGCAGAGCCCGGCCGGTCAGCGGGGTCGTGGCGATCAGGGTCAAGTAGACCTCCGCCGTCGAGCCCTCGGTGGTAACTGCATCGAGGTCGCCGGACAACTGTGACAACAGGAAGAGGACGGCATCGACGACGAGCCAGGAAGCGAGGTTGGCTCCGATCCACCAGGTCCAGCGGCTGGTGACCTTGCGTAGCACCAGCGACTGCGACAAGCCGAGCAGAGGCCCCAGGGCCAGGGACTGACTGGCAGCCAGGAGGTAGGCAGTCGACACGTCTTTGTGGGAGTTCTGGGCGTCGATCACAGCAGGCATGATCACCAGCAACCAGGCCAGCAACGAGGGGCCGACATTGGCCGTGATCCACGCCCTGCGGGGGACAGGCGCCCGCTCACGGACGACGAGCCACTGCAGCACTCCCAGGACGACGCCGAAGAGCACGGCCCCGAAGGTCGCGATCAGCAGCGCCACGAGAGCGTCGTTGTTGGAAAGAGTCAGATGGAGCACGTCGTTGCCCAGGGACGCCAGCACAAAGCCAACGGTCAGGATCGTGACAAATGCGATCGTGTTGTATGCGATCCACAGCCAGTACAGGCGGGTATTCCATCCACTCGGCGAGACCGCCGCATAGCCGGAACCGGAAGCGGCCATCGTCCAATCCTCCGGTGTTGTCAGCCTGTCCAGAGCGGATGCCTTCAGTGTCAACGGGAAACGGGGCCGCCAGGCCGGTGACCTCGTGGTGCGCGTGCCGCACGGCACCGGGATCAAGCGGGAGAGTGACTGCCCTCCAGCAGGCGCAGGAGCGCGGTCGCGGCATCCGGTGGGAGAGGGGAACCGTGGACAGGAATTCCCTGGCGCCTCCCCCGGGTCAGGCCGCGGGCAGCTCCTCCGCGGGTAGCCGGCCTGCGCGCACCGCGTCGACCAGGGCCTGGTGGTCACGCTCGTTCTGGTCGGCGTATGCCTCCGCGAATGTGGTGAGTGCCCGGTCGAACGAGTCGCCGCTGCCCAGATACGCGGCGATCGCGATGCGGTCGCCGGACCGCGCGTGCGCACGAGCCAGCGTGACCCCGCACAGTTCGCCGAACGCCTCCATGCCCTTCGGCCGCATCTTCTCCGGCACGGCGATGCCCTTCCAGTCGCGCAGCTGCCGGACGTAGAAGTCGCGCTGCTTGCCGTCGATCCCCTCCACCCGTTCCCAGCCGAGGAAGATGTCGCTCGCGGCCTGCATCAGCCGCTGGCCCGAGACCACCCGCTCGCCCTGGTTGCGGTACCGGCTCGCGCCGACGTGCGCGGCGAGCACGGAGGTGTCGGCCTCCTTGGCCTGGAGGAAGAGTGGGTCCTGGCCGTTCCGGCCGAGAAGCAGGAAGATCCAGCATCGGGTGCCGACGCTGCCGACGCCGACCACCTTGCGGGCGACGTCTCCCAGTCGGTAGTCCGCCAGGAGCGCGCGCCGGTCGGAAGCCAGAGTGCTGCCGTACCGCTCGATGAGACCGCGGAACTGGCGCTCGAGGGCGCTGCGCTCGAGGTCCGGCAGCAGGTCGCCGATCGGGACGAGCAGTGGGGGGTCCGCCGCGATCCTGGGCCGGCCGTCGACCGTCTCGGTGAGTTTGTCGAAAGCCTGCAGGGTGTCGCGGGTACGGGCCTTCGCCATGGCGCGGGCCAGGGCCTTCTGACCGTGCTTGTGAAGCCGTCCCGGGGCCAGAGTCTCGAGGATGTCCTGGTCGATCTTCGCGTACCAGACGTCGAGGTTGCCCGTGCCCGCGAAGCGGATCATCGCCTCGCGGTACGAACGGACCGTGGAGGTCACGATACGGGCGCGCTCCGCGTCGTCGAAGTCGTTCGCCCGCGCCGCGATGACGAGACTTGCCGAGAGCCGCTTGACGTCCCACTCCCAGGGGCCCGGCAGCGTCTCGTCGAAGTCGTTGATGTCGAACATCAACTCTCGCTCCGGTGAGGCAAGCAGACGGAAGTTCAGCAAGTGCGCGTCCCCGCACAGCTGGGCCGTGAGTCCCGAGACCGGGCTGTCGGCCAGGTCGCCCGCCATGATCGCGGCGGCGCCCCGGTAGAAGCGGAACGGGGACTCCATCATCCGGCCGTAGCGGATCGGGACGAGTTCGGGCACCCGTGCCGCGGACTGCGCCTCCAGGATCGCCAGCGGGTCCGGCCGGTCAGGAGACGGCTTGTATTCGGCGTGGCCCGACCGCGGCGAACGGCGCCGCGCCTCCTTGCCGAGGGCCGCGCGTTCCTCGGGCGTGGCGTGGGGAGCCGCGCGCATCGCCGTGGTCGCTTTCTGGGTCATGGAAGGCCCTCCTGCCTGGCCCCGCGGCCGTCGGTACGCCCGGCAAAGGGCACGGCGGCCAGAACGGCTCCGTCGCCTCCTCCGATGTCGGCCGCGCCGAACACCGATGCCGGGTGGGGGTCTGCACTCAGCCCTGGGCCTCGATCTCGGCATCCGCGACAGCGATGGCGATACCGAGTGCTTTGGCGATGTTGCCTGCTGCCGTCATGACGTGGGCGGTGCCCACGATGGGCGCGATGGCGACCAGGACGTCCTGCAGCTGGTCGGCGTTCAGGCCGGCCTTGAGGGCGGGGTCGATATGGGTCACGTAGGAGATCGGCGGAGCATCCGAAGCAGCGAGGGCCGCGATACGCGTGAGCAAGAGCATGTCCGGGGCCAGCCCGCACCGTTCGATCGAGTCGACCGTCATGGCAGCGAGGGTGTCCAGGACAGGAGTTCCAGATGCAGTGGACATGTCGCATGCCCTCCTGGTGTGTTTTCGAGCCCGAGTGAGGGTGGCGCCAGAACGGATGTCCGCCGGCGTCGGGATTCCTCTCAACCCTAGAACCCATCCGGGTCCCGCGCGCGGGGACGCATGGTCGGCCGCGGTATGGGGGGACGGCCAGGTCGGTGATCACCGGCCTGACGGCGGCCCGCAGCCACCCGGGTCGACGGTGGCGGCCCGGGTGCGACAGATCCCGCCCGGCTCAGCGCAGGCGTCGCGGGCCGCTGTGCTGTTAGAGCGCGGCGAGGAAGATGAGGAAGAACGGAAGCACCAAGCCGTCATTGAGGCCGCTCTCGACGTTGAGCCCGTGGCGCACGAGGGGCGGGACACGGGGGCTGGAGCTGGCGGTCTTGCCGAGCGCCGCATCGGTGGGGGCAAGGACCGCCCCGAGCAACGCGAACTCCCACAGGGTCAGACCCGGAATCAAGGACCACCCCAACAGCCACCCCGCTCCGATACTCAACGGCAGTCCGACGGCCAGCAGACGCAGGGGCAGGAAGCGGCCGTGCGCAGGTCCCGTCGGCGCGCGGTCATCGCGTCGGTGAAGAGCAGGAGGGCCAGGGCAGCCTCGATCAGCGTCAGCACTGGGCCTGTGTCGTGGCCCAGGTCGAGAACGTCCAGCCCGATCGGCCCGATGAGCACCCCGAAGCCGGTGAACACCATCGGAGCCGACACCGGCGTCGAGGCCAGGCGGCGCGAGAACAGCCCGTAGCCGGCGGCAACGGCAGCTCCGGTCCAGGCGTTGCCACCACTCATGACGTCCCACTCTCCCTGTCGCAACGCACGAAGCCGTGACCGTGGAACGGGAGAGAGAGCGGGCTGTGTGGAACCGGCTTGCCTCGCAGCTGCTCCTGTACAGGGCATCGGAGCGTCGGGCGGCAGCCCGGGCCGACTGCCGCCGGTCGCGCGGATCAGAGATCAGTGTGGCGCGAGGCCGGATCCCGAGTACGGCACCGACACACGTGCGCAATCAGATCGACCGCCACCTCACGCAGCCGCAGACCATTGAGCGCGCGTCCGCTGTCCTTGGAGCGAACCATCAGGTCCCGGCGCGCCCTTGGGGAAGCGGAACGGGCTGCCTGCGACGCCGCCCATCGCGGCGGATGCGGATGCAGGAACCGGCATCCCGCCGGCTTAGGAGCGCGCCATCCGACGGCCTGACCACGCAGGCCTCGCCCTCATGCGCCGACTCGACCAAGCTCGCGCCAAAGAGCCCCGAACTGCTGAGAGTCCGGGGCTCATCGACCAGGTGGCGTCTTGGACCTCAGCCCTTGACGCAGATGACCTGCTTGAGCTTCGCGACGACCTGCACCAGGTCCCGCTGCTGCTCCATCACCTTCTCGATCGGCTTGTACGCACCCGGGATCTCATCCACGACGCCGGAGTCCTTACGGCACTCCACACCCCGCGTCTGCTCCTCCAGGTCCTTCGTCGAGAAGCGCCGCTTCGCAGCATTACGGCTCATCTTCCGACCCGCCCCGTGCGAGGCGGAGTTGAACGACGCCTCGTTCCCGAGCCCCTTCACGATGTACGAGCCAGTGCCCATCGAGCCCGGAATGATGCCGAAGTCCCCGCTGCCCGCCCGGATCGCCCCCTTGCGGGTCACCAGCAGGTCCATGCCTTCGTACCGCTCCTCCGCCACATAGTTGTGGTGGCAGGAGATGACCGGCTCGAAGGTCACCTTCGCCTTCTTGAACTCCTTGCGGACCACGTCCTGGAAGAGCCCCATCATGATCGCGCGGTTGTACTTCGCGTACTCCTGCGCCCAGAACAGATCGTTCCGGTACGCCGCCATCTGCGGGGTGTCCGCGATGAAGACCGCCAGATCCCGGTCGACCAGACCCTGGTTGTGCGGCAGCTTCTGGGCCTCGCCGATGTGGAAGTCCGCGAGCTCCTTGCCGATGTTCCGGGATCCGGAGTGCAGCATCAGCCAGACCGAACCCGACTCGTCGAGACAGAACTCGATGAAGTGATTTCCGGAACCGAGCGTTCCCATCTGCTTCGTTGCCCGCTCCTGACGGAACTTGACCGCATCGGCCACCCCGTCGAACCGGCTCCAGAAGTCGTCCCATCCCGCCGCCGGAAATCCGTGCAGCCGCCCCGGGTCGACCGGATCGTCGTGCATCCCGCGGCCGACCGGAACGGCCTGCTCGATCTTCGAGCGGAGGCGTGAAAGGTCGCCCGGCAGATCGTTCGCCGTCAGCGACGTCTTCACCGCCGACATCCCGCAGCCGATGTCGACGCCGACCGCCGCCGGGCACACCGCGCCGTGCATCGCGATCACCGAGCCGACCGTTGCGCCCTTGCCGTAGTGGACGTCCGGCATCACGGCCAGACCCTTGATCCACGGCAGCGTGGCGACGTTCTGCAGTTGCTGCATCGCACCGCCCTCCACCGTCGAAGGGTCGGTCCACATCCTGATCGGGACCTTGGCGCCCGGTACCTCTACGTACGACATACTCCCTCGATTCCCCCGAAACACCATCAAAAGTCTCAAAGCGCAAAAGCCGGTGCCAAGGTCAGTAAAAGGCTCGACGGACCGGCATCCACGGCTGCGTGTGCGATAGACATTGTGTCCATCGGCTGCCATCGAGCGGCAACCGTTTTTCGCTCGCGAAGGGAGCCTGGGACCGTGCAGCGAAGGGCGCGAAAGGCGTACGTACCCGGCCTGGCGGCGCTCCTTGTCGCTCTCGTCGCCGGCTGCACCGCCGACAGCGGAACCGAGGGCTCCGCCCCCGACTCCAAGGCCGGCGGCACCAAGACCGCCGCCGCACCTCCGGGCAAGTACCGCACCCTCCGCGAGCCCTGCGGCTCCATAGGGCGCTCCACCCTCAAGGATCTGCTGCCAGGCGCAGCCGAGCTGCCCGACGACCAGCAGCAGAAGATCTTCCGTGGGACCGCCGACGTCACCTACGACACCGACCGCCGCGTCGGCTGCAGCTGGCATGCCGACTCCCCGGACGCCTCCCATCACCTCACCCTCGACTTCGAGCGCGTCGTCTCGTACGACACGGCGGTCAGCGACGACGACCGTGCGCAGGAGGTCTTCGCCACCAAGCAGGCCGCGGCCTCGCTGCCCGCCCCGCCCGACACCGGCCCCGAGAAGGGCCAGGGGTCCTCGCCCTCCACCACCCCCTCGCAGTCGAAGCCACCGACAGCATCGGCGCCTCCCACGGGCACTCCGTCCGGGTCCGGTACCCCGTCCGGCTCCGACCCCCTCGACGGGCTCGAACCCCGCGTCCTCGACGGCCTCGGCGACGCCGCCTTCCTCAATGACGTCCTCGACGGCGCCGGGGCCGGCTCCACCGCCCAGCGCCGCACCGTCAGCGTGGTCTTCCGCACATCCAACGTGATCGTGACCATCGTGTACGTCGAGCAGCCCGCCCGTACGACGGAGGTCCCGGACAGCAAGGAACTGCAGGAAAAGGCCCAGAGTCTGGCCGGCAGGCTCGCCGAGGAGTTCAGCGACTGAGGGGGCCGGCGGACGGGCCGCGCAATTGCGTACGTATCCGGAGACACACCCGCGGTCGTGCCGAGTCCGCGTACCGTGGCCTGGCCGACCGGAGAGACCGTACGACAATCGACTGATCGACTGAAGGAACCATGCACCGTTCAGCCCCGCGACTCACTCGCCTTCTCGCCTGCGCAGCCGTCCCGGTGATGCTCGTCGTCGCCGGCTGCTCGTCCGACTCCGACAGCGCCAAGAACTCGAGCACGGACTCGTCCTCCTCCGCCTCCTCCCAGAGCGGCCAGAAGCCGGCGAAGGTCGAGCCCGCGAAGTACGCCAAGCTGCCCGACCCCTGCAAGTCGATCGCCACGAAGACGATCACGAACCTGGTGCCGGAGACGAAGGTCAAGACGGGCACGGCCGGTCGGTCCTCCGACACCACCAGCCGCGGCAGCTGCTCCTGGAACGGCCTGGACGACAACGGCGTCAAGGGCTCGCAGTACCGCTGGCTCGACGTCTCCTTCCTCCGGTACGAGTCCGACGCCTCCCTCGGCGTCAGCGGTGAGAAGCGCGCCCAGGACAACTACGCCAAGGAGATCGCCAAGACGCAGGCCACCGAGGGCGCGAAGAAGGTCCGTACGTCGCCCGCGGGCGTCGTCGGCGATGCGGCCACAGCGATCAGCTACGAGTTGAAGAAGACGGGCGAGGACTTCACCTACGCCACGATCGTCACGCGTACGGACAACATCGTGATCACCCTCACCTACAACGGCACGGGGTACGCGGGCGCCGATTCGCCGGCCTCCGCCGACCTGATGAAGGGCGCGGTGGCAGCGGCGAAGGAGGCCGTGGCCTCGGTCGGCGTCGCCAACAAGTAGGCGTCAGGGACCCGGCACGCAGGCTCGCACGGACGGCATCTTGGCCGCGATCAGGTCACAGGACGGCCGCAAGTAGGTTCCGTTCACAGTCTGTTGACGGAGCCCGCCGCTCCCGGAGCGACGGGCTCCGCAAGCATGTGCCAGGCTGTGCCCCGCTGGATTCAATAACGGGAGGGGATCGCGGGTGGCCGCGATGCAGCTTTCACGCACGCACCGAATACTCATCGGGCTCGTCGTCACGGGCGCGGTGATCATCGCCGCGATCGGCTTCGCAGGGTCGTACGCCGCCGTACGCGAGCTCGCCGTGCGGAAGGGCTTCGGCGACTTCTCCCTGGTCTTCCCCATCGGCATCGACGCGGGCATCTGTGTGCTGCTCGCCCTCGACCTGCTGCTGACCTGGCTACGCATCCCCTTCCCGCTGCTGCGCCAGACCGCCTGGCTGCTCACGGTCGCCACGATCGCCTTCAACGGCGCGGCGTCCTGGCCCGACCCGCTCGGCGTCGGCATGCACGCCGTCATCCCGGTGCTGTTCGTCGTCTCCGTCGAGGCGGCACGGCACGCGGTCGGCCGGATCGCGGACATCACGGCCGACAAGCACATGGAAGGCGTACGCCTCACCCGCTGGCTGCTGTCCCCCATACCCACCTTCAAGCTGTGGCGCCGGATGAAGCTGTGGGAACTGCGCAGCTACGAGCAGGTCATCAAGCTCGAACAGGACAGGCTGATCTACCAGGCCCGCCTCCAGGCCCGCTTCGGGCGGTCGTGGCGGCGCAAGGCTCCGGTGGAGTCGCTGATGCCGCTGCGGCTTGCGAAGTACGGCGTGCCGCTTGCGGAGACGGCCCCGGCGGGGCTGGCCGCGGCGGGCGTCGAGCCGGTGCTGCTGCCGCCGGCGCCGCAGCAGGTGCAGCAGCAACAGCAGGTGCAGCAGCAACAGCAGCCCGAGCTGCCGCCGGGGCAGGAGTGGCCCGCGGAGACGTACGAGCAGTACGCGGAGCAGCCCGTGCCGCAGCCCCATCCCGCGGAGAACGCCGTGACCAACCACGAGAGCCCGTGGTTCGCAGCGCCGCATGTGCCGCAGGAGGCGTATCAGGAGGCGTACGAGAGCGCCTTCAACCCGACGTACGTGGAGGGCCTGGAGCCCACCCCGGTACGCGTACCCGCGGGCCCCGGCCGCACCCGCCCCCTCGGCGGCATGGTGCCCGGCCCGCGCGTCGAGGCGGCCCCGCAGCCCGAGCCGGTGGACGTCCCCGGCACGCCGGGGCCGGCGGAGGACGAGGAGTTCGCCGAGCTGGCGTACCCGGTCTTCCGGACGTATGTGGAGCAGCACGGGGACTTTCCGAGCGCCGATCAGCTCGACATACACCTGAATGACGGGCATGGCGTCCAGCACCCGCGCAGTGCGGCGCTGTTGCGCCGGCTGATCCCGGCGTTCAGAAACCGCTACCAGGCGGATCTCGAGGCGGAACACATCGCGTAGCCGCGCGTCGTAGCTGGGGGCTTCGCCCCCGGACCCCCAGTCCTCAATCGCCGGACGGGCAAGTCACCGGGGCCGTGGTTGCCGTGGGCCAGGGGGCGTTGGTGGTTGCTGTCCGGTGGGTGATTTCGCAGGCGAACCGCAGCGGGCCCGGGGCGGAGCCCCGGAAATCAGCCCCGCGGCGACTGAGGCGCCTGTTCCGGGGCGGAGCCCCGGAACAGGCGCGAGGCCTACGCGCCCAGCAGCTTCCGGACCCGGTCCGCCCCCACCGCCAGCAGCAGCGTCGGCAGCCGCGGCCCCGTGTCCTTGCCCACCAGCAGGTGGTACAGCAGCGCGAAGAACGACCGCTGCGCCGCCTTCAGCTCCGCCGTCGGCTTGGCGTCCGGCTCCAGGCCTGCCATCACCTTCGGCACGCCGTAGACCAGCGTCGTCAGACCGTCCAGGGACCAGTGCGTGTCCAGCCCCTCGAGGAGCAGCCGCAGCGACTCCCGGCCCGCGTCGTCGAGCGAGCCCAGCAGCTCCGCGTCGGGCTCCGAGCGCACGACCGTCCGCGCCTCCGCCGGGACCTGCGTGGTGATCCAGTTCTCCGCGCGGTCCAGCCTCGGCCGCACCTCGTCCAGCGAGGACAGCGGGTTCGCCGGGTCCAGGTCGCTCAGGATCCGGATCGTCTGCTCGTCGTGCCCGGCCGTGATGTCGACGACCGACGCGAGCGTCCGGTACGGCAGCGGCCGCGGCGTACGCGGCAGCTCACCCGCCGCGGTCCGCACGGCCCGCGAGTACGCCGCCGCGTCCGCCGGCAGCGCGCTCCCTTCCGCGACCTTGGACTCGAGCTTGTCCCACTCGTCGTACAGCCGCTGGATCTCCTGGTCGAAGGCGATCTTGAAGGACTGGTTCGGCCGGCGCCGCGCGTACAGCCAGCGCAGCAGCGGCGCCTCCATGATCTTCAGCGCATCGGCCGGCGTCGGCACGCCACCGCGCGACGACGACATCTTCGCCATCCCGGAGATCCCGACGAACGCGTACATAGGGCCGATCGGCTGCTCGCCGCCGAAGATCCCGACGATCTGCCCGCCCACCTGGAAGGACGACCCGGGCGACGAGTGGTCGACACCAGAAGGCTCGAAGATGACGCCCTCGTACGCCCAGCGCATCGGCCAGTCGACCTTCCAGACCAGCTTGCCGCGGTTGAACTCGCTCAGCCGGACCGTCTCCGCGAAGCCGCACGCCGTGCAGCTGTACGTCAGCTCGGTGGTCTCGTCCTCGTACGCCGTGACCGTCGTCAGGTCCTTGTTGCAGTTGCCGCAGTAGGGCTTGTACGGGAAGTACCCGGCGGAGCTCGTGCCGTCGTCCTCGGCCGCCGCGCCGGAGCCCTCCGCGGCCTCCAGCTCGGCCTCGTCGACCGGCTTCTGCGACTTCTTCGCGGCGCCCGGGGCCTTCTTCGTCCGGTACTGCGCCAGGATCGCGTCGATGTCACCGCGGTGCTTCATCGCGTGCAGCACCTGCTCGCGGTACACACCCGAGGTGTACTGCTCGGTCTGGCTGATGCCGTCGTACTCGACGCCCAGCTCGGCCAGCGACTCGATCATCGCGGCCTTGAAGTGCTCGGCCCAGTTCGGGTACGGGGACCCCTTGGGCGCGGGCACCGAGGTCAGCGGCCGCCCGATGTGCTCGGCCCACGACTCGTCCACGCCCACGACGCCCGCCGGCACCTTCCGGTACCGGTCGTAGTCGTCCCAGGAGATCAGGTGCCGGACCTCGTACCCACGCCGCCGGATCTCGTCCGCGACCAGGTGCGGGGTCATCACCTCACGGAGATTGCCCAGGTGGATGGGGCCAGAGGGGGAGAGTCCGGACGCGACGACCACCACCGGAGCGGTAGCGACTGAATGTTTCGCCCCAGGCGCACGTCGCTCCGATTCGGCGATGACATCGTCCGCGAAGCGGGAGACCCAGTCGGTCTCGGTGCTGCTCTGAGCCACGGTCGGCACGTCCTTCTTTCTCGAGAATTCTCGAAGCTTGGCGTAAGCCATTCTCCCAGACGGAACGAGGCCGTCCGAGGTTGCCCGTTTCCGGGGAGGAAACCTGGAGAGAGAGGCTGCTCGCCCATGGGACACTTGACAACCGATATAGCCCTCACCAACAGGAACGGAAGCTCATGGCCTCGGTCCCTTCCCTCGCTTCGACCGTGCAGCAGCGCCTCGCGGACGCCCTCTCGGCAGCCCTGCCGGAGGCCGGTTCCGTCGACCCCCTGCTGCGACGTAGCGACCGGGCCGACTTCCAGGCCAACGGCATCCTGGCGCTCGCCAAGAAGCTGAAGGGCAACCCGCGCGAACTGGCGGCCAAGGTCACCGACGCGCTCCCGGCCAATGACGTGATCAAGGAGATCGAGGTCTCGGGCCCCGGCTTCCTCAACATCACGATCACCGACGAGGCGATCGTGAAGACGCTGGCCGCCCGCGCCGCGGACGACCGCCTGGGCATTCCGCTCGCCGAGAACCCCGGCACGACGGTCATCGACTACGCCCAGCCGAACGTCGCCAAGGAGATGCACGTCGGCCACCTGAGGTCCGCTGTGATCGGTGACGCGGTCGTGCAGATCCTTCAGTTCACGGGCGAGCAGGTCATCCGGCGGCACCACATCGGCGACTGGGGCACCCAGTTCGGCATGCTCATCCAGTATCTGATCGAGCACCCGCACGAGCTGGACCACAAGAGCGGCGAGGAGGTCTCCGGCGAGGAGGCCATGTCGAACCTCAACCGGCTCTACAAGGCCGCCCGTGTCGTCTTCGACTCCGACGAGGAGTTCAAGACCCGGGCGCGGCGCAGGGTGGTCGATCTCCAGGCGGGCGACCCGGAGACCGTCTCCCTGTGGCAGAAGTTCGTCGACGAGTCGAAGATCTACTTCAACTCGGTCTTCGAGAAGCTCGACATGGAGATCAACGACGCCGACGTCGTGGGCGAGTCCGGCTACAACCACATGCTGGACGAGACCTGCCACCTGCTTGAGGAGTCGGGCGTCGCGGTCCGCTCCAACGGCGCGCTCTGCGTCTTCTTCGACGACGTCAAGGGCCCGGACGGCAACCCGACCCCGCTGATCGTCAAGAAGTCCGACGGCGGTTACGGCTACGCGGCGACCGACCTCTCCGCGATCCGCGACCGCGTCCAGAACCTGGGCGCGGACACCCTGCTGTACGTCGTGGACGCGCGCCAGTCCCTGCACTTCAAGATGGTCTTCGAGACCGCGCGCAGGGCCGGCTGGCTGAACGACAAGGTGCACGCCGCGCAGCTGGCGTTCGGCACGGTGCTCGGCAAGGACGGCAAGCCGTTCAAGACCCGTGAGGGCGAGACGGTACGGCTGGTGGACCTGCTGGACGAGGCGATCGAGCGGGCGACGGCCGTCGTGCGCGAGAAGGCCGAGAAGGTGGGCCTGGCCGAGCAGGAGATCATCGAGAACGGGCGGTACGTGGGCATCGGCGCGGTGAAGTACGCCGACCTGTCCACCTCCGCCGTGCGCGACTACAAGTTCGACCTGGACCAGATGGTTTCGCTGAACGGCGACACGTCCGTCTATCTCCAGTACGCGTACGCCCGTATCCGGTCGATCTTCGGCAAGGCCGGCGACCAGAAGCCCGCGGCCCACCCGGAGCTCGAACTGGCCCCGGCGGAGCGGGCGCTGGCCCTGCACCTGGACCAGTTCGGGGAGATGCTGGCGGAGGTCGCAGAGTCGTACGAGCCGCACAAGCTGGCCGCGTACCTGTACCAGCTTGCGTCGCTCTACACGACGTTCTACGACCAGTGCCCGGTCATCAAGCCGGCACCCGCGCAGGAGGTGGCCGAGAACCGCCTCTTCCTGTGCGACCTGACCGCGCGCACGCTCCACCAGGGCATGGCACTCCTCGGCATCCGCACCCCCGAGCGGCTCTGACGCTTGAAGGGGGCCCTCAGAGGCCCCCTTCAGGCGCGCTCAGTGGTCCCCTTCAGTCGCGGCTCAGGAAGACGACTGCTCGACCCACGCGCTCTTGTCCTGCCAGTACCCGTACTCGGTCCGTCCCTTGGTCGCGCTCGTACGGAACGGCTTCCCGCCGTCGTCGACACGTACCGTCCCGCGCCGGTCCCCGCTGCTCCAGTCGAGCTCCAGGTACCAGCTGACGTCGTGTCCCTCGGTGTGCAGGTCGAGGTTGAGCACCTGCGGATCGTTGGACGCGACCTTGTACGGGAAGTCCTTGGCAGGCACGACGGTGTCGCCGTCCTGCCCCGCCACGGGCTTCACCAGCGGATGCGCGGCGTCCAGGTCGATGTCGAAGGTCTGCGGGGTGATGCCGCCGCCGCAGCCGTCACCCATCGAGTACGCATTCCAGTCGAGGGGTGCGCCGCGCTCAACGACCCGTAGGTGCACGGCATTCAGCACCACCGAGTCCGCGGTCTTGCCGGTCGCGGTCAGCTGAAGCAGCATGTGGCCGCCGTCCACTCCGCCCAGCGCGCGGGCCCAGCTCCGGTGGTCCTGCGGCGCGGGCGGCGGCGGGACGGCTTCCGGCGCCTGGTCCAGGAGGTAGTACTGGCCGCAGGGCGAGTCCCAGTTGTACGAGCTGACGCCCACGCGCAGCGGTACACCGGCGGTCGTCGGCGGCGTGGTCGCGCGAGTGGGCGAGGGTGAAGCCGACGGGCTCCCGCTCGGCGATGCGCTCGGGGAAGGGCTGCCGCTCGGCGAGGCGCTCGCCGAGCGGGACGGCACCGTGACCGAGGGCGCGCCGACGACGGCTCCGGACTTCCCCTTGCTGTCGTGGTCCGGCCTGCCGGTGTAGGCCGCGACGAGCGCGACCGGTACGGCAAGGGCGACAACGGCGCCCGCGGCGAGGGTGATCCGCATCCGCTTGGGGTCGCGGGTGCGCGGCGCGGAATCGGCATCGGCATCGGCATCCGGCACAGGCTCCGACGGAATCTCCGGTTCGGCTGTCACCGCCGCCTCCGGCACCGCCCCCTCGGCCCGCGCCCGCCGCCGCGCCCCGTCCGCCACGATCCAGCGCCGGTGCAGCTCCACGTGCTCGTCCGGCGTCGCCGCGCACAGCCGCGCAAGCCGCTCGACGGGCGCGTACTCGGTAGGGACGGCGTCCCCGTTGCAGTACCGGTGCAGCGTGGACGTACTGACATGGAGCTTGCCCGCCAGCACGCCGTAGCTGCGTCCCGAGCGGTCCTTGAGTTCCCTGAGCAGGGCCGCGAACTCCTCGGCCTCTGGCGTCGCCACTGCGGTGTTCCCCCTCGTGAGCCCCGTGGACTGTCCCGGAACGCCGTTCCAGGGACGCGATGTCCTGCCAGGTCACAGTACGCGGAAGCGTTCCAGCATCCCCAATGGTTCAGGGGCTGTTGCGGCTCGAATCCACCGCCGCCCAGTCTTTGATCAATGCGAAACCGCATCCGCAACAGCCTCGTCGATGCCGTGGCCGTGCTCGTACTGATCGCGGCCACCGCGACCGTCACGGCCCTCATCTGCCACTACTGATCCAGCACAGATCGATACGGGGAGAACCGAACACCATGCGCAAGACCGTCATCGCCGCCACCGCCCTGCTGGCCGCCCTCTCGCTGAACGCCTGCCAGTCGTCCGACAACAGCCCCAGCAAGCCGGACGCGGCTGCCCCGTCCAGCCCCGCGGACATCCCCAAGACCCCCGCCGCGGACAAGAGCGGCAAGACCGATCAGCCCTCGGCGGGCGCCAAGCCCACACCCAAGGGTTCCGACAACGCGGGCGGCAACGGCAAGGCAGGCGAGAAGGGCAAGGCAGGGGACAGTGGCCCCGTCACCGCCGCCTGCATCGGCGCGAACACCAAGGTCACCGTCACCAAGGTGTCCCGCCCCATCAACCACCTGCTGCTCACCATGACCAACACGGGCTCGAAGGCGTGCAACGCCTACCACGCACCGCTCCTCCGCTTCGACGATGCCCAGGCAGTCACCCAGATCATGGACTCCAAGCCGCAGGCGGTCGTGACCCTCTCGCCCGGGGAGTCCGCGTACGCCTCCATCCTCCTGTCCAGCGGCGACGGCAGCGGCGGGAACGGCCGCACGGCGAAGAACCTCGGCGTCTTCTTCGCCCCGCGCAATGGATCAGGCTCGACCAACACCCCGCCCGACGAGCTGAAGCTCCCCGCGGGCACGTACATCGACGACAACGCGAGCGTCAGCTACTGGCAGAGCACCATGGACGATGCGCTCACCTACTAGGCCGCTCTTTCTGGGGCTCACTTCAGCGCGTGCGACGTCCTGCCCGAGACCTCGTCGATCTCTATGTGTGCCTTCTGCAGCAGCTGCGACGCGATGTCCATGAGCGCCCGTGCGCCCGAGATCTCCTCGCCCACCCGCAGCTGCTCCGGGTCTGAGTGATGACGCTGCGCGTTGCCGTGACCACGGATTTCCGTGCCGTCGCCGAGCCTCACCATGGCGGCGGCTCTGGTCCGGTCGCCGTCCTCCCTGAATTCCATCTCCACATGCCATCCGACGAGTGTCTGCATGGCGGGTCACCTCCAGAGGTACCCCTCCAGAGTGCGCCGTCCGAGCTCAGATCACCACTGTCCGAACTCACACCACACGATCTTTCCGGGGTCGCGCTCGCCGACCCCCCACTTGTCGGCGAGCGCGGCGACGAGCAGGAGCCCCCGTCCCGACTCCCCGTCCGGCTCCCGCACCCCGGGCCGGCCGCCGCCGCTGTCGTGCACCTCGACGCGCAGCAGGCCGTCCCCGTACAGCCACAGCCGCAGCCGGTAGCCGCGCCCCGGCGGGACGCCGTGCACGAGGGCGTTGGTGGTCAGCTCGCTCACGCAGAGCGATACGTCGTCGATGCGTGAGCCGAGACCCCAGTCGGCCAGCGCGGTTCGTACGAACTCCCTGGCAGCGGGGACGGATCGCCGCTCACGGCGGTAGAACTGCTCACGCAGGCAGGGTTGTTGAATGACGTCGTCCATGAGACGAGCGTCACTCCCCGTGACTACGGTGGTGCAGTACGCGAACCCGTACAAGAAATCCGTACGGGCCCTCAGGGCGTGACGTACGGACATGGGTGGGGAGTTGGACGTGTATGCACCCCAGAAAGCGGCAGCGGAAGAACGCGTCGGCGATGAAGCTCGTGGGCGCGCAGTGGGCCATGTTCCGGGAGTTCGCGGGGCTTACGCAGCGCGAACTGGCGGAGCGGGTCTGCGTGCACGAGGAGACGATTGCTTCTGTGGAGCAGGGCCGCCGCCCGCTGAAGCCGGACCTGGCGAAGGCGCTGGACCGGGTTCTCGATACGAAGAGGGCGCTGGAGACGGCGGTGGACAACATGCCGGAGATTGATCTGATCCCGGCGTGAGCGGAGCAGTACATGGACATCGAGCGTGAGGCGATCGCGCTGTCGTTCTTTGCGAACCAGGTCCTGCCGGGTCTGCTCCAGACGGAGAGTTACGCCGGAGCGGTCTTCCGCAACCGGGTCCCCGCCTTCAGCGAGGAGGAAATCAACGCCTTTGTGGTCGCCCGATTGGAACGCCAGGAGATTCTGCACCGCAAGGTCCCCCCGACGGCCAGCTTCATCCTCTCTGAGGCGATCCTCCTAGCCCGCCTCGGCGGTGACGAGGTCTACCAGGAGACACTCCGCCATCTCCGCTCCTGCTCCGACCTTCCTGGCTTCACGCTCCAGGTCATGCCACTCAACAGGCAGACTCACGCGGCACTTGACGGCCCTTTCATCCTGCTCGAAACCCCGGACCATCAGCATCTCGCGTACACCGAAACTCAGCGCGGCAGCCAGCTCATCTCCGACCCTGACGAGGTCAGCATTCTGGCGCAGAAATATGCGATGCTGCGGACGCAGGCCCTCAACCCCGAGGAAACGAAGGACCTGCTGGACCGGCGGCTAGGAGAGCGATGAGCACCGCACTGAAGTGGTTCAAGTCCAGCTACAGCGGCAGCGAAGGCGGCGAATGCCTCGAAGTCGCCTACGCCTGGCGCAAGTCCACGTACAGCAGCGAGCAAGGCGGCGCCTGCGTGGAGGTCGCCGCGCACCCCGCCGCCATCCACGTCCGGGACTCCAAGAATCCCGACGGCTCCATGCTCACCCTCACCCCCTCCACCTGGGCCGCCTTCACCGCCACCCTGGTCTGAACCGATTGTCAGTGGCGACCCCTAAAGTCGCTTGCATGGTGATCAACCCGAACGCGCTCGGCCTGGACCTGCCGCCCGGTGCCATGCGCGTCCAGCCGTCCCTCTGGTACGCGAACGAGCCCGCACAGCAGAACACTTGGGGCAACCTCCTGTCGGCCCGCGAGGCGTCCGGCATGCACCCGGTGCTGCTTGTGAACGACGAGAGCCGTTCCCTCACCTGGGACGAGGATCTGGACGTCGAGCATGTGTCACACCCCGACGACCACGACCTCGAAGAGGTCCTGATATCGCTCTGGTCCTCCGTCCAGGCGGAGGACGCGGACCAGGACGACGCGGACACCATTGCCCCCTTCACGCCTGAGTGGCCCGGTCTCGCCCCGGCGGGCGAGCCGCTCGCCGACGCGGACGCCACGGCCGCTCGCGTCGCCGCCGAACTGCTGGACGCCGGGCGGCTGAAGAACGCCCGGGCGGGGCTGATTCCCGTCCGCCGCAGCGCGGACATCCCCGCCGCGCTGGGCTGGCTCGGCCCGTGCAACCACGCGGACACCGGCCTGCTGTCCACCGTCCTGCGCTCCTGGGAGAACCGCTTCGGCATACGCGTCGTGGCTCTCCACTTCGACCGTCTGGACGTCTCGGTCGCGGCCCCGCCGCGCACGATGCCGGCGGCCCTCGCGGTCGCGGCCGAGCACCACGCGTTCTGCCCGGACAACGTCTGGCAGGGGTACGACACGATCCGCGAGTACGCGGAACGGGCGCTGCTGAGCAGGCAGCACTGGACCTTCTGGTGGGACTGACCGGAGGAACAGTTTTCGGCTGACCCTGATTCGCATTGGTCTATACCTTGACTCGATCACGTCAAACGCGCTTGAGTGAGCCGCACAACCCCCCACCACGGCACGGCCGTTGCGTGCTAAGGAGTGATCGCGTGCTGAGACGACACCGCATCATGGCGTTGCTGATCGCCATCCTCGTAGGAAGCGGACTGGCGGCGGTCTTCATGCCCGCCGCCACCGCCGCCACCGCGGACGCCTGCACCTCCGCGCCGAACTGGTCCGCCGGTACGTGGTACGCCACTGGCAACGTTGTCAAGTACACCGATGGCAAGTACTACATCGCCGAGCACGACAACCCGGGCTACGACCCCACCATCAGCACCTGGTACTGGGACCCGTACACCTGTAGCGGTGGCGGCGGGAACCCGTCCCCCTCCGGCTTCGTCGTGAGCGAGGCGCAGTTCAACCAGATGTTCCCGAGCCGGAATTCGTTCTACACGTACAGCGGGCTGACGGCCGCGCTGAGCGCGTACCCGGGCTTCGCGAACACCGGCAGCGACACGGTGAAGAAGCAGGAGGCCGCGGCCTTCCTCGCGAACGTCAGCCATGAGACGGGCGGTCTGGTCTACGTCGTCGAGCAGAACCAGGCCAACTACCCGCACTACTGCGACTGGAGCCAGTCCTACGGCTGCCCGGCGGGCCAGGCGGCGTACTACGGCCGCGGGCCGATCCAGCTCAGCTGGAACTTCAACTACAAGGCGGCGGGAGACGCGCTCGGCATCGATCTGCTGAACAACCCCTGGCTTGTGCAGAACGACGCGGCGGTGGCCTGGAAGACCGGCCTCTGGTACTGGAACACCCAGAACGGGCCGGGCACGATGACGCCGCACAACGCGATGGTCAACCAGGCGGGCTTCGGCCAGACCATCCGCTCCATCAACGGCTCGCTGGAGTGCGACGGCAAGAACCCGGCGCAGGTCCAGAGCCGGGTGAACAGCTACACGCAGTTCACGCAGATCCTGGGCGTACCGACAGGCTCCAACCTGTACTGCTGACACCACCCCCCACACGACCGCGGGCCGGGAGCGATTCCCCCGGCCCGCGGTCAGCCATGTGAGCCCCATTTCGCGCCACAGTCACAGTCGCCACTCCCTGTTCATGCGCCTCTAGGCAACCCACAGGATCTTCTCCCCGTCCTCCGGGATCGAGAGGCACCCGGACCCAACCGGGCGCCGCAGTCGGGGGGTTGAGGAGAGAGAAGTTGATACGTGCCCGGAGAACATGGGCCACCGCGATAGCGGTGCTTACCGTAGCGGGGGTGTCCCCGGCCGTGGCTTACGCCCAGCCCAAGCCACCTGAGGTCCGGCCCGCCGCGGCGGCGAACAACAACGACGCCCTGCCGCCCGGCTGGCAGATCACGAACACCGAGGGGGAACAAGCGCTGGAGTGGCATTCCCCGCGCCCGGTGCCGACGGGCGACGCGCGCGTGGAGTTCCACGCCCATGGCAAGCTGGTCGGCGTGCCCGAGCCGGACGAAGACGGCCGGACCTTCCGGCTGCCCCTAAACGACGCACGCACAGCAGATCTGGCAGACCTTCAGGTGCTGGCGGCCGGCCGACGGCTGGACCAGAAGGCCGACAGCGCCCGTGACCGGCGCTCGCCGTCCGCGGCGAAACCGCCCGCCAAGCTCCCGGCCGGCTCCGTCGACCCCGGCAAGCCGGGCACGTACCGCACGGTCACCGGCGAGTACGCGCTCGACCCGGTCCGCCTGCCCGGCCTCTCCGCGCCCGTCGAGATGCGCGGCGTCGTCGTCGCACCGCAGGACGCCAAGGGCAAGCGTCCGATCGCACTGTTCCTGCACGGACGGCATACCACCTGCTACGTCCCGGGCAGCGACGAGCCGAACATCGACTGGCCCTGCGCCAAGGGCGCCAAGCCGATCCCGAGCCACCGGGGCTACCTGCGCGACCAGGAACTGCTGGCCTCCCAGGGCTATGTGACCGTGTCGATCTCCGCCAACGGCATCAACGGCCAGGACGGGAACATCGAGGACGCCGGCGCTCAGGCGCGCTCCTCGCTGGTGCGCACCCACCTGGCGCGCTGGGCCGACTGGGCTGCCAAGCCGTCCGCCGCGCCCGCGGCCGTACGCAAGGCGCCGAAGGCCGACCTGTCCCGCGTCCTGCTCGTCGGCCACTCGCGCGGCGGCGAGGGCGTCAACCGTGCCGCCATGGACAGCCTGTACCCGCCCCCGCCCGCCCAGGACGGCTACCGCGGCGCAGTGCGCTGGCACATCCGCGGGACCGTGCTCATCGGGCCGACGATCTTCGGGCACAACCCGGTGCCGGACGTGCCGTCGCTGACGATTCTGCCGGGCTGCGACGGCGACGTCTCCGACCTGCAGGGCCAGGTGTACGCCGACGGCACCCGCGGGGTCAGCACGGGCAAGGCCCTGCACAGCTCCGTCTACATGGTCGGCGCCAACCACAACTTCTTCAACACCGAGTGGACGCCGGGCCAGGCCCAGGCACCCTCCTCCGACGACTTCGGTCAGGACCCCGAGCGGCCGGACCCGGTGTGCTCTGTGGGCACCGCGACCCGGCTGACGGCCGACCAGCAGCACCGCGCCGGGGCCACCTATATCGCCGCCGCGGCCCGGCTGTTCGTCGCCGGTGACGACCGGGTGCGCGAGCTGGTCGACGGCTCGGACCGCCGGGCCCCCTCCGCCGACCCCGCGCGGGTGCTGACGCACGCGGTCGGCGCGAGCCGCGGGGCCGGGTTCCTGCCCGACGGCTCCGTGAAGGTGACCGGCGGACGGCTGTGCTCCGCGATCGATCCCGACCCGCGCGTCGCCTGCCTGGACTCGGCGGCCGGCTCCTCGCCGCACTTCGCGCACTGGCAGCCGGAGCGCGAGAGCGGCCGCCGGGCGGTCGCGCTGCGCTGGAAATCGCCGGGCTCGGCGGTGACAGTGCGCACCGCGAAGCCGCTCTCCGTCAAGGACGCCAAGAGCCTCGCGCTGCGCGTCTTCGTGCCGCCGAACTCCACCGGCACGCAGCTCGACGTGTCCGTCACCGACGCCTCCCGGAAGCGGGCGAACCTCGGCCGCGTCCGGGTGGACGGCCTGCCGGGCAGCGACCGTACCTCCTCCTACTGGGCGCGCGAGGTGCGCGTACCGCTCACCGCCGCCACCCGAGCCGGCCTCGACCTGCGCAACATCGCCTCTTTGGAGCTGACCCCGCGCACCCGTTCCGGGCAGGCGTGGCTGATGGACGCCTGGGCGTGGAGCCCCGGCACCCCCGCGGTGTCCAAGGCCCCGCTGACCCGTATCGACATCGGCCGCATCAAGGTCAAGGAGGGCGACTCGGGCGTCCGCACGTACCAGGTCCCCGTACGCGCGTCCGGGAAGGGCAGCGGCACGGTGCGGCTCTACGTCCTCGACCCGCCCACCGGCAAGGCGAAGGACCGGCTGGTGACGGTGCGGCCCGGCGGGGGCATCGACGTTTCGGTGCAGGTGAAGGGCAACAAGCGGTTCTCCTGGGACGTGTCCCAGGACGTGCTCGTGAAGGCGGTCCGCGGGGCCGTCGTCGGCTCGCACTCCGGAGGGGTCATCGCCGAGAACGACGACCCGATGCCCAAGGTCACCGTGAAGCCCGCCGCCGACAAGGTGACCGAGGGGCAGCCCCTGAAGTGGCAGGTCGCCCTGTCCGTGCCGGCCGACGTGGAGATCACGAACACGCTGACGTTCGTCCCCGTCCCGGACCGCCGCGAGTTGTCCACGGCGGACGTCGACCGGCAGTGGCTGCTCGACCTGCTCGGCCAGGTCCCGAACGGTGAAGTCCCCCTGTCCCGGTTGGAACACGCCACCCTGTGGGCGTCGGTACCGGCCGGGAAGACCAGCGCCGAGGTGACCGTACCCACGGTCCGCGACCAGCTGGCCGAGCCGGCGGAGTACGTGGGCCTCCAGTCCATCGACGACGAGGGCAAGCCGCAGGGCCCGGTCCTGACCGGCACGGTGCTCAACGCGCCGTAGGCGCAGACGCGTTGGTCACGCGGGCGTGAGCCGACACTTTCGGTTCACGCCCGCGTGTGCGTCTTACGTCAGCGACCTGCGCCGAGCCCCTGCGCGACCTCCGTCGCCCAGTAGGTGAGGATCATGTCCGCACCGGCCCGCTTGATGCCCAGCAGCGTCTCGGCGATCGCCTTGTCCCGGTCGATCCAGCCCTTCTCGGCGGCGGCCTCGACCATCGCGTACTCACCGCTGATCTGGTACGCGGCGACCGGCACGTCGGCCACGTCCGCGACCTTCGCCAGGACGTCGAGGTAGGGACCGGCGGGCTTGACCATCACCATGTCGGCGCCCTCCTCCAGGTCCAGCGCCAACTCCCGCAGGGACTCCCGGACGTTGGCCGGGTCCTGCTGGTAGGTCTTGCGGTCACCCTGGAGGGAAGAGCCGACGGCCTCGCGGAACGGCCCGTAGAAGGCGGAGGAGTACTTCGCGGTGTACGCGAGGATCGAGACGTCCTCGTGGTCCGTCTGGTCCAGCGCGTCGCGGATGACGCCGATCTGGCCGTCCATCATCCCGCTGGGCCCGACGACATGGACGCCGGCGTCGGCCTGAACCTGGGCCATCTCGGCGTACCGCTCCAGCGTGGCGTCATTGTCGACGCGGCCGTCCGCGTCCAGCACGCCGCAGTGGCCGTGGTCCGTGTACTCGTCCAGGCACAGGTCGGACATGATGACGAGCTCGTCCCCGACCTCGGCCTTCACATCCCGGATGGCGACCTGCAGAATCCCCTCCGGGTCCGTGCCGGCGGTCCCGGCGTTGTCCTTCTTCGCGTCCTCCGGCACCCCGAACAGCATGATCCCGGCGACACCGGCCTCACGCGCCTCGACGGCGGCCTTCCGCAGGGTGTCCCGGGTGTGCTGCACGACGCCGGGCATCGCGGAGATGGGCACGGGCTCGCTGATGCCCTCCCGTACGAAGGCGGGGAGGATCAGATCGGCGGGGTGGAGTCGCGTCTCGGCGACCATGCGCCGCATTGCGGGGGTCGTGCGCAGCCGCCGCGGCCGCGCGCCGGGAAAGGATCCGTACGCAGTCATACGGGCAACGCTACGCCCGTCGGGAGGGGGCACGTACCGACAGCCCGTCGGCGCGAACGGGACGCCTGCGGCGGGCTGTGCCCCCACCCCGCCCTTTCCCGTAACTGGGGGCAAGCCCCCAGACCCGCCCCCTACGCCCTGCGGGCGTGGGGGACCCCCAGTACGCCCTTCGGGCGTGTCCTCAAGCCCCGCCGGCGCTTGAGGCGCGGGGGTCCGGAGGCGGAGCCCTCGGTTACGTCGTCCGCCGACGCCTTCCGCCAGGCCGCCGCTCACTCGGCCGCGTCACATGCTCCCCCGCCTCCACCGCCGCCGCCCGCCGCCGCGCGCCGAATTCCGCCAGCGCCTCCGCCAGCTTGTGCACCGACGGCTCCGGCGACAGGACGTCCACCCGCAGCCCGTGCTCCTCCGCGGTCTTCGCGGTCGCAGGACCGATGCACGCGATCACGGTCACGTTGTGCGGCTTGCCCGCGATGCCGACCAGATTCCGCACCGTCGACGACGACGTGAAGAGCACCGCGTCGAAGCCGCCGCCCTTGATCGCCTCGCGCGTGTCCGCCGGCGGCGGCGACGCCCGCACGGTCCGGTAGGCCGTGACGTCGTCGACCTCCCAGCCGAGCTCGATGAGGCCCGCGACCAGCGTCTCGGTCGCGATGTCGGCCCGCGGCAGGAAGACCCGGTCGATCGGGTCGAAGACGGGGTCGTACGGCGGCCAGTCCTCCAGGAGGCCGGCCGCGGACTGCTCGCCGCTCGGCACGAGGTCGGGCTTCACACCGAAGTCCACCAGCGCCGCCGCGGTCTGCTCCCCCACCGCCGCGACCTTGATCCCCGCAAAGGCCCGCGCGTCGAGCCCGTACTCCTCGAACTTCTCGCGCACGGCCTTGACCGCGTTCACCGAGGTGAAGGCGATCCACTCGTAACGCCCGGTCACCAGGCCCTTGACCGCGCGCTCCATCTGCTGCGGCGTCCGCGGCGGTTCGACGGCGATCGTCGGAACCTCGTGCGGCACCGCGCCGTACGAACGAAGCTGGTCGGAGAGCGACGCCGCCTGCTCCTTGGTCCGCGGCACGAGCACCTTCCAGCCGAACAGCGGCTTGGACTCGAACCACGCGAGCTGGTCGCGCTGAGCAGCGGAACTACGCTCACCGACCACGGCTATGACGGGCTGGTGGCCGTCCGGCGACGGCAGCACCTTCGCCTGCTTCAGCGTCTGCGCGATCGTGCCGAGCGTCGCGGTCCAGGTGCGCTGGCGCGTCGTCGTACCGGCGACGGTGACCGTCAGCGGGGTGTCCGGCTTGCGGCCCGCGGCCACCAGCTCGCCCGCCGCCGCGGCGACCGTCTCCAGCGTCGTCGAGACGACGACCGTGCCGTCGCTCGCGCCGACCTCGGTCCAGCAACGCTCGCTCGCGGTGCGGGCGTCCACGAAGCGGACGTCCGCGCCCTGCGCGTCGCGCAGCGGCACACCGGCGTACGCGGGCACACCCACCGCGGTCGCCACGCCCGGCACCACCTCGAAGGGAATTCCCTCCGCGGCGCAGGCGAGCATCTCCTGACCTGCGTTGGTGTCCAGGCCGGGGTCGCCGGTCACCGCACGGACGACCCGCTTGCCGCTGCGCGCGGCCTCCATGACAAGATTGGCCGCATCCCTGAGGACGGGGATTCCGGCGGCTGTTGACGCGTCGTCAACAACCGTCAGTTCAGGCGTGCTTACGCTCGCTCTCGCATGGCCGCGTACGACGTCGAGCACATCAGGCTCGGCGATCAGTACGTCCGCTCCCGCGAGCGCTTCGACGGCGCGCAGTGTCAGCAGTCCGGGGTCGCCGGGACCGGCGCCGAGGAAAGTGACGTGCCCGTGTGCCGAGAGCGTCGAGGATGCGTTGACGGTGGGACTGGTGGGGCTCAAAGTGCTCGCTCCCCCATAAGACCGGCCGCACCCTTGGCGAGCATCTCGGACGCGAGTTCGCGACCGAGCGCGATGGCGTCGCCGTGCGACGTGGGTACGGGACCGGTGGTGGACAGCTGCACCAGCGTGGAGCCGTCGGTCGTGCCGACGACGCCGCGCAGGCGCATTTCGGTGACAACCTGTCCGTCGGCCAGCAGGTCGGCCAGCGCACCCACAGGTGCGGAGCAGCCGGCCTCCAGGGCGGCGAGCAGGGAACGCTCGGCGGTCACGGCGACCCGGGTGTGCGGGTCGTCGAGCTCGGCGAGCGCGGCGGCGAGGTCCGCGTTGACCGCGGCACACTCGATCGCCAGTGCCCCCTGGCCGGGGGCGGGCAGGACGAAGTCGACCGACAGGAAGTCGGTGACCTCGTCGGTCCTGCCGAGGCGGTTGAGCCCGGCCGCGGCAAGCACCACGGCGTCCAGCTCCCCGCTGCGTACATATCCGATCCGGGTGTCTACGTTGCCGCGGATCGGTACGGTCTCTATGCGCAGGCCGTGCGTGCGGGCGTACGCGTTGAGCTGCGCCATGCGGCGCGGCGAACCGGTACCGACGCGGGCGCCGTCGGGCAGCCGGTCGAAGGTCAGTCCGTCGCGCGCCACCAGTGCGTCCCGGGGGTCCTCGCGCAGCGGCACGGCCGCCAGCGTGAGGTCGTCGGGCTGCGTGGTGGGCAGGTCCTTGAGTGAGTGCACGGCGAAGTCCACTTCACCGGCTGTCAGGGCGTCGCGCAGTGCGGTGACGAAGACGCCCGTACCGCCGATCTGTGCGAGATGCTCACGGGAGGTGTCCCCGTACGTGGTGATCTCGACGAGCTCGACGGGGCGCCCGGTCAACTGGCGCACCGCCTGAGCCACTTGCCCGGACTGGGCCATGGCCAGCTTGCTGCGCCTGGTCCCGAGCCTCAATGCCCTCTCGGTCATACTCGCCCTCGATTCGGGTCATTCATGTCGGCCCGGCTGACGGAGGCGACCGTCTCCGGGTCGAGGTCGAAGAGTGTCCGCAGCGCGTCGGCGTACCCGGCACCGCCGGGCTCGCTGGCCAGCTGCTTGACTCGCACGGTGGGCGCGTGCAGGAGCTTGTCGACGACGCGGCGCACGGTCTGGTTGATCTCGGCGCGCTGCTTCTCGTCGAGCCCGGTCAGCCGCCCTTCGAGGCGCGCCATCTCGCCCTCGACGACATCGGCGGCCATGGTGCGCAGCGCGACCACGGTCGGCGTGATGTGCGCGGCCCGCTGGGCGGCGCCGAATGCGGCGACCTCGTCGGAGACGATGCGGCGCACCTGGTCGACGTCGGCGGCCATGGGGGCGTCGGCGGATGCCTCGGCGAGCGATTCGATGTCGACGAGCCGCACTCCGGCGAGCCGGTGAACGGCACCGTCGATGTCCCGCGGCATGGCGAGGTCGAGCAGGGCCAGCCTCACCGCGCCACTGCGCGCGCCCCGCGCTCCGTGGCTGGGCCGGATGCTCCGCGCCGCGTTGTCCACCCACGCGCCGTGCTGCGCCAGCGCCTCGACGGAGGGGGCGTCGTCCAGCCCGACGGGGCATGCTCCGTCGTCCTCGATCGACGCACTGGCCGGCTTCGCCGGCGTTTGAGGCGCGGGGTTCGGGGCGGAGCCCCGACGAGTGCCCGCGTCATCGTCGGTCAGCCCCACCGACGCGGAGCGGTCGTGTACACGCCCGTCCCGTGCCGCCGTCGCCGCCAGCCGGGCCACCAGGCTGCCGTCCGGGGCACGCAGGTCGGCCCGGGGCGCGGGAGCGGGGACGGTGTGCTCAGCGAGCGCCGTCGCGACGGACTCGGCGGTCAGGACAAGACCCGTCGCGCCCGTGCACGACACCGCCACATCGGCACGTGTCAGTTCGTCGGCAAGGTCAGCCATCGACACCGCGCGCGCGGGCACCCCGGCCGCTCCGTCCAGCACCGCGGCCAGCCGCTCCGCGCGCTCCAGGGTCCGGTTGGCGATGACAAGTTCACGTACACCCAGCCGTGCCAGCGTCGTCGCGGCGAGCGAGGACATCGAGCCGGCGCCGATCACCAGCACCCGCTTGTCCGCCGCCCAGCCCGCAACCTCCGCGCCGTCCGCGAGCTGCTCCAGACCGAACGTGACGAGCGACTGCCCGGCCCGGTCGATCCCGGTCTCACTGTGCGCCCGCTTGCCGACCCGCAGCGCCTGCTGGAAGAGGTCGTTGATGAGCCGACCCGCGGTGTGCAGCTCCTGCCCCAGCGCGAGCGCGTCCTTGATCTGCCCGAGGATCTGCCCCTCGCCGACGACCATGGAGTCAAGGCCGCAGGCCACCGAGAAGAGGTGGTGTACGGCCCGGTCCTCGTAGTGCACGTACAGATAAGGAGTGAGCTCCTCGAGACCGACGCCGCTGTGCTGCGCGAGCAGGGTGGACAGCTCGGCGACACCCGCGTGGAATTTGTCCACGTCCGCGTACAGCTCGATGCGGTTGCAGGTGGCCAGCACAGCCGCTTCGGTCGCAGGCTCCGCCGCCAGCGTGTCCTGCAACAGCTTGATCTGCGCGTCCGCGGACAGCGAGGCCCGCTCCAGCACGCTCACCGGCGCACTGCGGTGGCTCAGTCCGACGACCAGAAGGCTCATGCCGGCATCACGGCGGGCATGTCCCCGTCCGGTCCCTTCCGGCCTGCCGCGGCCTCGGCCTCCTCGCCGGCCTTCCGCTGCTCGTGGAAGGCGAGGATCTGCAGCTCGATCGAGAGATCGACCTTGCGCACATCGACGCCGTCGGGCACGGAGAGGACGGTGGGGGCGAAGTTGAGGATGGAGGTGACACCGGCCGCGATCAGCCGCTCGCACACCTGCTGTGCGGCGCCGGCGGGCGTCGAGATGACGCCGATCGACACTCCGTTGTCACTGATGATCTTCTCGAGCTCGTCGGTGTGCTGGACGGGAATGCCGGCCACCGGCTTTCCGGCCATGGCCGGGTCGGCGTCGATCAGCGCGGCGACCCGGAAGCCACGGGAGGCGAAGCCGCCGTAGTTGGCGAGCGCGGCGCCGAGGTTACCGATGCCGACGATGACGACCGGCCAGTCCTGGGTGAGACCGAGCTCGCGGGAGATCTGGTAGACGAGATATTCCACGTCGTAGCCGACACCTCGCGTGCCGTACGAGCCCAGGTACGAGAAGTCCTTGCGCAGCTTCGCGGAGTTGACCCCGGCGGCGGCGGCGAGTTCCTCGGAGGAGACCGTCGGAACGGACCGCTCGGACAGCGCGGTCAGGGCGCGCAGGTACAGCGGAAGCCTGGCGACGGTGGCCTCGGGGATTCCTCGGCTTCGGGTCGCCGGTCGGTGATTTCGGCCAGTTGCCACGGTGCTCCTGCGGGATGAGCGAGGCTGCAGGCGGCCATACGTCCAAGGACCGCCCCGTCGAATGCAGGCTATGTCTTTGTGAACGCGTGCACAAAGATGGTGTCCGCTTTGTCCGTGCAAAGTGACCGGGGTCACGCAATCCGGTCGCTTGTTCCAGGAACCGCGAACCGCATCGGTCTGTTCAAGAGCCGAAGGGGGCAAAGCCGTACACACTCCTCACGTATACGCCCCCGAGACCGCCTACTGTGCCCTGTCCACATCGCGTCCGGATAGAGCCGGGTCAGCAGATCCAGGTCAGCCCGGTCAGTAGATCCGGGCCGGCCCGGTCGGCCGGAGAAGTACTGACAGAACGTCGGCGAAGGCAGTCACCTTTCCGGTCACGCCCCCAGCGCGCGGCGCAGCCGCCCGGCATCCACACGCCAGAAGGTGTGCTGATCCCCGTCGACCAGGACGACCGGGATCTGCTCCCAGTACGCCCGGTGCAGCGCCTCGTCCTGCGTGATGTCCTTCTCCTCGAAGGAGGCGCCCGTCTCGGTGCACACCTCCTCGATCACGGCCCGCGCGTCGTCACAGAGATGACACCCCGGCTTCCCGATCAGCGTCACCACGCGCTCGGCGGCCTTCTTCTTCGTACGTCGCAGCACAGGACTCATGCAGCCATTCTCCGTCCTGTCCGCCCATGCGTACGGGACACGGCCCCCATCCCGGACATGCGCACGATCGCCGCTTAACAGAGCGGTCGCGGAGAGTTCACGCCACCGCATCCCGGCGTGTCGGGAAGTCCCGAACAGACTGGCTATGCTCACGACATGGCCGCACTGGGATGGCTCACGCCCCGTAGACGCTCCGCCACCGCGCGGAGCGTGCTCGCAGGCGAGGCAGCAGCGGAAGCAGCACGAAAGTCGTCACAGCAGTTCGAGGCGCTCGACGCGCTCGAGACGCGGGAGCGCACTGCCCGGGCTGCCGAGCCGGAGTTCCCCGTCGCGGGGGACGACCGGGCAGCGGCGTTCTTCGACCTCGACAACACCGTGATGCAGGGCGCCGCGATCTTCCACTTCGGCCGCGGCCTGTACAAGCGGAAGTTCTTCCAGCGCCGCGAACTGGCGCGGTTCGCCTGGCAGCAGACCTGGTTCCGGCTGGCCGGCGTCGAGGACCCGGAACATATGCAGGACGTACGAGAGTCCGCGTTGTCGATCGTGAAGGGTCACCGGGTCTCGGAGCTGATGTCCATCGGCGAGGAGATCTACGACGAGTACATGGCGGACCGCATCTGGCCGGGCACCCGGGCGCTCGCCCAGGCCCACCTGGATGCAGGTCAGAAGGTCTGGCTGGTCACGGCGGCCCCGGTGGAGACGGCGACGATCATCGCCCGTCGGCTCGGCCTGACGGGCGCGCTGGGCACCGTCGCCGAGTCCGTCGACGGCGTGTACACCGGCAAACTCGTGGGCGAGCCGCTGCATGGGCCCGCGAAGGCCGAGGCCGTGCGGGCGCTGGCGTCGGCGGAGGGTCTGGACCTGACCCGGTGCGCGGCGTACAGCGACTCGCACAACGACATTCCCATGCTGTCGCTGGTGGGGCATCCGTACGCGATCAACCCGGACACGAAGCTGCGCAAGCACGCGCGCGAGCGCGAGTGGCGGCTGCGGGACTACCGGACGGGCCGCAAGGCGGCGAAGGTGGGCATCCCGGCGGCAGCGGGCGTCGGCGCCCTGGCGGGCGGCACGGCAGCCGCGGTCGCATTGCATCGTCGCCGCCGCTGACCCGAAGGGCGACGCCCGCGGCCCGCGCGCCGGTCAGGGACGGGCGTGACGCAGCCACGCCATGCCGCGGTCCGGGCCTGCGACCTGGGCAGGGCCGCTCGAATGAGCGCCGCGGTGCAGCGCCCGCGGACCGGCACGCGCCGTAGGCAGTGCAGCCGCAGAACCCGCGTGGCCGCGGCGCGCACCCGAGGCAATCACTGGTGTTACCCCGCCACACCCCTGGCCAGTCCTCTTGCCGCGCCTCGCGCACAACTCACCCCCCGTTGCGACAGATCGTGACGCAGTTCGATCAACAAACGCTCACGATGTACCACTTGACCCGTCACCGAGTCGTAAGAGAAGCGACGGAAACGGCGATTTGAGCAACTGGGTGTAGCACTGCCTGTACGAAGCGTTATTCTCCTCAGACGCATAACGGACCCCACCAGTCCCCATGACGGGTGAATGGTCCCGCACTGCACGTGATGGAAGCTCTGCCTCTGGGAGTCCCGTGTACTCACACGTCGGGGTTGACGCCTCGGGCCTGGCTACGCTGCGCGCAGCGGTCCTCGACCACTTGCGCGGCTTCGTCCCCACCGCGTACGCCGTCCCCGCCTTCGCCACGCCCCGCCTTGCCGTAAGCGGCCCCGCCGCCCCCTGCTACGCCCTGACCGACGGCATCGAGAAGGTGCCGGGGCGCAGCGCCGTCGTTGAGGGGCGGAGGTCGGGCGGCGGGCGGGAAGCCGACAGACGAGGCAGCCGGGGCAGCTCCGGTGCCTCGACCGCCGCCCGTCGGCCCACCGCCGACAGCGACAGCGCCCGCATGATGGAGCTGGTCGAGCGCGCCCAGGCGGGCGAGGCCGACGCCTTCGGACGGCTCTACGACCAGTACAGCGACACCGTCTACCGCTACATCTACTACCGCGTGGGCGGGAAGGCGACGGCCGAGGACCTCACCAGCGAGACGTTCCTGCGCGCCCTGCGCCGTATCTCCACCTTCACCTGGCAGGGCCGCGACTTCGGCGCGTGGCTCGTCACCATCGCCCGCAACCTCGTGGCGGACCACTTCAAGTCCAGCCGCTTCCGCCTCGAAGTCACCACCGGCGAGATGCTCGACGCCAACGAGGTCGAGCGCAGCCCCGAGGACTCCGTCCTGGAGTCCCTCTCCAACGCCGCACTGCTCGAAGCCGTCCGCAAGCTCAACCCCCAGCAGCAGGAGTGCGTGACCCTGCGCTTCCTGCAGGGCCTCTCGGTCGCCGAGACGGCCCGCGTGATGGGCAAGAACGAAGGCGCGATCAAGACCCTCCAGTACCGGGCCGTGCGCACCCTGGCCCGGCTCCTCCCCGACGACGCCCGCTGACCGATCCCCGACCTCCCACTGACCGATCCCGACCTCAACTCACAATCGGTGACGGCTTGATGACGCACTGGTCCGATCATCTTTCGCGCGTAACCCAAGTGCCACGACGCTCGTTGTGCGGGATGCAGGCCCCCTGTGGTCACGCCATGCCCATAGCCACTCACTCGATCGTGTGGATGTATGCAGGGCGTGCAACCTTCCAGACCCCCGGGGGAGTCGATCGTCATGACGAGAGGAGGTGCCGCCTGTGATCGGACAAGTTTCGGCGCACCGGCGGGCGAACGCCTTCGCCCAGGCCCTGGAAGATCAGGCGGCCGGACAGCCGGAGGAATCGGTCGAACAGGCCGGGCGCGGACGGCTGTTGGCTCTGGCGAACGGTCTCGGCGAGCTGCCGAAACCGGAGATGGACCCCGAGGTCAAGGTGGTGCAGCGAGCGCAGCTCGTGGCCGCCATGGAAGAGATGTTCGCCTCGGGAGGTGCGTCCGCGGGCCCTACGCTGCCCGAGCCACGGGCGTCCGGCCGCGGCGCCCATCGGGCCTCCCCGCTCCGGAAACTGCGACCACGCTCGCGCTGGTCGAAGGGCCTTGCGGCCGGCGGTCTGACCGTCGGAGTCGCCGCGGGGGCCTTCAGCGGAGTGGCCGCTGCCAGTTCCGACGCACTGCCCGGTGATTCGCTGTACGGGCTGAAGCGCGGCATGGAAGATCTCAAGCTCGGCATGGCGGACGACGACTCCGACCGCGGCGAGCTCTATCTCGACCAGGCCTCCACCCGCCTGAGCGAGGCCCGCCGCCTCATGGAGCGCGGCCGATCGGGCACGATGGACCACGAGTCGCTGGGCGAGGTCCGCCGCACGCTCAACGGCATGCGGCACGACGTCAGCGAGGGCCACCGCCTGCTGCACGCCGCGTACGAACGGGACGGCTCGCTCGGGCCGATGGCAAAGCTCAATTCATTCGCCCGCTCCCACCGCGACGCTTGGAACGGACTCCGCAACCGGCTGCCCATGCAGCTGACCGACGTCGGCGACGAGGTGAGCTCCGTCTTCGACGCCATAGACCAAGAGGTCGGCCCGCTGGAGTCGTTGCTGCCACGGGCTCCCGAGAAGGGCGCCCGCGGCTCGCAGCAGCCCGGCTCGTCGTCCCAGGACTCGGCGCGCACCTCGGACCCCGGCCGTATGACACCGTCGTCACCAGGCGCGGGCGACAGCCGACCGGGAGACAACAGCCCGCGTCCCTCCGGCTCGGGCACCCTGTCGGACGACGGCCTGTTGGGCGGGAACACGGGCGGTCTGTTCGAGCCCCCGGCCGGCGGTGCCTCGCCGTCCGCGTCCGGCAAGAGCCTCTCCCCGTCCCAGCCGGATGTCACCATCCCGCCACTGCTGCCGGGCATCCTCCCGGGCCTCGGGTTCGACAGCGAGGACGACGAGTAGCCCTCATCGTCCGTGCAGCACAAGGGCGGCCGCTCCCGCTGGGAGCGGCCGCCCTTGTGCTGCACGCCTCAGAAAAACTCAGTCAGCGAACACCGTCAGAAGAACACCGACCGCCGCTGCACCAGCAATTTGTACAGCGTGTGCTGAATCTGCTCCCTCACCTGGTCCGTCAGGTTGAACATCAGCATCGGATCCTCCGCCGCCTCCGGCGGATACCCGTCCGTCGGGATCGGCTCCCCGAACTGGATCGTCCACTTCGTCGGCAGCGGCACCGCTCCCAGCGGCCCCAGCCAGGGAAACGTCGGCGTGAGCGGGAAGTACGGGAACCCGAGCAGCCGTGCCAGCGTTTTCGCGTTGCCGAGCATCGGGTAGATCTCCTCCGCGCCGACGATCGAGCACGGCACGATCGGCGCCCCCGCCCGCAGCGCCGTCGACACAAAGCCGCCGCGCCCGAACCGCTGCAGCTTGTAACGGTCGCTGAAGGGCTTGCCGATGCCCTTGAAGCCCTCCGGCATCACGCCGACCACTTCGCCCCGCTGCAGCAGCCGCTCCGCGTCCTCGGCGCACGCCAGCGTGTGCCCGGCCTTGCGGGCCAGCTCGTTGACCACCGGCAGCATGAAGACCAAGTCCGCGGCGAGCAGCCGCAGATGGCGGTTGGCCGGATGGTTGTCGTGCACGGCGACCTGCATCATCAGCCCGTCCAGCGGCAGCGTCCCCGAGTGGTTCGCCACCACCAGGGCCCCACCGTCCGACGGGATGTTCTCGATGCCCTTCACCTCGACCCGGAAGTACTTCTCGTACAGCGGCCGGACCATCGACATCAGGACCTGGTCGGTGAGCTCCTTGTCGTAGCCGAACTCGTCGACCTCGTAGTCACCGGTGATCCGCCGGCGCAGAAACGCGAGACCACCCGCGACACGCCGCTCCCAGCCGCCGCTCCGGCCCGCGGCCTCCCGGAGCTCACCGGGCTCCTGCCCGGCCGTCTCGGCGGCCCTCACGGGCCCCTGCTGGCCCGGCAGCGGGCTGACCGGAACCTCCCGCACCACCGCGGGCTCGGTCTTCCGGCGGCCCTGCGCCGGGCGCCGCCGCGCAGAGCGCTGCGCGCCGGCCCGCGAACGGTCGTCGTCGAACGGAATGACCTTGGCGTCCGCCATCGTTGGCTGCGCTCCTTATTCGGCGTCGCTCTGAGTCGTCTGTGTCAGCCGAGTCGTCCGAGTCAGCTGCTGCGTGGCTTTCGTCAGCGCTCCGCCCACACAGGGCACTGCCGCCACCACCTGGTCCACCGCCCGGGCCAGACCGTCCGGCGGCAGCAGCCCCGGCGCCCGGCTGCGGGCGAAGTCCGCGAAGGTCTCCGCGGTCGTGTACTTCGGGTCGAAGCCCAGTGTCTCGCTCATCTGAGCCGTGCTCACCACCCGGCCATGCGTGAGCAGCCGGATCTGCTCGGGCGAGAAGTCCGTGACACCGACCGTGCGCAGCGCGGAGCCGACCCAGGTGACCGCGGGCAGCAGCACCGGCAGCGTCGGCCGTCCCAGCCGCCGCGAGCACTGCGACAGCAGCAGTACGCCGTCACCCGCAATATTGAAGGTGCCGCTGTTGAGCGTGCCGCGCCGCGGGTCGTGCAGGGCGATCCGCAGCACATCGATCACATCGTCCTCGTGGACGAACTGCAGCCGCGGGTCGTAGCCGAAGACCGTCGGCATGACCGGCAGCGAAAAGAACTCGGCGAGCGGGGAGTCCGCGCACGGCCCGAGGATGTTCGCGAAGCGCAGTACGCACACCGCGACATCGGGCCGCCGGCGCGCGAATCCGCGTACGTACCCCTCGACCTCCACCGCGTCCTTCGCGAAGCCGCCGCTGGGCAGCGACTTGGGCGGGGTGGTCTCGGTGAAGACAGCCGGGTCGCGGGGCGCGGAGCCGTACACGCTCGTGGAGGACTTGATCACCAGACGCTTGACCGTCGGCGACTTCTGGCACGCACCGAGCAGCTGCATGGTGCCGATGACGTTGGTCTCCTTCACCGTCGTACGACCGCCGGTGCCCAGGGGGGTACCGGTGACATCCATGTGTACGACCGTGTCGACGGCGTGCTCGGCAAGGACCCGCCCTATCGCGGGCTGGCGGATGTCCGCGTGGATGAAGTCGGCGCCACCCAGATGGTGCTGGGGCGCCACCGCATCGACGCCGATCACCCGGTCCACCTCGGGATCCCGCTGGATACGCCGTACGAGACGACCTCCGAGCTGCCGGGCCACTCCGGTGACGAGCACGACCTTCCCCAAGATCAGCGCCTTCCCATAGGTCCGCGAGGTCCGCAGATCCGCCTGGATCCGCCCTCACGCGTCACCGTAGCGGTTCGGTGTTGCGCTGTGATGACCGCGCGGCGCACTTTTGCCAGTGTTCAGCCACCAACGGAGCGAATGACTCCGCCACCGGGCCGAAAACGCACCGCGGCCCTCCCACCGTGCTGGTGGGAGGGCCGCGGCGACACGTAAAGCGTTCGCCTACTTCTTGTTGCGACGCTGAACGCGCGTGCGCTTGAGCAGCTTGCGGTGCTTCTTCTTCGCCATCCGCTTGCGCCGCTTCTTGATAACAGAGCCCACGACTACCCTCGCTCACTTCTCTTCACTGGTGCGGGGCGTCTGGGCCCACACGACCTACGTCGGCCTAGCCTACCCGCCAGAGCTCCGAGCCTGTAATCCGAGGGGAGCCGAGGGGCTCCGGCTATGCGGATTCCACCCCCACAAAGGATTCGCGGAGATACTCGTGAACCGCTTGCTCCGGAACCCGGAAGGACCTCCCCACCCGGATCGCCGGCAGATGACCACTGTGCACCAAGCGGTACACGGTCATCTTCGACACTCGCATTACCGAGGCGACCTCCGCCACGGTAAGAAACTTGACCTCGTTGAGAGGCCTCTCGCTGCCAGCAGCCATGACCCACCTGTACCTTCCGCACATGACGCACACCGGCTTCCCCTCCGGTGACTCTTCGTCGCTGTGCGCTCACTCCCCAGACTAGGGGCGGGTGATGCGAGTGGGGAAGAGGAGCAGCCATCGGCCGTTTACTGTGACAGACACGCTCGATTGAGTACATAGCGAGTCAGCGGTCGGTAGTAATCGGACCGCACAGCGTCATCAAGCGGAACGGCGACGGAAACCCGGCCCTCCGCCTCGCCGACGAACAGCGCGGGATCGTCCGTATCCGCCAGGCCGATGGCCTCAATCCCCAGCTGACCTGCCCCGCAGACCCAGCCGTGGTCCCCGACGACCAGCTGGGGCAGCGGTCCGCCGCCCTCCACCACACCCTCCAGCGCGGCCCGAACCGGGAGCGGAGAGTGGGTATGTGCGCCGGTCACACTACCTGCGCCCCGTGCGCCGTGTTCGCGCACCAGCGCGACTCCTCGTACGTACTCAAGGTTGTACGTGCGTACGCCGAACCGGGTCGTTATGTCGACACATCGCCCCTGCGCAGGGGTGAGGACTTCGCACCCCACCGCCGACAAAGCGTCTGCCAGCCCTGCGTAGAAGCCGAGAAGCCGGTGCGGATGCCCGGTCCCGAACATCACGACTCCGCGCCGAGCGGCCACGTCCCCCAGCCGCTCGGCAAAGGCACCGAGCCCGCTCAACGTCCTTTCAGGATCAATCACATCGGGCCCGGTCACTTGCGCGGGGTCGGCCGAAACTCCGCACCTGTCGGCCATCAACGCGATCAAGTCCCGCTCGCCCCAGTCCGATTCGGGATCGAGCCCGAGGGTGACGCGGGGGTCCCTGGCGGCGAAGAGCCGATAACTGCGCAGACTCTCCTCCCGCGTGGTGGCGACGGGCCCGGCCAACCGCGCGGCCAAGAGGTGCGCACGCAGCGCTCCGGTACTCAACACGCTGGAGATGCTGCCGCACGGAGAAGAATCCCGGGCCAAAAGGCGGAATACCACCCACAGTTGGCGTAATCACGCCACGGGTAGGGGGCGAGCCTGCGTTTCCCCTATGGGGCCGTGCGCAAGGCCGGCCTTCAAGCACGCCTCGCGAAGCCGCGAAGCTGCCGTACCGCCTGGGACGGGCGCCGCGGCGCCCACTTGCGGCGCGGAGTCGCCGCCGGCCGGCCCTTTCAGCGCACCCCGTGGCACGAATGCGCCGCAGCCACCGGGGGTGGGCCCTCGCGGCGCGAAGCGGCCGCAACCAAGGGCGGGCAGCCACGCGCCGACCGCGCGAAGCCGCCATCGACCGTGCCCTCAGCCACACCCCGCGGCGCGGAGCTGCCGCCCGCCAATGGCGTGCGCAGGACCGACCCCTTCGGCCCACCCGCGGCGCGAAGCCGCCGCAGCCGCGGGGCCGAGCACTGCGGCACTGCTTACGGCGCGAAGCCGCCGTACCGCGTGGGACGGGCGCCGCGGCGCCCACTTGCGGCGCGGAGTCGCCGTCGGCCGGACCTTCAGCGCACCCCGCGGCGCGAAGCTGCCGCGACCGCCGGGGGCGTGTGGGGGTACCCCGTACCCCCACATCTCAAGGGCGGGTGGGTGGGGACAGACCCCGGGGTCCGGGGCGGAGCCCCGGTTCGGGATGGGGGTACCTCCCACGGCCGACAGGCCGTAGGGGAGGGCGGGGAGGGGAAACGCCCCGCGCAGCGGCACTACGCCAACAACCCCCGCACCGGAAACACCGCTCGCCTCGTCGCCAGCACCGCCTGGTCCACCCGGTCCGCCGGGTCATACCCCGACTCCCACTCCCGCCACACCGGCTCGCGCCCGTCCGTCATCCGCCCCGGCGCCAGCTGCCGCGTCCGCGCATACACCTCATCCCGCCACGACGACGGAATCACCGACTTCGGATCCACCGGCTCATGCCCCGCGATCCCCACCAAATGCGTCCACGACCGCGGCACCACATCCACCACCGCGTACCCGCCCCCACCGAGCGCCACCCACCGCCCGTTCTCCACAAGCTCGTGCGCCAGCGAATGGCAGGACTCCTGCACCAACCGCTGCGCATCCAGCGACACCGCCAAATGTGCCAGCGGATCCTCGAAGTGCGTATCAGCGCCGTGCTGCGTCACCAGCACCTGCGGCCGGAAGTCCGCCAGCAGCTCCGGCACCACCGCGTGAAAGGCCCGTAGCCACCCCGCATCTCCCGTCCCCGCCGGCAGCGCCACATTCACCGCACTGCCCTCGGCCTTGGGCCCACCCGTCTCCTGTGGCCACCCGGTACCGGGGAACAGCGTCTGCGGATGCTCGTGCAGCGACACCGTGAGGACCCGCGGGTCGTCCCAGAACGCCGCCTGCACCCCGTCCCCGTGATGCACGTCGACGTCCACGTACGCGACCCGCTCCGCCCCCAGCTCCAGCAGCCGCGCGATCGCCAGCGCCGCGTCGTTGTAGATGCAGAACCCCGCGGCCGAACCCGGCATCGCATGGTGCAGCCCACCCGCGAAGTTCACCGCGTGCGTCGCCTCCCCGCGCCACACCGCCTCCGCCGCCCCCACCGACTGCCCGGCGATCAGCGCAGAAGCCTCGTGCATCCCGGCAAAGGCGGGATCATCCAGCGTCCCCAGCCCGTAGGCCTGATCCGCCGCCCCCGGATCCGCCGACGCGGCCCGCACCGCCGCCACATAGTCCTCGCGGTGCACGAGCCGGAGCGTCGAGTTCCCGGCCGGCTTCGCGGCCACCACATCGACGACACGGTCAAGCCCGTACGCCCGCACCAACCCCATGGTCAGCGCAAGCCGCACCGGATCCATCGGATGGCCGTTCCCGAAGTCATACTTCGTTACCGCCTCGTCCCACATCAACAACCCGCGGCCGCTCATGCCCGCCACGGTATCCGGCCTGATCCGTCCCGAACGACCTGGCATACCGCAACGTCACCAGCACCAACACCATGGGAACGACCATCGCCCACCGATAGCTCCACGCATCCCCGAGCGCCCCCACGAGCGGTGAACCGATGAGAAACCCCACGTAATTGAAGACATTCAGCCGCGCCACTGCCGCATCGCTCGCCCCGGGACCACCGTTCTCCACGGCCCGCCGCCCGGCCGCCGCGAACGTCTGCGGCACGATCACACACAGCCCGAGCCCCAGCAGCGTGAACCCGAGAATCCCCACCCATGCCCCGGGCGCCACCGCCACCACCCCGAACCCGGCCGCCGCAAGCACCGTCCCGCACCGTACGACCGCCTCCGCACCGAAGCGCCGCACGCCGAAATCGCCCACGGCACGCCCCAGCAGTGTCGTGACCATATAGGCGTTGTACGGAACGGTCGCGAGCTCCTCCGAGCTCCCCAGCACGTCCTGCAGATACTTCGCGCTCCAATTGGAGACCGTCGAGTCCCCGATGTACGCGAAGGCCATCACGAGGCAGAGCGGCAGCAGGAGCTTGAAGGCGACCCCCTGCCCCGCCGCTCCCGCTTGCGCCGCTTCCCCGCCGCGCTCCCCGTCGGCGTACCACCGGCTCCCGGCCAGCACCGCCGGCAGCAGCACGCCCACCACCGGCAGATACGACACGAGCAGCAACAGATGCCAGTGCGCCCCGGCCCATGCGAGCGAGGCGCCCGCGATCCCGCCCAGGCTGTACGCCGCATGAAAGCCGAGCATGATGCTGCGCCCGTACGCCCGTTGCAGGCTGACCCCAAGCATGTTCATGGACGCGTCCAGCGCCCCCACGGCCAGCCCGAACACGGCCAGGGCGACCGCCACCTGCCACATCTCGCTGCCCGCCGCGACCCCGAGCAGCGCCAGCATCACAACCGGCTGCGCCCACCTCAGTACCGCACTCGGCGCGACCCGCCCGACCACCTTCTCGGTGACAACGCTGCCCACACCGGCGAGCACCGGCACCGCCGCCAGAAAGGCGGGCAGCAGCCCGTCGGATATCCCGTACCGGTCCTGGATGGCGGGAATACGCGTCACGAGCAGCGCGAAGGCCACCCCTTGCGCGAAGAAACTCAAGGCCAGGGAGGCCCGCCCGTGCCGCAAACGCGCATCTGTCATGGCCGGACAGCGTAGGCCGCCGCCCTACCCATGGGTAGATAGATCACACAGGGAATCGCACAGGCCATGCCAAGCGATCAGGCAAACAGCGCGGGCAACTCCGCCATGGTTCCGAAGTACCCCTTGGCACCGTCCAGCTTCTCGGCCGACGTCATCGCCGTGAACCCGTACACATCCATCCCGGCCGCCAGGGCCGCCTGCACCCCCAGCGGGCTGTCCTCCACAACGACGCACCGCTCGGGCGCGACCCCCATCCGCTGGGCGGCATGCAGAAACAGATCCGGCTCCGGCTTCCCCCGCCCCACATCCTGCGCGCTGAAGACGACACCGTCCTGGAACCAGAGATCGAGCCCGGTCTTCCGATGCCCGACCCGGATCCGCTCGTGGCTCCCGGACGAAGCAACGCAGTACGGCACGGAGTCCGCCACCAGCTTCCCGAGCACCTCCGTCACCCCGCCCACAGCGGCCAACTCCCGCTCGAAGGCGGCAAAGACGCGAGCATGCAGGGTCTCGTCGAAGTCGTCGGGCAGCCGCTTCCCCGTCCGCTCCATGACGAGGTCGTGTATGCGATGCACAGCCGCCCCCATGAAGTCCCGCAGGGAGTCCTCGTACGAGGTGGGGTGGCCCAGCTCGGTCAGATACCCGGCGAGGATGGTGTTGGAGATCGGCTCGCTGTCGACGAGCACGCCGTCGTTGTCGAAGATGACGAGGTCATAGCGCATGCCCCCACCCTAAGAGGGCCCCACGCACCACAGTTGACCCAGGCACTCACTCGATATGCGCATGTCAACACTGTACTGACGCACAACGCAGAAAAGCCCCGCACCAGAAGGTGCGGGGCTTCCCCACAATAATTGTTCGGCGGCGTCCTACTCTCCCACAGGGTCCCCCCTGCAGTACC
>NZ_JBJDQK010000005.1:496541-540364 GCF_044903445.1 Streptomyces sp. NPDC019890 | reverse complement strand
GCCCGGTCCCACGAAGCCGCCGTGCAGCGGCTCGTGCCCGGAGCCGCCGCCGGAGATGAGGGCGACCTTGCCCGTCCTGGTGCCGCCCGCGCGGGCGATCACCTTGTTCTCCGCGTCGACCTTCAGATCCTTGTGGGCGGCGGCGATCCCGGCCAGGGCCTCCTCCAGCACCGCCCCAGGATCGTTGATGAGCTTCTTCATGACAGGGCTCCTTCGGAAGTGGCGGGCTGGGCGGCCCGGTTCTCGGCCGCGCTTGCGGCGGCCTTGCGGTTGGCGTTGAGAGCGGTGTAAAGGACGCCGGCGGCGAGGGCGCCAGCCACCTCGGCGGCCAGGTAGACAGGCAGCTGGTCCCAGTGGACCGTGCCGTCGAACAGCTCGCCGGTGATCATCGGGCCGAGCGTCCTGGCCGGGTTGATGGATGCCGCGGTGGCGGGCGCCACCGGGATGATGATCGCGAACACGCCGAGGCCGATGGCCAGACCGGCGAATCCGCCGGCCGCGCGCCGGTCGATGGCCCCGAAGACGACGAACGCGAGGATGAACGTGCCGATGGCTTCGGCGAAGAAGGCCTGGCCGGCGCCGACATCGGTGCCGTAGGCGGCGATACCGAGGCCGACGTCGACCGCCTTCTTCCCCAGCACGCCGACGATCGCAAGCGCTCCCAGCACCGCACCGGCCACCTGGGCCGCGATGTAGCCGGGGACGTCCCGCCAGGGCATCTTCTTCGTGGCGGCCAGCGCCAGCGTGATGGCCGGGTTGATCTGACAGCCGGATATGTGACCGATCGCGTAGACCATGGCGATGACGGCGGTGGCGAACGCGAGCGAGATCATTCCCAGCTGCGCCATGGTGAACGGGGCGTCGCCGCCGACGATGAGCGTTGCGGGGACCGAACCGACACCGATGAACACCAGCACCGCGGTGCCCAGCATTTCGGCGAGAAGCTTCTGAGGGTAAGTGTTTTCTTCCATTGATGGCGCCCAGCGCCGTGTGGCGCGTTGGGCGTCTCACCTCCTCCGCGTGGAGCGGGCTATGAAGGGAGGTGGCCGCCAGGTGGTCAGGGTCGGGCAACCTGGCGGCCGGCTCAGGGGAAACCGGGCAGCTTGAAGCATCCGGCCGTAAGAACGTTCATCATGGATGAATGTTGTTCCGGAAGTTAAGCCCGCGTTTCCGACCTGTCAAGAGGTTCGGCAGCCATCGCGTTCCGTCCACCAAGGAAAAGGCCCCACGGCGGCGTGCCGAGGGGCCTGAATCAGGGGGTGAGGTGCGGGAAAGAGGACAGCCGCTACCGGCTGCGGGGGCGGATCAGGCCATCGTGGTGCGTGCGGCCGCCCCCCTGGGGGCACCCAGGTCGCGGGAGAGGTTGCGGGCGGTCTCCCGGACCGCGACCGCAAGCTCCTGACGTGCTGATTCGTCCAGCAGTCGCTCGACAGGTCCGACGACGCCGAGTGCGCCGACCACCTCGCCGGAGCGGTCGAAGACAGGAGATGCGATACCCGCGTCCCCGATCGCGGACTCCTGGTCCTCGATCGCGTACCCCGCCCTGAGGACCTCCTTCAGGTGGCCCGCCAGCTCCTCCGGGTCGGTGATGCTGGCGCCGGTGAGGACCGCAAGCTCGCCGGCGAGCAGCCACTCGCGCTCGTCAGCGGGAACGAAGGCCACGATGGCCTTGCCCAGGGCGCACGTGCTCCACGGGATGCTGGCGCCCACTTCGAGGATCTGCACAGCTCCCTCCGGCCGGAAGGCATGGTGAACCACCAGGACGTGGTCACTGGTGAGCACGGCCACCCAGACCGCCTCGTTGGTCCGGTTCGCGAGCTGATCCGCCCAGGTCAGCGAGCGGGTCCGCAGCTCCTGGGTGTCCAGGTAGGCGTTGCCCAGCTGCACCAGGTCCGGGCCGAGCTGGTACTTCGAGCTGTGCCGGTCCTGCACCACCAGCCCCTCGGCCTCCAGCGTGCGCAGCAGCGCATGCACGGTCGGCTTGGCCACCCCCAGGCGGTCGGCCAGCTCGGTCACACCCAGCCGGGGCCCTGTGGACGCGAGCTCCCGCAGGATCTGCACCGCTCGCTGTACCGCCTGCACCATCGAAAGTTCTCCTCGATTCAGTATTGATGAACAGCGTTCTGAGATTTAAGGTAACTGTTCATGAACGCATCTGTCGGCATCGTACTCGTGTCCCACAGCGCCGAGCTCGCCGCGGGCCTTCGCCTGCTGGTGGAGCAGATCGGCTCCGATAATGTCCCCGTCGCCACGGCCGGGGGGACCGCCGAAGGCCGGATCGGCACCAGCTACGACCTCGTTCTCGCCGCGATCCGGGATGCCGATCGCGGAGGCGGCGTTGTCGTACTTCCCGACCTCGGCAGTTCGGTCCTCACCGCCCGCACCGTTCTGGAAGACCATCCCCGCTCCGACGTGCTGATCGTCGACGCGCCCTTCGTCGAGGGGGCTGTCGCAGCCGTGGTCACCGCCGCATCCGGCGCCGACCTGGAGACCGTTTCCAAGGCCGCCAAGGAGGCCCGCAATGTCCCCAAGCTCTGACGCAACCACCACGACCGCCACGACCCCGTCCAAACACGAGACCGCCGTCGTCCTGCCCGCCAACCTCCACGCCCGCCCCGCAGGTCAACTCGCCCGGGCCGCAGCCCGATTCACCAGTGCCATACAGCTGGAGTACGCCGCCCGGACGGTGAATCCGACCGGAGTCCTCGCCGTGATGAGCCTGGGTGCCACCGCCGGAAGCACCGTGAACGTCCGCGCCGAAGGCCACGACGCCGAACAGGCCGTCACGGCGTTGGCCCGGATCCTCGCCACCGCCGAGTAACCGACCACCACCAGCGGCACGGAAGCAGCCGCCGCTATCCGACATGCGAAGCAAAGACCAGTGGAGGTGGCCGAGGGTGAGCGTCCCCGCCACGAGCACGTCTGACGCCGATATGACCCCGCCCTCGCGGGCCGAGCACGTCTGTGCGCTGCCGCACATCCTCGAGGCCGTCTCCGCCGTACGTCGGCGCGCACGCACCGTCCTCGCCCAATGGCGCGTGCCCACCCAGACAGCCGACGATGCCCTCCTGGTGATCTCCGAGCTGACCACCAACGCGATCGTCCATGCACTGCCCCCAGCAGTGCTGCGGTTGTCCATGCCCGAGGTCGGCAGCCGCCTCGCCCTCCGCATCGAGGTCACCGATGCGGGGCCGGTACCTCAACGGCGCACGTCGCCCGACGGCCCCCACCTCGCCGAACACAAGGAAAACGGTCGCGGGACCGGCATCGTCACGGCCCTCTCCACACGACACGGAATGTCCTGCCACCCCGAGAGGACCACCCGATGGGCCGATCTCCACATGGGGACTTGACCGGACCCAAACCCCGAAGACGGTGTCCTATGTGGTGAGGCGGAGGAGTCGCTTGTAGCCAGTCTGGAAGCCGGGAGAGCTGTCAAGGGTCTTCCCGATCGAGTGCAAAGGCAACCACAGCAATGCCGCCACCTCGCATGACCAGTTCGCTTCTGCCTCGGCTCACGTAGAGGAGGTGCACATCGGACCGTTGATCGCGTACGAGCCAAGAGCTGCCAGTGATCAGCGGTCAGGGGTTTCGCCGTCTTCCTGACGACCCCCTGGCAGGAACAAGTACTCCCCGCCGTGGCGCGAAAGGGTGCGGTCATCAGCGTGATGCGGCTTGCTCGTCTCGTACCGCTATGACGGCGGCGTCACGTGTTGGCCCACAGTCCGGTGGGTCGTCCATGGACCGCGAGCGTAACGGCTGTTGGACCAGCATGGTCGCGAACCGCAGGTTCATCACCGGGGGCTAAGCGATCCCGCGCGAACGTGCAGGGAAGCTGAGAGGTCAGGAACTCTCCTCGTTTTCCCTGCTGCTGCGCAACAGGGGGGCGCGGAACAGCAAAGCTGTTCCCACACAAAGGAGCCCCAGCGCGCATCCTGCGGAGAACGGATCGCCACCTTCATGGAGTGACCATGCCCACCACACCGGTCGATGTCCCTGCATACCGAGTGACGCGATGAAAAAAGGCACGAAGGTGCTGATAGCAGCAGCAACCCGGTAATTCGTCAGCCAGCGGATCGTCAACCCGAGACCCAAGTACCCCGCCACATTACGGCCGACCGCAATGCCATCGGGAACTATTGGGGCAGAGAGTAGCGCGACCGCGGCCACTGTCACCACGAAGAGCGCGTCCATGACGGAGACAGACCGGACCGCGACCTTTTCCACAGCATGGTCGGCACGACTCTGCCCGTAGAGAACTATAAGTGTCGGCAGTATAGGAGCTAGGTAACGCAAAGGCAGTCCCGAAGCTAAATTACCTCCGATTGACGGCAGCGGCAGAGAAGACGACGGAATGACAACTGCCACGCAGCCGACGAGAAGCAGCGACCCGAAAACGGCCGACGTTGCACGTACCCGCAGCCACCAGTTCACTCGGCACTTCCCGCGTAAGCCGAGGGATCGATGCGAGGTTTGGTCACGCAGTCGTTCAGTGCCGCTCGGTTTGTCCGGTACCAGTTCAGTTGGGCTTCGGCGGGGAGAGAACGTACCTGCTGGACAAGAGACAGGGTCTTGCCTCCGTCGCCGACGACACGCTGGGCCACGTCGTCCGCCCGGCCTCCAGCCGTAAGTTCAAGCCACGTCGCCACCGGCGCACCCGCGCGACCGCCAGGCCAAGCGCCCTTCTGAGCACAACTCGGCGCATCCGTAGGCATAACGCTGGCCACCAAAGAAGCGAGGACCCTAGCCCGTGTTGGGCCGACGAATGACGGCGTATAGGTCTTCGGCAGAACAACGCCAGCTTCTTTGAGGCGCTTCGTTCCTTCTTCCAGCCAGCTCCTGAACTTACTGGCGTCTTGCTGTTGTTCGGGCCACAGGCAGATGCGGGGCGTGCCCGAAGAACAACTCAGCGCGCTGACATCACGATTCCGGGTCGGGTCGTAGCCCATCGGCATCACCATCGGCACGGCGACGGCACAGGCAACCGCCACTGGCACAAGCGCCAGCAATCGGCGCATCACACTTCGCTCGCCGACGATGACGAGAACCGCCAGGAAGAGTCCCAAGGTGACGATAGTGGGAGCCAGGAGCGCGCGTGGATCCAATGTGCGATCAACGCCACAGCAGTCGCCCAGGCTGGTGCCATTCAAGTGCCGCAGCCACAGCGGATCCATGGCCACGGGATAGGCAAGCCACAAGAAAGCGCTGACAGCCACCACAGGCACCGCAAGGATTCCAGGCAGGCGCCAACCCACGGCGTACCCCAGAGAGGCGTATGCGCAGACCATGAATGCCAGCATTGCAATGACCCTGAAGTCCGGGACTCCCGGGGCCCCCTTGGCTCTCTCAGCTACACAGACGAGGGCCCAAGCAATGCAGAGTATCCCTACGGCCCCGACGACACTCAATTGCTGCAACATCACGGCGAACGGCGAGCGCGCCGCCGCCCCTCCGTCTGCTGCTATCTGCGAACGTTTGAGCCGGACGGCCTCCCAGGTTCCCGCTGCCGCACAAAGGGCAACAGGAAAGATGCCGATATAGGATATCTGAGCTGTCGCTGCTTCCCAGTACCCAACGGTGAAAGTAGAGTCGGGAGAGCGGGAAATGAACCACATCCAAGCAGCGACAGGTATGAAGCCCCACACCGCACCCGACGTGCGTAGCAGTGACCGCCAGGGCATTTCAGACCTCCCTGCTTATATACCCGATATATGCAGCCTCGGCCAGCCGCCCGGGAGCAGCATCGGGAGGTGCTTCGGCAAGGAAGCGAGGAACTGTTCCTTGGAAGCGAACTACTCCTCCGTCCAGCACTATCACCGTATCGAATATGTCGGCCAGGTCTTCCGTCTGATGAGTGGAAACGATGAAACTCGTGTCCTCGGAAAGCTCTGTCAGCAGATCGCGGAATATGCCACGCTGGTGCGGATCCAGCCCAGCCGTCGGTTCGTCCATGAGGACGACGTCAGCTCCATGAACAAGCGTCTGCGCAATTCCGAGACGCCTCAACTGACCGCCGGACACCTCACGCCCACTCCGGTCTCCGAGTTCCGCCAGTCCGACGCGATGGAGCGCGCCTGCGGCGGCATCCCACGCATCCCGCCTGCTCATGCCCTTCAACCAACCTGCATAAGCGACCTGCTCGCGGAGCTTCAATCCAGCGACAGGTTTTACATGCTGAGGCAGCCAGCCAACCGCCTTGCGGTATTCCTTGCGGAATTTTCTGGAGCTAGGCGTCAGCCCGTTGAGGCTGACGTGCCCGGACAGAGGGGTGAGGGCCGTGGCAGCGATTCCAAGGAGGGTGGATTTGCCGGCGCCGTTAGGACCGAGCAGGACAGTGCAACCTGAATCAAAGGTAAGTGACAGATCATCGAGCACGCGTCGCGTGCGCCGATATCCAAAAAAACAGTGGCTGATATCGAGTTTCATGAGACCTCAAGAGATGAAGTCGGGGCTTGCCGATTGGCAAGCCCCGCAGGGTTCACTGAGCGACGGCTACCAGTAGATCCCGACATTCCTCACAGAGATTACATAAGGACCTTCGTAAGCGAAGTAGTACGTCCCACTTTCCACATCCCCCCAGCTGCTGGCATTGCAAGTGTTGATCCTTGTCCCCTTGTTGACATCGGGGAGTCCCCCTCTCACCCGATACAAAGCGATTGGCGCCGAGAATCCGCCAGCTTTATCCGAGTCACAGTTCAGGGCGAACACGACCCTGGTCGCGACTCCATCAAGGTTTCCGTCACCCCAACGCTGGGACTCCGCGCCGTAGCGCCATGCGGAAATATAGGTAGCCCTGCTGCCCTCAGCATGAGCCGGGATAGCACCAGCTAACGTGATTGTCGCAGCGAGCGCGGTTAGCGCAGCCGCCCGCTGTTGAGTCCGACCGCCAAGTTTCGCCACCGTGAGTCTCCCATTCCTTTTACGGAAGAGTGGGACGGTGCCGTAATATCGCACCGCCTTGAAGGTTGCGCATGAAATGAACGGGCCCCAGACGAAATCTCAGTTTCGCTTACCCAAGGGGCGAGTGGAGCCGTCGTGGCTCGATAGAGCTTTTGGCTCGCGTGGAGAGCAGGGGCGACCATCACGATGGTCGCAATCTTCTTGCTTATTCACCCCCGGCGCACACAAGACCCCCACTTGTGTGTGCCACAAAGTTACATTGTCATACCGAGACACAGCAAGCGCTATTCCTGGGTGTGATGACGGTCACTATCAGGGTCTCTGTGATGGAACGAACCGGAAAGCATCTACTCAGCAAGCAAATGGCACTTTGGTCATCCAAGGCCAGCGGCGTTTCCCCGACAATTGTTTTGAGCCACGACACCGCACGCTTTCCTTGCTGGTGCCCACGCCGGACTCGGCTCCACGGCCTCGCTGCCGTCGGCGTCACCCGGCGTGAGGTGACTGCCCCTCTTCACCCTCCGCCACAGCCTGGAGCGGATTCCTCAACGCCATCCAGGACAGTCGGCACACCGACTGATCTCGCCTACGACAAGGGGGCGGCCACCAGGCCGCACCCGAATGCCTCCCCGCGTGGAACAAAACGCCTAGTACCGCTGCCGTAGATCGCGCCGGTGACCTGCGGTGACGCTGGACGCAGGGCAGCCACCCAGTTTGGACGCGGCCTGTGATCTATCGTGAGTGGGGAGTGCCGGTGCGGCGTCCCGGCCTGGTGGCGTAAGCAGGGCACCGTGCTGCACGCTTCAAGATCGGTCGGCATGTGCTGTTCGAGGAATCGGACGTGCGGCCTGGATCAAGTCGCACGGCATACCTGCCGAGCCCTGCTGCCGGGCGTCGCATGGACGCGCAGCGATGAGTCTGCCGGCGCCCACAGGTCTACCTCCCGACCGAGACAACCAATTGGGAGTAAGGCATGGGCCTCATCCACATCGAGCTGTTCGCAACCCTCGACCTCGTCGGGCAGTCGCCCGGCGGCCCCGACGAGGACCCGGTGGGGTTCCCGTTCGGCGGCTGGCAGGCGCCCCTGCTGGACGAGGTTGCCGGGGCGCAGGTCAGTGCCGCGTACGAGGGCACGGACGCCCTCCTGCTCGGCCGGCGGACGTATGACATCTTCGCCGCCTACTGGCCGTACCAGGAGGGCGGCGAGGACAACGAGATCGCCACGCTCTTCAACAGCGTCCCGAAGTACGTGGCCTCCCGCGGCAGGCCCGACCTCTCGTGGGCCGGGTCCACGCAGCTCGGCCCGGATCTGGCCGGCGCGGTGCGCGAGATCCGTGACCGGCACGAGCACGTGAAGGTCGTCGGGAGCCTGAACCTGGTGCAGACCCTCCTGCGCGAGAAGCTCTTCGACCGTCTCGACCTCTGGGTGCACCCGATCGTGCTCGGCGTCGGGAAGAAGGTGTTCGACGGTGGCGCGGTGCCCACGAACGTCACACTCCTCGAACCGCCGGTAGCCGGTCCAAAGGGCACCGTGTATCTGCGCTACGGGCTCGCCGATGGCACGCCCGGGACGGGGGACATGAGCGCACCCGATCGCGGTGCCGGGCGCGACGACTGAAGCCGCCCCGCGCCAGGTGGGTCCGTGTCGTCGGCGGTGAATCCGCCAGGTCGGCATTCCGCCACGGCGTCGGCAGTTCGAGGCGCCGACGCCGTGACGAAGTGCCTCGCCAGAGGGTCGCCGCCGTCACGCAATGGTCTGGCAGGCCCCGTCGCCCTAGTACTACAGCCGGAGACGGGGGCTGTGGTCTGCGGTTTCGCGACTGCGGTAGTGGGCGGTGCGGGCTCGGTGCTGGTGGCGTCGTCGCCAGCGGGACAAGGCGAGGATCTGCCCGAGCCAGGGGTACCCGTCTTCGCCATCATGAACTGCCTGGCAGGGCGGTGTTGTCATGCTCATCACGTCACCCGTATGGCCGCGTCCGGGTCGCCGCCCACAAGCCTGCCGATCAGGCTCGGTGTCATCTCGACGAAGGAGCCTGCCATGGCCAAGACAACAGCTCAGCCCAGCGCCTCGCAGCATTCCGCACCGAGCCACGGTGGTCGCAGTACATGGGTAGTTGGCGGCACCGTCTTCGCCGGTGTCCTGATGCTCGTGGACGGCGTGCTCATGGTTCTCCAGGGCATCGTGGGCATTGCGAAGGACGACGTCTACGCACGGATCGGCAACTACGTCTTCGAGTTCGACTCGACCGCCTGGGGCTGGACCCACCTCATCCTCGGCGTGATCGTGGGCCTCGTCGGCGCGGCCATCCTCAGAGGGGCAGGCTGGGGTCGCGTCATGGGTGTGGTGCTGGCCTCGCTCGCCCTCATCGCCAACTTCATGTGGCTTCCGTACCAGCCCGTTTGGGCCGTCGTCTCCATCGCCATCGCGGTCTTCGTGATCTGGGCGCTGTGCACGGATCGAGGGGACCGAGGGCGTTCGTCGGCCTACTGACGAGGCGCCGTCGCACTCGTATCGCTCGACGCCTGCATTCCTGGCGGACAGCGACCGTCACCCGGTCCGGGCCCTCCGTTCACGGCCGGTCGTTGTCACGACAACGACGCCCTGTGGAGGGCCTGTCGGCAGGCCTGGATCGCAGGGTGCCGGCTGCGGCCGCGGCGTACCGCCGTGAAAAGCCTGCGGGACGCATGGCCGCGAGGGAGCCGGCGCAGGGGGACGGTCGGTGCGCGGCCGCCCCAGACCAGGTCCGGGAGCAGGGCCGCCGCGTGGCCCTGTTCGACGAGGCGCAGGTGGAGCAGGAGGTCCGTGGACTCGAAGCGGACGTCAGGTTCGAAGCCGGCGCTGCGGCACAGGGTCATCGCCCAGTGCCGGGCGGCCGTGCCCTCCGGCTCCATCACCCAGGGGTGGTCGGCCAGCGAGCGCAGTGCCGCCAGGGGGTCGTCCGTCGGCCCGGGCTGAGGCAATCCGGTCTGCGGGCTCTCCGCGGCCGCCGGCCCCGGCTGAGCAAGGCACAGTGGGTCCTCCAGCAGGTCCTCCTGTTCCACTTCGGCAGGGCGGGGATTCGGATTGCCGGGGTACTCCTCCGCGATGACCAGGTCGAAGTCCCGGGCAAGCAAAGCCGGAAGGGACTTCTCCGGTTCGTTCTGGGTGACGTGGACGCGCAGTCGGGGATAGGCGTCGCGCAGCAGCGTCAGCGCGCTCGGGACCAGGGCGAGGGCCGCGGTCTGGAAAGAGGCGATGCGCAGGGTGCCGGTGAGGTCGGTGAGAGAGGTGGCGATGTCCGCCTCGGCGCGCTCGAGGCGTTCGAGTACGGCTTCGGTGTGGGCGACCAGGATCTCCGCCTGCTCGGTGAGCCGGACGCGCCTGCCCACGGGCTCCAGCAGCGGGACGCCGACTTCGGCCTCCAGCTGGGAGAGCTGCTGGGAGACGGAGGAGGGACTGTACGAGAGGGCCGCGGCGACAGCGGCGAGCGTGCCACGGTGCTTGAGCTCGCGCAGCAGACGCAGCCGGTGCAGGTCGAACATCCCCATCCTCTGAATTGTTCGGATCTTCCGATGAATATAGGTCGGAAACATGTGCTGGACCGAGGGAAGTGCCGGGCCCCACGCTGGTCGTGTGCCTGAGACTCCCTGCTTCCCTCGCTCCTTGCCGTGGTTCGCCAACCCTGCCGCCCGTACCTGGACGTGCCCGCCCGCCCCCACCGGCGTAGAGGACTTCCATGCCTCCCTGGCCGACTACACCCCCACCCCGCTCACCGAACTCCCCACCCTCGCGGCGGAATTGGGTGTGGGGCGGGTCTTCGTCAAGGACGAGTCGTTCCGGCTCGGGCTGCCCGCGTTCAAGGCCCTCGGCGCCTCCTGGGCGATCCACCAGGTCCTGTCCCGGCGCAGGGCCACCACTCACCCCGACGGCCCGGTCACCTTCGTCACCGCCACGGACGGAAACCACGGCCGCGCCGTCGCCCGGATGGCCCGCCTGTTGGGACAGCGCGCCCACATCTTCGTGCCTCAGGGCGTGCACCCGGTCGCCGCAGCCGCCATCTCCGCCGAAGAAGCTGAGGTCACACAGGTCGCCGGGCCGTACGACGAAGCCGTACGGCAGGCTGCCGACGCGGCCGCCGGGCCCGGCTCGGGTGCAGCCGCCGGGCTCCGCTCATCGGTCCTCGTGCAGGACACCGCCTGGAGTGGCTACGAGCAGATCCCCGGCTGGATTGTCGAGGGCTACTCCACGCTCTTCACCGAGATCGACGCGCAGCTGAACGCCGCGGGCGCGAGGTCCCCGAGCCTCGTCGCCGTACCGGTCGGTGTGGGCTCGCTCGCCCAGGCCGCCGTCACCCACTACCGAAGCCGATCGGCGGAGAGCGGGACCGCCCTGCTTGCCGTCGAACCCGACGCCGCGGCCTGCGTACTGACCAGCCTCACCCGGCAGGAACCGCTCAGCGTGGCCACCGGTGAGACCACCATGGCGGGCCTCAATTGCGGCACCCCCTCCAGCATCGCCTGGCCCTTCCTCCGCGACGGCCTGGATGCCGCTGTCGCCGTCAACGACGCCGACAGCGCCCGCGCCGCCCGCGACCTCGCCGCGCTCGGCGTCTCCAGCGGCCCGTGCGGAGCCGCGTCGCTGGCCGGCATCCGCGCCGCCCTGACCGCCGACGGCGCTGGCGCTGGCGCCGAGAGCCGCCGTACCGCCTTGGCTCTCGAACCCACCTCGACACTGGTGCTGCTGAGCACCGAGGGCACCGCCGCCAACCCTCATCTGCATGAGAGCGCACAGTGACCACGTCGACGGCGACCGCCTGTGGCTGTCCCTCCCAGACCTACTTCTCGGGCGCGTAGAAGCCGGTCGTGGCACGCACCGCGGCAGCCGCCACGTCCGTCGGCGCGCCCGACGCCTCGTACGCCGCACCCCATGCCTCGCTGCTGCGGGTCATGAACTCCCGGCCGTCGTCGGAGACCTGCCAGGCCGCCGGGTCCTCGATCGAGCCGCCGCGCAGATGCACGCCGAGGCCGAACACCGCCAGATCCCAGCCGACGCCCACCGCACCGGGGCCGAACTGGTCCCACATCCCCGGCGGTACGACCGCGACATGCTCCAGCTCGAAGACGGTTCGCCGGCTGCCCTCGTCGCCCGAGCCGCCCTGCCGGCCCTGGCCGCCCTCTCCGCCAGGGCCGGGCTCGGGAGTCAGCCGTACCTCGACCTCGCCGAAGCCCGGGCTCTCGCCGAACAGCCAGCTCACCCTCAACAGCTTCGGCGGCTCGCACCGCAGGATCTCGCCGCCCGCGTTGCCCTCCAGCTGGTAGTGGCCGCCCAGCCGCAGGTCGCCACGGACCGGCAGAAACCACCGGCCGATGCGTTCGGGGTCGGTGCATGCGTCCCACACATCCGCGGCCGGGGCGTCGTACGTGCGCCGCAGCAGGACCGTGCGCGCCTCGCCCTGCTCGACGGACCGGCTGCCGACCTCGCGGCTGGTGTCATTGATCCGATCGACGATGTCGCTCATCACTGCTTCTCCTGCTCATTCCTCTTGCGGCGATCGTCGCGGCGGTCATTGCGGCGGTCATTTCGGTGGTCGCGCCTGCCGCGGGTCGGCTCGGTACCGAGAGCGTCCAGCCGCTGCTCCCCAAAGGTGCGGAAACGGTCCAGCCACGGATCGACCTCACGCAGGGGGGCGGCGTCGACGGCATACAGCCGTCGCGTGCCCTCGGCCCGTACGGAGGCGAAGCCCCTCTCGCGGAGCACTCGCAGATGCTGCGACACGGCGGGCTGCATGATCCCGAACTCGCTCTGGATCACAGCGCTGACCGCGCCCGACGGCTGCTCACCCTCGGCGAGCAGCTCCACATATCCGGCGTCGCACCGGATCTCCCAGTACGTCGAATGCGTGCACGTTCCCCACTATGCCCATGCCGACCACCGTTTATATAAGTCAAAAGTTAACGAATGTGGGGAACCCGAGCCTGGGTCCGCTCGTTGCCCCGGTGGGCAAAGGAATCGTCAAGAGGCGCGGCCCGCGCCGGATTGCGCAGGGGATTTCCATGGGAGTCAGCCTTTCCAAGGGCGGCAATGTTTCGCTCAGCAAGGAGGCCCCGGGCCTGTCTGCGGTCGTCGTGGGCCTGGGGTGGGACGTACGCAGCACCACCGGCACCGACTTCGACCTGGACGCCAGCGCCCTGCTGGTGGACGCCAACGGCAAGGTCGTGTCCGACCAGCACTTCGTCTTCTTCAACAACCTCAAGAGCCCGGAGGGCTCCGTCGAGCACACCGGTGACAACCTCACGGGTGAGGGCGAGGGCGACGACGAGCAGATCAAGGTGAACCTGTCGGGCGTGCCCGCCGAGGTCGACAAGATCGTGTTCCCGGTCTCGATCCACGAGGGCGAGAGCCGCCAGCAGTCCTTCGGCCAGGTGCGCAACGCATTCATCCGCGTCGTCAACCAGGCCGGCGGCGCCGAGCTCGCCCGGTACGACCTGAGCGAGGACGCCTCGACCGAGACCGCGATGGTCTTCGGCGAGCTGTATCGCAACGGCGCGGAGTGGAAGTTCCGCGCGGTCGGCCAGGGTTACGCGTCCGGCCTCCGCGGTATCGCGCAGGACTTCGGCGTCAACATCTGAGCCGCACCCGGCAGTTCGGCACCTGGGCGGCACTGCGTGTGCTGCGGTATTTCGGCGCTGCCTGTCGCGGTTCGGCAGTTCTGCGGGTCGACAGTTCTGCGGGTCCGCGGGTCTGCCGGTCTGTGCGTCAAGGGCCTGACCTCGTCGGGGTCAGGCCCTTGGCCCGGTTCCGGGATGCCGCATCAAGCGCTTCCACAACCGCTCTGGCCTGAGGAGAACCACAGCATGGCGACCGACGCGCCGACCGGACAACAGCCGCTGACGCCGCCGCCGGGCGTGGAGCTGCTCTGGTCCGGCCGGGTCCGCGACCATGCCGAGGACGCCGCTGCCCACCGGCACCTCCTTGACGCCGGGGAGACCGCGCGCCTGCTCGCCTTCCAGCGGGACGCGGACCGGGACGCGTTCGCCGTCGCGCATGTGGCGCTGCGCAGGCTGCTCGGCAACCGGCTCGGACTGGCACCGGAGGCCGTGACGCTGACGCGCGAACCGTGCGCCAACTGCGGCGGTCCGCACGGACGGCCCGTCGTCCCCGGCAACCCCGTGCACTTCTCGCTCTCGCACACGGCCGGCCTGGTGCTGATCGCCCTGGCTGGGGCGCCGGTCGGCGTCGATGTCGAAGGCGTACCCGACCCCGGCACCACCATGGAGGTCGCGGCCCAGCTGCACCCGCGGGAGCGTGCGGAACTGGCCGCGCTGCCCACTGCGGATCGCCCCACCGCATTTGCCCGTTGCTGGACCCGTAAGGAGGCTCTCCTGAAGGCGACCGGCGCCGGACTGAACGAGGAGCTGTCCCTCACATACGTAGGAACCGGCCCACAACCTGCCGTGAACGACGACTGGTTGCTGTCCAACCTGCCCACCGACCCCGGCCATGCGGCAGCCGTGGCCGTGCACCGCCGCCAGCCGGCGCCGCGGTCACGCAGTCAAGGCCTTCCTGGAGACTGAGCCTATGGAGTTCGTCGTTTTCATGACCCTCCCGGGGCTGGTGATCCTGCTCGTCGGCATAGCCTTCGGCGACCAACTGCTGCGCGCGACAGGTCGGGGCGGGCGGCGCGGCCAGGTTTCCGCGACCGGGTTCGAGCAGCTGCATGCGACCTTCTCGCCCGGCAAGCAGAGCGAACTCAAGGAGCGCCAGAGTGCGCTGCTGATGAGGGACGACGAGGAGGACGGAGCTCCGCCGCATCGGTCCACGGTCGATCTGGACGGCGGCCGTGCGGTGGTACGGCTGCCGCCCGGGCCGAAGGCTCAGTAATGCCTGCCCACGGGTCAGCAACACCGGACAGGGCCTAGTAGCGCTCGACCAGGTGCTCGCGGCCCGGCGGGGGTTCGTACGCTTCGGGCCAGAAGTCCGTGACGGTCGTGATCCGGCCCTTCTCGTCGCCCGTGAAGAAGGTGACCGCGTACACCTCGTCAAGGCCGACCGTGACGTGGATCCAGGTGACAGCCTGCTCGGAGTCGGCCACTATCCGCTGGATGCGCAGATGCCAGTCGCCGGGGTACTCCCGGTTGAACTGGACGTAACTGTCCCTGCCTTGTATGCGCTCGCGGGTCTGCGGCAGGTCGTAGAGCACGTCCTCGGCGAGCGTGGACGCGAAAGTGGACCAGTCGCGGGCCTCCGCCGCCGACCAGAAGCTCTCAACTGTCTTACGCAGTTCGGTCATACGGCGAGTGTGCACCCCGCCACTGACAATCAGGCTCGCGATGCCTTCAGCGCGTACATCAGCGGGATCCTCGGGCGGGCGGCCGGGAAACGGTAGTAGCCGTCGTCGTGCCGGGTGAGCGAGCCGAACCGCGACGCGGCGGTCTCGGCCCAGCGGGTGGTGTCCGGCAGCCGGTTCAGCGCGCCCGTGCCGGTGGAGATGATGTCGTACGAGGAGTCGGGGACGGCTTCGGCGGCGTCGTGGAAGTCGGCCGCGGGGAACGGGGCGCGGTCCAGGTCGAGGCCGGGGTCCGCGGCGAGGCCGCGGGCCCTCTCGACGGCCGGCTCCGAGAAGTCCAGGCGACGACGTGCGCGGCCCCGCGGCGGGCCCGGCCAGCTCGGTTATCCACAGGCTGCGGACGACGGGAACGGATTGTCGGGGGTCCAGCGCAGAATGGGGTCATGACTGAGATCACTGACTCCACGCCGGAGCCGACCCGCACGCCTGAGCTGCCTGGCACGCCGGATCCGACCGGCAGGCCGCAGCCGACCGGCGTTTCGGAGCCGACCGGCATGCCGGACTGGGAGAGGCGCTTCCGCGCCCCGCGCGTCTCCCTGCCCGACTGGGCGGAGGACGCGCCGGACCGTTCGCTCTTCGTGTCGAACGCCACGGGGACATATGAGCTGTACGCATGGGACAGGGCGACGGGCGAGCAGCGGCAGGCGACGGACCGGCCGAACGGCACGACGGACGGCGTGCTTTCGCCCGACGGCTCGGCGATCTGGTGGTTCTCGGACACCGACGGGGACGAGTTCGGGGTCTGGATGCGGCAGCCCTTCGGCGGCGGAGCCGACGAGCCCGCCGCGCCGGGGCTCGAGCCTTCGTACCCGGCGGGGCTGGCCATCGGCCGGGACGGCACCTCGGTGATCGGCCGGTCGACGGACGAGGACGGCACGACGATCCATGTCGTACGGGCGGGCGCGGAGCCGGTCGAGATCTACCGGCACCGGGAGTCGGCCGGGGTCGGCGATCTCTCGCACGACGGGACGCTGGTCGCGATCGAGCACACCGAGCACGGGGACGCGATGCACTCGGCGCTGCGGGTGGTGCGCCTCGGGGACACCTCCCACGCCGAAGGCTCCGGCCCAGTCACCACGGTGGCCGAGCTGGACGACACGAAGGGGGGCACCAAGGAACTGGGACTTGAAGTCCTCGGCTTCGCGCCGGTGGACGGGGACACCCGGCTGCTCGTCGGGCATCAGCGGCGCGGCCGCTGGGAGCCGATGATCTGGGACGTCGCCTCGGGCGAAGAAACCGATCTCGCGATAGACATGCCGGGCGACGTGAACGCCGAGTGGTATCCGGACGGCTCCGGGCTGCTGGTCGCGCACAGCTTCGAGGCGCGCGGCGAGCTGTGGCGGTACGACCTGGCGACGCGCGAGCTGGAGCGGATCGAGACGCCGACCGGTTCGGTCTCGGGCGCGACCGCCCGGCCCGACGGAGAGGTGGAATATCTGTGGTCGTCGGCCGCCCTGCCGCCGCAGGTGCGCTCGACCGCGGGTGGCGTTGTGCTCGACCCTCCGGGGATGAAGGCCCCGGGTTCCGTGCCGGTGGAGGACGCCTGGGTGGAGGGGCCGGGAGGCCGTATCCATGCGCTGGTCCAGAGGCCGGCCGGCGCGACGGGTCCGCTGCCGACCGTCTTCGAGATCCACGGTGGCCCCACCTGGCACGACAGTGACGCCTTCGCGGCGGGCCCGGCGGCCTGGATCGACCATGGGTACGCGGTGGTGCGGGTCAACTACCGCGGCTCGACGGGGTACGGACGGGAGTGGACGGACGCCCTCAAGCACCGGGTCGGGCTGATCGAGCTGGAAGACATCGCGGCGGTGCGGGAGTGGGCGGTGGCGTCCGGGCTCGCGGACCCGGCGAAGCTGATACTGGCGGGCGGCTCCTGGGGCGGCTATCTGACCCTGCTCGGTCTCGGCACCCAGCCCGAGGCATGGGCGCTGGGGCTTGCGGCGGTGCCGGTCGCGGACTACGTCACGGCGTACCACGACGAGATGGAAGCCCTGAAGGCGATGGACCGCACGCTGCTCGGCGGCACCCCGGAAGAGGTCCCGGAGCGGTTCGAGGCCTCGTCGCCGCTGACCTATGTGGACGCGGTGCGGGCGCCGGTCTACATCTCGGCGGGCGTCAACGACCCGCGCTGCCCGATCCGCCAGGTCGAGAACTATGTGGACAGGCTGGCGGCCCGGGGCGCGGTGCACGAGGTGTACCGGTACGACGCGGGGCACGGGTCGCTCGTCGTGGAGGAGCGGATCAAGCAGGTGCGGCTGGAGATCACCTTCGCAGCCGAGCACCTGGGACAGGGGGCGCACCTGGGTTAACGGCAGGGGTGGGCCCAGAGCCCGCGGGCGCGTTCCGTACCGTGGAGGGGTGTACCGGTTCCTGCTGACGCCCCGCTGGTGGGGGATCAATATCTTCGTCGTGCTGGCGATCCCCTTCTGCGTCTTCATGGGCTCCTGGCAGCTCGGCAAGTTCGAGGACCGCGTCCACAGGCACCAGGAGGCCGAGCGGAGGCCGGCGCCCGGTGAGCAGAAGGCCGCGCCCGTGGACGAGTTGCTGCCGGTCGACAAGGAGACGTCGGGACGGCAGGCGACGGCCACCGGGCAGTACGGGAAGCAGTTCCTGGTGCCGGACCGGGAGCTGGACGGCAAGAACGGCTCGTATGTGCTGACGCTGCTCAAGACCGACGGCGGCCGGATGCTGCCCGTGGTCCGCGGCTGGCTGCCGAAGGGGGGCCACGTGCCTGCGGCGCCCCGCGGCCGGGTCACCGTGGCCGGTGCGCTGCAGGCCTCCGAGACGCCCGGCACGGACGGGGTCCATGCGTCCGGCGGGCTGCCGAGCGGCCAGCTGGGGATGATCAGCGCGGCCTCGCTGGTGAACCTCGTACCGGACGACGTGTACGACGGGTGGGTCACCCTGACCACGGCGGACAGCGGGCTGAAGGCGGTGCCCGCGGCGGCGCCGGAGGGCAGCGGTCTTGACCTCAAGGCGTTCCAGAACCTCGGCTACACCGGGGAGTGGTTCGTCTTCGCGGGCTTCGTGCTGTTCATGTGGTTCCGCTTGCTGCGGCGCGACGCGGAGGCGGCACGGGACGTCGCGCTGGGCCTGGCCACGGAGCGGGACCCGTCGCGGGACCCGGACCCGGTGCAGCCCTAGCCGGACGACGCGCCTGCGACCGGCCCCCGGCGGAGCCGCACAGCGGATGCTGCCCCCACCCCACCCTCCCTCAGAGCTTCGCCCGGGCGGGGGTGGCCCCCGGCGCAGCCAGGGGACGTGCCCACATCCCGTAACTGGGGGCAAGCCCGCAGACCCGCCCCCTACGCACTGCGGGCGTGGGGGGGGACCCCCAGTACGCCCTTCGGCCGTGTCCGGGGTCGCCGGACGGGCTTGAGTTTCCGCCGGTCGGCCTGAAGATTCAGGCCGACAGGCGGAGATTCAGCGCCGGCGACGTGACGGCCGCTGCTACTGCGCGCTCAGCACGCCCGTGCGGTAGATCGTGCCCGCGCACGCGTTCGGGATCGTTGCTTCCGCGGTCGGTCCTCCCGGCTGCGCAACGTGGTTCACGGTGACGCTGCCGTCCGCCGTGCCGCCGCCGTCCTCGGTGACGAGCTGGGACTCGGCGTTCCCCGAAGTGCCCGTGCCGGTGCTCGCGCCCGATGAGCCGCCCTGCGAGGGCGTCGGGTCGGGCGATGCGCCGGTGGTCGGGCAGCTGTCCTTCGGCACCCAGGCGAACTTCACCTCGTACGCCGCGTCCGGCTTCAGCAGCAGCGCGCTCGCCTCCTGCGAGGGGTCGGGCAGTCCGGTCGCCGCGTCGCCCGCCGTGTGGTCGACCACACTGATCTTGGCGGGGTCGGCCGCACCCAGCGCCTGGAAACCGACGGTGCCGTCGCCGCTGAGTGCGCAGTCGGTCTTGGAGACATTGGCGATACGGAAGGTGCCGTACACCTTGCCGTCAGCGTCCGGCTTGGCCGCCTGCGCCGAGGCGACGCCGAGCTGGTCGGCGGCGCAGACCGGTGAACTCGCGGGCGCCGTGCCCGGCGGATTGACCACCCCGCCCGCCGTGCCGACCGGGTTGCCGGCGGACTTCTGCGGCGCCTGCGACGCACCGCCCTGGTCCTGAGCGGTGCCCTGGCCGCCGCCCCAGGGACTGTCCGTTCCCTCGCCGCCGCCGTCGGTACTCGCCTCGGACCCGGTGCCGCCCTGCGCCTGTTCGCCGTGTCCGGCGTTGACGGGGTTGGCACTGTCGCTGCCGCTGGAGTTCGCGACATGGACGAAGGCGGGGACGGCGGTGCCGATCAGCAGCACCGCGGCCGCCGCACCGACAATCGCCTGCCTCTTGCGGGCGCGCCGCGCGGGGACCGCCCTTCGCAGATGGTCGAGGGCACCTTCGGAAGGCGCAAGGTCCTGCACGGCCCCCTGCAGCAGTCGGCGCAGGGCGTCTTCGTCCCCGCCCAGGCCTCCGAGGCCGCCCAGCTCATTTTCCGGCCCGTTGTTCACAATTCCGTTCCCAGTCCGGTCGTCAAACGGCCCGTCCGGCCCGTACCGCTCAAACCTGTGCCTGTGCCCGCTCATGTCGTGGCCTCCATGGCGACGCGAAGCGCCGCGATGCCCCGAGAGCCGTAGGCCTTCACCGAGCCCAGGGATATGCCGAGCGTCTCGGCGACCTGAGCCTCCGTCATATCGGCGAAGTACCTCAGCACCAGCACCTCGCGCTGGCGGCGCTGGAGTCCGCGCATCGCCTTGATCAGCGCGTCCCGCTCCAGCTGGTCGTACGCCCCCTCCTCGGCGCTCGCCATGTCCGGCATCGGCTTCGAGAGCAGCTTCAGTCCGAGAATGCGGCGGCGCAGCGCGGACCGGGACAGATTGACCACGGTCTGACGCAGATAGGCGAGGGTCTTCTCCGGGTCCCGCACCCGGTTCCGCGCCGAGTGGACGCGGATGAACGACTCCTGGACGACGTCCTCGCAGGAGGCCGTGTCATCAAGAAGGAGGGCGGCGAGACCGAGCAGCGACCGGTAGTGGGCGCGGTAGGTCTCGGTGAGGTGATCGACGGTGGTGCCCGCAGCCATGGTTTCCTCAGCGCCCTCGCGCTGGGACGGGATGCGGGTGGTGCGGGGCGCGGGCATAGGGGCGATCACCGGCATGCCGCCGGGCGGGCGCGGTCTGCGGAGCGGGCGCACTGCAGCGCCACGGACCGGGACCACCCTGGTGATGTCGAGAACCTCTGCCACGCCTGTTGGACACGCTTCCCCCCGTCAGGGTTGTACGCGTACGCCACCGTTTTTGACGGTGCTCCAAATGCCCTCATGCGTACCCGCTCTTCCCCAATGCCCCAGTTTCGCGGCACCGTGAAGGGGCAACCGCAAAGACGCTCCCCGCCCAACTACCGGTTGCAGAAAGGGGAGAAGCGAATCGTCGAACATCCTTGCACCCCGGTTCAAGCGGTACAGACCTTCGACTTGCTCACAAGGCTTTCACAGATCCTACAAAGTGCTGCGCCGCCCCCGCGCCGCATTGATTGCAGGATTGCTCGCGGGACGGGTCGCGGGACGCGTCGCCGGACCTATTTCGGCGGCCACCGCCTCCGCGATCTGCGCGGAGTTCAGCGCTGCCCCCTTGCGGAGATTGTCGCCGCAGACGAACAGATCCAGCGCACACGGGTCGTCCGGCGCCCGCCGCAGCCGCCCCACCCATGTCGGATCCGTCCCCACCACATCGGCGGGCGTGGGAAAGTCGCCCAGGGCAGGATTGTCGTACAGCACCACGCCGGGCGAGGTCGCCAGGATCTCGTGCGCCCGCTCCACCGTGACCTCGCTCTCGAAGCGCGCATGCACCGCGAGCGAGTGCGTGGTGATCACCGGTACGCGTACGAACGTCGCCGCCACCCGCAGCCCCGGCAGGCCCAGGATCTTGCGCGTCTCGGCCCGCAGCCCCAGTTCCTCGGACGACCAGCCGCCGTCCTGCAACGTCCCTGACCACGGCACCACATTGAGCGCCAGCGGGGCGTGGAATGGCCCGAGATCGTCGCCCACGGCACGGCGTACGTCGCCGGGCTTCTCGCCCAGTTCCGTACCGGCGACCAGCGACAGCTGCGCGCGCAGCGCGGCGACCGCGTCCCGGCCCGCGCCACTGACGGCCTGATAGGAGGAGACGACCAGTTCGCGCAGCCCGAACTCGGCGTGCAGCGCCCCGACCGCCGGAATCATCGCCAGCGTCGTGTCGTGCGGACTCGCGACGATGCCGCGCGGGCGGACCCGTACGGCATGCGGATTGACCTCCGGGACGACCAACGGCACATCCGGATCCATCCGGAAAGCGGCCGAATTGTCCACCACCACAGCGCCCTTGGCCGCCGCGATCGGCGCCCACTGCGCCGAGACCTCGTCCGGTACCAGGAAAAGCGCGACGTCGACACCCGTCAGGGCCTCTTCGCTCAGCGCGACGACCTCACACTCCTCGCCGCGCACGGCCAGCTTGCGGCCGACCGAGCGCGGTGAGGCGAGGAGTCGTATCTCGCCCCAGACGTCCGCGTGCTGCGAAAGGATCTGGAGCATCACCGCGCCGACGGCTCCGGTCGCTCCGACGACCGCGAGCGCCGGCTTGCGGTTCATCGTCCGGTGCCTCCGTAGACGACCGCCTCGTCGGAGTCACTGTCCAGGCCGAAGGCGGTGTGCACGGCGCGCACGGCCTCGTTGACGTCGTCGGCGCGGGTGACCACCGAGATGCGGATCTCCGAGGTGGAGATCAGCTCGATGTTCACGCCCGCGTCGGAGAGCGCCTCGAAGAAGGAGGCGGTGACGCCGGGGTTGGTCTTCATGCCGGCGCCGACGAGAGAGATCTTGCCGATCTGGTCGTCGTAGCGCAGCGACTCGAAGCCGATCGAAGCCTTCGCCTTCTCCAGGGCGTCGATGGCCTTGCGGCCGTCGGTCTTGGGGAGGGTGAAGGAGATGTCGGTCAGGGCGGTGGTGGCCGCCGAGACGTTCTGCACGACCATGTCGATGTTGATCTCGGCATTGGCGATCGTACGGAAGATGGCCGCGGCCTCGCCCGGCTTGTCCGGCACTCCGACGACCGTGACCTTGGCCTCGGAGACGTCGTGGGCGACTCCGGAGATGATGGCGTGCTCCACCTGCTGGTCCCCTTGCGGCTCGTTGCTGACCCAGGTGCCGCGCAGCCCGGAGAAGGACGAGCGGACGTGGATCGGGATGTTGTATCGGCGTGCGTACTCGACGCAGCGGTGCAGCAGCACCTTGGAGCCGGAGGCGGCGAGCTCCAGCATGTCCTCGAAGGCGATCCAGTCGATCTTCCGCGCCTTCTTCACGACCCGGGGGTCGGCGGTGAAGACGCCGTCGACGTCGGTGTAGATCTCGCAGACCTCGGCGTCCAGCGCGGCGGCGAGGGCAACTGCGGTGGTGTCGGATCCGCCTCGACCGAGGGTGGTGATGTCCTTCTTGTCCTGGGACACACCCTGGAAGCCGGCGACGATGGCGATATTGCCCTCGTCGAGCGCGGTACGGATCCGGCCCGGCGTCACATCGATGATGCGCGCTTTGTTGTGGACCGAGTCGGTGATGACGCCTGCCTGGCTGCCGGTGAACGACTGGGCCTCGTGACCCAGGTTTTTGATCGCCATCGCCAGCAGGGCCATGGAGATCCGCTCTCCCGCGGTCAGTAGCATGTCGAATTCGCGCCCGGCAGGGATCGGGGATACCTGCTCGGCGAGATCGATCAGCTCGTCCGTCGTGTCGCCCATCGCGGATACCACGACGACCACCTGGTGGCCGTTCTTCTTGGCATCGACGATCCGCTTGGCGACGCGCTTGATGCCTTCGGCATCGGCAACGGAGGAGCCTCCGTACTTCTGCACGACAAGGCCCACGTGCGCTCCTCGCTCGGTTCTTACTGCAGTCATTACTGCGGTCGGCTCAGTCTAACGAGCGGCCGCGCTCCGCCCTTGTGATGTCACATCGTGAGATGTCCCGCTCACTCAGTGATCATGAGGGAGGACCACGGCCGCTCGGATCGACTTCTGCCCGCCGACGGGTGAGCTACGCGAGGTGTGGGGCGGCTCACACCGCACCCGGCGCACGTGCTTGCCTCACGCGCCTCGTACGTGCTCGCCTCACGCGCCCCGGGTGGCCGTGCGCAGGCCCAGCGGGCCCGCGATCTCCTCCACCATGACCTTCCCGGCCTCCTCCGCCAGCGCCTCCTCGGCCAGGTCCTCGTCCGTGTCCAGACCGTCCAGCTCCTGAAGCGGCTGGTCGAGTCGGACATGGGCGACCAGCGACTGGAGGGCGCGCAGCGTCGCGGATGCGGTCGGGCCCCAGTTGGAGAAGTACGAGAACTGCCACCACCACAGGGCCTCGGTGGTGCGGCCCGCCCGGTAGTGGGCCAGGCCGTGGCGCAGATCCGTGACGATGTCCGCGAGGTTGTCGGAGACCCGGCAGGCGACCGGGGCCCTGCGCGGCTCGTACGGGTCGAAGACCTCGGAGAAGACGTCGACCGGTTCGAGCAGCACGGCGAAGCGCTCGCGCAGGTCGTCGACATCCACGTCGGGGCCGGCGTCCGGTTCGTACCGATCGTCCGGGACGATGTCCTCGTGCGCGCCCAGACGGCCGCCCGTCAGCAGCAGCTGGGAGAGCTCCAGCAGCAGGAAGGGCACCGCGCTGTCGGGCTCGTCGCCCTTCGCGACTTCCGTGGTCGCAACGATGAAGGACTCGATCGAGTCGGCGATCTGAACCGCGAAATCGTCCGGGTTCTGGCTCGTGGCGTGCAGCATGGCGTCAGACATCGAGAAGTCGTCTCCCCTCGAAGGCACGTCCCAGCGTGACCTCGTCGGCGTATTCCAAGTCTCCCCCCACGGGCAGACCGCTGGCCAGCCGCGTGACCTTCAGACCCATCGGCTTGATCATGCGGGCCAGGTACGTGGCGGTGGCCTCGCCCTCCAGGTTGGGATCCGTGGCCAGGATCAGCTCGGTGACCGTGCCGTCCGCGAGGCGGGCCAGCAGCTCACGAATCCGCAGGTCGTCGGGGCCGACGCCCTCGATGGGGCTGATGGCCCCGCCGAGCACGTGGTAGCGGCCCCGGAACTCCCGGGTCCGCTCGATCGCGACGACGTCCTTCGGCTCCTCCACCACGCAGATGACCGTCAGGTCACGGCGCGGATCACGGCAGATGTTGCACTGCTCCTGCTGTGCGACATTGCCGCACACCGCGCAGAAGCGGACCTTGTCCTTCACCTCGAGGAGTGCATGGGCGAGGCGGCGGACGTCGGTGGGCTCGGCCTGGAGGATGTGGAAGGCGATCCGCTGCGCGCTCTTGGGACCGACGCCGGGCAGCCTGCCCAGTTCGTCGATGAGGTCCTGAACCACGCCTTCGTACAACGGAACGCCTCTCCTGGAGTGCTTGGTGCTTACGGTAGTTGGTGACCGTACGCCTTAGAAGGGCAGGCCCCGCATATCGAAGGGCAGGACCCGCATGATCAGAAGGGCAGGCCGGGCATACCGCCCAGACCCTGGGTGAGCGGGCCGAGCTTCTCCTGCTGCAGCTGCTGAGCGTTCTCGTTCGCGGCCTGGACTGCGGCGACGACGAGGTCCGCGAGAGTCTCCGTGTCCTCGGGGTCGACGGCCTTCGGGTCGATGACGAGGGAGCGCAGCTCGCCGGAGCCGTTGACGGTGGCCTTCACCAGGCCGCCGCCCGCCTGGCCCTCGACCTCCGTCTGCGCCAGCTCTTCCTGTGCCTGCGCGAGATCCTGCTGCATCTTCTGAGCCTGCTGGAGGAGCTGCTGCATATTGGGCTGGCCACCACCGGGAATCACGGTCACTCCTGGCATTTCGACGAGGATTGTTCGGTAAGCCGAGCCTACGTGGTCACCGGGCGCCACGCCCCACCCTGCGGTGACCAACTCTTTCGAGTGAGTCGGTCAGGAGACTCCACCTGATCAAGACCCTCGTGTGGGCGGAAATACTGGGATTTCCGGCGCACAGCCCACCATTCGGCGGTAGGAAGTGCGGACGGGCATGCGCATCAGAATGCCCGCGATGCACACCATGCAGTCCATGCCCGCACGCACCGTACGTCACGCAGTGTCACGTCCGTCGCCACGTCGTAGAGGAGTGCCCCGGTGAGCCAGCCGGAGATGCAGCCCGGGGGGCCGGCCCGGGGCGAGCGCGGCGAGGGGCCGCGCCGTGACCTGACCGGGAGGCCGTTTCCGCTCGGCGACTGGGGAGAGCCGGCGCAACGCCTCGACGAGCTGTACCGGTGGGTCGAGGCGGACGCGCTGCGTACGGCTCAGTGGTATCTGGCGAACCGGGTGCACAAGCGGCTCGCGGCGCGGGTGCTGCGGCTCGGTACGGCTCTCGGGGCGATCACCGGGGCGGCGCTGCCGCTGCTCGGGCTGACGGGTGCGGTGCCCGGGGCGGCGGAGTGGGGGTATCTCTCGCTGCTGCTGGCAGCGGCCTGTCTGGTGTGTGACCGGTACTTCGGCCTGACGTCGGGCTGGATAAGGAACGTCGCGACGGCGCAGGCGGTGCAGCGGCGTCTGCTGGCGCTGCAGTTCGACTGGGCGTCGGAGTGCGTACGGGAGGTGCTGGGCCCTGCGGAGGGCACGGCGAGTGAGGCGGTCGAGCGGTGCCTGGGGGTGCTGCGGCGGTTCTCGGAGGATGTCGCGGAGCTGGTCCGGTCGGAGACGGCGGACTGGGTGGTGGAGTTCCGCGGGGGCGGTCAGGTGCGGTCGATGGGCCTGACGGGGCCGCCCGGGGGCGGCGGTGGCGGGGGCGGGGCGCGGGAGGGGGGCGGGGGTACGGGGCGGATGCCGTTGCCGCCGGGGACGCGGCCGAACATGCCGAGACAGCGGCCGCCGGAATCGCCGCGCTGAGGGGGTGCGGGTTTGTGTCCCCCACCCCGCCCCTTCCCGAAACCGGGGGAGCCCGGCCCCCCTGGCGGGGGGAAGGGAAGGGGTCCGGGGGCGGGCTCCCGGACCCCGGCGCGCCGGCTTCGCGGCGCGGAAGCGCGATGCCAGATGCCCTGCGGCAGGTCGCGCCGCGGAAGCGTGATGCCAGACCCCCTAGGGCTGCTTCGCGGCGCGTAAGCATGCCGCCGGGGGCGGATGCCCCGATGCGGGCAGCCACGCCCAGGGGCCCCGACGCGCCCGCTTCGCGGCGCGGAAGCGTGAAGCCAGACACCCTGGCCTGCGGCAACTTCGCGCCGCGGAAGCATGCCGCCCGGGGGCGGATGCCCGGACGCGGGCAGCCGCACGGGCGCGGCACCTTCACGCCGCGAAGGCGAGCCCGTATCCCCCACGCGGCAGCTTCGCGCCGCCCGGCAGCCGCACCCGCAGGGGCGCAGCGACCGAACCGACCCGCGGTCAGTGCGTGCGGCGGGAGCTGAGCGCTCGCGTCAGGATCGGGGGAAGCAGGTCCCTCGCCAGGCGGCGGGTCAGGGAAGGGCGCGGGCGGGAGGCCGGAAGAGTCGCCGGGGGCGGGGTTGGGCGAGGGGGCTCCGGGGTTGGCTCGTGGCGGGAGGCAGGGGGGTGCGGAGACGTCGTCGACTTTGTGGACTTGATGCGGATCAGCGGGGCGCCCGCGACCTCCTCCACGCCGTGCCACAGGTCCGCACGCGTCTCCAGCCACGCCAGCAGTGCTTCCCGCACCACCGACGTGTCGCCCCACGTGCCGTACAGCTTCGTGCCCGTGATCACGATCGGCTTCAGGCCCGATGTCGCCACCGCGCCCCACACCGCCGCCGAGACGCCCGGACAGTGCTCCGCGCGGAAGTCGTCGAAGGACACGATGCCCCCGGGCTGCAGCAGTGCCTTCGCCGCCGCGATGTCGCCGTGCACGTGCTCGTACAGATGCGAGGCGTCGACATGCACGAAGCGGCAGCTCCCCGCCCGCACCCGGGAGGTGATCACCGAGGTGGGGGCCTGCACCATGGTCGGCAGCTCGTCGTGGAACGACAGGTAGTTCGCCTCGAACGCGCGTCGCGTCAGCGTCGCGTACGACCGGTCCATCTCCGCGCTGTTGGAATCGTCCGGCGCCGGTGAGTCCCACAGGTCGCAGACCGTGAACTCCTCCCCCTCCCGCAGATACCGGCCGGTGAAGATCGCGCTCTTGCCCAGATACGCGCCGAGCTCGAGCAGATCCCCTCGACCGTCCGGATCCGTGTCCCGCTGATGGGACAGGAACCAGTCGAAGAGCAGTTGGTCCACGGGCCAGAACCAGCCCTTGACGTCCGCGAATCGCGTCGGCCGGGGGAGCGCCTCTTCAGCCATCTCCCCCGCCGTCGGGGTAGTCGTCTGTGACATGCACCGGTCTTACCGGGCCGAGATGTCCCGCAGCTTAAGGCTGTGCATTCAGCGCATGTGCGTCACATGTGCGGCACATGCGCGGCACATGCGCGTCAGCTGAAAATAATCATTGAGCCCTGGCCGAGGCTCCGCGTCGCCGCCGCGTGCAGCCCCAGCCACACATGCCTCTCCCGCGCGAACGGGCTCTCGTCGTACGGAATCGGCCCGGCCGGTTCCTCCAGCGAGGTGGGCCGGTCCGGCGGCTCCGGAGCCTCCGGCGGGTTCGCCGGGTCGATGCCGATCGACGGCGCGACGTATTCGAGCTCCCGCAGCAGCCCCTGCGTGGAGCCCAGGGGCCCGCCGCCCGCCAGCAGTTCGTCGTTGAACAGCGGTGTCGCGAAGTCCACGGGGACGTACGCACCCGCGTGGTCGTAGTGCCAGACCAGATGCGACTGCTGCGCCGTCGTCTCGAACATCTCCAGCAACTGCTCGTAGTCGCCACCCAGTTCGTCCACCGGCGTCACCGCGAGCCCGCACAGCTGCAGCAGATACGCCCGCCGCAGGAAGTGCAGCGCGTCGTAGTCGAAGCCGGCCACCGGGGCCACATCACCGGACAGGCCCGGCATATAGGCGAAGACGGGCACGGTCGGCAGTCCGGCGTCGGTCAGGGCCTTGTCGTAGGACGCGATCTCTTCGGCGAAGGGGTTGTCGGGGCTGTGGCACAGCACATCGACGAGGGGGACCAGCCACAGGTCACAGGCCAAGGGAAGGCTCGCTCTCCAACGGGATCGGGCACGCACGTGCGATGGTCGGGACAGCGTAGTGCCATGGATACGTTCGGCGAAGGGTGCCGGTCAACCGCCCGGCCCGCTTCGTTTTCAACCCGTACCCACATCCCATACCCACACGCCGCCCACCGGCTTGCCCGGCTTCCCGAGCAGTTTCTCCACCGTCGCATACAGCGCCTTGTCGTTGTACTGCGGCTCCAGCACCACGACCCCCGCCCGCCACGCCGCCAGGTCGAACCGCGCCTGCGCCTGCCAGTTCGGCCCTATCTCCGGCACCCGCCCGCTCCCCCGCACATCGTTGAAGAGGTTGGATGTGTGCCGGGGCGTCGCGCCGTAGATGCCGATCCGGTCGGGTCCCCACGGCCCGTTGAAGTAGCCGCCCGCGACCGGGAAGCCGAGCCCCGTCGCCGACTGCCAGTGCAGGGCCTCCGCGCTGCCCGGATACGGCAGCGGGACCGTGACCACCGACTCCCCCTTGGAGAGATACGAGCGGTACATGCCCTGTGTGATGAACTCCGGGACCTCGGAGCGCTCCCGCACCGGGTACGGCGTCGGCAGCACCGGCAGCAGCGCCACCGCCACCGCCGTGAGCCCCACCACTTGATTCACCCGATCACTGGTCGCCAGCAGCCGGTCCGCCGCCAGCGCGATCAGGACGCCGAGCACCGGCGCGCAGATCATCGCCACCCGTGACTCGATGACCGACTCGAAGAGCGGCTGATGGGCCAGCGCCCGCCAGGGACCTGTCAGCACGAAGTCCGTGTACGGGATGCGGAACTTCGGCCCGAGGGAGAGAAACGCGGCCGCGATCCCCGTAAAGGCAAGCGCCTTGACCAGCGCGAGCCGCCACAGCCGCACCACGATCGCCGCCGCGAGCGCGATCAGCGGCCAGCCGAAGAAAGCGTTCTGCTCGGTGCGGTTCAGCGCGAGCGGGTCCGCAACCTCGTCCGTGCCCATGAGCGAGCGGCCCGCGAACTCCAGGAAGGCGAGCGGGCTGTTGCCCGCCTTGTCGCCGTGCAGCACGCTCGTATAGCTCTGCGGGCCGAGGAACTGCCAGCCCAACGGCACGGCGGCCAGCGGCAGACAGACGGCGGCCGCGATCGCGAGCCCGCGCAGCAGCGGCCGCCAGGCCGCCCGCGCCACATCGCGGCGCACGAGCCCGTACGACAGGGCGAAGAGCAGCATGCCCATCGACGCGAGCAGCAGCGGTTCCTCGCCGAGGAGGATCTGATACGTCGCGAACAGGCCGAGCAGCACCCCGTCGCGTACGACATCGCGCCCCTCGCACAGCCGCAGCGCCCGGTCGATGATCACCGGAATCATGAACAGCACAAGGAAGTTGGGGTGCGCGTTGCCGTGCGAGATCATCGGCGGCGCGAAGGCCGCGAAGGCGCCGCCGAGCGCGGCGGCCCACCGGTGGTCGGTCAGCCGGCGGGCGATCAGCCAGTACCAGGCGGTCGCGGTCGCCGTGAGTCCCAGCGTGAGCACCAGCGCCCAGGTGACCGTCGGCCCGAGCAGCAGCGTCACCGGGGTGAGCGGCACGGAGAGCCCGAGCATTACGGTGTTCGCCATCAGGTTCACGCCGTCGGGATAGCCCTGCAGGGTCGTGAACAGGGGATTTCGCAGATGCGCGACATTGTCGGCGGTGACCGCGAAGAACCACTCCCACTGGTTCTGGTCCTGCCCCGAGTCGGCGAGATAGCCGCGGTCGAGGTCAGTCCACAGCCCCTTGTAGAGGAGTACGGAAGCGAGCAGGAAGAGTCCGGTGACGGCGAGGTCCACCCGCCGTACGGCACGCGCCCGCAGCCTGATGAGCTCCAGCAGCACCCTGCCGTAGTCCAGCGGCCGGACCTTGGAGCCCTCCTGGTGCGACCAGCGCACCGGGACCTCCGTCACCGTCCAGCCAGCGCGCCGGAAGTAGCGGAGTATCTCGACGTCGATCCCCCACCCGTCCAGACGCGAATCGGCGAAGGCGGCGCGCGCCTTGTCGCCGTCGAAGAGCTTGAAGCCGCACTGGGTGTCGTGGATGCCGGGCACGGCTACGGCGCGTATGAGGCGGTTGCCCATCCGGCCGAGCCATTCGCGTATCCGCCGCTGGTGCACCTCGATACGGGAGTCGGGGTGCGCGCGGGAGCCGATCGCCGCGGCGCTGTCCTCCGCGGCGAGCTGTTTGTCGAGCCGGTCCAACTCCTCGATCGGCGTGGCGAGATCGGCGTCGGTGACCAGGACACGGCGGCCGTAGGAGGCGAGCACGCCCTGGCGCAGAGCGTTGCCTTTGCCGTGGTTGGCGTCGCTGGAGACGAGTTGGATGCGCGGCTCCTCGGCCGCGGCCTCCCGGGCGATCTTGGCGGTGGCATCGGTCGACCCGTCGTCGACGACGATCAGCTCCCAGTTGCCCCAGCGGCCCGGCTCCCCGCGCAGATGTGCGCAGATCGCGTCCAGCGTGGGTCGCAGCCGCCCTTCCTCGTTGTACGCCGGGACGACGACGCTCAGATCCACGCTCACCGCTCCAGCCGATCCGCCCAGGCGAGCGCATGGTCGTTGTACGCGGCGATGACCTCGCGCACCGTCTCGGCGTCGCCGAGTGTCAAGGCGTCCACCAGGTCCTCGTGTCCGCTCCACAGCCAGTCCCGCAGCTCGGGCTCCTCGCGCAGGTAGGGGACGGCGAACACCCAGGCCTGGACGCGCAGCCGGTGCAGGAACTCGGAGATGTAGTTGTTGGCGACGAGCGCGCCGAGCTCGCGCCAGAAGCGCAGGTCGTAGCCGATGAGTATGGCCAGGTCCCCGCCGCGGGCCGCGCGGGCGGCCTCCTCGGCGCGGCGGCGTACGGACACCAGCACCTTGTGGGGCACGCCGGTGCAGCGGCGCTTCTCGAGCTGGCGGAAGACGCCGTCCACGATCAGGGAGCGGGCCTCGATCATGCCGCGGTAGTCGTCGACCGAGAACTGGTGCACCTTGAAGCCCCGGTGCTGGTCGGAGTCGAGCAGCCCCTGCGCCGACAGATCGACGAGGGCTTCCCGGACGGGCGTCGCGGACACACCGTACTGTTCGGCGATCTGCTTGACGGTGAACTCCTGTCCGGGCTGCAGACGGCCCGCCAGCACCTCGTCGCGCAGCGCGTCCGCGATCTGCTGCCGCAGGGTGTTGCGGGTGACAGCGGAACTGCTGCCGGTGCCGGGCATCGTGGCCTTCTCCTTCGCCGGGGTCCCGGACACGATAGGCCAGACGTCACGAACCGGGTGCGGACAGGGGATTCTGACATGACTGACGCCTTCGAGGCGGCGACGGGTGACGGGCCGGTGTCCGGCTCCTCGGCACGCGCGGCCGAGGTGCGGGCGGCGTTCGACGGCCTGCTCCAGATCCGCCGTGTGACGAACGCCGCACCCGCGGCGTGGGAGCTCAACCAGATGGTGCGCGCGGTGGCACTGGCGCTGGAGGCCGCGGGCCTCCCGCCATCGGCGGTGGACGCGTCCGGCGCGCGGACGGCGACGGGTTACCGGGTACGTGTGTCGGACACCCCGCGGATGGTGTGCGTGGACTGGCTGGGGCCGGCGGGGAGCGGTGCGGCGCAGGAGGAGGAGACGCGGTTGACGCAGTGCGCGTCGGCATTGGGGGCGGTGGGGTGGGAGGCGCTGCTGTACCGGGGGCCACGGGGGCGCCGCTTCTTGGAGGTGGAGCCGGGCCGGGGCTGAGGGGGGTGCGCTTCCCCACCCGGCCCCTTCTCGCAACTGAGGGCAAGCCCCCAGACCCCCGAACGCGACCTTCGGCCGCGTGTCCTCCATCGCCGGACGGGCTGGATTTACGCCCGCCCGGCGATGGAGGACAGACCGGCCCCCGGACCCCGCGCCGTTCAAGGACAAGGGGTCCGGGGGCCGCCCCCCGGCTCTATGCCACGTGCTCGTCCGCCACCGACAGCGCCGCGTCCAGTGCCGCCAGGCCCTCCTTCGCCTCCGCCTCGGTGACGTTGCAGGGCGGGACCGCGTGCGTGCGGTTCATGTTGACGAAGGGCCACAGGCCGTTCTTCTTGCACGCGGCGGCGAACGCGGCCATCGGGGCGTTCGCGGCGCCCGTCGCGTTGTACGGCACCAGCGGCTCGCGCGTCTCCTGGTCCCGTACGAGATCGAGCGCCCAGAAGACACCCGTGCCGCGCACCTCGCCGACGCTCGGATGCCGCTCGGCGAGCTCGCGCAGGCCCGGGCCGAGGACCGTCTCGCCCGTGTGGGCCGCCTGCTCGACGACCTTCTCCTCCGCCATCACGTTGATCGTGGCGACGGCGGCGGCGCAGGCCAGCGGGTGGCCGGAGTAGGTGAGGCCGCCGGGGTACGGGCGGGTCGCGAAGGTCTCGGCGATCGCGCCGGAGATCGCGACGCCGCCGAGCGGGACGTAACCGGAGTTGACGCCCTTGGCGAAGGTCAGCAGGTCGGGGACGACGTCGAAGTGGTCGGCGGCGAACCACTTTCCGGTGCGCCCGAAGCCCGCCATCACCTCGTCGAGGATGAAGACGATCCCGTACCGGTCACAGATCTGGCGGACACCGGCGAGGTAGCCGGGCGGCGGGGTCATGATGCCCGCGGTGCCCGGGATCGTCTCCAGGATGATCGCGGCGATGGTCGCCGGGCCCTCGAAGGCGATGGTGTCCTCCAGGTGCTGGAGGGCGCGGGCGCACTCCTGCTCCTCGGTCTCGGAGTAGAACGGCGACCGGTAGAGGAAGGGCCCCCAGAAGTGCACGACACCCGCGGTGCCGTTGTCGTTGGCCCAGCGGCGCGGGTCGCCGGTGACGTTGATCGCGGTGGCGGTGCCGCCGTGGTACGAGCGGTAGGCGCTCAGCACCTTCGGACGGCCGGTGTGCAGCCGGGCCATCCGGATGGCGTTCTCGACGGCCTCGGCGCCACCGTTGGTGAAGAAGATTTTGTCGAGGTCGCCGGGGGTCCGCTCGGCGATCAGGCGTGCGGCCTCGGAGCGCGCCTCTACGGCGAACGCGGGCGCGAAGGTGGCGAGCTTGCCTGCCTGCTCCTGGATCGCGGCGACGACCTTGGGGTGCTGGTAGCCGATGTTCGTGTAGACGAGTCCGCTAGTGAAGTCGAGGTAACGGTTCCCGTCGTAGTCCCAGAAGTACGAACCCTCGGCACCGGCGACGGCGAGCGGGTCGATCAGGCCCTGGGCGGACCACGAGTGGAACACATGCGCACGGTCTGCGGCCTTGACGGCTGCGCCGGCCTGGGGGTCGGGATGAGGGGTCATGCGGGCCAGCGTAGAGACGTGCTGGTGGGGCGGGACATGGCCACGGTGTATGGCCATGGCCACGTTCTTGGGCAGTGTGTCGGGCCTTTCCCCTACCCGCCCCTTCCCGAACCGGGGCAAGCCCCGGCCGGGGCCGGGCATCCACCGAAACACATTGACAGCATACTGTCGAAGTGACAGGCTACTGTCATCACGCCAAGGAGGACGCCATGACCACCCGCACCGTTCATCTCGCCGTGTACGACACCTACGCCGACTGGGAGACCGGCCACACCACCGCCCACCTCACCCAGAACGGCTTCACCGTCCGCACCGTCGGCCCCACCACCGACCCCGTCGTCACCATGGGCGGCATCCGCATCCAGCCCGATCTCGCGCTCAGCGAGCTCGACCCCCAGGACAGCGCCCTGTTCATCCTCACCGGCGCGCACCTGTGGGACAGCGGTGACGATCTCGCCCCCTTCGCCGCCAAGGCCCGTGAGTTCCTCGACGCCGGCGTCCCCGTCGCCGCCATCTGTGGTGCCACCGCCGGGATCGCCCGCGAAGGGCTGCTCGACGACCGCGCGCACACCAGCGCCGCGCCCTTCTATCTCGACGCCACCGGCTACAAGGGCGGCGCGCACTACCTCGACACGGACGCCGTCACCGACCGCGACCTGATCACCGCGGGCCCCACCGAGCCCGTCGCCTTCGCCCGCGAGGTCTTCGCCCTGCTCAAGGTCTACGAGGGCGAGAAGCTGGACGCCTGGTACCGGCTGTTCCACGACTCGGACGCCGCCGCCTTCGCGGTGCTGAACTCATGAGCCGCGAACAGCAGGACCTCCTCAGCCGGGCCGCCCTCGGCGTCTTCCGGCTGAACGGCCAATTCCTCGCCGTCTCCGAGGAGTTGGCCAAGCCCGCCGGGCTGACCGCCGCCTGGTGGCAGGTGCTCGGAGCCGTACTGCACCATCCGCTGCCCGTCGCCGGGATCGCCCGCGACATGGGCATCACCCGCCAGAGCGTGCAGCGGATCGCCGACCTGCTGGTCGAGCGGGGCCTTGCCGCGTACGAACCCAACCCCGCCCACCGCCGCGCCAAGCTGCTGCGCCCCACCGACGAGGGCCGCGCCGCCGTCGCGAAGATCGGCCCCGGTCACGCGGAGCTGGCGGCCCGGCTCGCCGACGCCCTCGGCCCCGAGCAGTTCGCCGAGACGGCCAGGGTCCTGGAGCAGCTATCCAAGGCCCTCGACGGCATCAGCGACCGGCGCCCGGAAAGAAGTCCGCACTCGTGACGTAGTCCATGGCCTCCGTGAATACCGGGTCCCCGAGCCGACGCTCCATCTCCGCCTCGCTCACGTCCTCGATGTGCGTCTGGATCCAGTAGAGGTTCCCGAACGGATCCCGCACCCCCGATCCGGCCGTCCTCGCCGGTCATCCGGCTCAGCTCGACCGCGCCGAACGCGGCCGTCAGGAAGTCGATGACACCGGCGGTGTCCTGCGAAATGATCCACGGTGTGACGGCGGTGTAGCCCTCGGAACCGGCTTGACGGCCATGACGGTCTCCTCGCATACGGGGATGGTGCTCGGATCGCTTGCGTGAGACCGACCGTAGGCGGCCACTAGGTCAGGTCCTGGCCTATAAGGCGGGGAGCGGGCAAGCACTATCCTCGGTCCGTCACAACAGCACGGGGGAGGGCGCGCGGCGATGGAGCAGCTGGCACCAGGAGATCCGCAGCACATCGGCGAGTACCGCCTGCTGGCCCGGCTCGGCGCGGGCGGCATGGGCCAGGTCTACCTCGCGCGCAACGACCGCGGCCGTACCGTCGCCGTCAAGCTCGTACGCCAGGAGCTCGCCGAACAGGAGGAGTTCCGGGCCCGCTTCCGCCAGGAGGTACGCGCCGCCCTGCGGGTCGGCGGCCAGTGGACCGCCCCCGTTCTCGACGCCGACACCGAGGCCCCCGTCCCCTGGGTCGCCACCGGTTACATCGCCGGACCCGCGCTCCACACCGTCGTCTCCGGCGAGCACGGCCCGCTGCCCGAGCGCTCGGTCCGCATCCTCGCCTCCGGCCTCGCGCACGCCCTGCAGAGCATCCACGCGGCCGACCTCATCCACCGCGACCTCAAGCCGTCCAACATCCTGATCACCATCGACGGCCCGCGCGTCATCGACTTCGGCATCGCCCGCGCCCTGGAAACGGTCACAGACGGCGGTCTGACCCGCACCGGTGCGCTCGTCGGGTCGCCCGGCTTCATGGCCCCCGAGCAGGTCCGCGGCGACCGTGTCACTGCCGCCTGCGACATCTTCTGTCTCGGCTCGGTCCTCGCGTACGCGGCAACGGGCCGCCTCCCCTTCGGCTCGGCCGACAGCGGGGGGCATGCGCTGATGTTCCGCATAGCGCAGGAGGAGCCGGACCTGGCGGCCATGCCGGAGGGGCTGCTCGAGCTCGTACGGGACTGTCTGCACAAGGACCCCGAGGCGCGGCCGACACTCGCGCAGATCCTGGAGCGTACGACCTCCGACGCGACGAACGAACCCTGGCTGCCGGGCGCGCTGATCGCCCAACTCGGCCGCCACGCGGTGCAGTTGCTGGAGGTCGAACAGCCCGCGTCACCGGCGCCCGAGCAGCCTCCGACGATGACCGCACCCGTGCGACCCCCCGTGCGACCCCCTGCGCCGCAACCCACACCCACACCCCCACCGGCCCCGACTCCTGCATACGGGTACGGCTTCCCGTACAACACCCCGGCCCCGGCCCCGTACGCCCCCACACCCCTCCCGTACACACCCCCGCAGCCGGCGCCGACCAGCAGCCGCGGCACCATCGCCCTCCTCGCGGTCGCCGTCCTCGTCGCGGTCGCGGCAGGCGGCTCGGTCTACGTCCTGATGGGCGGCGACGGCAAGAAGAGCACGTCCACCGACTCCAGGCCGGCGGCCTCGACGTCCTCGGCGACCCCGACGAACCCGGACAGCTCGGGGAACACGACCCCCACCACCACGCCCCCGACCACGCCCGGCACCCAGGATGGCGGCGTTCCGGCGGAGTACGTCGGCACCTGGCGGGCGTCCTTCGACACGGCCGACGGCACCAACTCCCGCACCATGACGATCACGCAGGGCTCAACCGGCACCCAGGTGATGACCCTGTCGGGCACCGGCCCGAACTACGACTGCCGCTGGTCGGCCACCCTCCGCGCCTCGGGCCCACCTCTCGAACTCGGCCCGACCCAGGTCACGTTCGGCGACCCGAAACAGTGCTCGCCGGGCCAGTGGAGCCGTCTGGACATGCCGGACGACAGCACGATCGTCCGCGAACTGGTGGGCTCGGGCGGCGCACCACTCACCTACACGAAGACGAGCTGAACTCAGCCCCAGCTCTGGGAGTAGTAACTCCAGTAGTTCTGGCGGTCCTTGGCCGACCGGATCCAGTGGCTGGCCACCAGTCCGAGCAGACTCACCAGGATGACCCCCAACCCCGGGCCGAGAGTCTGGAAGTTGACGGGTATCCCGGGTGCCGCCTTCGATCCGTTCGCCGCCCCCGACGACCCGGGCTGCCCGGCCGTCCCCGGCACTCCCGGCGACCCTGGCACTCCCGGCGGAACGGCTCCGGCGGCTGCCGACGGGTCGGCTGGGGCGGCCGTCTGGCCGCCCGTGCCCTCGGTGCCCCCGGCAGGCGGAGCACCGCCCGCCAACAGCCTTACCCCCAGCGCCTCCAGTGCCTTCGTGGCCGGCTGGAAGAACGTGACGCCCCCCGTGGTGCAGTCCCCGTTGCCGCCCGAGGTCACGCCGATCGCGAGACCCTCCGAGATCAGCGGGCCCCCGCTGTCTCCCGGCTCGGCACAGACGGTGGTCTCGATGAGGCCGGTGACCGTGCCCTCGGGATAGTTCACCGTCGCGTTCAACGCGGTCACCTTCCCGTCGTGGAACCCCGAGGTGCTGCCGCTGCGGAAGACCCGCTGACCGACGACAGGATCGGCGGCGCCGTTGATCTGCACCCCGCGCCCGCCGCCGATGTCCACGATGTTGGCTCCGCCGGGGGCGAGTGTTTCGCCGTTCTCGTACCGCACGAGCGAGAAGTCGTTTCCCGGGAACGTACTGCCGATGGTCGTTCCGACCAACTGCTCGCCCCGGCGGTCCCCGAACCAGGTCGTGCCGACCGGGCCGCAGTGCCCGGCCGTCAGGATGAACGTGTCCTTGCCGTCGGTCACATTGAAGCCCGCGGAGCAGCGGCCGTCCCGGGAGAAGATCGGCAGGGCGCCGTTCAGCCTGGTGGTGAAGGCGCCTGCGGTCCGCTCCATGTGGACGGAGCCGCCGATCCGCTCGGCGACGTCGGACATGCGCGACCAGTCGGCCGCGGACACGGTGCTGTCCGCGTGCACCACGACCTTGTTGGACGCGTAGTCCACCGCCCAGGCGGTGCCACTCACCCGAGGCGCCTCACGCAGCTCCTCGGCGGCCGAGCGGAGCCGGCTCATGCTGTAGCGCACGACTTCGGCGCGTGCCCCCGCCCGCCGTACCTCCGCCGCCGCGTCCTCGTCGGTCACGGCGACGACCGGGCGCCCGTCGGCCCCCGTCCAGCTGCCCGCGGTACGGGAGGTACCGAGCCGCGAGACCAGGTCAGCCATCGGATCGGCGGAGGACTGGACGGACGGTTCGCCCGCCATGGCGTGCGGACCGGAGGGTTCACTCGCCATGGCGTTCGAGACCATTAATCCGCCGCAGACCAGCCCTCCCACGGCCGCCAGCCGCGCGAGACGCTGGAGGTTCCGTCGTGCGTGCCTCATCCGCGGCCCCAAGGTCGTACCGACATGGCGTCACAAGCCCGTGGGCCCCTGGAACCAGGGGCCCCCACCTCAGTACGTGCCGCCCCGCCGTCCCGTTCAGAGCCTCATGGCATACACGTAGCGCGAGTTGACGCGGGTCCGGATCTTCTCCGGTGGAGTCGCACCGGAATCCTGGTCATTCTTCGCGTATTCCCCGAGCCCCCAGATGACCCGTGAGCCCCGGTAGTTCGACTGGTAACTGAGATCCTCGGGACCGGGCACCTGCTCCCACTTCTCGGTCGCGGTTCCGTCGACCGGGCACGTGTTCAGCTTGCCGTTGGCAAAGCCGTCGCTGACAGAGAGATGGAACCGGCCCCCGGCACTGACCGCTCCCTGCACGTTCCCGCCGTTCCTGATGCGATAGACCCTGCGCGAGGCGATCTCGGCGTCGTTTCCGCCGTCGGTCAGCGCCCCGGCGGAGTTCAGGGTCCAGTCGATGATGCGGGAGTCGATCGCAGGGCGCGGTTTGTTGCCCTCCCTCTCCGCCCTGCGGAACTCGCTCACCAGCAGCGACGATCTCCCGTCCGTGTGCACGACGGCGACCTGCGAGTAGCCCAGCCGCGTGCGCTCGGTCTCCCAGTCCTGGACGACATGGTCATAGGCACGGCTCTGCGGAAGGATGTACGTGTAGTCGTACGCGTGATACCTGCCGCCGTGAAAGCCGACCAGCCGCTTGTTGCCGCCGGGGGCCACGCGGATCATCTCGTCGAGGTTGAACACCCGCAGCGCGCGCTTCTTGCTGTCCGCGACATAGAGGCGGTTCCGGTACCAGGCGATGCCCCCGGCATGCACATCGGCGGCCCGGAAGTCGTGGGGCCGCCCGCTGCCGCCGGGCCTGGTGCTGCCGTTCACCGGCTCGACCAGCAGGACGTGTACATAACGCGGTTGCCGCGTCTTCAGATCGACGAAGGTAATACGGGCTCCCCTTTCGCGCTGGGCCCTTCGCCCATACCAGGAAACCATCAGCACATTGCGGTTCAGGGGAATATAGGGATCCCCCGTCAACCGGGCGTCGTACTCACTGGTGATTCCCTGCGGACGCCAGTCCGGGTCCTTGAAGTCGTCCCTGTCCCATCTGAACGCACCGCGCCCACTCACCCGCGGGAACAAGCCCTTGCCCACATTCGGCATCCACTTCCCGGTCCTCCAGGCGGCTCGCGACTCCGCCAGCACCACGCGCTCGTAGTGGACGGCGCCGGCGAGCCCGCTTCTCTCCCCCTTCAGGCCCTCGATCGTCGCCGGATAATCGGTGGGATGCTCCCCTTCGCCCTCGGCGTGAGTGCGTATTTTCACGCTGACCGAGCTCGGTATCGGGAGCGGCGGCTCGGGTGCTGCCGCCTCCGGCCTGTCCGCCGCGTGCGCGGTTGCGGGGAGGACCAGGCCGCCCACCGTCGCCGCGAAGGGTGCCACTGCCATGCCCCGCAGGATCGTTCTCCGTGTTGTGTCCATGCCGCTGGACGCTAGACACGGCGCGGGCGGTCCGTCGCCGGTATTCGCGTCCGGGACATGTCCCGGACACCCTTCGAGGTCAACTGAGCAGCGCTGAAGCGGTGTTACGCAGGAGCAGCGGGTGTACGAACCGCTCCGCCGTGGTCGGCGGGAAGCGCCAGGACAGCGGCCAGGTTCGGCCGCGAAGAGCGGGCACAGGGATGTAACTCACATGCGCGGGGCCAGAGTTGAGACGGGTGACGCCACGCGGCCAGGGCCGGTGGGACGTAGTCCCTGCCGGTACGAGGAAGTAGACCGACCGCCGCCCGGACGCCTCGATGACGACGGGCCCGGGGTCACCGCCGGTCAGCCGCTCCAGGAGGTCGGCGAGACGACGGCCGTCCTCGTCGTCGACGCGGACGGCGTCGAATTGCACGCCTGCCTTACGGAGCTGGAATCCGGAAGCCGGAATCCAATCGAGGTTCAGTTGGCGACTTTGCGTATCCACAAGGACAGTCTGGGTGACCTTGGCTAGCGTTTTCCATGACCGCGAGGAGGGGGTCCGGCATACGTTGACCTGCGCGAACTTCCTTTGAGACGGGTCGAATTCGGCGGGGTTCCGGTTGAGACCGGTTGAGTCCGGTTGAGTCGAAGCGGTGATCGTGAATGGCACGTGCGGAAAACAAGGAAACGGCGGGTCCGGCGACGCGTCTGGTGGCGAACGTAGCGCGCAATATTCGCGTGCAGAAGGGATCTCGACTTTCGTCGTTCTGATTGGTCGTCACGTCAAGTCCGCGCAGCCTGCGGCCCATGCCTGTTGGACGACGCGGATTTCGGTATCCGTGGGCTGACCGGCGTCGATGGGCATAAATCGGGCCGCGATGATGGTGCGGCGGAGCTTGGCGGCCATGTCGGAGAACGCCGGGGTGGTCTTGGTGAGATACCAGGGCTGGCGTTCGCGCCGGTCGGCGGTGTCGGCTGGGTGGTGGCCGTGGAGCGCGTACCAGACGACGGTGATCGTGTAGCAGTACAGGCCGAACGGCACGGTGCGTACGACCGCGGTACGGGTGCGGTTGCGGGCCTGTCCGACACCGAGCATTTCGCGGGCTTCGGCGAAGGTCACCTCGATCGACCACCGCCTCGCGTAGCGGGTGATCAACTGGGGTGCTGGGGTGGTCAGGTCGGTGGTGACAAGGGCCAGGTCGTAGCCGGTGTCGGTGGCATCGTCGCGGAGCAGCACCACCCGGAGGGTGCGGGTGTGCAGGGAGCCGTACCACAGGCAGGTGCATGTCGCGAGGAACACGTTCTCGGTGCGGCCGTAACGGGTCACAGTGTGCGGGGTGAACCGCGCGGTTGCGGCCAACTCGGCGGGGGTGCCCAGGCGTTCACCCTTCAGACGGGGCCGGCCGCGTCGTCCGGTGGGCGGCGGGGCCAGGTCGTAGAGGACCGCCGAGGCCGGAAGGCGGGTGGTGAAGGTGACCTGTGCGGGCAGGTCACGCAGTGCGCGGCCGTGGTAGGCGGCATCGGCGACCACATCGATACGCCGGCCCCAGTGGCAGGCGGCCAGGAACCGGATCATGGAGGCGGCGAGTTCGACCTTGGTCTGCTCGCCCTTCGGGCGATGCAGCCGGGCGGCCACCGGCAGACACACCGGCCGGGTCAGAAACGGCAGGTCGACCACGATTCCCAGCACGACGAAGCAGGTGCCGTAGCCGATGCCGTCGCGCCCGGTGGCCGATCCGTCGTGCTGCCAGGCCGCACCGAAGACCTTCTTCCCGCGCCGCTTGAACAGGGTGTCGTCCACGGCAACAGTCAGCACGGCGTCGTCGGGCACCAGGCTGCGTACCACCAGGTGGGACAGCGAGGCGCCGAGCGTCTGCGCATCCCAGCTCGCGCGGGAGAAGAAGGCGTGGACCCGATCGTGAGACCAGTGCCGCGTCACGTTCGCACCCAGCAGCATCCCGGTGACCGTGCCCCGCCCGGTGTTCGCGATCAGCCCGGTGACCAGCACAGAGAACGTGGAGAACGTCGGGAAGGTGAAACAGCCGCGCAAAGCACCCAGCACAGCGAGCAGCGATGCCGGTACGGTCGGATCCGGAAGCATCGGCGGGTCCCTCCCCGGAGGCGACACAAAGCACCGCCGATGCTTCCTTGCTGTCCGTCCCCGGAGCGGGCCGATGGCCACAGGTCACCCGCGCGAGCTACTGATCTTTGACTACGGGCTTGATGCGGGTGGGGCGAGTTCGAGGCCGGTCCCGGCAAGGAATCCGATGAGGAGTTCGGGGTGGCGCTGGATGTAGCGCAGGGCGCTCCTCGCGGCCCGGTGGAGCTCGTCAATCGAACGGAACGCCCGGTTCGCGATCTTCTCCTTGGCGTGCGCCCAGAGCAGTTCGAGGGGTTCAACTCCGGTGCGTAGGAGGGCAGCTGGATGATCGTGAGCCAGTCCTGGCGCTGCGCGTACTGTTTCACAGCAGGGCCAGGAAGCGGGGGAAGTCCTTCTTCGTGTAGCCGCCCGACGGCTTGATCGCATAGATCATCCGGGGCTCCTCGCCCTCCTTGAAGCAGATCCACGCCACCATGCTGATCTTGTCGTTGCGCTTCCCTGACAGCCGCAGCACCGGGGTCTGCCCGGCCTTGCCCCAGGTGCGGCGGACCGGCCTGTTCAGCCAGGCTCCGGCCTCGTCCTCGAAGCAGACCCACCCGCCGACGGCGGTGACCTGCGCGGATGGGAAGCCGCCGGCCAGGTTTCCGTGCGCCATGCGGCAATCGCCTCCTCGTTGCGCTCCACGGCCCGCACCTTCGGCACCTGCCACGACCAGCCGAGGCGATCCAGCAGCCGCCACACCCCGGAGATCTCGTACGTGACCTTGAACCGCTCCTCGATCAGCACCCCGACCCGGGCCAGCGTCCACCGCTGGTCCTCCCACCCGTACTCCGTCGGCCCCGCCCGCAGAAGACCGTCCAGCTCCCGTTCCTGCTCCGCGCTCAGATACGAGTTCCCGCCCGGCCCCTTGGACAGCAGAGCCTCCCGGCGGCCCCCGGCCCAGGCTCGACGCCACAGGCTGACTGCCTGCGGCGTCGCCCCGAGCACCTCCGCGACCTTGCTCTGCCGCATCCCTTGTTCGAACAGATCCGCCGCCTGCATGCGCCGCCGCTCCAGCTCAACTGGGCTCAACGGCTTGCGAGTTCGAGTCCCCATACATCCGGTATGCCGAACATGACCAGATCATCAAACGCGACGTCAAAGATCAGTACCTACCTGACCGATGGCCAGAACGACGAAAGTCGAGAGCCCAGAACCCGCCCCACAAAACGGGACTCTGCGCAGGACTGGCCGCACAGGGTTGTCATTGGGGCAGTTGTTCGTCCAACGCGGTCTGGAGCCTGTTGCGGAGCGGTCCTATATGTTCGGTGTTCAGGGAGAAAACTGTTGTCGCTTCTTTCAGATCGGTGAGGGTAGCCCGGAGCTGTCGGGTATCGGGCTGGCTGTTCAGGAAGTGCTCCATCACCCTGTTGGCCTTCTCCCAGGCCTGCATCGCACATTGAACGATGAAGAGATTGCCGTTCGCCCGCAGCGACCCGGCGGTGTCCCCGTCCGCAGCGGCATTAACGAAAAGTTCGGCAGCCCGCGCCAAGTGGGTGTCTCTGTCTGGATGGGGCATGACGTGAAGAACGATTGCTGTCTCATATAGATACCAGCCGTCACCGGGGTCGATCTCGGCGGCCCTGGCGAGGTCCGTGAGAGCTTTCTCATAGCACCCCATGTGGCGGTGGGTTTCGCCGCGGCCAGCGTAGGCCCAGGCGATTTGGGAATCCAGTTCGATTGCACGCTCGAAGTCAGCCAGGGCATCCTCGAAGTGTTCCAGACCCTGGTGGGTATGCCCGCGGCAAGCAATGGCCCAGACGATTTGGGAATCCAGTTCGATGGCGTGGTCGAGGTCGGTCAGGGCATCGTTGTAGCTGCCCATGAGGCGGTGGGTTTCGCCGCGGCCAGCGTAGGCCCAGGCGATTTGGGAATCCAGTTCGATTGCACGCTCGAAGTCAGCCAGGGCATCCTCGAAGTGTT
>NZ_JBJDQK010000005.1:495968-496442 GCF_044903445.1 Streptomyces sp. NPDC019890 | reverse complement strand
TCCAGACCCTGGTGGGTATGCCCGCGGCCGACGTAGGCCCAGACGTAATCGGGGTCGAGTTCGATGGCCCGGTCGAAGTCAGCCAGAGCATCCTCGAAGCGGCCCATGAGGCGGTGGGTTTCGCCGCGGCCGGCGTAGGCCCAAGCGATTTGGGAATCCAGTTCGATGGCCCGGTCGAAGTCAGCCAGAGCATCCTCGAAGTGTTCCAGACCCTGGTGGGCATGCCCGCGGCCGGCGTAGGCGATGTAGTCGTCGGAGCCGAGTTCGATGGCGCGGTCGAAGTCAGCCAGGGCATCCTCGAAGCGGCCCATGCGCCGGTGGGTCTCACCCCTGCTGACACGGAACCAGTCGGCATGGGGGTCGAGTTCGATTGCACGCTCGAAGTCAGCCAGAGCATCCTCGAAGTGTTCCAGACCCTGGTGGGCATGCCCGCGGCCGGCGTAGGCGATGTAGTCGTCGGAGCCGAGTTCGATG
>NZ_JBJDQK010000005.1:495456-495869 GCF_044903445.1 Streptomyces sp. NPDC019890 | reverse complement strand
GGCGCGGTCGAAGTCAGCCAGGGCATCCTCGAAGCGGCCCATGCGCCGGTGGGTCTCACCCCTGCTGACACGGAACCAGTCGGCATGGGGGTCGAGTTCGATGGCGCGGTCGAGGTCAGCCAGGGCATCGTTGTAGCGGCCCATGAGGCGGTGGGTTTCGCCGCGGCTAGCAATGGCCCAGGCGATTTGGGAATCCAGTTCGATGGCCCGGTCGAAGTCAGCCAGGGCATCCTCGAAGTGTTCCAGAACCTGGTGGGTCTGCCCGCGGCTACCAATGGCCCAGGCGCAATCGGGGTCGAGTTCGATGGCGCGGTCGAAGTCAGCCAGGGCATCGTTGTAGCGGCCCATGAGGCGGTGGGTTTCGCCGCGGCTAGCAATGGCCCAGGCGATTTGGGAATCCAGTTCGATGGCCC
>NZ_JBJDQK010000005.1:0-495357 GCF_044903445.1 Streptomyces sp. NPDC019890 | reverse complement strand
ATCGGGGTCGAGTTCGATGGCGCGGTCGAAGTCAGCCAGGGCATCGTTGTAGCGGCCCATGAGGCGGTGGGTTTCGCCGCGGCTAGCAATGGCCCAAGCAAAGTGTTCACCGAAGGCGGCTTGGTTGGCCTGTGCCAGCTGCCGCAGCCGTTCCACCCGCTCGTCCACGACCTGCGCGGCCTGCGTGGTGTGGCCGGTGGCGGCCAGGACGTCGGCGAGTGCCCACAGCACGTTGGGCAGATGGGGAGCGTAGGGCCCGAAGTCCCGGCGTACCTGTGCCCTACGGATGTTCGCCGCTTCCCGCAGCGTGTTCAGTGCCTCCTCGTGGCGGCCCATATCGTCCAGCGCCTTGCCCAGGTTGTGCAGGGCGCCTGCGAGTTCCCCCTGGTCCTGGGTGGAGTCATCCTCGGCGAGCTCGCGGGAGATGTCCACGGCCTCCTGCGCCGCTTTTCTCCGGTCTTCGGCTCCCTGTTTGCGTGCCGCTAAGTTGGCGAGTGCGTAGCTCAGCTTGCCGCGTGCCTGTGGGTGGCCGGATGTGGCCAGCAGTCGGTAATGCTGGACCGCCTGTCGGCTGGCTTCCAGAGCTTTCGCGTGGTGCCCGTTCAGGGAGTACAAGATCCCTGCGAGATCCAGGCCAGCGGCCAGTGAGAATAGCGGTTCACCCTGGCGTTCGACCGGCTGCTCGTAGAGCCGAAGAGCCCGCTCGATGTGCTCCAGCGCTTCGCCGAGCCGACCGGCGTGATAGAGGCGTTCGGCGAGATTGACGTGCACCCGCGCGCGGTCGGTATCGCTCCCGGCGTGTTGCAGGCGGTAGTCCTGAAGCCGCAGCGCGAGTTCAGCGGCCGCGACGTCCGTTTCCGCGTCGCGCCAGGGGAGCCTCGGCTCGAAGTCATCGAGGGTGTCGAGCGGCAGGGACGCGATGCGGGTGAGAGCTGACAGCGCCGCAGAGCTGGCGGGGCGCAGGAGCTCTGGGTGGTCGGAGAGCAGGGGTGTGAGCACCCCGGTCGTGACGTGTTCCCAGCGCTGCGCGGTCTCGATCAGCATGCTCAGGACGTGCCGGGCCCATGGCTGGCCGCGGACCCCGCCGCCGGGGAGGCTCCCCTCCTCCATCTTGTCGCCCAGGAGCTGGGCGAACGCCCCTGTCGCCCAGGGATCGGTGGGCAGAGAACTGAGGGGGCTGCCAGGGAGCATCAGCGCGATGAAGTCCTCGCCGAGGCGGTCCGGATACAGCGGCTCCAGAACCAGTTTCGGCTGATGCGGCGGGTAGGCCACCGCATGGTCCTTGAGCACCTGATCACCGTGGTGGGCCGTGCCGATCTGGACCTGGCTGAGCGCGGCGAGCCCTTGCGCGTGGGGCAGGGCTCCGGTGAGCGTGGCGGTGAACACGGTCTGCGCGAGCGCCTCCCCGGTGATCTTGATCCGCCCGCGCTCCTCCAGCCGGTCCCAGTGCTCGTACTCGCGTCCCAGCAGATACGCAGAGATCTCCGCGCTGCGCTGCGGTGCATGCGCGCCGCGCCGCCGGGAGTCGACTGCGGCCAACGCAGCCATGTGGACGGCGAGGATCGTGGAATATTCGTCGCGGTCCAGTCCCGTCGGCGCGGGTATCCGCTCGGTGCCTGGGGCGTTAAGGATCCCAGCGAATTTGTCGCGGGCGCTGGTGAACAGCATGTGAGGGTCGAGTTCGCTCGTCAGAGCAGGTACCGAAAGCGGCCGGGCTGGGATGCCCAGCTTTTTGATGCGCTGAGCGAGCCGGTACCACCACGAGCTGGCGGGCCGGGCAATCAGGAGCACCCGGACCGGTGGAGACTGGCGGGTGCAGTCGTTCAGGAAGGTGATGAGGTACTGAATCGGCCAGCGCTCAGCGTAGTCGGCTACTAATAACAGCCCGGCGTCGCCCGTAGCGGACGGCGGCTCAACGGTGGTGAACCTCAGATCGTCGCTGGGGCGCACTTGGAGGACTGTCCAGCCGTCGTCCAGCGAGCGGCGTGCGAACTGGGCTGCCAACCGGGACTTGCCCTGCCCGCCCGGGCCGTGCAAAAGCAGCGCCGAGATGGGGGTCCGTGGCGCGTCCCGCCAGTCGTGCAGGCTTTTGAGCGGGTCGGTACGGCCAACGAAATCAACCTGTTCATACTGGGCATTCAGCAGCAGACTCGGCTGCTCCCGTGCCTCCTCGACAGTGAATACGCGCGGGGCCGCGACACCTGCCTCGACCCGGTACAGCGGCTGTGGCTCGGAGTTGACGACGGTGACGTCCCCGCCCACGTCGCTGATCATGGTCACATGGCCGAAGACCGTTGACCCGACGATCCTCTCGTCGGGACGGACGCGCCACCGGCCGTCGAGCCAGGTCATGGTTCCTCGTTGAGCTCGACGTCACCACCGACGCGTTCAATGTGGTCGTGGTGACCGTCCACTCGGGAGCGTGGCCCCGTCTGCTGGGGCACGATGGGCGGCACCCGCGGCGCCCCGCGTCGGATGCGGACGCCGCCACCCACCCTGCTAATCCGCGACACGGAGCCGTGCACGTCCGTCTGGCCGAGCGAGGGGCCCGTCTCGCGCGGTCGCAGCAGCTCCAATACGGCCACGCCTAGCGCCAGCAGGCTCACGAAGAGCCCGAGCACAGCCGCCAGGTTGTTCGCACGCTCGAGTCCGACCGACGTGAGATAGGCGATCAGCAGCCCCAAGGACACCGCACTCGCCCCGCCACCAGCCCACGCCCACCGCCGACGAGTCATGTGCCCAGCATGCGCGGCCCTGCCCCGGCTACGGAAGAGCAAGGACATGAAGTTTCCCCAAGGCCGGGTAGTTACCGGTAGTTCGTTGAATTCGGTGGTGGTGTGGGTTGACGGCAGGTCGGGTTGGTCGTAGGCCGGTGATAGCGGCGTGTCGCCGCCGACTGGGCGGAGCGCGGCCGCGGGGTCGGCGAAGTACTCGGCCGCGGTGTCGTCGAGGACGACCAGCTCGTCCGGGGCAACCTGGGCGAGCACGAGGGTGGTCAGCTCGACGGCGAGCGCCTGCTCTGCCGGACTGCCCCGGCCGTCCGCTGTTTTTGGGCGGCGGGCCATCACGTCATCGTCTCCTTCGGCGGACGCAGCGAGCGCGGACAATCGTCGTCTCTGCCCGGGGCATGCCCCGGGCAGAGACGAGGGGGCGTCAGGACTCCGCGATGGCGAACTCGGACTCGGCCGCCGCGTGGTCGGTGTGGACGCCGGCGGTCACGCGCAGCGAGCAGCGGGAAGTCGACGACGACCGGCGTGCGCAGGATCGCCCTGGTCGGGGTGAGGCTGCCTGGGACGGTGCGCGAGGCGACGACGCCCGTGCTGAGGTTCTGCACGTTCACGACGAGCTGGTAGGCGGTGGCGAAGCCGCGCAGCTCCTCGCCTATCTCGATCTCCGCGCGGACATCGAACTCCTTTCCGATGTCGAGTGTCGGTGCGATGAACTCGCTCTTGTCCTCCGCGAAGTGGAGCAGGTTGATGTTCGCGTCCCAGGGTCCGGCCATGTGGAGTGTCCCTTCTCGACGGTGACCGTGTGGTGCCGGGCGATCGGCCCGAGTCCATGCCTCCCCGCGCGACCAGGGCCGCGAACCGGCCGACGGGGGCGCGCGGATGCGCGCGAGAATCCGACAACGCTTCTAGGGCCTGTGTGATGTTGTGATCAGTTGCTGGGTTCTGCCTCCTTCGTGGGTGGAACCCGGTAGGAATTTGCCGTGACGCGCAAGCAACTCACCGATGCTCAGTGGAAGTTCATCGAGCCCTGCCTCCCGATCGGCAGGTTCGGCCCGTACCCCGAACGACTGCGGGAACAGTTCGAGGGGGTGATCTGGCGGTTCCGGTCCAGCGGTCAGTGGCGGGAGATGCCCTCCGAGTTCGGGCCCTGGGCCACCGTCTACGGGCGCTTCCGTGTCTGGCGGGACGCCGGCGTCTTCACTGTTCTGCTGGAAGGCCTGATTGCCGAGGCGGCCCACGCAGGCAGGACAGACTTGTCGCTGGTCAGCGTGGACTCCACCACTGCTCGCGCCCACCACGACGCCGCCGGGATGCACGTCGGCAAGGACCTCATGGAAGCCTTGGAAGAAGCTGCGCGCGAGCAGGAGAAGGCCCGGCAAAAGGGGGCGGCCCGCAGGAACAGAACGGACAGGCCGAGCGTCGACGTGTCCGACGCAGACGCAAGCTCCGCCTGAAGGAAGCCCTGCTCGGCAGGTCCCGAGGAGGACTGACCAGCAAGGTCCACCTCGCCGCAGACCGCAAATGCCGTCCGCTCGCATTCGTCCTGACGGCCGGACAGGCCGCGGACAGTCCGCAATTCATCTCAGTGCTCGGGAGGGTACGGATCCGCCTCCCCGCCGGCCGTCCCCGAAGCCGGCCCGGCGCGGTCGCCGCGGACAAGACATCCCACGCGGATAAGAGTCAAGCTGCTTCGGCGGACAGCTGTGCTGACTGCTGGTTGGGAAAGGCGGTGGTTTCGTCGTAGACCTGGCCGTTCTGGAGGCAGTGGAAGAGCATGCCCATGAAGCGGTTGAACAGGTTCCGCTGTGCCGCGACGTGGCGGTCGCCGGCTTGTCTGCGGCGGTCGTAGTGGGCTCTGGCACCGGGTGACCTGGTGAGGGAGACGAAGGCCCACACGTAGCGGACACCGCCGACCGGCGCGAACGCCAGCCCTGGTATCTCACCAAGACCACCCCGGCGTTCTCCGACATGGCCGCCAAGCTCCGCCGCACCATCATCGCGGCCCGATTTATGCCCATCGACGCCGGTCAGCCCACGGATACCGAAATCCGCGTCGTCCAACAGGCATGGGCCGCAGGCTGCGCGGACTTGACGTGACGACCAATCAGAACGACGAAAGTCGAGAGGGATGGACGCAGGAGCAACTGGGCAACGAAATCGGCTTCACGGGCGCGGCGGTGAGCGCGATGGAGACATGCGCGCAGCCAGCGAGCGACCAGATGCTGGTGGAGCTGGAGAGGGTGCTCGGGGGCGGGACGGGGATCTTCGAGGAGGCGCGGACGCACGTACGGCTGGACAAGTACCCCGCGCAGTTCAAGAACTACGCGCTGCTGGAGCAGAAGGCGGTGGGGCTGTGTCTGTACGCGACGCTCGTCGTGCATGGACTGTTCCAGACGGAGGAGTACGCGCGGGCGTTGATCGGGGGCGGGTATCCGCCGCTGTCCGAGGCTCGGGTGGAGGAGCTGGTCGAGGTGCGGATGGCGCGCAGGGCGCTGTTCGAGCGGGAGCCGGTGGCGCTGATCGAGCTGGTGCTGGAGGAGTCGGTGTTACGGCGGACGATCGGCAGCGAGGAGGTCATGCGCGGCCAGATGCGGCATCTTGCGGAGTGTGCGAGGCGGCGTAACGTGACGCTTCAGGTATTGCCGCTGGACTGCGGTCTCAGCGGTGAGTACGCGGGCGACCAGGGCGGAATGGAGCTGGTCGAGACCCCGGAACACGACCACCTGGTCTATCTGGAGTCCCAAGGTGAGAGCCTGCTGATCAAGGACCCAGCAAAGGTGAGTACGTGCGCCCAGCGGTATGCGAGGATCCGAGCACAGGCCCTGGATCCCCGTGAATCGCTGGGCCTCATCGAGCGGTTGGCAGGAGAGCAGAGATGAGCGACACCCTGCGGTGGTTCAAGTCCAGCTACAGCGACAGTAGTGGCGGCAGCTGCATCGAAGTGGCCTTCGACTGGCGCAAGTCCTCGTACAGCAGCGACGGCACCGGCAACTGCGTCGAGGTCGCCGCCTGCCCCCACACCATCCACATCCGCGACTCCAAGGTCACCGACGGCCCCACCTTCGCCGTCGCCCCCACCACCTGGACGAATTTCCTCGACTGGGCGAGCTGAACCCGTACGGAGGAGAAGCCATGACGATGACGGGCACGGCCGTACCGGGTCCGGCGGGTCTGCCGCTACTGGGCTCGATGTTCGAGCTCAAGCGGGACTCGCTCGGCACCTTCCTCAACGCACAGCGCGAGCACGGCGACGTCGTCAGGATCACCGCGGGCCCGCCCGGGCTGCGGGCCGAGCTGTACGCGGTGTTCTCCGCGGAGGGCGCCCAGCAGGTGCTGGCGACGGAATCGGCCAACTTCCGCAAGGACAACGCTTTTTACCAGGAGGTCCGGGAGTCGTTCGGCAACGGCCTGCTGACCAGCCAGGACGACGACTACCTCCGGCAGCGGCGGCTCGTGCAGCCACTGTTCACTCGCCGCCGGGTCGACGGCTACGCCGACGCCGTCACCGCCGAAACCTCTGCTCTGCTCTCCGCCTGGCGCACCGCCCCGGACGCCACGGTGGACGTCGTCGACGAGACGACCCGGCTCACCCTGCGGGCGGTCGCCCGCATCCTGTTCGGCACGGACGTCGAGGCGGCGGTCGACGTCGTGCAGCGCTGTTTCCCGATCATCGGGGAGTACACGCTCACCCGCGGCTACTCCCCCGCCAACTTCCCGCGCAGCTGGCCGACTCCCGCCAACCGGCGGGCCGCGACCGCGATGGAAGAACTGTTCGCGGTGTGCGACGGGATCATCGACAAGCGGCGGGCGGAGGGGGATGCGGCGCAGGGCGAGGATCTGCTGACCCTGCTCTCCCAGGCCGAGAGCGTGGAGGACGGATCCCTCGACGCGTCCGAGATCCGCGACCAGGTGCTGGTGTTCCTGCTCGCGGGGCACGAGACGACGGCCACGTCACTGGCGTTCGCGCTGCATCTGCTGGCCCGCCACCCCGAGCAGCAGGCGCGGGCGCGGGAGGAGGTCGTGCGTGTACTGAACGGACGGACCCCAGGGGCCGCGGATCTCGACGCACTCCCGTATCTGACGCAGGTACTGAAGGAAGCGATGCGCCTCTATCCGGCCGGTCCGGTCATCGGCCGCCGGGCAGTCGCGGCGGCGGAGATCGGCGGGCACACGATCCCGGCCGGCGCGGATGTGATGGTCGTGCCGTGGGTGACGCACCGGCATCCGGGGTACTGGGACGATCCGGAGCGCTTCGACCCGGAACGGTTCACGCCGGAGCGGGAGAAGGAGCGGCCGCGGTACGCGTGGTTCCCGTTCGGCGGCGGGCCGCGGGCGTGCATCGGTCAGCACTTCTCGATGCTCGAGTCGGTACTGGCGCTGGCGATGATCCTGCGGGAGTACGAGCTGGAGGCGGTCGACGTCGAGGTCCCGGTCGACACCGGGATCACTCTGCGGGCGGCGGGACCGGCGCGGTGCGCGCTGCGGCGCATCGAGGGGGCGTCCGCCTGACGCGGGGTGGCGGGGCCCGGGCGCGATCCGGGCCCCGCGCCGCGTACTACTCGACGATCCGGATCGTCCTGATGCCCGTGCCGTGGTACCGCGACGGCGCGCGGGTCAGCACCGGGCGGCCGCGCGGCCACTCGGCGGACGGCCGGGCCAGATGCAGCGCGTGCGCGCCGCTCCAGTCGTTCTCCGCCTTCTCCGGGTCGTCGTCGTCCACGTCGGAACGCAGTTGCTTGCCGACCGCCATGACTCCCGCGAAGTCGAGCGCCGTGATGTCCACGGACGGCAGCGCGCCGATGTGCTCGGCCACGCCCGCGCGTTCCGCCTCTGCGGCAGTCAGGCACAGGGCCGGGATGTAGACGCGCTGCGCCGGGTTCTTCTCGGCCTCGGTGACGAGGCGCGAGGCCATGCTGTTGCCTGCGCCGAGCGCCAGGGCGGCGGTGTCGTCGAAGACGACGGCACGCGGCAGCGGGTACTCCTTGCGGGCCGTCACTGGACCTCCCCGATCCGTCCGGCCTCGAGGTCTGCCCAGAGCTGCTCGCCGGCCCGCTCGTCCTCCTCGGTGTACGGCCTGCCGAGGAAGTGCTCCTCGACGTACGCCTTGGTCTCCTCGTACTGCTTCTGGAGCTCTTCCTTGGTAGGCGTGGCACCCGCGAGCTGCGCGACCAGGTCGCGCATGGTCATCCCGCGCTCGCGAGCCAGCTCCAGCAGGCGGTCACGGACCGCGGGGTCGACCTTGATGGTGGTGTCAGCCATGATCACAGTATACCGGCGGTATACCGTTCTCGCCCCCGCCCATGGGCTGTCAGCGGGGCACGCTGACCCTCACAGGGTCGACGGCCTTCGCGCCCGTCGTGCGGGAGCTGGCGAAGAAGTACGAGAAGGACTGCGAGGGCGCGACCGTCGTCGTCGACACGCACGGAAGCACCGCCGGGATAAGGGAGTTGGCGGACAAGGGCGCGAAGGAGGAGAAGGCGCCGGCGCTCGTGGCGCTCTCCGACGGGCCCAAGCCCGGCGGCTATCCGCAGCTGCGCGAGGTCCGCGTCGCGATCTCCCTCTTCACCCTCGTCGTCAACGACAAGGTGCCCGTGCGCAATCTCTCGCTCGCCGACGTCCGCCGGATCTACCAGGGCCAGGTCACCAACTGGAAGCAGCTGAACGGCCCCGATCTGCCCGTCCTCCTGGTGAGCAGGGACGCCAACTCCGGTACCCGCGAGGTCTTCCAGCGCCGGGTGCTGGGCCGCAACGAGCCCGCGAACTCCTCGCGCGACTGCGCCAACCGGGACGACCCGCAGGCCCCGGTCGTACGCTGCGAACTCGACAGCACGGAGCAGGTGCTGGCCACGGTGGCGCGGCTGCCCGGGGCCATCGGGTACAGCGAGCTGCGTGCCGGGAGCGGGCTGAAGGGCGCGCACCGGCTGAGCATCGACCGGCAGGCACCGAATGTCGACGAGATCGGCAAGAGCAACTACACGTATCCGTACCTGGAGATCGAGTACGCATACACCTACGGGCAGCCGCCCGCCGACTCGCTGGCCTCCAGCTTCCTCGGCTATCTGACCCGCGGCAGCGGGCAGGACGTGATCCGCACGCATGGACATCTGCCGTGCGCGACGCCGAAGGGGCTACGGATCTGCGGCCAGAACTGACTGCGTAGGCTTCGGCGCATGGAACAGCTCGCGCCCCAGGATCCGCCCTCCATAGGTGAGTACAGTCTGCTCGGCCGCCTTGGTGAGGGCGGGATGGGCCGCGTCTACCTGGCCCGTTCCGCGGGCGGCCGTACGGTCGCCGTCAAGCTCATCAAGGCCGAGCTGGCCGGACAGCCGGAGTTCCGTCACCGGTTCCGGCAGGAGGTGGCCGCCGCGCGCCGGGTCGGCGGGGAGTGGACCGCGCCCGTGCTGGACGCGGACACCGAGGCGGCGGAGCCGTGGGTGGCGACCGGGTACGTCGCCGGGCCCTCGTTGCTGCACGTCGTGCGGAAGAGGCCGTTGCCTCAGGAGTCGGTGCGGACACTGGCGTACGGTCTGGCCGGCGCGCTGCAGAGCGTGCACGGGGCCGGTCTCGTCCACCGGGACCTGAAGCCGTCCAACGTGCTGGTCACGATCGCCGGTCCTCGGGTCATCGACTTCGGCATTGCCCGCGCGCTGGAGAACGCGTCCGACGAACTGACCCAAACCGGCGTGGTGGTGGGGTCGCCGGGCTACATGTCGCCCGAGCAGATCCAGGGCGAGCGGGTCGGTCCGGCCGGCGATGTGTTCTCGCTGGGCTCGGTGTTGGCGTACGCGGCGACCGGGCGGCTGCCGTTCGGACGTTCGGACACCGGGATCCACTCGATCATGTTCCGCATCGTGAGCGCGGAACCCGATCTGACCGGCGTGGACGGGGAGTTGCGGCAGCTGATCGCGGACTGTCTGGCCAAGGATCCGGCGCAGCGGCCGACGCCGGAGCAGATCGTGGTGCGCACGCGCCCTGCCGATCCGGCCGCACCGTGGCTGCCCGCGGCGCTGATCGCCGAGCTGGGGCAGCACGCGGTGTCGCTGCTGGACGCCGATACGCCGAGGAGGGGAACCGCGCCGAACCCGCCGGCGCCGGATACCAGTCGGGCGGGGTACGGCACCCCTCCGGCGCCGGATATCGGTCGGGCGGGGTACGGCACCCCTCCGGCGCCGGGCGCCCCTGGCACTCCCGGTACACCTGGCACCTCGCAGTCGGGTGCCACGCCGCCGTGGGCCCAGACCCCCGGCGCCCCGGCGTACGGCGCCCCGGCACCCGGAACCCCTGGCGGCGCGCCCGGAACCCCGTCGGCCGCCGCCCCTTACGGCTCCTGGGTACAGGCCGGTCTCGCGGGCGCCGACGCACCCGACACCACCGGTACCAGCCCCCAGGCGCGCAAGGGCTCCCGGCGGACCGTGGTGATCGCCGGTGTCGCCGTGGCCGCGTTGCTGGGCTCGGCCTTTACCGCGGTCACTCTGCTGCGCGGGGACGGCGACACCGTGAGCAGCCGGCTCGGAGGCGGCAGGCCGAGCACCGGGGCGCCCGACGCGCCCGGACGGGGCAAGGACAGGGAGTCGCTGTCGTCGTCCGAGCCCGGGAGCGGCGCGAGCGCCGATGCGAAGGACCCTGCGTCCAAGGACCCGGCGGACGAGAAGCCAGGAGCGTCGGGGAAGCCCGCCGGACCGGGCGCGCTGCCCGCCGCGTATGCCGGGACCTGGACCGGCAGCGTCTACCGCGACGGCGCGGACACCGGCTCACAGCGCCGGATCACCCTCTCCCCCGGCAAGGTCGGCGACACGGTCGTCGCGAGCCTGAGCGTGGGCGAGAGCTATCTGTGCAAGGGCACCGGCCAGCTGCTTGCGGCAGGCGGCGGTTCGATCCGTATCGACACCGGTGTCACCGCGAGCACGCCCGCCGGGAAGTGTTCCGCCATCGGAGAGCAGACCCTGACAGCGCGCTCCGACGGCACTCTCGCGTGGACAGCGAGCGGCGGCCGGACCTCGACACTGCGCAGGGCGGGCTCCGACCGGATCCAGGACGGCTTCCTGGGCTCCTGGGAGCGGCAGCTGAGCGGCAGTTCCAAGGGTGCGCAACGGCTGACCGTCTCACAGGGCGCCGTGGGCAGCAGCGTCGTCACCTTCACCACCACGACGGACGGCGGGACCTGTACGTCGGACGCCGAGCTGTTCTCGGCGGGGGACCGCGTCGTGATCGGTCCTTCCCGGGTGCTGAGCGGCGACTGCGCGGCGGCCGGGTCGTCGGTCCTGACCGTCAGCGGCTCCACGCTGACCCGGTCCTTCCTCGACACGGGCGACTCGCCCCGCGAGTACCGGCGTCCGTAGAAACGTTCCAGTGGCAACGTTCCGTAGGAACGCAACTCGCCCCGGCCGGCCCTTCGGCCGACCGGGGCGAGCCACGGGAACCCCTACAGGAACGAGTTGATCTCGATCGTCTCGGTGCGGCCGGGGCCGACACCGATCGCCGAGATCGGCGCGCCGGACATCTCCTCCAGCGCCTTCACATAGTCCTGCGCGTTCTTCGGCAGGTCCGCGAAGGTCTTCGCCTTGGTGATGTCCTCGGACCAGCCCGGCAGCATCTCGTACACCGGCTTCGCGTGGTGGAAGTCCGTCTGCGAGTACGGCAGTTCCTCGACCCGCTTGCCGTCGATCTCGTACGCGACGCAGACCGGGATCTGCTCCCAGCCGGTCAGCACGTCCAGCTTGGTGAGGAAGAAGTCGGTCAGGCCGTTGACCCGGGTCGCGTAGCGCGCGATGACCGCGTCGAACCAGCCGCAGCGGCGGTCACGGCCGGTCGTCACACCGCGCTCGTGGCCGATGCGGCGCAGCGCCTCGCCGTCCTCGTCGAAGAGCTCCGTCGGGAACGGGCCCGCGCCGACGCGCGTCGTGTACGCCTTCAGGATGCCGATGACCCGGCTGATCTTCGTCGGGCCCACGCCCGTGCCCGTGCAGGCGCCGCCCGCGGTCGGGTTCGAGGAGGTGACGAAGGGGTACGTGCCGTGGTCGACGTCGAGGAGCGTGCCCTGGCCGCCCTCGAAGAGGACGACCTTGCCCTCGTCGATCGCGTTGTTCAGGATCAGCGTGGTGTCCGCGACGTACGGCTTGAGCTGCTCCGCGTACTGGAGCATCTCCTCGACGATCTTGGGGGCCTCGATCGCACGGCGGTTGTAGACCTTGGCGAGAAGCTGGTTCTTGGACTCGAGCGCCGCCTCGACCTTCTGCTCCAGGATCGACTCGTCGTAGAGGTCCTGGACGCGGATGCCGACGCGGTTGATCTTGTCGGCGTACGTCGGACCGATACCGCGGCCGGTGGTGCCGATCTTCCGCTTGCCGAGGAACCGTTCCGTCACCTTGTCCAGGGTGACGTTGTACGGAGTGATCAGATGCGCGTTACCGCTGATCAGCAGCTTGGACGTGTCGATGCCGCGGTCGTTCAGCCCGCTCAGCTCGGAGAGCAGGACGGCCGGGTCGACGACGACACCGTTGCCGATGACCGGGGTACATCCCGGCGAGAGGATTCCGGAAGGGAGGAGATGCAGCGCATACTTCTGGTCGCCGACGACAACCGTGTGGCCGGCGTTGTTGCCACCCTGGTAACGCACTACATAGTCCACGGATCCACCGAGCAGGTCGGTGGCCTTTCCCTTGCCTTCGTCACCCCACTGAGCACCGAGCAGCACAAGTGCGGGCACAGGCGTACACCCCTTCCGGGCGGGGCAAGACCAAGGTCAGGGGGCCACAGCCTTGCCTGAGTCTTCGGTCCGGTTGCCCCGGAATAGACGAAGCCCCTGGCGCAATAGCGCAAGGGGCTCTTGCACAAAGATGCTACCCGAGGAAGGACCGAGGTGTCGGCTCACGACCAGCTACTGGTGGTCATCGACCCGGTCGCCCGCCGAAATGACGGCGAGTCCGTGCGGATCGCGAAGGATGTGCTGTGTGGCGGGTCGGAGGCGAAAATCTGCCTCCCCGAGGGGCCGGAGGAATTCGCGCGGGCACTGGCCCGCAGGGGGTCACGGCGGCCGGTTGTGGTGGGTGACGACCGGGCGCTGCTGCGGGCGGTGGCGCTGCTGCACCGGGACCGCTGGCTGGGCGACGGGGCGCTGGCGATGGTGCCGGTGGGCCCTTCCGTAGAACTCGCGCATGCGCTGGGCGTGCCCCGCGGGGCGGTGGCGGCGGCGCGGGCGGTGCTGGAGGGGGCGGTGCGGCGGCTCGATCTGCTGGTGGACGAGAGCGACGGGGTGGTGCTGGGCGAGCTGGCGATCCCGGCGGTGGCGGGGGTGCCCGTCGCGAACGGGGTTTCGGTGTGGCACACCTGCCGCTCACTGGTCCGCACCCTGGTCCGGCCGGCCCCGCCGTCGCCCCCGGTACGGACGCACCGGCTGCGGGTGGAGGCGGACGGGGTGATGCTGTCCGACCTGGACCGTGAGGTGGCGGGTGTGACGGTGCGCGCGGGGCGCTGCGGGCGGGCGGAGGTGACGGTGCTGACGACGGCGTCGGGGGATCCGGTCACGGCGGAGGCGCTGACGGTGACGGTGTCGGGGCCGGACTTCCGCTATCGGGCGGACGCGACGGTGACGGGGCCGGTGCGGACGCGGACGTGGACGGTGCGGCCGGGGGCATGGGGGCTGACGTTGCCGGCTTAGCCGGGGCGGCGCTCGGTCGGGGCCGCGAGGTGACCGGGGCCGCCCGGCGGCCGGGGTCGTCCGGCGGCCGGGGTCGTCCGGCGGCCGGGGTCGTCCGGCGGCCGGGGTCGTCCTCAAACTCCCCCAGACTTCGTCCGGGGGGACCCCCAGACGGGCTCGATTCGCGTGACATGAGCGCTTGATCATTGCCCGCCTCGCCGGGGCTCCGCCCCGAACTTCCTCAGGCCTCGACCCGGAGCCCCTCCAACCCCCGGATCACGAAGTTCGGCTTGCGCTCCGGCTCCGCGGCCAGGCGGAGATCCGGCGCCTGGTCCAGCAACGCGCCCAGGGACGCGGACAGTTCGAGGCGGGCAAGCGGGGCGCCGATGCAGTAGTGGATGCCCGCGCTGAACGAGATGTGCGGGTTGTCCTGGCGGGACAGGTCCAGGGTGTCCGGATCGCTGAAGACGTCCCCGTCGCGGTTGGCCGAGCCGAAGAGCAGCGCCACCTCGGAGCCGCGCGGGATCGTCGTGCCGTCGATCTCTATGTCGTCGAGGACCCAGCGCTCGAAGAGCTGGAGCGGGGTGTCGTACCGCATCAGCTCCTCCACAGCTGTGGACAACAGCGAGCGGTCCCCGCGCAGGGCCGCGAGCTGGTCGGGATGGCGGAAGAGCGCCCACCAGCCGTTGACGGTGGCGTTCACCGTCGCCTCGTGCCCCGCGTTCAGGAGCAGCACGCAGGTGGAGATCATCTCTTGCTCGTCGAGCCGGTCGCCTTCGTCGTACGCGGCGATCAGGCCGGAGATCAGATCGTCACCCGGCTCCTTACGGCGGGCCGCGATCAACTCCCGCAGATACGCCGAGAATTCGAGCGACGCGCGGACCGCCTTGTCTGCCGTCTCCTCCGACGGGCTCAGCTCGTACATCCCGCAGATGTCCGCCGACCACGGCCGCAGCTGTCCCCGGTCGCTCTCCGGGATGCCCAGCATCTCCGCGATCACGGCGACCGGCAGCGGCTCGGCGACCGCGGTCAGCAGATCGCCGCCGCCGTCCGCGACCAGCGCGCCCACCAGTTCGGACGCCAGACCGTGGACATACGGGCGCAGTCGCTCGACCGTGCGCGGCGTGAACGCCTTCGAGACCAGACGCCGGATACGGGTGTGGTCCGGCGGCTCCAGGTCCAGCATCCCGTGGTCGTTGAGCGTGTGGAACGGCTCGTGCGCGGCGGGGGGCGGCGTACGTCCGAACTCCTCGTGCGTGAAGCGGTGCAGATACGTACGGCCGAGCCGCCGGTCGCGCAGCAGTGCGGAGACGTCGGCGTGCCGGGGCACGAGCCACTGCCGCGTCGGCTCGTAGTAGTGGACGCGGCCGCGGGCGCGGAGCTGGGCGTAGGCGGGGTAGGGCTCGGCGACGAAGTCGGGGGACCAGGGGTCGAAGAGTTCGGCGGCCATGGGCTGACGCTACCGGGCGGGGGGTTGTTTCCCCAGCCCCGCCCCTGTCCGAACTGGGGGCAGGCCCCCAGACCCCGCGCGCCGGCTAGCCCGGTGTCACCAGGCGGGCCTCGTACGCGAACACCGCCGCCTGCGTCCGGTCCCGCAGCCCCAGCTTCACCAGCACCCTGCTCACATGCGTCTTGATCGTCGACTCCGCGACCACCAGGTGCGAGGCGATCTCCGCGTTCGACAGACCCTGCGCGATCAGCACCAGGACCTCCGTCTCGCGCTCCGTCAGGTCCCCGATCTGCGCCATCGCCGGCGGACGCGGGGTATGCGAGAGCTTGGAGAACTCCGTGATCAGTCGACGCGTCACGGTCGGAGCGAGCAGCGCCTCGCCCGCCGCCACCACCCGTACGCCGTCCGCGAGCTGGCGCGCCGACGCGTCCTTCAGCAGGAAGCCGGACGCCCCCGCGCGCAGCGCCTGGTACACGTACTCGTCGAGGTCGAAGGTGGTCAGCACCAGCACCTTGGAGTCGCTGTGCGCGGCGACGATCTCTCGGGTCGCCTCGATGCCGTTCAGTTCCGGCATGCGGATGTCCATCAGGACCACGTCGGGCGCGAACTCGGCGACCTTGGCCACGGCCTCGCGGCCGTTCACCGCCTCGCCGATGACCTCGATGTCCGGCATCGCGTTCAGCAGGACCGAGAAGCCCTCGCGGACCATCATCTGGTCGTCGACGATGAGCACGCGGATCGTCATGAGGTCTCCTCGGATGCGGTCTCGGTCACGGCGACAGGAATGAAGGCGGTCACCTCGTAGCCCCCGTCGTCCGTGAGCTCCGCGGTCATCTCGCCGTTGAGCATCGTCACACGCTCGCGCATGCCCGTGATGCCGTGCCCGGCGCCCGGCGAGGGCTTGACCAGACCCTGCGGCGCGGTGTTCACGATCCGCAGGCCGATGCCCCCGAGGACGTACGAGATCTCGACCTTCGCGGTCGATCCCGGCGCATGGCGCAGGGCGTTGCTGAGCGCCTCCTGGATGATCCGGTACGCCGAGAGTTCGACGCCCTGCGGCAGCGGCCGTACCGCGCCGGTGATCGTCTTCTCCGCGTCGAGGCCTGCCTCGCGGACATTGCCGAGGAGATTGTCGAGGTCGCCGAGCACCGGCTGCGGAGCGTCGGGCGCCTGGTAGTCCTCGGCCCGTACGACGCCGAGGATGCGGCGCAGCTCGGTCAGCGCCGCCACCGCGTTCTCGCGGATCGTGGCGAAGGCCTTCTCCAGCTCGGGCGGCGGGTTTTCGACCCGGTACGGCGCGGCCTCCGCCTGGATCGCCACCACCGACATGTGGTGGGCCACCACATCGTGCAGCTCACGGGCGATGGTCGTGCGCTCCTCAAGCAGCGTGCGGCGGTCGCGCTCGACGGCCGTGACGGTCTGCTGCGCCGCCACCTCCTGCTTCGCCTCGCGGCGGACCAGCGACACGGTCACCACCAGCAGCAGGAGCGCGGAGACGAAGAGCATCTGCGGGACGTCGCTGCCGAAGCCATCAGAGAAGGCGAACTCGGCGAACACGCCGTACCCGGCGGTGAGGACCCACATCCAGGCGGCGGTCCGCGGCCGGGTCCGCATCGCGACCACGGTCATCACCGTCAGATGCGAGACGAAGGCGCTGGGCGGCCACGGCCAGCCGTCCCAGTAGCTGGCCATGACGCCGACAACGGGTGTGCTGCCCAGCGACAGCCACCAGGCGCCGACCGGCCTGACCAGCGTCATCAGCACGGCGGCGGCGGGTATGAACCCGGTCAGGACGAAGCCGAGCCCGGCGCCCCCGCTGTCCCCGGAGACACCCGCCAGAAGAAGCACGAACAGCGCCGCGCCCGCCACCACGGCGTGCGGTGTCCACTGCGCGTACTCGCGTATCCGGCCCGGGAGCCGACGGGTGAGCGGGCCGTCCGTCCGCATGGGCGGCAGCGGCCGGTAGGCGAAGGCGTCCTGGAACAGGTCCTGGCGGAGGCCGCTCAGCGCGCCCATGGCCAGGCGGAACTCGGGGCTGCGGGTCTTCTCGGTCACGTACAGAAAGGTATGCGGAAGGACGGACGCGGTCGTCAGCATCGCTGCGGATTCTGCCGCGTCCGTCCTGAGTACTACCTGGTAGGCCCGCTCTGACTAGGAACGGAACGCGTCCGCGTGCTCGCTCGCCCAATCCGCCCTACCAAGCCAGTTGGGCGATCTCCTCGGCGACGACGGCGCAGGCGTCCGCCGCCGGGTCGATGAGCGGGAAGTGCCCGACGTCCTCCAGGAGGGTCAGCCCGACGGTCTCGCCCGCCTTGGCCGCGGCGTCGACGTACGACTCGGAGACGGCGTATGGGACGGTGATGTCGGCGCGGCCCTGCACGACGACGGTGGCGATGCCGGTCGGCAGCAGCGCGGCCGGGTCGACATACGGGCTGCGCACCTCGAACTCGACCTGCCCACCGAGGAGCTGGACGACCGCGCCGTTGCAGACGTCGAGCTCGACGGCCTGCGCGAAGTCGGCGATCGGGGCCAGCGCGACGACCCCGCGCAGCGCGGGCGGCGTGGGGAGCCGCCAGAGCGAACCGGTGGGCAGCACATGCCGTGCGGCGGCCCAGAGCGCGAGCTGACCGCCGGCGGAGTGCCCGGTCACGACGATCCGCCGGACGTCCGCCTGGGGCAGCGCCTTCCGGGCGAGACCGGGCAGCGCGTCCATCACGGCGGCGATGTCGTCGAAGGTCTCCGGCCACCGCCCGGCGACGGGTCCGCTCCCGCGCTGCTGCGGAATCTCGCTCCCCCGCCGGTACTCCACATTGGCGACGGCGAGCCCGCGGCGGGCCAGAAAGTCCGCGAAGGGGGTGACATGCTGCCGGTCGTACGCCGCCCGCCAGGCCCCGCCGTGCAGGAGCACGACGAGCGGCACGCTGGCCTGCCCCTCACGGGGCGCGTAGAAGTCGACGACCTGGTCGGGATGGTCCCCGTACGGGACGGAAACGTCCGGCGCGACGGCGGGATGCGAGAAGGCCGACTCGGCCTCGGCGGCGTCACGGGCGACGGGGTCCGGCATTGCGGCTCCAACCTTCCGACGTAGTGGCGGAATTGACCTGACCAGCGGGGACGGTATCAGTCCTGCGCCGCGATCATGGGGCGCGAGGGCGGGTGGCTCGGCCAGGGGGTGTTCCCCCTCCCCGCCCTCCCCAGAGCTTCGCCGGGATGGGGGCGGTGCCCCCGGCGCAGCCAAGGGGGAGTACCCCCATCCCGTAACCGGGGGCGGTGCCCCCAGCCCCCAGGGGTTGGGGTGCGGGGTCTGGCGCCCCGCGCCCAGGGGTGCGGCGCGCCTCGCGGGGCGGGGCGGGTGAGCCCGCGGCGCGAAGCTGCCGCGCCGCGGGGGCCGGGGCGGAGCCCCGGTTGAGGGAAGGGGCAGGGAGGGGAAAGGCCCCAGGCTCAGGCCAGCACCTCGGCCAGCGTCGCCGCCGCCCGCTCCGTGTCCCCGAAGCCCACATACAACGGCGTGAACCCGAACCGCAGCACATCCGGCCGCCGCAAGTCCCCCACCACTCCCCGCGCGATCAGCTTCTCCATCACCGCGGGCGCGTCCGCGCACCGCAGTGCGACCTGGCTGCCGCGCGAGCCGTGGTCCGCCGGGGTCAGCGAGGTGACCGCGCCCCCCGGCACATACGCCTCGACGCACTCCAGGAAGAAGTCCGTCAGCGCCAGGCTCTTCGCCCGTACGGCGTCGATCGAGACCCCGTCCCACACGTCCAGCGCCGCCTCCAGCGCCAGCATGGACAGGATGTCGGGCGTCCCCACCCGCCCCCGGACCGCGCCCGCCGCCGCCTCGAACCCCGCGGACATCGCGAACGGGTCCGCATGCGAGTTCCAGCCCGGCAGCGGGGAGTCGAAGGCCGCCTGATGGCGCTCGGCGACGTACAGATACGCCGGTGAACCCGGGCCGCCGTTCAGGTACTTGTAGGTGCAGCCGACCGCCAGGTCCACGCCGTGCGCGTCCAGGCCGACCGGCAGCGCGCCCGCGCTGTGGCACAGGTCCCAGACCGCCAGCGCACCCGCCTCGTGGATCGCCGCCGTGAGGGACGGCAGATCGTGGAGGCGGCCCGTGCGGTAGTCGACATGGTTGACCAGCGCGGCAGCGGTGCGCGGGCCGAGCGCCGCCGGGAGGTCCGCGGGCGCGACCGGGACCAGGCGCTTGCCCGTCATGCGGGCCGCCGACTGGGCGATATAGCCGTCCGTCGGGAACGTCGTCGCATCGACGACGATGTCCGTACGGGAGTCGTCCCCGCCGAGCCGCACCGCACCCACAACCGCCTTGAAAACATTGACGCTTGTGGAGTCACCGACCACGATCTGGCCCGGCGCCGCACCGACCAGCGGCGCAATCCGGTCCCCGATCCGTTCGGGCGCCGTCCACCACCCGCTCTCGTCCCAGGAGCGGATCCGCAGCTCGCCCCACTGCCGGGTCACCACATCCGCGACCCGCGCGGGCACATGCGCGGGCAGCGCGCCCAGCGAGTTCCCGTCCAGATACACGGCTTCGTCGAGCGCGAAGAGCTTGCGCGCCCCGGCCAGTTCATCGGCGGCGTCCAGCGCCGCGGCCCGCTGGGCCAAGGACTCAGACATGGCTGCGCGCCGTCCACAGCTCGGGGAACACGTTCTTGCGGGCCCGCTTCTCCAGCCAGGCCACCCCCGCCGAGCCGCCCGTCCCCGACTTCGAGCCCATCGCCCGCCGCGTCGCGACCAGATGGTCGTTGCGCCAGCGCCACACCAGCTCGCCGACATCCGTCAACGCCTCGCCGAGACGCACCAGTTCGGTGTCCTGGTCCGCGCCGCCGTACACCGCGGCCCAGACCTCCTCGACCTCCGCCGAGGGCTCGTACTTCTGGGACAGGTCGCGCTCGAGGACCGAGGCCGGCACGGACAGCCCGCGCCGCGCGAGCAGCCGCAGCACCTCGTCGTACAGGCTCGGCGCCTGCAGCGCCTTCTCCAGCTCCGCGTGGACGCGCGGCGCCCCCCGGTGCGGCACCAGCATCGACGCCGACTTCTCGCCGAGCAGGAACTCCATCCGCCGGTACATCGCGGACTGGAAGCCGGATCCCTCGCCCAGGGCACTGCGGTAGGCATTGAACTGTGCGGGCGTCAGATGCGCCAGCGGCTTCCAGGAGGCGTTGAGCGATTCGAGCTCGTACGTGCTGCGCTTCAGCGCGGCCAGGGCGACGGGCAGATTGTCCTCGCGCAGTGCGGCGGCGGCCGTCTCCCACTCGTGGACGATGACCGTGAACCACAGCTCCATCACCTGGGTGGTGACCAGGAAGACCATCTCGCCCGGGTCGTCCGAGAGAGGATGCTGGAGGTGGGTGAGGACGTCCGCCTGGACATAGTCCTCGTAGGGAGTGGTGCCCGCGAAATCAAGATTCGGGGTCGCGTCATGTGACATCGCTGTCTCCTCGACGTGTCCGGGTAGCGGTCCGCCCCTTCCTGTTGGCTCGGGAGCCCCGGTCCCCACCGGCATCATAAGCCGCCGGTTCTTTCGCCGGTCAGAGCGTCGGGCCTGTGATGTACGTCCCGTCCTCGGCGTACGGCCAGGCATTGGAACGGCAGCCGTCGAGCCCCTTGATCTGCTGCATCATCACCGGCGCGGGCTTGCCGACGCCTCCGCAGCCGAGGTGGCGGCGGATGCCGATCTCGTGTCCGACCTCGTGGTTGATGATCAGATGCCGGTACTCGGCGGGCGTACCGACGAACGTCGGCGAGCCCAGCATCCAGCGTCGCAGATTCACGACGACACCGTCGATGGTCTCGCAGTTCAGCTCGCCGTGGGTGTCCAGTCCCTGCTCACGACAGAGCCGGTCCGCGGTGGCCGGGGTGGCGATCCTGATCACGAAATCGGCGTCGGTGTCCGCGGAGACCAGCTGGAAGGAGCCGCGGCCGTGCGCGGCCCAGCCGCGCGGGTGGGCGAGGATCTGCTGGATCTCGGCGGCGGCGTCCTTCGCGGAGATGTCGATGCCGTTCTCGACCTGCACGCGGTAGCGGCGCAGGGTGCCCGAGCCGGACGCCCGGCCGGTGGCCCGGGCCGTGGCGAAGGTGCCGTTGCCGGAGGCGGGAACCTCGGTGGGCGGCTTGCGCTTCGGCGGTGTCTTCTTGGACGGCTCGGTGGACGGATCCGTACGGCTGCGGGAGGGCGCCGATGCGGTGTCGCGCGGCTCGGGGGTCACGGTCGCCGCCAAGGGCGGCCGGACGGGGCCGTGGGCCGCCTTCGGGGCGGGCTTCGTGCTGCCCTGCCAGTGCGCGAGGGTGGCGCCACCGCCGAGGGACAGGGCGGCGAGGGCCACGCCGGGCAGGAGTATCCGGGCCGGCGGAGGGCGGCGGGGCGCCCGTTTTCGACGGCTGCGACTGCCCAACAAAAACGCCCCCTGTGTACCTCGCCAGTGTGCGGGCCGGAGCGCCGAAAGGCCCGCACCCCCTGTACAGACGGGGGATACGGGCCTTCGGTTCTGTTTTCGGCGCGGGGCGTCAGCTCAGGGTGTCGGCCGCGGTCTGCGAGGAGTCGCGCAGGAACGTCGTGCAGCGCTCGTACTCCGCCTGCTCGCCGATCGCCTGCGCGGCGCGGGCCAGCGCGTGCAGCGCACGCAGGAAGCCGCGGTTCGGCTCGTGCTCCCACGGCACCGGGCCGTGGCCCTTCCAGCCGCTGCGGCGAAGCGAGTCGAGGCCCCGGTGGTAGCCGGTGCGGGCGTAGGCGTACGACTCCACGACGCGGCCTGCCTCGAAGGCGTCGTCGGCGAGCTGGGCCCAGGCCAGCGAGGAGGTCGGGTACTTGGCGGCGACCTCGGCGGGCGCCGTCCCGGCCGCGAGCAGCTCACGCGGCTCGGGCTCGTCGGGCAGGTGGGTCGGGGGCGGTCCCCCGAGGAGGTTTTCATGGATGGACATGGCCCAAGTGTCACAGGTCCCCGCGAGATCCGCGGCTGCGGGCGCGGTGGGGTGCTCTCGCGGGCGAACCCCGCGCCCGCACCTCGCGGCGGGCCCGCACCGCGGACGCCAAGGCCCGCGCCCCGCGGCGCCGGGCCACCACGCGAACCGCACCCGGACCGCCCAGGCAGGGGCGGAGCCCCGGGTCAGGGTCCCGCGGACCCGGTCACCCGTTCCTCCGCCTGTTCGAGCGGTGGCGCCGAGACCCCGCAGTTCACCCGGCACTGCGGCTGAGCCCGCGCCAGGACGTCCGCCGGTGCCGGCCTCCGTACCGTCGTCCACGCGATCAGCGAGCCCAGCACCAGCACCCCCGCACACATCGGCATCGCCCGACGGAACGTCTCCCCGAACTCCGTCGCCGAGCGGTACGCCTCCGGGCCCATCCCTGCCAGCAGCGGCAGCGCGGCCACCGCGAGCAGACCGGCCGCGCGGGCCGCCGCGTTGTTGATGCCGCTCGCGAGCCCCGCCCGCGCGGTTTCCACGGACGCCAGGACGGTCGCGGTCAGCGGCGCGACCAGCGTCACCATGCCCATGCCCATGACCAGCATGGCGGGCAGCACGTCGGACAGGTACGAGGCGTTCTCGTCCACGCGCAGCATCAGCAGCATCCCGCCCGCGCACAGCAGCGGGCCCACGGTGAGCGGGATGCGCGGGCCGATCCGCTGTGCCAACTCGCCCGATCTCGCCGACAGGAGCAGCATCAGCACGGTGGTGGGCAGCAGCGCGGTACCGGCGCCGAGTGCCGAGTAGCCGACCACGACCTGGAGTTGCAGGGCGGTCAGGAAGAAGAACCCGGCGAAGGCCGCGTACACGCACACCGTCACCAGATTGACCGAGGTGAACTGCCGCGAGGCGAAGATCGACGGCGGCAGCATCGGATCGGGCCGCGACCGCTCGACGAGCACGAACGCGATGCCGACCACCACGCCCGCCACGCCCGCCCAGACGTGCGGTGCGATGAGCCCGTACGTGATCAGCGCCAGCGCCGCCGCGCCGAGCACCGCGCCCAGTACGTCGAACCGGCCGTGCGCCTGCGGGTCGCGCGACTCCGGAACATGCCGCAGCGCCACCGGTACGCACAGCGCGGCCAGCGGCACATTGATCAGGAACACCCAGCGCCAGCCGGGCCCGTCGACGAGCCAGCCGCCGAGGAACGGGCCGACCGCCGCGCCGACGCCGCCGAATCCCGACCACAGCCCCACCGCACGCGCCCGGTCGTCCGGGTGGAAGCTTGCCTGGATCAGCGACAGCGACCCCGGGGTGAGCAGCGCCGCGCCGACGCCCTGCAGTGCACGCGCGGCCACCAAGAGAACGTCATTGGGTGCCAGGCCGCACAGCAGCGAACCGATGGCGAACCAGATCGCGCCGAGGATGAAGATCTTCCGCCGCCCGTAGCGGTCGCCGAGCGCCCCGCCGAGCAGGATCAGACCGGCCAGGGTGAGCGTGTAGGCGTTGACGGTCCACTGGAGGACCGCCATGTCGGCGTTGAGGTCCTCGCCGATGCGAGGCAGTGCGACATTGACGACCGTGGAGTCCAGCAGCGCCATGCTGGACCCGAGCACGGTCGTCAGAATCACCCAGCGGCCGGTGGCGGTGGAAAGCCTGATCTCGCCCGGGGCTTTGTCCATACCCGGATCATCCCAGCCGCCACCGGCTCAGACGAGTCGGCCGAGGGCACGGATCAGGGCGTCCACACCCTGCTCCGCCTTGGCCCGGGGACAGCCGACGTTGAACCGTACGAAACCGTCGCAGCCGTACGTCGTGCCGGGCGTGATCGCGACCTTCTCCCGCTCGATCAGCTCCCGTTGCAGCGCCGCGTCGTCGACCCCGAGCGGTCGCAGGTCGATCCAGGCGAGATAGCCGGCCCCCGGCGGTCGCCAGCCGAGCTCCGGGAACGCGGAGCCGAGCCGCTGCGCGACCATCCGCAGATTTCCCACCACATACGCGCCGAGCGCGTCCAGCCAGGGCCCGCCCTCGCGGTACGCCGCTATGTGCGCGGTCAGCGACAGCACGGCGGGCGAGGCGAGCCCCTCGCCCGTCTGCATCCGGCGCAGAAACTCCGCATGGTCGTCGGGGTCGCCGATGATCCCGTACGAACCGCTCAGCGCGGGGAAGTTGAAGGCCTTCGTGGCGGAGGTGATCAGCGCCCAGCGGCCGGTCCCGAACCGCGTCCACGGCAGGTGGCGCTGCCCGTCCGATACGAAATCGGGGTGTACGAAGTCGGCGTGTATCTCGTCGCTGACGACCGCGACACCGTGCGTGGCCGCCAGCCGGGCCGTCTGAGCCAGCTCAGCCTCGGTCCACACCCGGCCGGTGGGATTGTGGGGCGAGCAGAGGACCAGCACCTTGCTGTCGGGGCGGGCGAGCTGCCGCTCCAGGGCCGTCATATCGCCGACCGGCACCCCGCGCACCTCCCGCCCGAGGCCGGATATCGCCTTGAGGAAGCCGTCGTACGTCGGGGTGTGGACAACCACGCCGGCGCCCGGCTCGGTCCACATCCGCAGCAGCTGAGAGAGCTGGTTGAGGACGGAGGGCCCGTAGACGATGCGCCCAAGGTCGATCTCGGTGGCGTACCGGCTCGAGTACCAGTCGCCCACCGCGGACAGGAAGTCGTCGTGCCGCCAGTCGGTGTAGCCGAAGACTCCGTGCGCGATACGCCGCTGAAGCGCCTCCAGCACCTCTGGCGGGGAGGTGAAGTCCATGTCGGAGATGGTGAAGGGCAGCAGCCCGTCGGCACCGAAACGGGCCGCGACGCCGTCCCACTGGATGCACCACGTGCCGCGCCGGTCGACGGGAGTGTCAAAGTCATAGCTCACGTTGAAGTCCTTCCCGGGGCATGCCACGGGCCCGGCACCCCCGCGAAGGGGTGCCGGGCCCGTCGTACGAAAGGGCGCTTACTTGAGCTTGGTGCCGGTGGAGCGCAGCGCGGCACAGGCCTCGGCGACGCGCTTGGCCATGCCGGCCTCGGCCGCCTTGCCCCAGGTGCGCGGGTCGTAGGTCTTCTTCGAGCCGACCTCGCCGTCGACCTTCAGGACGCCGTCGTAGTTCTTGAACATGTGGTCCGCAACGGGGCGCGTGAAGGCGTACTGGGTGTCGGTGTCGAGGTTCATCTTCACGACGCCGTTCTCCAGGGCGGTGGCGATTTCCTCGGCCGTGGAGCCGGAGCCGCCGTGGAAGACGAAGTCGAAGGGGTTCGACGTGGCGTACTTCTCACCGACGCCCTGCTGCAGGTCCTTCAGCAGCTCGGGGCGGAGTACGACATTGCCCGGCTTGTAGACGCCGTGGACGTTGCCGAAGGAGGCGGCCAGCAGGTAGCGGCCCTTCTCACCCAGGCCGAGCGCCTCGGCGGTGCGCAGCGCGTCCTCGACGGTGGTGTACAGCTCGTCGTTGATCTCGTGGGTGACGCCGTCCTCCTCGCCGCCGGTCGGGGTGATCTCGACCTCAAGGATGATCTTGGCGGCGGCGGCCTGCACCAGCAGCTCCTGGGCGATGGCCAGGTTGTCGGCGAGGGTCTCGGCCGAGCCGTCCCACATGTGGGACTGGAACAGCGGGTTCTGGCCGCCTGCGACACGCTCGGCGGAGATGGCGAGCAGCGGGCGGACATAGCCGTCCAGCTTGTCCTTGGGGCAGTGGTCCGTGTGCAGCGCGACGGTGATGTCGTACTTGGCGGCGACGATGTGCGCGAACTCGGCGAGGGCGACGGCGCCGGTGACCATGTCCTTGCTGTGCTGGCCACCCAGGAACTCGGCACCGCCGGTCGAAATCTGGATGATGCCGTCGCTCTCGGCCTCCGCGAAGCCGCGCAGCGCAGCGTGCAGGGTCTGGGACGAGGTCACATTGATGGCCGGGTAGGCGAACTTGCCTGCCTTCGCCCGGTCGAGCATCTCGTTGTAGACCTCGGGAGTCGCGATGGGCATGTGTCCGCTCCTTGTGATGTGCGGGTATGTGGTGCTTAGGCCCTGACCTGGGGGCGACGTCATCGTCGGCGCCTATCTTTCCAGACTCTTGGCTCGGCTCCACCAGGCGTGCTGCCCGGACCTGCGCGAGGCCCTGGCTGTTTCACGTGAAACAACCAGGGCCTCGCCATCGCAGCAGGTCAGAGCATGATCAGGCGAGCTCGAGCTCTTCCAGGGAGTATGCGTAGAGGTACGGAACGCCTGCCGTGGAGCTGATCTTCTCGCCCGCGCCGGTCGCCCGGTCGACGATCGTGGCGACGGCGACGACCTCGCCGCCGGCCTCGCGGACGGCCTCGACGGCGGTCAGCGGGGAGCCGCCGGTGGTGGAGGTGTCCTCGACGACGAGGCAGCGGCGGCCCTTGATGTCCGGGCCCTCGACGCGACGCTGCATGCCGTGCGCCTTGGCGGCCTTGCGTACGACGAAGGCGTCGATGCGCCTTCCGCGGGCGGCGGAGGCGTGCAGGATCGCGGTCGCCACCGGGTCGGCGCCGAGGGTCAGCCCGCCGACGCAGTCGAAGTCCAGCTCCGCGGTCAGGTCGGACATCACCTGACCGACCAGCGGGGCGGCCGCGCCGTCCAGCGTGATCCGGCGCAGGTCCACGTAGTAGTCGGCCTCAAGACCCGAGGAGAGGGTCACCTTGCCGTGCACCACGGCCTTGTCCTTGATCTGCTGGAGCAGCTCAGCACGTACGTCAGTCATGCCCGCCAGCTTAAAGGCGGCGCCAGCTCCAGGTTGTCGCGATCTCCAGGGGCTCGATCGGGGTGACGAGCTGAGGGTGGGTGTTGAGGCCGTTCGGCGGGCCGGACTGCGGTTCGACGCAGACAGCCTCGGCCTGCTCGTCGTAGATCACGACCCATTCGGCGCGGCTGGTGACGGTGAGCTCCAGCTGCTGCGGCCAGGTGAGGGTGGCCTTGACGCCCTCGGGCATCCCGAAGCAGTCGTCCCAGGGGCCGGGGCGGGGCGCGATGCGCCGTCCGGTGGGCAGGTGGTCGCCTCCGCGCTCCTCCTGCCACTCGGCCGTGAAGTCGAGGCGCGCGTCCTCGCCGCCGAGATTGCGGCGGAACCAGGGATGCCAGCCGGCCTGCGCCGGGAAGGACGTGTCGTACGTCTCGATGCCCATGGTGAGGGTGAGCGAGTCCTCGGCGAGATCGAAGGTCTGGGTGACACGTCCGGTGTACGGCCAGGGCTCGGCGAGGTCGTAGGTGAAGGCGGCGTCGCTCTTGGTGGTGCGGGCGGTGCGCCAGGCGGTGTCGCGTCCGGTGCCGTGGATGGCGTGGGGCGGGGAATTGAGCGGCAGTTGGTGGGGTACGTCGCCGTTGTGGAACAGGCCACCTGCGACGCGGCCGCACCAGGGGACCATGGGGAAGGCGCCGTACCGCTCGCCCTGGCGGAGCACTTCGGTGCCGCCGATGGTCAGGCTTGCGACACGGCAGCCGTTGTGGGGGTGGACGGTCAACTCGACGTCTCCGGCGGCCAGCCGGATGCTCTCTTCGCTGCTACTCACACAACGACAGTACTGGCGGTGGCTACTTGCGGCGGCGCAGCACGCGGCCGACGACCACGGCGGATGCGAGCGCGAGAGCGGCGGCGGGTGCGATCCAGCGCAGGGTGGCACTGGCGGACCCGGCGTCGGGCGCGGGCACAGGCGCATAACGCCCACGCGGCGGCGCGTGATCGACTTCCTCGGCACTGCGCCCGATCATGGTCCGCCGCGCGTGGGCGGCTTCGGCGGGCGGCTCGTCCCCGCCGAACTCCGCGTCGGCCAGCGGATCCAACGAGGGCGCGGGCACGGGCGCGTCAAACACGGACCCGGCCGGCTCGCTGCCACCCGCACTCTCGGCGTCGTCGGCGATGGGCTGCGCCCCGTCGGGGCGCTCGCCGGCGCCCGGGTCTCCGGACGGGGAAGCCTCGGCCTCGCTTCCGCCGGCGTCCGCGGCGGGCAGGCCCGCGGCTGCGTCGTCGTCCGTCGCGTCGGGGCGCTCTGCGTCCTCGCCTTCAGCCGCGTCACGGGCCGCGGCGGGGTCGGCGCTGCCCGCGCCGCCGGACGCATCCCCGCCCGCAGTCGCGGGCGCACCCGCGGCGCCGGACGCATCGGCGGCGTCCGCCCCTTCACGGGGCGAGGCGTCGTCAGGCGCCACCGCGCCGGGGCTACCCGCTGCGGACCGGTTCGCACCTGCCGCCTCGGCGTCGCCGGACGCAACGGCGTCGTCCACGCCCTCCGCGTCGCCGGACGCGGCGGCGTCCCCGGCCCCGGGCTGACCCGCACCCGCCGCGCCGTCGGACGCCCCCGCGGTCGAGGACAGGCTTTCCGCCGCGCGGTCCAGAAGTCTGCGGGCCGCGGATTGGGTCGCTGACGGCTCCAGCTCCGACAGCCGGCCCTCCGAGCGTGCCGTTCCCGTGAAGGTCAGCGTCGTGCCGCCGTCCGACGGCTTCAGGCCGATCGTCAGCGTCACCTTCGCCGAGCCGGAGCCGCGTGCCTCCACGCCCTCGCCCTCCGCCGCGAAGTCCTCGCCCTGTTCCACGATGCGCAGGATGCCGCGGTAGGTGATCGTGTGGCCGCCGATCCGGAGCTTCAGGCGCCCCGAGAGCGGGCCCGCCGACGCGTCCGCGTCCTGTTGGAAGCCCGGCACACAGCGCGCGACCCGCGCGGGGTCCCTCAGGGCCTGTCGGACGGTCTCTGCCGCAACCGGAACGAACACCTCATGCTCCATGGAAGCCGAGCCTACTCAGGCAGGACGCCCACGTCTGCGTTTCAGTCGGTGTAGCGCGGGTGCACCAGAGTCGACGCCGGCAGGTCCACCCGCCGCGTATGCTCCGCGCCCCACGACGCCTCCGCGAGCACCGCCGCGTCCAGCGTCCGCAGCGGAGGCGCGTCGGGCGCGAGCGCGAGGTCCGGCAGCCGGCCCGGCGCGGCGAGCAGGAAACCCCAGTCGCCCGGCGCGGACGCCGCGCCGGTGGAGCGGTCCGGGCCCGCAGGCCCGGCCAGGCGGCCGGTGACGCGGTACGGACGGGTGCCGAACCCCGCCGCCCGCAGCGTCGCGTCGACCGTCCAGTACGTCCGCGACCGCGAGGCCAGCGGCCCCGCGTGTACGGCCAGGCGCCCGCCGTCAGCGAGGACCCGCGCGGCGAGTCCGTAGAACTCCTGCGAGTACAGCTTTGTGCTCGGTGTGATGCCCGGATCGGGCAGATCCGAGATCACCACGTCGTACGTCCCCCTGGGCACCCGCAGCCACGTGAAGGCGTCCGCCGTGACCACCCGCACCCGCCGGTCGCGATACGCATACCCGTTCAGCTCGGCAAGCGCCGGATCCGTCCGTGCCAGCCGCACGACCCCCGGGTCCAGCTCGACGACGGTCACCGACTCGACGTCCGGATAGCGCAGCACCTCCCGCGCCGCCAGCCCGTCGCCCCCACCCAGGATCAGCACCCGCGCATGCCGCCCCCGCATCGCCGGGTGGACCAGCGCCTCGTGGTAGCGGTACTCGTCGCGCCCGCCGACCCGCAGCCGCCCGTCCAGGAACAGGTCCAGCGGCCCCGACCGCCCACCTGTGAGCACGACTTCCTGGACACCGGTGTGTACGGCGACCCGCACGTGGTCCCCGTACACCGCCGTGCGCGCCGCCTGCTCGAAGTCGTCGACCAGCACGGTCGCGGTCGCCAGCATCGCGAGCACCGTGACATTGGCGACCAGCAGCCCCGCGCGCCAACGCCCTGTCAGATCCCGCCGGAACAGCCACAGCACGAGCGAGCCGCCCGCCACCGCATTGACGGCGCCCGTCAGCAGCGCGCCCGTCAACTGCCCCAGCCACGGCAGCAACAGGAAGGGGAAGGCGAGCCCGCCCACCAGCGCGCCCACATAGTCCGCGGCGAACAGATCCGCGACCGTGCCCTCCGCGTCGCGCCGCGAGATGCGCTGGATCAGCGACATCAGCAGCGGGATCTCCGCGCCGATCAGCACCCCGATCGCGAGGGAGAAACCCACCAGCACGAACCGGGATTCGCCGATCCAGGCGAAAGCCGCGTACAGCACCAGCGCCGAGCAGCCGCCGACCAGCGCAAGTGCCGTCTCCAGCAGGCCGAATCCGACCGCGGGCCGGCAGCGCAGCCGCTTCGCGAGGAGCGAGCCGATGCCCATCGCAAAAACCATCACGGACAACACGACGGACGCCTGCGTGACGGAGTCGCCGATCAAGTACGAGGCGAGGGCGACCAGTTCGAGCTCGTACACCAATCCGCAGGCGGCGCAGACAAGGACCGCCGTCAGCACCAGATACCGGCCGGCGTCGGGGCGCACGGGCAGCCGCACCACGTACGGAGGCGGTGAAATCTGCTGCCGATCGATCATGTTCGTAACGCTACGTCAGGGTTTGCATGCTTCCTGTCACCCACAAGGGTTCAAACTACGGCGCGGGCGCCTGGGGGCACCTCGGCGTGCCGCGAGCCGGCGGGGATGACGTGACCGACCCGCGTACGGGTCACGACAAGACGGCCCTCCTGCGGATACGCATGCCATGTGCGCCAGCGCACCTGTCCGTCCAGACGCTGAGCCAGCATCGCCGTGAAAGCGTGCGGAGAGCCGGGAAACGTTCCGGCGAGACCCTGAGGATGGTCGGCGACCAGCGCGAGCAACTCCTGCGCCCGGCCCGCGAACGAACGGTTCGAGAGCGTCTCGACGCGCGCCGCGAACTCGTACTCCCAGTCGCCGAGCCGCTTGGCAACGCCGAGCGGCAGCGGCGTGCTGGAGCCGGACATGCAGGCGACGGTCTCTGAGCAGTTGCCCTGCTTCTCCTCAAGGAGCACCTGGTGGGAGGCGCCCAGCAGCCTCAACTGCAGCTTCGCACCGGACAGTTCGAGATCGAGGACGGCCAGGGCGGGGAGCGGCTCCCGACCCAGCGCCCAGGCGAGATCGTCGGCGCGGGTATCGGTATACGCGGTATGGAGGGTCGTGAGCATGGGTCGGCTCCGCAAAACACGCTTCGGCGGGAGGACACGTGGACCGGGGGCGTCCCTGAGGGGAGTTGAACAAATCCGGGGGAACGCCTGCTCGGGTCCACATCAGGTCCGAGGGCTGGATGGTTCCTACAGGTTCCAACAGCGAGGGAATCATGAACTGCGCTACACCCACAGCCTTTTTACCCAACTTGGAGTCGGTTCATCCCGTCGGGGGCCTCAGGGTTCAACTGTTCAACTAAAAAGTGCCGGGAAGGACATCAACAAGGAGGCACCCGGCGGGAGTTCACCCGCCAGGTGCCTTCAGTGGTCGCGGACCAGCTGCCCCGTGTCAGCTGCCTCCGCCACCGCATCCGCCCCCGCCACCGCAGGACGAGCCGCCCCCGCACGAAGAACCGCCCCCGCAGGAATGGCCACCCGAGTCACCGCCGCCCGCCCACCAGCTGCCCCCGCTGTCCCCGCTGCTGCCGGCCGTGCCCCGGCGGCTCCCCTTGACGCCCTTGCCCCGGCTGGAGCTGGACGCCATCTTGACGACCACGAACACGACGAACAGCACGATCACAATCCCGACGAAAGCTGCCATTGCGCTCACCGTCCTTTCGTTCCCCCGAAGCGAGCCCCCCGCGTCTTTGCGTGACCGCTTCTTGCGTGAGAGGGGGATGCCCCCGGCCCCGCGGACCCAAAGCAGACTTGAGCAACTCCAGAGCTTCGGCACAGGATGGCGACCATGACTGCACGCGAACCGGGACCACGACCGCTGCTCAACCGCCGGCTGGCGGAATTCGGCACGACGATCTTCGCGGAGATGTCGGCGCTGGCCGCAGCGACCGGGTCGATCAACCTCGGCCAGGGCTTCCCCGACACCGACGGCCCCGAAGAGGTCAGGGAGGCGGCGGTACGGGCGCTGCGCGACGGCCGCGGCAATCAGTACCCGCCCGGCCCCGGCGTCCCCGAGCTGCGCACCGCGATCGCCGACCACCAAGTCCAGCGCTACTTGCTGTCGTACGACCCCGACACCGAGGTGCTGGTCACGGCCGGCGCGACCGAGGCGATCGCGGCCACGCTGCTGGCGCTGGTGGAGCCGGGCGACGAGGTCATCGCGCTGGAGCCCTACTACGACTCGTACGCCGCCTGCATCGCGATGGCGGGCGGCAGCCGCGTCCCGGTGACCCTGCGGCCGCGCGAGGGCGCCTACCACCTCGATCTCGACGAGCTGCGGGACGCGGTCACCGACCGGACGCGGCTGATCCTGCTGAACACGCCGCACAACCCGACCGGCACGGTGCTCACCCGTGCCGAGCTCGCAGCGATCGCCGAGCTCGCCGTCGAGCGCGATCTGCTGGTCGTCACCGACGAGGTCTACGAGCATCTGGCCTTCGACGGCGAGCATGTGCCGATCGCGACCTTCCCAGGGATGCGGGAGCGCACGGTCAGCATCTCGTCGGCGGGCAAGACCTTCTCGTTCACCGGCTGGAAGGTCGGCTGGGTGACGGCGTCCCCCGAGCTGGTGACAGCGGTCCGCTCGGCGAAGCAGTTCCTGACCTATGTGTCGGCGGGGCCTTTCCAGTACGCGGTCGCGGAAGCGCTGCGGCTGCCGCAGGCGTACTTCGACGGTCTGCGCGACGATCTGCGCGGCAAGCGCGATCTGCTGAGCGCGGGTCTCGCGGACGCGGGTTTCGAGGTCTACCGTCCGGCCGGTACGTACTTCGTCACCACCGACATCAGGTCGCTGGGCGAGGACGACGGCTTCGCTTTCTGCCGCGCGCTGCCGGAGCGGTGCGGGGTGGTGGCCATCCCGAACGCCGTCTTCTACGACCACTACGACCAGGGCGCGCCGTTCGTGCGGTTCGCCTTCTGCAAGCGGATCGACGTGCTGGAAGAAGCCATCAAGCGGCTGTCCGAGCTGCGGAAGCAGTGAGTTTCGGGCGCTCGGCGCCCGGAACGGCCGCGGCCCCCGCTGTCACGCGCAACACGCGGCCTTTCAGCCGACCGGGTAGGAACCGGCCCTGTCGGCTCGTCACCGCTCGCGCGCGGGCCGTCGGCCGCTCATGGTCGGATTGACCGACTTGTGTGCGCGCCCGGAGGTGCCCCCTGACCGCCGAGACTGTCGAACGTGCCGCGGCGGCCAGTGCCCGGCCCGTCCCCCGCCGGCACGCCGCGCTGCTGCGGGCCGCCCCCGCGCTGGGGCTGTTCGCGGTGGCACGGCTGACCGGGCTGCTGGTGATGGCCGGCTGGTCGTGGCACATCGGGCGCTCACCGCGGGCGATCATCGCCCGCGCCTGGGACTCCGACTGGTACATGCTGATCGCCGAGCACGGCTACGGCCGCACGCTCCACTGGCCCGACGGCACGGTCCAGAGCGATCTCGCGTTCTTCCCGCTCTACCCGGCGCTGGTGCGCGTCGGCACGACGGTCCTGCCCGTGACGAGCGGAACGGCCGGGCTCGTCCTCTCGTGGACCGCGGCGGGCGCGGCCGCATGGGGGATTTACGCGGTCGTGGAACGGCTGCACGGGCGGCGTACGGCGACCGTGCTGGTCCTGCTGTGGGGCCTGCTGCCGCACTCGATCGTGCTGTCCATGGCGTACACCGAGCCCGTGCTCACGGCCTTCGCCGCCTGGTCGCTGTACGCGCTGCTGACCCGGCGCTGGGTGTGGGCCGGAGTGCTGGCCTTTCTCGCCGGTCTGTCGCGGCCCAACGGGATCGCGGTGGCCGCCGCGGTGCTGGCGGTGGCGGCGTACGAACTGTTCACGGCGTACCGGCGGCGCGAGAACGCCAGCGCGAACCTTCGCATCTGGACCGGCGCGGCGCTGGCCCCGCTCGGCTGGTGCGGCTATGTGCTCCAGGTCGGCTTCCGTACGGGCGATCCGCTGGGCGGATATTTCGCCGTGCAGCGCGGCTGGACCTCGCGGTTCGACTTCGGGATCGGGGCGCTGAAAGTGGTACGGGCGTTGGTGCTGCGGCCCTCGCTGTTCCCGCTGATGGTCGCGCTGCTGATCGTCGTGGCGGCGGTGCTGCTGTTCGCCCTGTTCGCGCTGGAACGGCCGCCGGCGGCGCTGCTCGTCTACACGGCGGTGCTGGTGCTGATCACGCTCGGCGGCTCCGGCTTCTTCGAGTCCAAGCCGCGCTTTCTGCTGCCGGCCTTCCCGCTGCTGCTGCCGCTGGCCTGCGCGGTGGCAAAAGCCCGGCCGAGGGCGGTGATCGTGGTGACCGCCGCGCTGGCCGGGCTTTCGTTCGCGTACGGGACGTATCTGCTGACGCTGTCCCCGATCGCGCTCTAGGTGTGTGCTCAGGCGTCGTCGGCGGGCTTCTCGTCCGCGGGCGTCTCGTCCGCGGTCTCCAGGCCGAGCTGCTCCGCGAGCCACTTGTCGAACTCGATCGCGGCGCGGACCCAGCTGACGGTCGACGACACGAAGTGCTCCAGGCTGACGCCCGTGCCGATCAGCATCTGCGCCTCGCCGATGAGGCGGATGGTGGCGGGACCGTCCTCCTCCTCGTCGTGGAGGTGCGTGTAGACCTTCGGCCACAGGGTGCGGCGGTTCCAGTCGTCGATCGCGTCAAGGAGCTTGGGCCGGTCCTCGACGGCGTGCGGCCGGTCGTAGAACGTGCGCACCGAGAAGACCTGCTGGTCTTCCTCGCCGCGGAACATGAAGTACGTGCGGAATTCCTCCCACGGCGCCGCGAGGTCGCCCTCGTCGTCGACGACGTACTTCAGCTCCATCTGGTCGAGGAGCTGCTTGACCAGGTCCTGGTCGGGAACGACGGGGCCCGCCGGTCCTGCGGCCTGAGGCTGGGGCTGGCCCCCGAAATTCGGAATCGAGGACGGATCGATGGTCACCGTGGATTTCCCTTCGTACGGTTCCTGCCATCCTCTCCCATTGCGGGCGGGGGCTGGCAAGCCCTGACGGCGGCGATCCGCTGCGGGCTGACATGATCCGGCCGTTGGGGGGACGTAGGGGTGCGGGCGGGCCTGTTCCCCCACCCCGCCCCTACCCGAAACTGAGGGCGAGCCCCCAGGCCCCCCGGAGGGGGAAGGTACGTGGGGGCTGACGCCCCCACACCCCGGGAGCGCCGGCTTCGCGGCGCGGAGATCAGGCTCCGCTTTTGCGGCAGGGGCCGTGCCGGGGGCGTTGGTGGTTGCTGCCGGTGGTGGTTTTGCGGCGAACCCGCCGGAACCCGCGCCCCGCGGCACCGGCCCACCCCGCCGACCCGCGCCGCGACCGCCCGCGCACCGCCCCACCCCGACCGCCGCGCCCCGGTCCGAAACCTACGCCCGGCCCACGATCAGGTCGTCGCCGAAGCGGTCCACCCGTACCGTGTCGCCGTCCGTGACCTCGCCCGCCAGGATTTCCTTCGCCAGGCGGTCGCCGATCGCCGTCTGGACGAGGCGGCGCAGGGGGCGTGCTCCGTACGCCGGGTCGTTGCCCTCGTCCGCCAGCCATTCCAGCGCCGCGGGGGTGACCTCCAGCGTGAGGCGGCGCTCAGCCAGCCGCTTCGCCAGGCGGTCGATCTGGAGCTTCGCGATATGCGCCAGCTCGTCCTTCGACAGGGCCGAGAAGACCACAAGATCGTCCAGGCGGTTGAGGAACTCCGGCTTGAAGGAGGCCCGCACCACTTCGAGGACCTGCTGCTTCTTCTCCTCCTCCGAGGTGAGCGGCTCGACCAGATACTGGCTGCCCAGGTTCGACGTCAGCACCAGGATGGTGTTGCGGAAGTCCACCGTCCGGCCCTGGCCGTCCGTGAGGCGCCCGTCGTCCAGCACCTGCAGCAGGATGTCGAAGACCTCGGGGTGGGCCTTCTCGACTTCGTCCAGGAGGACCACGGAGTACGGACGCCGGCGCACCGCCTCGGTCAGCTGGCCGCCCTCCTCGTAGCCGACGTACCCGGGAGGCGCACCCACCAGCCGGGCCACCGAGTGCTTCTCGCCGTACTCGGACATGTCGATGCGAACCATCGCCCGCTCGTCGTCGAAGAGGAAGTCCGCGAGCGCCTTGGCCAGTTCGGTCTTGCCGACACCCGTCGGGCCGAGGAAGAGGAACGAGCCCGTCGGACGGTCCGGGTCCGCGATGCCCGCCCGCGTGCGGCGCACCGCGTCGGACACCGCCCCGACCGCCTCGCTCTGGCCGATCAGCCGCTTGCCGAGTTCGGACTCCATCCGCAGCAGCTTCTGCGTCTCGCCCTCGAGCAGCCGCCCGGCCGGAATGCCCGTCCAGGAGGCGACCACGTCCGCGATGTCGTCAGGGCCGACCTCCTCCTTGACCATCGTGTCCCTGGCCGCTTCCTGCTCGGCCTCGGAGGCTTCCTCCAACTCCCGCTCCAGCGTGGGGATCTCGCCGTACAGCAGCTTGGACGCGGTGTCGAAGTCACCGTCCCGCTGCGCGCGCTCCGCCTGGCCGCGCAGCTCGTCGAGCTTCTCCTTCAGCTCACCGACGCGGTTGAGACCTTCCTTCTCCTTCTCCCAGCGCGCGGTCAGGCCCCGCAGCTCCTCCTCCTTGTCGGCGAGGTCGCGGCGCAGCTTCTCCAGCCGCTGCTTGGAGCCGGGGTCGGACTCGTTCTTGAGCGCAAGCTCCTCCATCTTCAACCGGTCGACGGCGCGCTGCAGTTCGTCGATCTCGACCGGCGAGGAGTCGATCTCCATCCGCAGCCGGGACGCGGCCTCGTCCACGAGGTCGATCGCCTTGTCGGGCAGGAAGCGCGAGGTGATGTACCGGTCGGACAGGCTCGCCGCGGCGACCAGCGCGTTGTCGGCGATCTGAACCTTGTGGTGAGCCTCGTACCGTCCCTTGAGGCCGCGCAGGATCGCGATCGTGTCCTCGACGCTCGGCTCGGAGACCAGCACCTGCTGGAAGCGGCGCTCCAGCGCCGCGTCCTTCTCGATCCGTTCGCGGTACTCGTCGAGCGTCGTCGCACCGACCATGCGCAGCTCGCCTCGCGCCAGCATCGGCTTGAGCATGTTGCCCGCGTCCATCGCGGAGTCGCCGCCGGCGCCCGCGCCCACGACGGTGTGCAGCTCGTCGATGAAGGTGATGATCTGGCCGTTGCTCGCCTTGATCTCGGAGAGGACGGTCTTCAGCCGCTCCTCGAACTCACCGCGGTACTTCGCACCTGCGACCATCGCGCCCAGGTCGAGCGCGACGAGCCGCTTGTTCTTCAGCGACTCGGGCACATCGCCCTTGACGATGCGCTGGGCCAGGCCCTCGACGACGGCGGTCTTGCCGACGCCGGGCTCGCCGATGAGCACGGGGTTGTTCTTCGTACGCCGGGAGAGCACCTGGACGACCCGGCGGATCTCCTGGTCCCGGCCGATGACCGGGTCGAGCCTGCCCTCACGGGCGGCGGCGGTGAAGTCCGTACCGAACTTCTCCAGCGCCTTGTACTGCCCCTCGGGGTCGGCAGTGGTCACCCGGCGTCCTCCCCTTACCGTCTCGAAAGCGTCCAGCAGCTTCTTCGCCGTGGCCCCCTGCTGGGCCAGCACCTCGCCGGCCCGGCCGCCCTTGGCGGCGATGCCGATGAGGAGGTGCTCGGTGGAGATGTAGTCGTCGCCGAGCTCCTTGGCCCGCTGGGTGGCGTCCGCGATGACGGTGAGCAGCTCCCGGTTGGGCTGTGGCGGCGCGACCGTGGATCCGGCAACGCTGGGCTGCGCGGCCAGCACCCGCTCGGCCCCGGACCGCACGGCGGCCTGGTCGGCCTCGACGGCGGCCAGCAGATCGGTGATGTTCTCGTTGTCCGCGCCCTCGAGAAGCGCGAGCAGCAGATGCGCAGGGGTCAGATCGGCATGTCCTGCGGCCACCGCCCGGGTGCTGGCGGCGTTGATGGCGTCACTGCTCTTGTTGGTCAGCTCGGCGTCCACGTGCGGTCTCTCCTCCTCGTCCGCAGTACCCACACTGTTATGACTCATCCAGCGTACACAAAGTTGAGTCTATTCCACTCAAGCTCGTGACGGACAGCCGCCGCCGGTAGGTTCCACAGCATGGCCATCGACCCACGACACCCCGCCGCGTCCTACCTCGCCTTTTGGCGCGAGTACCACATGTGCACCCTCACGACTCCTCGCGCGGACGGCACGCCCCACGTCGTGGCGGTCGGTGTCACATACGACCCGGAGGGCGGTTTCGCTCGCGTCATCACCAACAAGCACAGCCACAAGGTCGCCAACATCCTGGCCGCGGGCCCGGACGGGGCGGCGGTCGCGGTCTGCCAGGTGGACAAGGGCCGCTGGGCGACCCTGGAGGGGCGCGCGAGGGTGCGTACGGAGCCGGAGCTCATCGCGGACGCGGTGGGGCGTTACGCGGAGCGCTACGGGCGCACCCCGGCGCCCAACCCGGACCGGGTGCTCATCGAGATCACGCTGACCCGCGCAATGGGCCGGGCGTAGAACGGGGCCGCACCCGGCTCCCGTACGTGGCTACCCGCCTCCCGTACCGCGGCAGCCGCACCCGGCTGCCGTACCGGGCCGGCCGTAAGCAGCTTCCGTACCCGGACAGCACAGCGGCGCCATCGTGTTTCAGGTCCACGATGGCGCCGCTGTGTGGGGGAAGCACCTGAGCGATTTACAACGACGGGGGAACCGCTCAGGCACTGCGGGGGGTGGCGGTGGTGTCGGGCTCGACCAACTGGTGGTCCCGCTGGTCAAGATTGACAAAAATCATGCCGTACCGGATGGCACAGCGGACGGGCTGCGGTGCTCCTCGGGGCCGGCGAAGGCACCGATACGCGCGGACGTCTTCGTCCTCCTCGCGCGCCACGACGATCGGCTCTCCGAAGAGGGTGACCATCAACGAGTCGCCACGGTGGGGGATTGCCGTGACGAGGTCGATGAAATGCCACCTCGATCGATAAGCCGTAGCCATCTCGCGCCGGAAGACCCGGTCGTCCGGTGGAACGGTCATGCGCTCGTGCGGGCCGGAGCGACACCCCAGGAGGGCTCACCGGGCGTGCCCGCGGCGTCAGCCGGAGCGACACCCCAGGAAGGCTCACCGGGCGTACCCGCCACACCATCCGCGGAAACGAAGCCCCAGGAAGGCTCACCAGGGGTCGCCGTCACCGAGTTGGCGGGAGAGCTCCCCCAGGAGGGCTCACCGGAGGCCACCGCACCTAGCGCGGCCGCCGCTATGGCAAGAGCACAAAGAGCACGTAGCGTCCTAGACATGGGTGATCTCCACCTCTTTTGATCATTCCTCCTCCCCCGCGCATAAGACGATGTCTCACTCCGAACGCTTGCACCAGCGACGGCAGGCATCATGTTCCTGTAATGCAGGAGCCTGAGGGGGTGCATATGCCATCTAATGAGGGCGAAACGGGACACCCTCACGCAGACGGTGAGCTGTGCGAGGCGGGGAAAATTCTTTACATCACCGCACTGCGCACCGGGCGAATAGCCCGGTCAGAGGCAGAATCCACACCCTGTCTCTTCGATCTCGCCCTGCTGCTTCCGGATCCCGACGACGCTCAGTGGCTCCGGCCTGTACCGCCAACCACTGCGCTGACACAGCTGATACACCCCATTGAGCGGGAGATCCAAGAGCGTCGACGACGAACTGTCGCTCTGACCGATGCACTTGAGCCATTCATGGCCTTCACCGCTCAGAACTCCACCGTGCCACAGGGGATTACCGTCCTCGAGGGCCTCAACCGCATCAACACAACCCTCGACCAAGTCACCGCAGACTGCACCGAGGAGCTTCTCACGGTGCAACCCGGGAGCGGGCGGCAGCCGCACATCCTGGAGAAGGCGCTGCGCCGCGTGGAGCCGCTGATCGACCGTGGCGTCCGGATGCGCACGCTCTACCAGCACACCGCCCGCCACCACCCGGCAACGCTGGCCTACATGGAGAAGGTCGGCCCGTCCGGCGTGGAGGTGCGCACGCTGGAGGAGATCATCGACCGGCTGATCATCATCGACCGGAAAGTGGCGTTCATTCCGGCGAGCAGTGACCGTTTGTCCGCCCTGGAGTTGCGGCACAAGGGCATCGTCGAGTATCTCGTCGGCGTCTTCGAGCAGTTCTGGCTGCACGGCATCCCGTGGGAGGAGCCGATCTCGTACGGCCCGGACCTGGACGGCATCACCGGCGTCCAGCGCTCCATCGCCAAACTCCTGGTCGAGGGCCATGTGGACGAGGCCATCGCCCGCCGGCTGGGGATGAACGTACGCACGTGCCGGGCCCATATCGCCAAGCTGGGCTCGTCGCTGGGCAGTGGCAGCCGGACCCAACTGGGCTATCTGATCGCCCAGTCGGGGGTTCTGGAGCACGAGTCCTGAGCTCCGCGCAGACGACCTGATTCCACCGCCCCGGCGTCCGCCGACACGCCGGGGCAGCGGCTGCTGCCGCGGGTCCATGTCACCCAGAAGGACGCAACGCCCGGAGATTCATTCACTCCCTGCTCAAATGGCACATCGCTCACCCCTTGGGCAGCCTTGAGGAACTACGCAGCGTCCGGTGTGCGGGCACCGGACGACCGACGGGCAGGAGGAGTGCGATGGCGCGGGAGCGGCGTGGGCGAACCGGCGACGCTCTCGGCGTCCGGGGCCCACGGTGAGGTGCTGCGCCAGGAGCGCCGGCGAGCCGAGGAGAGGATCCCGCGCCGAGTGCGGCGAGGTACGGCCCGAAACCGGCACCGGCACCGGCGGTCGAGCATGGACCTGAGGATTCTTCCGCTCGCCTTCACCATGATGGTGGGGCCGCAGATCATGTCGGCGATCATCTTCGTCACCGCGCCGAGAGCGGTCCGGGCGTCACTGGCGTTCATTGCGGGTATCGCCCTCGCGACCACGGCCGGGGTGGCCATCATGCGGGGTGTTGCCGCGCTCCTGGGCAAGGCCGTCGACATGGGCCATACGTCCGACAAGGGCTCGGCCGGCCACATCATGGAGTACGTGCTCGTCGGCCTGCTGGTGTTCGCAGCGGCGAAGAACTGGCTGGGGCGCAGAACGGCCGAGCCGCCGAAGTGGCTGAAGTCCTTGATGACGGCCGGGCCGAGGAAGGCGTTCACCGTCGGTGTACTGCTGATTCTGCTGATGCCGTCCGACCTCGTGGTCCTGCTGACCGTGGGGATTCATCTGCAGCATCACCACGCCAACCTGGGCGAGGCGCTGGCCTTCATCGGGCTGACGGTCCTCATCGCGGCACTGCCGCTGCTGGCCCGTCTGCTGTTCGGCAGGAGGGCCGAGCGCGCCATGCCCGGGGTGCGTGAGTGGATGAACACCCACAGCTGGCTCATCAGCATCATCGCCTGCGGGATCTTCATCGCCCTCATCCTCTCCGAAGGCTGACCGATCCCCGCAAGGGACAGGCAAGGGACCGGCAAGGGGCGGACATCAGGGGCCGGAGCAGCACATCTCCGGCCCCTCAGCGCACAAACCCTGTCCTATTCAGGCCGCTTGGGCCGCCAGACCACCAGCGCGCTCGCCTGCTGCACATCCTGGTACGGCACCAGATCGCGCCGGTAGGACGCGTGCACCTGGGCTTCGCGCTGCTGCATCGCCGCCGCCGCTCCCTCGACTGCCGACGACAGCTCCGCGACCCGCTGCTGAAGCGCCGCGACCTGGTTCTCCAGCTCGATGATGCGCTTGATGCCGGCCAGGTTGATGCCCTCGTCCTGCGACAACTGCTGGACGGTGCGCAGCAGTTCGATGTCGCGGGCCGAGTAGCGCCGGCCCCGTCCCGCGGTGCGGTCGGGGGAGACCAGACCCAGCCGGTCGTACTGCCGAAGGGTCTGCGGATGCAGGCCCGAGAGCTGGGCCGCCACCGAGATGACGTACACCGGCGACTCTTCGGTCAGTTCGTAGGGATTGCGGCTGCGTCCGGTTCGGCCGTCCATCTCATGCTCCCTTCGCGGCCTGGAACAGCTCGGCCCGCGGGTCCTCGGCCGCGGTGGCTTCGCGGTAGGCCTCCAGCGCTTCCTTCGCCGTCTCACTGAGCTCCGTGGGTACGGCGACCTCGACGGTGACCAGCAGGTCCCCGCGGGTGCCGTCCTTGCGGACCGCGCCCTTGCCGCGGGCTCGCATCGTACGGCCGTTGGGCGTCCCGGCCGGCAGCTTCAGCGTGACCGGCGGACCGCCCAGGGTCGGCACCTTCACCTCACCGCCGAGCGCCGCCTCCGCGTAGGTGACGGGCACGGTGACGGTGAGATTGTCGCCCTTGCGGCCGAAGACGGGGTGGGCGTCGACATGCACGACGACATACAAGTCGCCTGCCGGGCCACCCCGTTCGCCCGGGGCGCCCTTGCCGCGCAGCCGGATCCGCTGGCTGTCGGAGACACCCGCGGGGATGCGGACCTGCATGGTCCTGGACGAGCGGGCGCGCCCGCTGCCCTTGCAGACCTCGCAGGGGTCCTGCGCGATCAGACCGCGGCCCTTGCAGTCCACGCACGGGTCGGTGAGCGAGAAGGAGCCGCTGCCGCCGCGCGAGACCTGGCCGGTGCCGAGACAGGTCGGGCACACCCGAGGCGTACCGTTTCTGTCGCCGGTGCCCGAACAGGCCTTGCACGCCGCGGAGCTGGACATCCGCAGCGGGACCGTGGCGCCTTCGATCGCCTCGGTGAAGCTGAGCGTCACCTCGGACTCGATGTCCTGGCCGCGACGCGGCTGGGTACGCGTACCCGGGCCGGCGCCTCGGTTGAACAGTCCGCCGAACACATCGCCGATACCGCCGCCGAAGCCGCCTGCGCCACCTTGCGTACCGCCGCCCTGGGCGCCCCCGAAGAGGTCGCCCAGGTCGAAGTTGAAGCTCCCGCCGGGGCCGCCGGGACCTCCGCGGAAGCCGCCGTTGCCGAAGAGGGCGCGGGCCTCGTCGTACTCCTTGCGCCGCTTGGGGTCACCGAGGATGTCGTTGGCCTCGGAGATTTCCTTGAAGCGCTCTTCGGCCTTGGCGTCGCCCTTGTTGGCGTCCGGGTGGAACTCGCGGGCGAGCTTCCGGTACGCCTTCTTGATCTCGGCCTCGGTGGCGTCCTTGGGGACGCCGAGGACCTTGTAGTAGTCCTTCTCGACGAAGTCCTTCGTGCTCATCGACGTCCCTCCTCTCGGACAATCCTTGCGTCAGCCCGTAGGGTGCCTGCCCCGGCTCCGCGCGGGCTCGCGACTCCCGGCACGCACATCTGCTGCGTTGTCGTCGGTCGCCGACGCTCTGCGTCGGCTCCCTCTTCCGCCTTGCATCTGCACGCGCCGGACGCCGCTCCCTTATCCGCGCGGAACCAGATCACGCACCCTCCTCCGGGCCACCGCTCTCCTCGTCGTTCGCCGTCTCTTCCTTCGGGGCCGCGCCCGGCTGGGGCTCGGCCACCGCGACCCGCGCGGGGCGGATGGTCCGCTCGCCGATGCGATACCCCGGCTGAAGGACCGCGACGCAGGTGGTCTCGGTGACATCCGGTGCGTACGAGTGCATCAGGGCTTCGTGGATCGTCGGATCGAAGGGCTCGCCCTCCTTGCCGAACTGCTGCAGGCCCATCTTGGCGGCCGCGGTCTCCAGGGACTCGGCCACCGACTTGAACCCGCCCACCAGCTCCCCGTGGTCACGGGCGCGGCCGATGTCGTCGAGCACGGGCAGGAGCTCGGTCAGCAGATTCGCCGTGGCGATCTCCTTGACCGTGATCCGGTCGCGCTCCACCCGACGGCGGTAGTTCTGGTACTCGGCCTGGAGCCGCTGGAGGTCCGCCGTGCGCTCGTTGAGCGCCGTACGGATCTGGTCCAGCTGAGCCGTCAGACCGGCGATCTTGGCTGCGTCCCCTCCCGGGGCCGCCGGGCCCTCCTTCTTGGAGGACTCGGCGGACTCGGCGGCGTCGTCAGAGGTGGCGCCGGAGGGGACGTCGGGCTTCTCCTCGAAGCCCGGGGTCTCCTCCGTCACGCTGCACCGCCCTTCGCGTCCTTCTCGTCGTCCACGATCTCGGCGTCCACGACGTCCTCGGTGTTGTCCGCGGACTGGGCCTGCTCACCGGCCGGGGCCTCGGCGCCGTCGGGCGTGGCGTTGGCGTACATGGCCTGGCCGAGCTTCTGGCTGACCGCCGCGAGCTTCTCGGTGGCGGTGCGGATCTCGGCGGTGTCCTCGCCCTTGAGCTTCTCCTTCAGCTCGCCGACCGCGGTCTCGACCTCGGTCTTCACCTCGCCGGGAACCTTGTCCTCGTTGTCCTTGAGGAACTTCTCGGTCTGGTAGACGAGCTGCTCGCCCTGGTTGCGGGACTCCGCGGCCTCACGGCGGCGGTGGTCCTCGTCCGCGTACTGCTCGGCCTCCTGGCGCATCCGGTCGACCTCGTCCTTCGGCAGCGAGGAGCCGCCGGTGACGGTCATCTTCTGCTCCTTGCCCGTGCCCAGGTCCTTCGCGGTCACGTGCATGATGCCGTTGGCGTCGATGTCGAAGGCGACCTCGATCTGCGGGACCCCGCGCGGGGCCGGCGGCAGACCGGTCAGCTCGAACATCCCGAGCTTCTTGTTGTACGCCGCGATCTCGCGCTCGCCCTGGTAGACCTGGATCTGCACGGACGGCTGGTTGTCCTCGGCCGTGGTGAAGATCTCGGACCGCTTGGTCGGGATCGTGGTGTTGCGCTCGATCAGCTTGGTCATGATGCCGCCCTTGGTCTCGATACCGAGGGACAGCGGGGTCACGTCGAGGAGCAGGACGTCCTTGACCTCACCCTTGAGGACACCGGCCTGGAGGGCGGCGCCGATGGCGACGACCTCGTCGGGGTTCACACCCTTGTTGGCGTCCTTGCCGCCGGTCAGCTCCTTGACGAGCTCGGCGACCGCGGGCATGCGGGTGGAGCCGCCGACCAGGACCACGTGGTCGATCTCGGACAGCTGGATGCCGGCGTCCTTGATGACGTTGTGGAACGGGGTCTTGCAGCGCTCCAGGAGGTCCGCGGTGAGCTGCTGGAACTGGGCGCGCGTGAGCTTCTCGTCCAGGTGCAGCGGGCCCTCGGCGGAGGCCGTGATGTACGGCAGGTTGATCGTGGTCTCGGTCGAGGACGACAGCTCGATCTTCGCCTTCTCCGCGGCTTCGCGAAGACGCTGGAGAGCCATCTTGTCCTTGGACAGGTCCACGCCGTGCCCGTTGGCGAACTGCTTCACCAGGTAGTCGACGACGCGCTGGTCCCAGTCGTCACCACCGAGGTGGTTGTCACCGTTGGTGGCCTTCACCTCGACGACGCCGTCGCCGATCTCCAGCAGCGAGACGTCGAAGGTGCCGCCACCGAGGTCGAAGACGAGGATCGTCTGGTCGTCCTTGTCGAGGCCGTAGGCCAGGGCGGCCGCAGTCGGCTCGTTGACGATGCGCAGGACGTTCAGACCGGCGATCTCACCGGCCTCCTTGGTGGCCTGGCGCTCGGAGTCGTTGAAGTACGCCGGGACGGTGATCACCGCGTCGGTGACCTTCTCGCCGAGGTAGGACTCCGCGTCGCGCTTCAGCTTCTGCAGGATGAAGGCGCTCATCTGCTGCGGGTTGAAGGTCTTCCCGTCGAGCTCGATCTTCCAGTCGGTGCCCATGTGGCGCTTGACCGACCGGATGGTCCTGTCGACGTTGGTGACTGCCTGACGCTTCGCAACCTCGCCGACCAGCACCTCACCGTTCTTCGCGAAGGCGACGACGGACGGCGTGGTCCTGGCACCCTCGGCGTTGGTGATGACGGTGGGCTCGCCGCCCTCCAGAACGCTGACGACGGAGTTAGTCGTGCCCAGGTCGATGCCGACCGCACGTGCCATTTCAATTCCTCCAGCAGACTGACTTGAGTGGATCTGGCTCAAGGATGCACGACCGAGCCCAGGGCGTCAACGGAGCTGAGTCGACCCCACTCAACTTTTATCCCGCACTTACCTGCACCCTGCCCCGGGAAACTGCCCCGGACCAGCGCCGAACCTGTGTACGCACGCGTGGCGCACCGGTCGGCAGCGGCGGCCGTCTGGAAGAGTCATAGCCGCAAAAAACGGTCAACGAATGACAGCCGTGACGAAGGTCGCGACGAAGGGCGTCCGTCCATGCCTGCAAAGCGAGCCGTCGATCTGACGGGCAGTCTGGTCCTGCTGCTGCTCCTGTCCCCGCTGCTGCTGACCCTCACCGCCGCCGCCGCGGCCACCACCCGGGGCTCGCTCCTGACCCGCCGGGAGCGGACAGGCCTCGGCGGATCCAGGTTTGCGATGCTGACGTTCCGTACGACACCGGTCTCGCCCGTCGGCCGGCTGCTGCGCCGCCACTTCCTGGACCAGCTGCCGCAGCTGATCAATGTGGTGCGTGGCGAGATGTCGCTCGTGGGTCCGCGCCCGCTGCCGCCCGAGGACCCCGAGCAAGCCGGCTTCGCGGGCCGCGCCCGGCTCGGCGTACGCCCCGGGATGACCGGCCTGTGGCAGATCAGCGGCCGTTCGGAGCTGCCCTGGGAGGAGATGGCAGTACTCGATCTGCACTATGTGGAGCAACACTGGCTGGGACTGGACCTTCTTATCCTGGCCCGCACCCTCCCGGCGGCCGCGGCCGGACGCCGGGCGCCCTGTCCGGTCAGGCTTGCCTGAGCGACACAGATCACCGGCTGCGCGGCTACAGTGCGGCGGAATAAGTGGGTACTCTCAGCACGGACTACATAAGTTACCGCTTAGTAGTCTGGACAGATTGCCCACCCTCGCAGGCCCGAGGAGCCCGAAATGCAACTCGCCGCGATCATCGTGTCGCTGGTGCTGACCGTGGTCGGCGTTGCGCTCATCGCCCGAGCCGTCGCGCAGATCTACCGGTTCGTGAAGCTCGGTCAGCCGGTGCCCGCGGGCAGCCGAACCGACAACCCGAAGGCACGCACGATCACCCTGGTCAAGGAGTTCCTTGGCCACACCCGCATGAACCGGTGGGGGATCGTGGGCTTTGCCCACTGGTTCGTCGCGATCGGCTTCCTCACGTTGCCGCCGACGCTGGCGCAGGCGTACGGCCAGCTCTTCCAGGCCGACTGGACCCTGCCGGTCATCGGCGGCTTCCTGCCGTTCGAGATGTACATCGAGTTCATCGGCCTGATGACCGTGGTGGGCATCGTCATCCTGATGGCGATCCGGCTGCTCAACCTGCCCTCGCGGGCCGGCCGCAAGTCGCGCTTCGCGGGCTCCAAGGCCTGGCAGGCGTACTTCGTCGAGTACGTCATCCTCACCATCGGCCTCGCGATCCTCGCCCTGCGCGGGCTCGAGGGCGCGATCCACCACGTGGACCACTACGAGGCGGCGTACTTCGTCTCGTATCCGCTGGTGCTGGCCTTCAAGGGCCTGAGCGTCGCCACGCTGCAGACGCTGATCTACTTCACCGCGATGATCAAGATCGGCACCTCGCTGATCTGGATGATCACGGTCTCGCTCAACACCAACATGGGTGTCGCCTGGCACCGCTTCCTCGGCTTCCCGAACATCTGGTTCAAGCGGAACGCCGACGGCCGGACCGCGCTCGGCGCCCTCCAGCCGATGACGTCCGGCGGCAAGGAGATCGACTTCGAGGACCCGGGCGAGGACGACGTCTTCGGCGTCTCCCAGGTCGAGCAGTTCTCCTGGAAGGGCATCCTCGACTTCTCCACGTGTACGGAGTGCGGTCGCTGCCAGTCGCAGTGCCCCGCCTGGAACACCGGAAAGCCCCTCTCCCCCAAGTTGCTGATCATGTCGCTGCGCGACCACGCGCACGCAAAGGCCCCGTATCTGCTGGCCGGCGGCGGCAAGACGATGGAGGGCGAGGAGAAGGCGTCCGAGGAGCAGCTGGCCGGTGTGCCGGCGGCGGCCCTCGCGGAGGCCGAGCGCCCGCTGATCGGGACGCTGGAGGAGAACGGCGTCATCGACCCGGACGTGCTGTGGTCCTGCACCACCTGCGGTGCGTGCGTGGAGCAGTGCCCGGTCGACATCGAGCACATCGACCACATCGTCGACATGCGCCGCTACCAGGTGATGATCGAGTCCGCGTTCCCGTCCGAGGCGGGCACGATGCTCAAGAACCTGGAGAAGAAGGGCAACCCCTGGGGTCTGGCCAAGAAGCAGCGCGTGGAGTGGACCAAGGAGGTCGACTTCGAGGTCCCGATCGTCGGCAAGGACGTCGAGGACCTGTCCGAGGTCGACTACCTGTACTGGGTCGGCTGCGCGGGCGCGCTGGAGGACCGGGCCAAGAAGACCACCAAGGCCTTCGCGGAGCTGCTGCACATCGCGGGCGTGAAGTTCGCGATCATGGGCGGCGAGGAGAAGTGCACCGGTGACTCGCCGCGGCGCCTGGGCAACGAGCCGCTGTTCCAGCAGCTCGGCCAGGAGAACGTGGCCATGCTGAACATGGCCTTCGGCGAGGACGACGAGGACGAGTCCACGAAGAAGCCGAAGTCGGCGAAGAAGATCGTCGCAACCTGCCCGCACTGCTTCAACACGATCGCGAACGAATACCCGCAGCTGGGCGGCGAGTTCGAGGTCATCCACCACACGCAGCTGCTGCAGCACCTCATCGACGAGGGCAAGCTGATCCCGGTCACGCCGGTCGAGGGTCTGATCACGTACCACGACCCCTGCTACCTGGGCCGCCACAACAAGGTCTACACGCCGCCGCGCGAGATCATGTCGGCCGTCCCCGGTCTGCGTCAGCAGGAGATGCACCGCCACAAGGAGCGTGGCTTCTGCTGCGGCGCCGGTGGCGCGCGCATGTGGATGGAGGAGCGGATCGGCAAGCGCATCAACACCGAGCGTGTCGACGAAGCCCTCTCGCTCAACCCCGACATCGTCTCGACGGCCTGCCCGTTCTGCCTCGTCATGCTCACGGACTCCGTGAACGGCAAGAAGAACGACGGCAAGGCCAAGGAGTCGCTCCAGGTCGTCGATGTCGCGCAGCTGCTGCTCGACTCGGTGAGGACGCCGGCCGACCCGGCGGACGACGAGGAGCCGGCGGACGCGCCGGAACCGGAGCCGGTGAAGTAGTCCGTACGGAGCGCGGAAGCGGCCGGATCTGCCTCGGGGGCAGGTCCGGCCGCTTCCTTGTACCTCCGGTGGAGATCCGGTGGAGCGGTACCTCCGGTGGAGCGGTACCTCCGTGGAGAGCGAGCGTGCATGGAGTGCTCTCCCCCGGTGAGCTGATGCCCGATCCGTCGTGTCTGTAGCTCGGTGCCGTGGAGACATCCACGAAGCTACGGGTGCACTGCTCGGCAGGCAGAGCACGGAAGGGCAATCCCCCGATTTCCCTCATCCACCACATAACGAACCCACTCAACTACCCAGCGAATAACCATTGGCCAGCGATCACGCCCGATCCATTGCCCTGCCGGGACGGCCGAACGAGCATCAAGGGGCGACTGGGCAGACCGAGCGCAGGCGAGACGGACGGGACGGACAGTGCGGAAACGGCGGACAGGGCGGACAGGGCGGATACGGATGAGGGCTACGGCAGCGGTGGCGATCGGCGCGGCCGGCGCCTGCGTGGTGCTGCTCGCGGGCTGCACGAGCCACCCCGCGCCGGACGACCGGCCCGCCGCCGCCAAGAACGGCGACATCGCCCCACTGTCCGGCCGGGCCACCGCGCTGCCCGTCCCTCTGGGCAAGGGCAGCCGGGTGCCCGCCGACTTCAACGGCGACGGCCACCGCGACCTCGTGGTGAACGACCTGGTGAAGGCCCCCGGCGACACCCACGGCGACGACGCGGGCATCGGCGTCCTCTACGGCACCGCCGGCCCCCGCGCCCTCGACCCGGTCGTACGCCGCCTCCTCACCCCGCGAGCCAACGCCGCCCCGGTCGACGGCACACTCCCCGCCGCCTTCGACGCGGCTGCCGCCTGCGACCTCGACAAGGACGGCTTCTCCGACCTGATTGTGGCCACCGACCCGCCGTACAACGGCATCGGCCGGCCCCCCGTACCGCTCCAGCTGCTCTTCGGCTCCCCGTCCGGCCTCGGCGGCAAGGCGGTCGTCCTGCGCATCCCCGAGAAGGCCCGCTACGGCAACGACTGGCCCGACCACCCCGTCTGCGGCGACTTCGACGGCGACGGCTCGACAGACCTCGCCGTCACCGCGTCCGCGGGCCGGGTCAGCTTCTTGCGCGGCCCCTTCACCCGCACCGGCGCCCCGCGCACCGCCACGGCCCCCGTCCCGGGCGGCGGCCCGGCCCTGTCCGCCCCGTCCCCGAAGCCCGACGCGAACGGCGACGGCTACGACGACCTGGTGGTCTCCGCCCGCACCCCGAAGCCGGGCGCGTCGGCCAAGGGCAAGCTGCTGCTGGGCGGCCCGGACGGCCCGGGCCGCGCGGGCGGCCGCTATGTCCTCGACGCCGTACGGACGCCGCCCGCGCCCTTGCTCCCGTCGGGCGAGACGACGCCCACCACGGACGTGCTCCAGTACGCGGACTTCGACGGCGACAAGCGCCCCGACCTGGTGACTCGTACGCACAGGGGCGAGCGCGCGGATGTGCTGGCGCTGTACCCGGCCACCGCGCCGAGCCACCCGCTGCTCACCTTCAGCAGCTCGGTCTTCCTGCGCTGACGTCCCCTCAGGGTCCCCCGGGCAGGCCCCCTAGGGGATGTCACAGGTCGGCAGCAAAGGCGGCCGCGTTTCCCCGCCCCGGCATCCTCACTCTCCGGGACCAGGTACGTTCGATTACGTGGCTGGATTCAGGATCGGACGCGGCCGGGACAACCGCACGCAGCAGCAGCAGCAGGCACCGCCGCCCTACAGAGGCGGGGGAGGCCATGCGGGGCCGCCGTACGCGCAACAGCAGCAGCCGCCGCAGTGGCCCCAGGCCGGCGGCGGTCAGCAGCGCCCCCAGGGCCCGTACGGCGAACCGGAGTACTTCGGCGACCCGTACCAGCAGCCCCAGGGCGGACCCGCCCCGCACGTCGACCCGTATGCCAACAACCCTGGCCACACCCAGGCGTTCAGCATCAACGAGGACCCGTACGGCGACGGCGCGACCTACCGCGCAGGCACGGCCCCGGCCGCACCCGCGGGCCCCCGCCTGCACTGGAAGCAACTGCTGAGCGGCATCGTGCTGCGCCCGGGCCCGACGTTCTGGCAGATGCGCGACTACCCCGTGTGGGGCCCGGCGCTGATCGTCACGTTCCTCTACGGCCTGCTCGCGCTCTTCGGCTTCGACAAGGCCCGCGAGGAGACGATCAACGCGACGATCTCCGCGGCCATCCCGTACGTCCTGACCACGGCGGTCGCATTCGTCGTCGGCGGCTTGATCCTGGGCGCGGTGACCCACACCCTGGCCCGCCAGCTGGGCGGCGACGGCGCCTGGCAGCCGACGGTCGGCCTGTCGATGCTGATCATGTCGATCACGGACGCCCCGCGTCTGGTCTTCGCCCTGTTCCTGGGCGGCGAGAACTCTCTGGTCCAGATCCTGGGCTGGGCGACGTGGCTGGCGGCGGGTGCGCTGTTCACATCGATGGTGAGCAAGTCGCACGACCTGCCGTGGCCGAAGGCGCTGGCGGCGTCGTCGATCCAGCTGATCGCGCTGCTGTCGATCATCAAGCTGGGCACGATCTAGCGGGGTACGGACACGGAAGAGGGCCCCACCACCCGGTGGGGCCCTCTTTGCGTCGGGCGACGGGTCCGGAAGGGGGATTCCAGTCGTCCGTACGGTCCTATCCGTGATCGCCGACGGCCTCCCGCTGATCACGGCGGTTAGCGTCGGCCGCGGCGATCATCAGCGCCGCGGCGGTCCCGGACGGACTTCCATGACGGGGCATCAATCGCCGAATTCATGCGGAGCACCGGAACGCACTTCGGTGTCGTGCACCTCAGGAGGTCTTCATGTCGGGTATCGCGGTACGGGGAGCGCCGGAACAAGGAAGTGCGGGGCCACATCGCGGGGTTGGGAGTTCGTGGTGGGTGCTGGTGCGCGCATGGGTGGCGGGGCTGGCGGTCCTGGCGGGCCTGGCCGTCCCGATCGCCGTGGCCACGCCCGCGATGGCGCAGGGCGCAGCACCTGTCTACGTCACCAACTCTGACTCGGACGACGTATCGGTGATCGACACCGACACCAACACCGTCACCACCACCATCCCCGTCGGCGATGGCCCCCGCGGTGTGGCGGTCACGCCGGACGGCACCCGCGCCTACGTCGCCAACGTCGGCTCGAGCGACGTATCGGTGATCGACACGGCCACCAACACCGTCACCACCACCGTCCCCGTCGGCCTCGCTCCCGTGGGTGTGGCGGTCACGCCGGACGGCTCCCGGGTCTACGTCGCCAACGCCGTCTCGGGTGACGTATCGGTGATCGACACGGCCACCAACACCGTCACCACCACCATCCCCGTCGGCGACTCCCCCGACAGTGTGGCGGTCACGCCGGACGGCTCCCGCGTCTACGTCACCAACACCGTCTCGGACGACGTATCGGTGATCGACACGGCCACCAACACCGTCATCGACACCGTCCCCGTCGGCGACACTCCCCTGGGTTTGGCGATCACGCCGGACGGCTCCCGCGTCTACGTCGCCAACCGAGCCTCGGACGACGTATCGGTGATCGACACGGCCACCAACACCGTCATCGACACCGTCCCGGTCGGAGACGGACCCGACAGTGTGGCGGTCACGCCGGACGGCACCCGCGCCTACGTCACCAACACCGCCACGGACGACGTATCGGTGATCGACACCGACACCAACACCGTCATCGACACCGTCCCCGTCGGCGACCTGCCCTTCGGTGTGGCGGTCACGCCGGACGGCTCCCGGGTCTACGTCGCCAACCGAGCCTCGGACGACGTATCGGTGATCGACACGGCCACCAACACCGTCACCACCACCATCCCGGTCGGCGACTCCCCCGACAGTGTGGCGGTCGGACCTGGGGAGGACGAGCGGACCCCGACCAAGCTGACGCTGACGGCGAAGAAAAAGAAGAAGAAGCACTCGCACGACAAGGACGGCCTCACGCTGACCGCGCGGCTGACCGCCGAGGGCGAGCACCTGGAAGGCAAGACCATCGACTTCACCAACGCCGTCCTGCTGTGCACGGACACCACCGACGACCGAGGCAAAGCCACCTGCAAGGTCACCGGCAAGCATGACAAGGACACCTGCTACACCGCGACCTTCGAGGGCGACGACACCTATCTGCCCTCCAGTGCCACCGTCTGCAGGAAGGGCGACCACCCCAAGAAGCCGCTCATCGGCGAGACCACCCTCCGGTCGGGGCTGCCCGGCCAGAGCGACGTCCGCAGCCCGGCACTGACGCCTACGGGATCATGAGCCTCTAGGGCGAACTGACATGGAAGAGGGCCCCACCATCCGGTGGGGCCCTCTTTTGGGCGTGCTCAGCGAGCGACCTTCGCCGTCGGCTTGCTGGTGGCGGTGCCGTCGCTGTGCCCGGTGCGACGGGCGGTCACCTTGACCGTGATGTTCCTTCCGCGCTGGGCGGAGGCCAGTTTCAGCGAGGACCCGGTGGCGCCCTTGATCGCCTTGCCGTCCGCGTACCACTGGTAGGCGTACGAGGACGGGGTGGGCGTCCAGCTGCCCGGGGCGGCCTTGAGCGTGTAGCCGGCCTTCGCGGTGCCCGAGATCGTGGGCGCCTTGGTGGCCTTCGGGGCGCTGCCCTTGGCGACCGTGACCGCGGCGGTCGTGGCGGTGCCGTCGGCATGGCCCGTGCGGTGGGCGGTGACGGTGACGGTGAGCTTCTTGCCGAGCAGCGAGGCGGGCACGGTGTACGTGGACGCCGTCGCCCCGGAGATCACCTTGCCGTCGGCCCTCCACTGGTAGCCGTACGACGTGGCGGCAGGAGTCCAGGTGCCCGGCGTGAGGCCGAGCTTGGCGCCGACCTTCGCCGTGCCGCTGATCGTCGGGGCCGTGGTCGCCTTGGGGGCCGCGCCCTGGGCGACCGTGACGGCCGCCGAGGTGACGGCGGTTTCTCCACCGAGGAGGCGGGCGGTGACGGTGACGGTGAGCGTCTTGCCGAGCAGCGAGGCGGGCACGGTGTACGTGGACGCCGTCGCCCCGGAGATGGCCTCGCCGTCCGCCTTCCACTGGTAGCCGTACGACGCCGGGGTGGGCGTCCAACTGCCCGGGTTCGCGGTGAGGGTGGCGCCGACCTGGGCCGTGCCCTGGATGGCGGGAGCCGCGGTGTTGGTCAGCGTGGGCGGGGTGACGGTGAAGGTGCCCTGTGCGTACTCGCCCGCGTTGTGGGTGATGACGCTGAGGTTCCAGTCGCCCGGGGCGGCCCCGGTCAGATCCAGCACGGCCGTAAGCGTCCTGCGGTTGGCCGACACCGACACGGTGGTCGACTCCACCTTGCTGCCGACCCGGCTGAGCACCACCTTGTCGTCCTTGTGCAGGGCGGTACCGATCACGCTAACGGTGGCCTTCGTGCCGCTCTCGGCGGTGGTCGGGGTCACCGAGTAGACGCTGACCCGCTGCGTGCCGCAGATGGCGGAGGAGCAGGTGAGTTCCGCCCTGTAGGACGTGTGCGACGCCTTCTTGGGCAGGCTCAGGACCATGATGCTGGGAGTGACGGCCCTGGTCTCCGGCTCTTTGACGGAGCATTCGTAGCCGGTGGGCTGCATCAGCGTGCAGCCGTTGTCGAGGCTCTTGCCGTACAGCGCGGGCACGGCGGTGTCGGTGGCCCCCGTGGTGTCACTGATCGCCACGTTGAAGCGGTCGCTGTACGCGGTCGGCAGTGTCGCGCAGACGGCAGTGTGCTGCTCGTCCAGGGTGCCGGTGATCGGACCGTACCCATAGCTGACGTTGGGGACGGCCGTGCACTCCCGGGCCGGCCCGGCGGCGGTGGCGATGCGCAGGGCGTCGAGGTGGTAGGAGTCGTCGTCCTTCTGGCTCGTCGGCACGGTGACGAGGACCTGGTAGTGGGTGGAGCCGGTGACCGCGCAGGCCTTGTTGGGGTAGGTGCTGCAGGCGACCTTGCCGTCCTCACCGAAAGCCACGAGGCTCGCGGTGCCGAGCGCATCGCGGACGTTGAGGTGCAGGGTGTCCGTGGCGTCGGCGGTGGTGACCTGGCGGCAGAGCAGCGTGTCCCCCGCGGCGAAGGTGCCGCCCGTGGACGGTGCGCCGACCGGGGTCGCGGGATTGGCGGTGCAGCCCTTCGCGGTGGAGGTGACGTCCCGGCGGGTCAGGGTGTAGGTGCCGGTTGTGTCGCTTCCGTTGACCAGGACGGTGTGCGCGACGCCCGGCACGAGGTTGCAGGTGAGCCGGATGCCCTGCAGAGCGGGGCCCCGGCAGACCTGCCTGCTGTACTTGTCCACGACCGAGAGGTACGTCCTGGCCGTCGTACCCGGGGCGGCCTGGAGCTGGATGCTCTCCACCGCACTGTGGTCGCCGGCAGGGATGGTCAGGCAGTGCGAGAAGACCCCGCCGCCTGTACTGAAGCGTGCGTGGGCGCTGTCGGAGGTGAAGTCGCCCGCCGGGAGCACCTGGCAGTCGTTCGCCGTGTCCGTGCGGTACAGGGCGAGGCTGTAGGAGCCGGTCGGCGTCTTCTGGTCGACGGCGGAGACCAGGACACGGAACGGAGCGGAGTCGTTCAGCCCGCAGGTGCCCCAGTTGAGGGTGGTCCCGTCGCACAACTGGGCGCCGGTGGCGTCGACGACGGTGACGTCGACCCGCGGGATCTGGCCGCTCACGCTCTTCAGCGCGGCCATTCCCGAGCGCTTGGGCAGCGGCAGGGTCAGGCAGTCCACCTCACCGCTGTGGGTCAGAGTGCCCTGGTGGGTGCCGAGTTCGACGGCCTGGCAGCCGGTGGTGGCGGACCGGTCGAGGATCAGGGTGGCATCGTCGGTGAGTACGGTGTAGTCGCCGGCGGCGGGCAGGGTGCAGATGCCGTCCGATGTGCAGACGGTCCGGCCCGTGTGGTCGTACGTCTTCAGCCGGGAGCGTTTCCCGTCATGGACCCCGTACACGTCGTAGCGCCCGGCGGCGGGCGCGGTGAAGACCTTGCAGCCGGAGGCCGGATCCACGGTGGTGGGCGCCGCGCCGTACGCGTTGAGCGGGACGTGCGCGCAGCCGGCCGGGTCGGAGAGGCGGCGGATCTTCAGGGTGTACGCGGCGGGGAAGCCGCCCTCCACGTCGCCGATGCGGGCGAGGACCCGGTAGGGGCCGTCGCCGGGCAGGACGCAGCCTTCGCTGGTGTCGTCGTTCGAGCGCGGGCAGATCCGGGCACCGGACGCGTCGGTGATCCAGTACTGGCTGTCGCCGGAGTGCTTGTCGGTGCCGAGGTCGACCGTGATGCGCTCACCGGCCTTACCGGTCAAGGGCTGGCACATGATCGCCACCGGGCCGGGGGCGGAGCCCTTGACGACGGGGGCGTCCCAAGCCGTCCCGGCCTCCGGGGCACAGTGATCGGCGGTGTTCAGCGGCACGACGGCGACAGGAGTGTCGATCAGGTTCTGCCACCCCTGGTTGACCACCTTCAGGGTGTAGGCGCCGGCGTGGGGCAGGTCGCACCAGCCCGCGTCGCTCCGATCGGTCTGGTTGCAGTTCAGTTGGGTGGCGCCGTCGAAGACCTGGATATAGGTCTGGGCATGGACCTTGCCGGGCACGACGCGGTGCAGCCCGGCCTTCTCAGCGGTGAAGCCGAAGCAGGCGCTGCTGCCGCCAGGGATCGTCGCCTTGCCGGCCGCGCTGCCCGGGTCCCCGAAGGGGGTGAGCGGCAGTGCGGCGCAGTTGTCGCCGGCGGCGGCGGCGGTGGGCGTGACGTCCCGCGCCCACGCTGCTCCCACCGGAAGCAGCGTGGACAGCAGGACGGACAAAAGGATGGGCAGCGTGAGCAGGAGTGCGGTGCGCGGCGCTGGTCTGGCGGCCGTCGCACGCGAATGGCGTGACATTCCGTTCCCCCCGGGACGGTAAGGACATGGCCGCGCTCGTGGTCTGGTGCGGCACATGACAAAGATGCGGCAATGATCGCACAGGAGTCGTCCTGTGCTGGGATCAATTGCTCGCCATCGCGGCTACGGACGTGAGCCGTTCCCGTACGGCGGCGCCAGCGACACGATTCCCGACAGCCACCCGGAGGGACGCGTAGGAGTCCGGCGCTACAGCGCTTCCTTGGAGGGCGTGATCGGCTCGCCCGACTTACGCACCGGAGGCAACACGCTCCACGGGAAGTTGATCCACTCGTCGGTGCGCTTCCACACGTACTCGCACTTCACGAGGGAGTGCGACTTCTCGTAGATGACGGCGCTGCGCACCTCGGCGACATGGTCGACGCAGAAGTCGTGCACGAGCTTGAGCGTCTTGCCGGTGTCGGCGACGTCGTCGGCGATGAGGATTTTCTTGGCCGAGAAATCAATCGCGTTCGGCACGGGCGCGAGCATGACGGGCATTTCGAGCGTCGTACCGACCCCCGTGTAGAACTCGACATTCACGAGGTGGATATTTTTGCAGTCGAGCGCGTACGCAAGACCGCCGGCAACGAACACGCCTCCCCGGGCGATGGAGAGCACGATGTCCGGCTCGTACCCGTCGTCGGCGACGGCCTGCGCGAGCTCGCGGATCGCGCCGCCGAACCGCTCGTACGTCAGGTTCTCTCGAACCTCAGACATGCCTCACACCTGCGTCCGATGAAAGTTCTGGAACGAGCGCGAGGCGGTGGGCCCGCGCTGCCCCTGGTAGCGGGAGCCATAGCGCTCGCTCCCGTACGGGAATTCGGCCGGGGAGCTCAGCCGGAACATGCACAGCTGACCGATCTTCATGCCCGGCCACAGCTTGATGGGCAGCGTCGCGAGATTCGACAGCTCGAGCGTGACGTGCCCCGAGAACCCCGGATCGATGAACCCGGCGGTCGAGTGCGTGACGAGCCCGAGCCGCCCGAGGGAGCTCTTCCCCTCCAGCCTCGACGCCAGATCATCGGGCAGCGTGATGACCTCGTACGTGGAGGCGAGCACGAACTCCCCGGGGTGGAGGATGAAGGGCTCATCGCCGTCGGGCTCGACGAGCCGCGTCAGATCCGACTGCTCGACGGCGGGGTCGATGTGCGGATAGCGGTGGTTCTCGAACACCCGGAAGTAGCGGTCGAGCCGCACATCGATGCTCGAGGGCTGCACCATGGATTCGTCGTACGGGTCGATACGCACTCGACCGGCGTCGATCTCGGCCCGGATGTCCTTGTCTGAGAGAAGCACGCCCCGAGGATACGCAGAGCGCGCGGGCCCGCCCCAATCGGACAGCCCCACGCGCCCTCTGCCGTGCCGCTCGGTTACCGCTTGGCGGACTCCACGGGCACCACATTCCGCAGCCGCGCACAACGCGGACACCGGATGAGCCGCCCGGGCCCGATCCGATCGGCGCCGAGCTGCTGCATCGGGAACGAAGCGGTAGTGAAGACGTGCCCCTCGGCACAGCGGACGACGGTGCGCTCCATCAAGTCCATCGGGTCCCTTCCCCAAAGAAATCCGGACGAAGGACCACATTAGGGGATCTATGGGGCGGGGCCGCACGCGGCACTCCGTGACTCAAAGGTACGCCTCAACTCCCGCCCCCCGCAGCCACATCGGAGCCCTCGGGATCGGCTGGACCGGCGCCCGGATCGGTGCCCCGGACAGCACGAAGGCCCCGCGGCGAAATACACCGGGGGCCAGCAATGGGGTACAGTGTGCGACGGTGCGGTGCCGATCACCGGTCCGCCGCGCGGGTGTAGTTTAATGGTAGAACATGAGCTTCCCAAGCTCAGAGCGCGGGTTCGATTCCCGTCACCCGCTCCATACGAAAGCCCCAGGCCAGCAGCCCGGGGCTTCTTTGTTGTCTAGACCGCGCTAAGCGTCTCGTGCCCGTTGCGTGCCCGATGCTTGATCATCCAGCTGGGCCGCAGCCTTCTTCCGCTCAGCCTGGACCATCCGGTCGAGTCCGGCAGCAACCTCCCGCTGACGCTCGCGGTCGGAGTGCTGATAGATCAGCGCGGCCTTCTCCGTGGACTGCCCGGCGCGCACCATCGTGTCCTTGAGCGTCGCACCCGAACGGGTCGTGAGGGTGTGCCCGGTGTGACGAAGATCGTAGAAGCGGAAGGCTTCCGGCAGACCGACCTTGGCACGGGCTTTGCGCCACTTCCGGCCGAACGTGGAACGCCGGAACGGCTTGCCTCGCTCGCCGACGAACAGCAGCCCGCCCGGAGTCTTCTCGGCGTACCAGGCGAGATGCCGCTTCAACTCCTTCTCCATGAACGCGGGCAGGGCCAGGAACCTCATGCCCGCCTCGGACTTGGTGTCACCCGGCGCGCGCCGACCAGTGGTCAACTCCGGCTCCGCCTTGCGAACCCACACGCCAACGCTCTCAACATCCACGGCCGAGCGGCGCAACGCGGCCTGTTCCTCCGGGCGGGCAGGGCCGTACGCGGCCAGATAGACCATCAGCCGCCAGCGGGGCCCCATGGCATCGGCCAGCGCATCGACCTGGGCCACGGTCGCCACCGGACGCTCTGCGGCGGACTCCTTGCCAGCGCCCTTGATCCGGCACGCGTTGCGACGGATCAGCTCGTCATCGGTGGCGGTCTCCATGATGGCCCTGAGCAGCCGGTACGACTTGGCCACGGTGGTCTCTCCGGTGACCTGCTTCCGGTCGGCCCGCCAGGTCCGGACGTGCGGCGGGGTTATCTCGTCAAGGTCCATGCCGCCGAAGGTGGGCAGGATATGCAGTCGCAGGAGCCGCCTGTACAGCTCTGCAGTGGTCGCCGACAGGTCCCGCTCTTGAACCCACTGCAAGGCGTACACCCCGAAGTTGACCGCGCCCGCATCCGGATCTTGCCAGTCGCCCCGGCGAATCTCGGTCTGCTGCTCAGCGAGCCAATCGTCCGCATCCCCCACCGCCGCGAACGTCTGAGGCGCTGGCCGGTCAACACCGTCAGACCCCAGGTACCGAGCCTGATAGCGGCCGGACGGAAGCTTGCGGATACGCCCAAAGCGCCGCTTCTTGCCCGCCACTAGGCCGCCCTCCGATACCGGGTACGCCGACGAACCGGCGCAACCGTGTTAGCCGTGATGTATACCGCCAACACACTCTCCGGGATTCGCACATGCCGACCGACCTTCACGTACGCAATACGCCGCTCAGCAATCAGACGCCGAGGGAAGCGCACCCCCGTACGCAAAACTTCTGCGGCCTCCTCCACCGTCAGGAGTCGATCCATGGTCACCACTCCCCCGACTTGTCTAGGTCGGGCGGCTCGCTGAGTGCTTCGCGGGCGGTTTCTCGGTTGATGCGGATGTCTTCGGCGATGGAGGCGGCGAGGGCGGATTCGCCGGGGGTGTGACCGTGGCCGGCGTAGCGCCAGTCGGCGAGGACGAGCGTGGTGTCCGGCTCAGGCAGGCCCAGGGTTCGGCGTTGCTCGGCTGCGCGGTAGTCGGCGCGGACCTGGCGGCGTTCGCTGAACGTGGATGAGTAGCGGCGGGACTTGGTCAGGAAGTGGCCTCGGAAGCCGAGCATGTGAGCCCAGGCCCACAGCTTGCGGTCCGGATACAGAGGATCGAGATCCCAGCAGGCACGGATGAGCCGCCTCGCGTGGTCTGGCACGCGGTGCTGGTCGAGTTCGGCAAGTTCGCCGACGCGGCGGTCAAGCGCGCCGGTGGTCTCGGCTGCTTTCGTGGCGTACTTGGCCACGTAGGCGGCGACCTTCTGCTCGCTGATGTCGTCACCGTCGTCGAAGGCCTGGATGGGCCGGACGTCGAGCTTCTCGCCCCAGCACAGCGTGCGGGCAGGCTCATCTTCTGCAGCGGGCACGGTCACCGAGGTGTAAGGGTGCTCCCGCGCCTCGCGGATCGCCTGGGTGAGCAGGTCGAGCGTGGCCCACGTCGGGGGAAGGGTGTCGGGCCCATCGGGTCCGTCGATGCGGATCACGGCATGGAAGTGGATCGCTCCGCGCTTTTGGAACTCGGCGACCTTGTTGAACGACAGCCGGGCCGACTCCTTGAACGCCTTCTGGGTGAGTCCGGCGGAGGCGGCGAGTTCGCGGCGCAGCCGGTTGACGAACCGGTGCCACAACTCGCCGGCGTGGTTGTTGAACAGGACCGCGCCCGCGTAGTCGTAGGTGGTCGGGTCGATTGCGGTGCCGAGGGCGGGATCGTCCTCGGTGTGGCGGTTTCCGCAGCGGCAGCGGCCGGTGTCGGGGCGGTTGTGCACGCGGCCGAAGGACGGGGCGGTCAGGGTCGCGAAGACCCGGGGCCGCTCGCGTACGACGGCCGGGATGTTCATGGCGTCGTCGCCTGCCAGGCCCGCGCGTACGAGGCGGTAGGCGTCGCCTGCGTAGAGGTAGGCGCAGGGCTGGCAGCGGGAGGCGCGGCGGTTTCCGCAGGCGATGCGCAGCCGGCCGCCGGGCTCGTCCTGGGTGGAGTAGGTGTGCAGGATCTGGCCGGTGGTTTTGTCGCGGGTGAGGGACCAGCCGGTGAGGTGGATGGGTTGGGCGCAGCCGCCGGTCTTGCGGATCTGTTCTTGCCAGCGGTCGAAGTCGGGGGCCGAAGCCACCCTGAGCAGGTCGCCCAGGGTGGTCGGGTCGAGCGTGTCAGGCATTGGCGACCTCCAGCGCGTCGGTGAGGAGTGGGGAGGCGAGCAGGCCGGGGGGCGGAATCCACAGGCCGCGTGCGCCGGGCCAGGGCAGCGGCGCGGCGAGCGGGACGACGGTGGTCAGTCGCCAGTGGTAGCGGCCGCGGGCGGACCACAGGGTGCAGTAGCCGTCATCGGGGTGGCAGTCATCCAGCAGTGCCACGGCGACGATCGCGCCTCTGGGCTGCGGGCGGCGCAGGAACGGACGGGCCAGCGGCACATCGTGCGCGTTGGGATCCGTCGTGCGTCCTGCGTGGATGAGGACCAGGCCCCGGTAGTCGGTCGGCCAGTCCCGGTTCTCGATCCGCCTGGTGGCGTAGGCGATGGCGCTTGCCCAGGGCTGCCACACGGTGAGTGCCAGAACAGGCGCCGTGTCGAGTTCGAGGGCGTGGGGCTGGGGCATCAGAGCACCTCCAGGAGGGCGGAGGCGATCCATTGGGCGACGTTGGCGGGTACGGCGTTTCCGGCCTGCTTGGTCTGCTCTCCCCCGTGGCCCACGACGGTGTAGTCGTCGGTGAAGCGCTGGGCGCGCAGGTGCTCGCGGGCGGACAGCATGCGGAAGTAGCAGTCCTCCACCGCGATGTCTTCGGGGGTGTGGTCGGCTCCGAGGACCACGCCCGCTGATTCGCGGGTGGCGATGGTGTGCAGCGGTGTTCCGGTCGTGGTCGGGCCGCCCTTGCGGTAGGGGATGACCAGTCCGTGGTGGTTGCCTCCGGCGGTGATAGCGGCCAGCGGGTCACCGATGCCGCGGGTGGTGGAGCCGCCGCCGCGGTGCTCGGTGATGAACGGGCCGGGCAGCAGCAGGGCTTCGCTCTCGCGGGTGGTGCGGGTCCGCATCGGGACGGTGACGGCGGTGGTGTCGGTGTTCCAGCTGCCGCCGACACCGTGCTGCTAGGGAACCCGGAACCTCGCGCACGCCGGCCCGCGCTGTGTGAGCGAGCCACACTTGTCCTGGGTTCCGTCGCCCGCATTGAGGGCCATGATGCTGATGCCTGCGGCCTGTGGTGGAAGGGACATCGGCATACTGACCCGCTGCTCGACCACGCCCTTGTCGTTGGGTCTGAGCTCACTTGAGTAGGCATCGACCGACTCAACAGCAGGCTCGGACAAGTCGGCCCTGACAGCGTTTACAAACACTTCAATGCTGGCCCCCGTCTCGACGCCGTCAGCATGAACATCGAAACTTAATTTCAGATTGGACCGAGGGCCGTCGACTTTGATGTTGGTGATGGTCGGCCGCCCGTTACCCCCAGCAGCCTTGGCCGCGCCGATAACCGCCACGCTCAGAGCCACCATATAGAGGATCACCCCGAGAATGAGCACAACGGTCTCCCACAGGTTGCCCCGCCGTGTGGGGTGGACGAGCAGAGCCACAATGCTGCAGACGATCGCGAGGATGGCGCAGAGCGAGGCCACATAGATGGGCCACGAGTCGTTGTTGAGGGCAACGAACACGACGTCGCTGCTGAGGCCAAGCAGGGTCATGACGCCAGCAACGGCGACGAGGGCGCCAGCCAGGATCTTGGCAACGTCGTCCAGGCGCTTTCCGATCCTGGCTTGGATCTCTTCTTGCGTCTGGGCAGGTTCTTGTTCGCTGCCCCACTTCGGTACCTCGCTCATTGCGCTCCTCCTGACCGCAGGCTCTGGGCGGTCAGCCGGTCGTCCGGCCCTAGTGGAAGACGCTAGGTTCGCGCGAGAACCTCAGCGACCCGGGGTTGGGCCGGACAGAGGAACGATTAGTACAACGGCTAACACAATGAGCTGAGTTGTCGCTGGGTGATCAGGCAGCAGGCGAGTTTGAGGAACGCCTCGTGGATGTCGGCCCTGCGTTCCCATCGGATGCGCAGTCGCCGGAAGCCGTGCAGCCAGGCGAAGGTGCGCTCGACCACCCACCGGTAAGTACCCAGTCCGATACCGTGCCGGGTGCCACGGCGGGCGATGGCCGGGACGATGCCGCGATCGCGGACCTGGTCGCGGTAGATGTCGTGGTCGTAGCCGCGGTCGGCGAACAGCGAGTCGGGCTTGCGGCGCGGACGACCCACCCGGCCGCGGACGGGCGGGATCGCATCGAGCAGCGGGATCAGCTGGGTGACGTCGTTGCGGTTGCCGCCGGTCAGCAGGACCGCGAGCGGGGTGCCGTGCCCGTCGGTGATCAAGTGGTGCTTCGAGCCGGCCCGGCCCCGGTCGACCGGCGACGGGCCCGTGTGCTGCCCCCTTTTAGCGCCCGGACGTGGGAGGAGTCGACCACACAGCGAGACCAGTCCAGCCGTAAGGCCGCGTTCAGCTCAGCAAGCAGGACCTCGTGCAGCCGCTGCCAGACACCGGCCTCGTTCCAGTCCCGCAGCCGACGCCAACAGGTCATGCCCGAGCCGAAGCCCAGCCTCTTGGGCAGGTACTCCCACTGGATCCCCGTGTGCAACACGTACAGGATCCCGCACAGCACCTCCCGGTCCGGCAACGGCTTGCGGCCCGGATACCGAAAGCGTCGCTCGCGCTGCGGAAGCAGCGGCTCCAAGCGGTCCCACAGCTCATCCGACACGAACCACGGTGACATCCCCACACCGGAGCGAACGCTCAACTCCCGCCCCGGACACGGCCACCAGGACTGATCCACCTCATTGTGTTAGCCGTTGTTATAACCGATCACGCTCGGCCGGGGCTGCTCGACTACCCAGTCAGCGTCCCGGGTCCTTGCCTTGGCAAGCGGTCCCAAACGTCGGGTGAGCCACTGCGTGAAGCATCAACCGAGTCCGGACAGCAAGCTAAGCAAGCTAGTTGAGACGACGCGGACAGAGTTTCCCTACGTCTATCAAGGCTCGCTGCGCTCGCTGCCCGACCTGAGGTTCGGTCAGCGCGTGGATCATTGCCAACCCGTCCGCCACACGCAGCCCGGCCACACGGGACCGGCACTGTCCCACGCCCGCCACGCGTCCGAGTGGCCCCAGAAGACTTCAAAGACACCAGCGCACCAGGCCCGAGGGAAGAGGCGGACGCTCGGGAGAACACCACATTGGACGCATCGAGCGTCTGCATTCCCGACCTCCTGAACTGCGGTAGCAGTCTGATCAGGGATCAGAGGGTGCCGCACGGAGTGCGGCGGCGCCGGCCGGACGCCGCCGCGCTTGCCCCTCCATGTCTACGCCACCGGGGCCGCACGTCGTCGCCCGCCCGCGCCCACAAGGGGCGAAAAGAACCAGGCCGAGGGTGGGACGGACGGCTCCACGGCTTTACCCACACTCCCCGATCCGGGACCCGCGTCGAGCAAGACCAGGGGGCCACTCGGACACATTGCGGGCAGAGGACAAGCCTGCCCGAGCAGCCGGAAAGCGTACGGCCCCCTGATCATGCACGACCCCAAACCAGGCAGGACACCGGCCAAAGCCGTTCCACCGTCCTCAACGTGCGCCACCGGGCTGTCCCCACAAGAGCGCCGGGTAATTGCTTGCAGACCTGCTCGCAATGGTTGCAAATGCCTGAGTAGCGCAGCTCGTTGCACAGGCGCCTACACCGTGGAGCACAGCCTCCACCACGGACTCCATCTGGGCCGAATGCATGAGATGCGAGTCAGCGAAAACGCGGGCACGATGAAGATGAGGCCGGTACAGCGGGAGCCGCCCTAGACAGAAATGTGGCGATCAGCCGCGCTCCCTATTCACTTCCCCCGCCCCAAATGGCAGATGTAAGCGAGGTGTTACCGCCATGTCCAAATACTCGAACGGGAACGGTGGGCCTGCGCTGGGAGGTTTCGAGCCAGCAGTCCGACTACTCAGCGAGGCGCCGGAAGAGGAAGCCGCAAGCGGCGTCGACTACCAGGTTCACGCCGGTGACACGAAGGAGGCGCAACCTCCCGTCGCAGAAGAAATCATCCAAACGACTGTCCTTCAGCAGATTCGGGAGCGCATAGAAAAAGCTAAGCGACAGGGAGGCTGATCATGCCATACATACGCAACAGCACTCCGTTCAATATCTGGGTCGCCGACATGTATTGGGCCCCGGATGCGTGCGGCGAGTACGGTAACTTTCGGACTGAGGGCTGGTGGCTGTTCAAGCCCCAAGAGCGGTACAAGGTGGGACCTAGCGATGGGCGGGCCTTGTACTGGTACGCGGAAACTGAAGACGGCACGCGCCATTGGACAGGTCCCTACGGGCCGGTGTACGTCACCGACGAGGCCTTCGAATCCTGTTTGGGCATCGGATCAACTGCCGCCTACAAGGTGACAATGAGAAAGCACGATCCGGCGGCCTATCCTGGTGGCGTGACCTTGGTGTGATCGCGCCCGTGACCACGCTGCTTCCGGCGGGGCGCCACGACCACAACGGAGCGCCTGCTGGCCCCGCTAATTGAACGCCGACGGTCGCCACCGACCATGCGTTCACTCCAATGGCCAGTACAGCAGCGAAGTACAGCAACCACCGCAACCGCATCCGACCAGCATCAGCCCCAGGCACCCGGGCTGACCAGTCGAGCGGACCTTAGCGACCGTCCCGCCGATAGTTCGCATCGAGGGGCACACGACGACACCCCCGCTCGGGCCGTCTCTGGGCCGTGCGGGGGTGCTCAACGATGACCAACACTGAGAACCGTCGACAGCCAGTCGCAGGTCGCAGCGTTGGTCGATTACGTGGCCGCAGGTCAGAGACCCGGCCAGTCACTTCTTCGGCTTCTGATCGCACCCAGCGGCGCTTGACTCGCCCATTAAGACTCCACCGACCGCGCGGTACAGTGCCGGTCCCCGTAGGCGGAGAGGGCGATCATGGAGAACCCATTCAGGGACGGCGGCCCGGCGGACAAGGCGATGCCCTACGTGAGCCTGATCGTCTCCGCGAACCTCTTGGTATTGGGCGTGAAGATGCACGGCGAGGGAGCATCTCCGCTCTGGCCTCTTGGTGCCGGAGTCTTGGTTCTGCTCGCATGCCACGAGATCTACCGGCAGATACGTTCGCGGCGCGATCTCGCCTAGAGTGACGTGCCCGTCGCGTGCCCGATCCGGCAGGAAACGGCAGGGAGTCACGGGGAACTGCGGCGCTGTAGGCGCTCCCGAGCAGGTCAGGGACTCGCCAGGTCAGGTCGTATGCGCATACGTGGTCTTCCAAACTGGGGCTGGTCATCCACGCGACCGCCACCAGGGGTAGCCTTCCCGTCCGTTCGAAGGTCACTGGAGGCTCCCTGTGCACACCACCGTTTTCCTGCTGCGGGACGCGCTGGGCCTAGGTGGTGGTCTGGTGGGCATCTGGGAGCTGACCCGCCAGGCTTCGGGACCGGGCTGGAGGAAGCTGCGGATCTTCTCTGCGGTGGCGGCTTTGATGCTCGCCGGGCTGCTCGCGGTCTAGAGATGGCCAGTCGGCGTGCCCCTCCCGTGCCCGTTCGGTCGGGAAACAGCGGGGAACAGCAGTCGCTGGCGGACAACGCTCACGAGAACGGCCCCTGACCGATTTACCTGGTCAGGAGCCGTTCACCTGCGGTGGGTGTGGGATTTGAACCCACGGTGACATCGCTGCCACGACGGATTTCAAGATCGATGCAGCCTTGACCCAGCCATTGAGACTCCACCGGCCGCGTGGGCACGCGCGTGGCGAGACGGTCTGGTGCCGAGGTCCCGACTTAGATCAACATTCGATGATCTTGTCAGACCGCCCGATTAGTCTGGGTTCATGGATGAGCGATGCATACACGACTTAGTCGTCCAACAGTGCGTGGACTGCGCTCCCGTCCCCGAGGGCTTGGTCAAGTTCGTCTACATCACGGCCGGAGGCGAGGTATTCCATCGTTCTTCGGCCTGCAAGGCCCTCGAGGAAGGGCAGGAGTACGCCCTCAGTCTGGGCATGGAAACTCACCCTCGGCGCCGTGTCGCGCTGGCCGAAGCCACGGCGGAGGGACGTGGCGCATGTGCCTACTGCTTCTGGGACTACCAGCCCGCATGACGAACGAGAGTCGAGGCCGGATCGGTCGGACCGACATCCAGAGTTGACATCAACGACTGTGAACAGCGGCGACCTCAGGCAGGCAACGGCAACGCTCCGATCGCCCGCACCCTGGCCCCGTTCAGCACCTGGATCGAACTTACAAGGCAGGTGTCGGCGACGGCGCTCGTGCCAGATCCGTGCCAGATCGAGCGGTCAGCCACGGTCAGTCGAGGCGCGTCAGGGTCCGGACAGCCGCGCGCAGGACGAGCGCCGTGCTCCACGGTTGACCAGCAAAGTCCCGGCCGCGAGCGGTGCCAGGCTTACAAGGCAGTAGTCGGGGAACGGCGGCGAAATGCCATCTACTGGTGCACAAGACGTCGAGCGGACCGCCGACTGTAGGCTGCCGGCTGACTCGACCACACGAGGAACGTCATGGAGCAATCACTAGCCACGCAGAACCGTCTCGCCAACAGCGGCCTTGGAGCCGTTCCGGCGGTTGTCTGCAGTGTGTACCTGGCGCAGGCCAACACCGCCGTTGCACAGCTCGCGGCTAGTCTGGCCGTGATCGGTTTCGCAGTCCTAGCGGTGCGGGGATATCGGCTCGGCGTGACATATGAACACTCGCGACTGGTAATCCGTGGCTACCTACGCACGCGGGTGATCGAACGAGGGCGCATTACGCAGATCACGGACTTCCCCGCGGTGAGGTGGACGGCTCGCAACGGACGCAAGCGATGGACCCCTGTCACGGCGTTCATGACGAGCCCAGGCGAAAGGTCGGCAACCCGTCTCCGCAAGGATCGTGCCATGAGGAAGCTGCGACAGTGGGTGTGACGTTAGACGTTAGCTCTTCCCACTCCGCCAGCCAGGCACAGGCCCGTGCCCGATGCGTGCCCGATCGGACGGTCAGCCGCGGTCACCTACGGGCTCCCAGACTCTGGACCAGTAACGGCGGTGAGCACCATAACAGCAGGTCAAGCACCCTTGCTCAGTCTTCGGACCCGGTGATTCCCAAGCTCAGAGCGCGGGTTCGATTCCCGTCACCCGCTCCAAAAGATGAGGCCCAGGTCAGGGACATGATCCCCAACCCGGGCCTTTGCGCTGTCTAGACCGATTCAGGCGTCGCGCACCACTTCCGCACCACCTACTACCTGAGGTTTTCGTTAGTTCTGTGGGTGTGGTGGGCTCGTTGGTGGGAGTCTGTTGCCGTGTCCTTTCAGTCTCCGTCCGTCGTCTCCAAGTCCTCTGTTCCTCCTTTGACGCGCCCGCAGTTGGCCGAGGCGCGACGTGTGCGGGCGGTCGAGTTGTTCGAGCAGGGATGCCCGAATGCCGAGATCGCGAGAATGTTGGGGGTCCATGCCGAGAGCGTGCGGCGGTGGAAACGCGTGTGGGAGAAGGGTGGTGCTCGCGCGTTGCGGCGCCGTCCGGCCGCCGGTCGCCCGCCCAAGCTGGACGACGCCCAGGTCGAGGAGGTGCGGGCCGCGCTGGAGCGAGGCGCCCAGGCACACGGCTTCGAGGCCGATCTGTGGACGTTGGAGCGGGTCGGTCTGGTGGTCGAACGCGTGACGGGGGTGACTCTGTCGCAGGCGTCGGTGTGGCGACTGCTGACCGGGTGGATGGGGTGGAGTCTGCAGCGCCCGGAGCGTCGAGCCCTCGAGCGGAACGAGTCCGAGATCGCCCGCTGGATCGCCCACGAGTGGCCGCGCATCAAAAGGGGGCAGTGAACAAACGTGCCTGGATCGTGTTCCTCGACGAATCGGGGGTGTCCCTGCTGCCCCAGGTCCGCCGCACCTACTCGCCCCGCGGCCGCACCCCGACACTGCGGCACAGGTTGAACTGGAAACGTGCCTCGATGGCCGCGGCCCTGGGTTACCACGCCGCCGACCCCGACCGTGGTCCGCGGTTGTGCTTCCACCTCAGGCCGGGCAGCTACGACACCACCGCCCTGATCGAGGTGCTGGAACAGGTCAAAGTGTTCTACGCCGGGGAACGGGTGGTGCTGGTCTGGGACGGGCTGTCCGCCCACTGGAGCCGTGCCATGCGTGCCTGGGTCGCCGAACAGGACTGGCTGACACTCGAACGACTACCCGCCTACGCGCCCGAGCTCAATCCGGTGGAACTCCTGTGGTCGGCGATCAAGAAACGCGAGCTCGTCAACCTCGCCGGCGAGCACCTCGCCGATGTCGCCGACGCCACCGAACGCGGCATCCACCGCATCGGCCAGAACAACCAACTCCCCTGGTCCTTCCTGGCCCACACCGGACTCACCATCCAGCCACCACACCCACAGAACCAACGAAAACCTCAGTAGTGCAGCCTGCGTCCCATGGCCGCCGTGACAGGCTCGCGGTCTTTGGTCGCCCACCATTCGTCGATGTTGGCGCGGATGATGAGTGCTGCTGTCTGCACGCATTCATCGGTCGGATCGCCGATGAGCAGGTTCGGTGCGTCCTCACTGAAATCCAAGGTGATCAGCCACGTCTGGTGCGCGGCATCCGTCGGCGATACCTCGACGGTGATCTCCAGAACCGTTTCGTCCGATTCTCCGCGGCCGGAGTCAGATGACTCCAGTTGCTGAACCTGCGGTTGGTTCCGGTGGCGATCCTGGTGCAGGGCAAGGCGATCCAGCAGGCGGGCCTTCGTCTCGGAGCTGAGCTTCATGGTTCCTATTTCAGCACTCGGCGGTTGCCAGCCGGGCGCTTGCGAGGGTGGGGACTGCATCCGCGTAGTAGGCGGTGATAATGCCCTGCGGGTTGATCTTGGAGTCGCCTCCATATGCCAGCGGGTTGTCCAGCACGCTGAAGTAGGGAGGAACCCCGCACTGGGTGGGCGTCTTGATGTAGTGCCACCGACCGCCCACGGTGGGTTTCACCGTTCCTCGCGAAACGGTCTCCGCGATCATTGAGTCGAATATGGGGTTCCAGCGTCCCCTCTCAACCAGATGCCGTTACCCCCACTTGGCGCTGCCGCAGCGGAGCGGGATGACGGAAGGCCCTCTGTAGTAGTACTTCGCGATGTACGACATGGCGTGGCCGTCACACACATAGGCGGCCACGCCCTCGTCTGCTCGCGGCTCTGCAGACACGGCGGGCGCAACCCCAGTCATCGTGAGGGTAGCCACCATGGCGGCGCCAAAAGTGGCCACACGTTTACGTAATTGATGCTGATCCTTCCATCGGCGGGCAGGCCGAGGGAAGGCTCCCCCCGGACCCATACCTACGACAGGACCTTCTCCTTTGCTGATCGCCACCGTCAAACCGGAATTTCGCATACCAGCAATCGGGCAGGAAATGATGGCTGACAACGACGGAGATGCAAGGTCACGCGAGAGAGCGACCTGGGTTCAGGAACGCTGGGCAATCAGGGGTTTGGAGATGTGCGGCAGCCCTCGGCTAAGAGAATCCAGAAATGGCCGAAATTGAAGACGAGGGCACACGCCGCTTCTCTTCGCATGGCGTAGGCGAGGAATGCGGCGGAGTACCGTCTGCTGCCGCGCGACTCCCCGCCCTGGGCGCACGGTCTGATCGGATGCCCCGCCTCCGCCTTACCTGTGCTGCCGTTCTTGCCGCGAGAGAGACAGCAGCCTGGTAACGGCCGTGACAGCCGAGAAGATGGACGTTGATCTTGGGTTCCGCTGGGTCCTCGAACGCCACGGAGCGAGAACCCCAGCCGGGGTCCTCGCCCGCGTCGGACAGGTCACTGGTCGGCTACGACCATTGACCAAACACTTCGGACTTACTCGTCTAGCCCCCGTTCAGGCTGGTCAGAGCCCTTCTTCCGTGCCGCCCGGACCATCGCGTCCAGCCCGCCCGCGACTTCCTTCTGGCGCTCACGGTCCGAATGCTGATAGATCAGCGCCGCTTTCTCCGACGACTGCCCCGCACGAACCATCGTGTCCTTGAGCGTGGCCCCGGACCGCGTGGACAGTGTGTGTCCGGTGTGGCGAAGGTCCTGTGGGGAGTTGGGCATCTACCTCCGGCCCGAACAGGAGACGCGAGAGCCGCCGAGGGCTCATGAGCGCGTCACGCACAGCTGGCACATCGTCCTGCTGCTTACGGAATGTCTGGGCTGATGGACCGCACGCGATGCGTCCTAGCTGTCCGACTGTCCGGTTATGCCCACGAGCTGCGGAAACGCCCCGGACAGCTCAAGCGCCAGGTGTCCGGGCTGTCCAGTTACAGATTGCTGCAACACCCTTGGGGGTTGCAGCCATCGGCAGGAGGTCGGCGTTACCCGATCGTGCTTGGCAGGTACGCGGCTTCGTACCCAGCCTCGGGGGGTATTGAGAACCGGACTTGACGCCAATGACGGCCCTCGTACCTGGGTGAGCGGCGATACTGCTGGCGGGGATGGCGCCCTGAACGGTGGGTGCGGGAGTCCGAGCCGGGGGTGGGGACATGACGGGGTCGGAACGTCGGAGCCGGTCGCGTGGTGAGCTGATCCGGCAGCGTGCGCAAGCGCAGTTCGTAGGTCGGCGGGCGCAGCTCTCGCTGTTTGCGGAGAATCTGGCGAAGGATCCGGAGTCGGAGGCGGATCCGGCGGAGTTCCTTTTTCATGTGCGTGGAGTGGGCGGGGTGGGCAAGTCCACGCTGCTGCGGCAGTGGCAGGCGACCGCGGGTGGGGCGGGTGCGGTGACCGCGGTGGTGGACGAGAGCGACGTCCATGGCGTGCAGCAGGTCCTGGTCGAGCTGGCCCGACAGTTGGCGGAGCAGGCAGGACCGTTCAAGGACTTCGATCGGGCAGCCGATCAGTTCCGCCGGGAGCAGGAAGCGGCCGCCGAGCCGGTGCCGGCGGAAGGCGCCGGGGCGGCGGAGGGCGAGGGGTCGGTGTCGAGCCGGGTGGTGACGCAGGCCGCGCTGGGTGCCATGTCGCTGATCCCGGGGGCCGGGGTGGTGACCTCGATGGCAAACCCGGACGCCGCGGCCCAGGGCCTGGACCGGCTGCGGGCCGGTGTTCGGGCCCGGGGCCGTCGAGGGCGCGGGGGTGACGTGGCGGGGCTGAGCCGGGCTTTCGTCTCTGAGCTGGGCCGTTTGTGTGGTCGATACCAGTGGGTGGTGCTGCTCTTCGACACGTGGGAGCAGACCGGGCGCTACCTGGACGGGTGGCTGCGGGATCTGCTGGAGGACGCGTTCGGGCCGGTGCCCGTCAACGTGATGGTGGTGCTGGCCGGGCGGGACGAACTCGCGGAACGGGAATGGGCGCCGCTGCGGACGCTGGTGGCCGACGTGCCGCTTGAGGTATTCACAGAAGCGGAGACGCGGGCGCTACTGGCCGCGAAGGGTGTGGCGGAGCCTGCGGTGGTTGAGGCGGTGCTGCAGCTGTCGATGGGACTGCCGCTGCTCGTAGAACTTCTTGCCCTGGCCCGACCTGGGGCCGCCGAGGACGTGGACGCGGGCGGGGACGTGGTCGACGCAGCAGTAGAGCGTTTCGTGCAGTGGATCACGGACGCGCAGCAGCGCGAGACGGTGTTGGCGTGTGCGCTAGCCCCGCAACTGAACGAGGACATCTTTGCCGCGGCCGCACCGCAGGATGCGCTACGGCTGTGGGGGTGGCTGTGCGGGCAGCCCTTCGTCAGCGGCCGCGGCGACTTCAAGCAGTACCACGCAGTTGTCCGCGCGAGCATGGTGCGCCAGCAGCGTACCCACTCCCCCCAGCGCTGGACCACAGCACATCTGCGGCTCGCTGACACTCACGCCACCTGGCGCACCGCCATCGAGCCAGGCCTACATGCGGACAAGCGGTGGGGCAATCCTCAATGGCGCCGACACCGCTTAGACGAGACCTACCACCGGCTGTGCGCGCACCCTGCAGCCGAATTAGCACCCGCCCTGGAGCAGGCCGTCCATGCCGCCGGGCGCGATGCGGCGATCCTGCGGCAGTGGATCGACGCCCTCGAACAAGCAGCCAGCGACACTGCCGATCCTGCCCTCCTGTCTTGGGCCGACCGCCTGCAGAATGCCGTAGCTGGCAGCAAGCCTGCCTTGGCGTCCCTCACCGCGCTGCTGACCCACGGCCATCTGACCACCGCGGCTCGGGCCTGGGCCCATACCTACCGCGCCCAGCACCTCCACCTCGCCGATCGCAATCACGAAGCCATCGCCGAGTTGAACCGTGCCATCGCCACAGACCCTCGCAACGCCCGTGCCTGGGCCTGCCGAGGTGACGTGCACCGCTGGCTCGACCATATCGACCAGGCCATCAGCGACCTCACGACCGCTCTCGATCTCGACCCGACCTACGCCTGGGCCCTCGCTCACCGTGGAGAAGGCCACCGGCAGGCTGGCCGTTTCGACGAGGCCATTGCCGACTTCACCGCCGCCCTCGATCTCGACCCGTCCTACTCCTGGGCCCTGGGCATACGAGGTGAGGCCCACCGGCAGGCTGGCCGTTTCGACGAGGCCATCGCCGACTTCACCGCCGCCCTCGATCTCGACCCGTCCTACTCCTGGGCCCTGGGCATACGAGGTGAGGCCCACCGGCAGGCTGGCCGCCTTGACGAGGCCATCGCCGACTTCACCGCCGCCCTCGATCTCGACCCGTCCTACGCCTGGGCCCTGGGCTCCCGGGGACAAGCCCACCAACAGGCTGGCCGCCTTGACGAGGCCATCGCCGACTGCAGCGCCGCCCTCGATCTCGACCCCACCTTGGTCTGGGCCCTGGGCATACGGGGTGAGGCCCACCGGCAGGCTGGCCACTACTCTCGTGCGCGTGAAGATCTTGAGCGGGCTGTCGCATCCGAGCCCGGTGATCCTGGTCTTCTATTCGAGATGATCATGTTGGACACCGTGGAGTCGGGACTCGCGGCGTGCGTGGACCGGTGGGCCGAGTTTCTCACCTCCCCGGTGGAATCATCGGAGGTGGACGCCGCCAGCTTGTTCGGCCTGTTCAGGGTGCTGCTCCTTGAACCGGAATCCGACGTGGCGGAGGCAACGGAGGTGTTCCTCGCATGAGGCCCGGACTGGGACGTCGTCACGGACCTGCTCCAGTGCTTGGCCGAACTCTCTGCCTTGGGCGACGAACCAGCAGACCGCGCGCGGCGATGTCGTCAACTCATCGCGGAGCAGGCCTCTGAATGAGCAGCAGGGTGGTAATGATTCCCGTGGGGCTCGGGCGCCCCGCGGGTGTTACAGCCTGTCGGCGAAGCCGACCCCGGAAGTCGCAGGAGCCGGAGGCGACTTCCTTCTCAAGTGCCGCATCACTCCGCACCACTTAAGCACCACTCACTGCGGTCGACCACGGTCATCGTGGGTGGGTCAGACCGACCAAATTCGCCATCATCTGAGAGCGTGTGTGCAGGTCAGGACCACTTCATCGCAACATCATTCTCAGGATTCCCAAGCTCAGAGCGCGGGTTCGATTCCCGTCACCCGCTCCATACGAAAGCCCCAGGCCAGCAGCCCGGGGCCTCTTTGTTGTCCGGGCCGCGCTCGGCGTCGCGCACCAGATCCGCACCAGAAGGCTGGTCGGCGCCCTTCCGCCGGGCGGCCCGCACCAACTGATCAAGGCATCTCGCTCCGCTCGCCGCGCGCTACCCGGCGTCCGCGCCGGGGACGACGCTCCTGTCTCCGCCCCGCTCCCCCCTGCTGCGCCGGTCGCGCGGCTGGAGCGAGACTTCGTGGACGAGGCGAAAGTGGCCGGCTCGGGGTTGGGGCGGTAGAGGTACGCGCTGAGGGTCCCAGCGAGACTATGGGCATCTCGCCACCTAACGCTGCCTGTTTGACCCAGAGCCAGTTGTCTTTCCCGCCCGAAGTGAAACGACCCGGCGGAGAAGGCCAAGGGATTGCTTGGCATGAATGCTGCAGGGTCCGCCCCTTCGGCGGAGCGTGCCGCAGCGCCCCGGACGGCAACCAGGCTTGGACCTCGTACGACGGACGAACCGTGCTCCGTATGCAGGCAGACCGGAACTTTGTCCTGTACCGAGACGGCAGCGCCGTTTGGGCGGCCCCCGGAGCCTGGGGGCGAGGCGATTGTGACGGCAATATGTGCCTGTACGGGAGCGATAATTCGGCGGTCTGGGCGACCAACACCAATCGGTGAAGCCCTGCGGTTCGGGGTGCCCGAACAGACTTCGTGATGCCAGGACCGAGTCCCTTTCCGGCTGCGCCCCATCCGGACCCGGCGGCACTCCGCGGAGCCCAGCCCCTCATCCCGGCATTCGTGACGACATGTCCGGGAGTACGAGGCACAACCGGCAGTAGATCTTTGCAGCAGCATCACAAGGGCTGCGCATCACCTTTGGCGGGTGCCAGTAGCGTTACTGGCCGCTCGATCCCGCGTGCGAACTTGAAACAGGTCGCCGGCGTCCCTGGCGGCGCAGTCAGCACAGAAAGATCGCAGATGGACTACTGCTCCTCGTGCCGCCGGATTCTCAACGGGGCGCTCGTGTGTCCAGGGTGCGGCGCATACGCTCCCGACATTGCCCCGCGTGCCCCTCGCCGCCACAGCGACGTTGCCTCTACCGCAACGACGAGGCAGGCATGGCGCGCGCAGGAGGTCCCCGCTCCGGGGCCCTACCCCGGCACTCATCACACCGACACCGCACCGATCGGCAGCGGCACGTCCGAAGACGCGATGGCGGAGGCATCCGGCACTGGTTCGTCCAGCGGCCACGAAGGCACCGCCTCCACCGGGCAGGGCCGGGCGGCTCGGCGTCGGCAGCTGGCGCGTTGGAAGAAGAACAAGCGTCGGGCCGTGGCCGCAACGGCCGTTGCCATTGTCGGTGGCGGCCTGACCGTTGCTGCTCTGCCGACCACCAGGCCTTCCACCAGCCACACACACGCAGCCTCACCACCGGAGCCGGTGACCTCGGCCACTCCCGGTACGGCGACCACCGACTCGGCGGAGCAACCGGACACCCCGGTGTCGCGGCATCCCAGCACTCGTCCGCCCACGACAACCGGCCGGCAGCAGAGCACCGCCACCGCCACGCCTCCCACCGCGGCAACGAACGGGCAGCCGAAGTCCGCCGCCACGCACCCGGCCCCTGCGCCTCCGAGGGCAACGCCGCACTCCACAGCGGAGCCGGCCAAGGGGACACACGTCGGCAACGCCGACGCCCCAGCCTCGGCCTCAGCCCCGGAGACGACCGCGCCCGCTGCCGCCGAAGGCCCCGGCGCCGGCACACCGGCCCTGAACCTTCTGCCGACAACGTCGGCGGGCGATCCGACAGCACCGACGCACGTGTGTCTGATCGGCGTGTGCATCGGCTGAGGAAGAATGCCCTGGAATCGGTGTCGGTGGACCGCCCCGCCCCTCTCTGTTCGGGCGGAGCCTGAGGGGGGCGGGGCGGCCTGACCGGTCTGCCCGCTTCGTTCACGGGCAGACCGTGCCGCCCTCTGGGGGAGAAGGACGGCGCTCTGGGGTCACTCCTGGCAGGTCAGGTGACGAACCGCGGAGGTTGTTCGCAGCGAAGCGAAGTCGTCGCTCGGTCACCACTGCTGCGCGGTCGCTCGACCACATCGACCGAGCGTCGCCACATCCTCAGCGACCGGACCGCCCTTCCACAGCGGCCATCGGAACGGTCGTTGGGGTGGGCAGAGCCGCACGAAAGGGCGGCCACCCGTCGGTTGTCGGCGAACGGGCCCTGCTTCCGCAGTCGCCGTACGACGGCCTCGCCCGGCATCGCCCCGCCTCGGCGAGTTCCTACGGCGGGAGTTGCCCGGCACCGGAAGAATTTTGGCGTTCTCCCGTCATAGTGCGGCCCTTGGCTCCTCTGTATAGGCGTGGATACGAACCGTCATGCACTCCAGCAGCGAGCAGAGAAGGATGCCGACGCGCGCAGGCCTGAGGCGGTCGGTCCCGGAGGCCACCTCGCCGACGATGCGCCCGACCACCGCGCCACCGGCCGGGAGCCGACCGAAGTGTCCGCGGCCGACGTCGGGCTGCGATTACTCGGGATGGCCCTGCGCCTGATTCAGGATGCCGACGAAGCCGACGAGGACACCAGAATGCTCGGAGAGAACCTGGCCGCTTCGGCCCGAGGGTGTCCCACGCTGGACGCCGAAGCAATCCACTCGCGGGCCCGGGCGTTCCTCGCGCTGCTCGAGGCCCACGAGCAGCCGACGACCGTCGAACCCGGCGCCCGCCGGATCAGGCACCGCGCGGGCGCGGCGAACGTCACCGCGTCCCCCAGCCGCGTGCCGCTCGCTGTCCCCCGCCTCGACGAGGAGCGCCGCCAAAGCGCGCGTCGCGCGGCCGCGCCGGGCCCCACTGGCACACCACCAGCCGCCGAACCGACCGGCTCCATCAACTCGACCGGACCGACCGGCTCGACCGGCTCCATCAGCTCGATCAACTCGATGAGCCAGCGACGGCCGGCGCTCGCGTCCGTGCGCCGCGCCGAGCGCACACCCCGCGTGGCGATCTGGTGCTTCGGCGGATTCCGGATGACCATCGGTGACCGGATCGTCGACTGTACGAAGATCCGCCCCCGCGCCCGCGCCGCCATGCGTCTGCTCACCATGCGTGCGGGCCGTCCGGTGCACCGGGAGGCCCTGATCGAGGCGCTCTGGCCGGAGGCGCCTCCCGAGTCGGCCACGGCCAACCTTCAGGTGGCCATATCCAGCCTCCGTGGCCTCCTGGAACCGGACCGCGAACGCCGCAGGCCACAGCTGGTGGTCCGCATCGGCGACGCCTACCTGCTCAACCTGCCGGCCGACGCCTACCTCGACACCCTCGCGTTCCAGACCGCACTGACCCAGAGTCGGCGGGCGAGGGCGGTCGGGGACACCACCACGGCCGTGGGGGGCCTGCGGGACGCGCTCGCCGAGTACAGCGGTGAACTGCTGCCCGAGGACGGTCCCGCGGAGTGGCTCCAGCAGGACCGGGAGATGTACCGGCATCAGGCGGCCAACGCCGCCGCAGAGCTGGCCGCCGCGGAACTCGCCGCCGACAACCCTCGGGAAGCGGTGGTGGCAGCAGAGAAGTGCCTGGTCATCGACGCTTTCCACGACACAGGGTGGCAACTGCTGGTGCGGGCCCACCAGCGCATCGGCGCACCCGCCGCCGCCGAGCGGGCCCGGCGCCGCTACACCGCCATGCTCGCCTCACTCGGCATCGACACCGACGAACCCACCCTTCCCGATGGCTGTTGACGGCATCCGGCGGCGGTCCCGCTCTTCCCGATGGTTGACGGCATCCGGCCACGTCCCCGCCTTGCCCAGCTGCCGGGTGTCGCCGCGGGCCGGCGTGGTGCCCTACGCCAAGACGACCTTGACGCTGTCGATCTGTGGCCCGCACTGGCTGTTCGGGTCGGTGGTGCTGGACAGGCGCAGCGTCGTCCGGTCACCGGTCGCGGTGAACCGCACGGTCTCCAGCCTCCACCCCATGGCGGAGGGGGAATGCCCGGTGGTGTCGAAGGAGAAGTTCCGCGTGACCTCGGCGACCTTGAGCGTCATGGTCTTGACCACCGGTGCACACGTGGAGTTGCCGGCGAGGTGGAAGCTGAGCGCGTACTTCTGGCCGGTGGTGGTGTGAAAGGTCTGAGCGATCGACCCGTTGGTGGGAGCGGGCAGATCGCCGTTCAGGTCGATGGACTGGCTGCCGTCCGCTGCCTGCGAGTAGTTCGACTGGACCAGATTTACGGAGCTCTGGGCGACCCGCCATCGCCCGATGGAGTCACCGGCGTGGTAGACGGTCACGGGGGCAGCTGCGGACGGCGACTCGAAACTGCCGTTGGTCAGCAACGTACTGGGAGCCGGGCGCGGGACCGGGCTCGGGATCGTGCTCGGCACCTGACTGGGGCGGTTGGTCGGGGCACTGGGGTGCTTGGTCGGGGACGTCGAGGCGGTCACGTCGGGGCGTGACGGGGTGGAGCTGCCCACGGGGGTGTCCGACGCCCGGCTCGGACCCGGCCGCACCGGATGGCCGTTCGGCCGGGACTCCACCGGCGAGGGAGCCGTGGGGCCGGGCGACACCGGCCCCCGTAATGCAGGCGCGGACGACGTAGCGACCTGCTCTCTGCTGTCCGCGCCGGGGCGCGAGGCTGGTCCCGCAGACAAGAACAGCGAGGAAGCCATCGCGAAGAGGGCAACGCCGGCAGCAACCGAGATGGCGGCGACAACGGCGCCCTGCCCAGCACCTCTGCCGCCCGGCGGCCTCAACTCCGGGCTGTTGTACAGGTGTTGATCGATCGGCTCCCCCGTTCCGTCCGTCGTTCCGTCCGTCGTTCCGTCGGACGGTGCCGCGGCCAGCGAGGTGAAGTACCCCGCAAACGCGGGTCCCAGGATCATCGGGGCCAGGATGCCGCGCAGGCTGCTGGAGACCTCACGAAGTTCCAGCAGCAGTCGGGCACAGCGGTCGCATCCGTCGAGGTGCTCCTCGACGCGGCGTCTGTCCCGCGCACCCAGGGAGCCACGCACATAGGCCGCCAATTTGGAGGCGCACTTGCGGCACTCCCGCTTCATCTCCTGCTCGGACAGGTGCGCCTGCAGATACTCCTTGCGCAGTCCTTCGCGGGCCCGGAGGGCCAGTGCGGCGGCCGCGTTGGCGGACAACCCCAGCCGTGGCGCCACCTGCGCCGGGCTCTCCCCCTCCACCTCGGTGTGCCACAGCACGGCCTGCCAGCGCTCGGGCAGGGCGGCGAAGGCGCGCCCGACCAGCGAAGCCTCCAGCTCGGCCAGCACCGGGTCCTCGAAGGGGAGCAGGGGCGCGTAGATCTCCATCTCCGGCATGGGCGTGGCCCGCTTTCCCCGCGCCGCGTCGCTGGCTGCGATCCGACGCACCACGGTCAGCACATACGGCCGGAACGCCTTCCGCGGGCCGCCACCTGCGCGGATCGCACCGAGCACCTGGGTGAAACCCTCGGAGGCCATGTCCTCCGCATCCGCCGGACTGTTCGCATAGAGACGAGCCAGCCGACAGGCTGACTCGAAGTGCCGCTCGTAGAGAACGACGAAGGACGCATCGTCCCCGCCCCGGGCGCGCACGATGAGTTGGGCGTCGGGCTCTTCCGTCGGTGCGCCGGCCCTCGGCTCCCCAGGGTCCCCGGGCCCCGGGCTCGGATTCCCTGTCATCGCCGCCAACTCCCTAACTCGGCCACCCGCGTTCACCCCGTCGTACGCTCTGGCCCCAGCAGCCGTCCAGCACTTGGGCAAACCCTAGCCACTGCGCGCAGCGGCGTTTCCAGGTCCGGGGAATCGCCGCCACTTACTGTCCGCGGCGGTTCCCGGACGACGGCGGAGCCAACCTCGAACACAACTGCGGCTCTCCCCAGTTCGGCGCGGCAGGTCCTCGTACGCGCGGCCGTCAGATCAGGCCGTGACGCATGGCGTAGGCGACGGCATGGCAACGGTTGCGGAGTTGAAAGCGATTCTGGATGTCGTGGAGGACCTGCTTCACCGTACGCGGCGAGTAGGCGAGCCTGGTCGCGATCTCGACGGTGTCGAGCCCCTCGGCGACCAGCCGCAGCACTTCCGCCTCCCGCTCCGTGAGGCTGCTGAAGGTCAGCCCGCGTGGCCCCAGTACCTGACGCTGCACGCGGCCGACCTGGTCGAGCAGCCGGCCCAACAGATCCGGTGGTACGGTCCCCTCTCCCGCCGCGGCCGACCGGATCACCGTGACCAGCCGTTCGGGGGTGGCCTCGCCGCGCCGGACCACCCCGACCACCCCCCTCTCCGCCACAGACACCAGGTCGGACTCATCGATGTCCGTGGTGACCATCACCAGTCGGGCACCGCTCGATTGTGAAACCGATCGAAGGACTCGGAGGCTGTGGTCGGTCACCGCACCCGTGACGACCAGGGCGACCTCCGCCTGGTTCATGTCCGTGTCGGCAAGGACCTGCACCTCCGGCCGCGGTCTGAGTGCTCCAGCCACTCCGACCTGCGAAATCGGGTCATCCGCGCGGATGCACACGGGAATGCGCTCCATCCATGCTCCTCATCGCACACATCGACGCCGTCGATGTGCGGCGTCGCGTGACACAAGCGTCCGCAGCACGCTGGCCCACCACTCAACGTGGACTTAACACGCGGGCGCGACGGCGGTCTCCGGCAGAAGCCCACGCGGACAGCGGCGGCGGGCGTGGTCACCCGACCCGGGTGCCGCTGCGGGCGGTGATGTGGGGCGGCGCGGTGATGCCCTCCTTGAGCGCCGGATCGGGTTCCGGCCGACCGAAGGAGGTCACCATGGGCAGGACACCGGCCCATATCCCGAGTTCGGCGTCGGGTCCGTCACCGTCGTCGGGGCCGCCGGTGCGGATCTTGACGGAGGCTTCCTCCAGCGGCAGGGCGAGAAGCGCGGTGGCCGCCAGCTCCTTGCGGGTGGGCTGACGTGCGTACTCCCACTGGCCAGGAGTGGCGTGCTGGGTCAGACAGCGCAGACCGGCGAGTTTCTCCTCGCGGTCGGTGACGAGGCGGGGCGTGCCGTAGATCATCGCGCTGCGGTAGTTGACCCCGTGCTCGAAAACCGACCGGGCGAGGACGAGGCCGTCCACGTGCGTGACCGTGACGCACACCGTGGCTTTCGGCGCGGCGACGAGGCTCCTGCTGGCGGCCGACCCATGGACGTACAGGCTTTGCCCGTCGGTTCCGTAGACGGTCGGGACGACCATGGGATGCCCGTCGACGACCACACCGAGGTGGCACATGAAGCCGGCATCGAGGATCGCGTTGAGGGCTGCGCGGTCGAGGCTTCCCTGCTCACGCAGCCGGCGGTGACGCGTGCGGTCGGTCGCGGGCAGCGTGGGCGGCAGCGGGCTCTGGTTCACGTGACCTCTTCCACGTCGCGCATGGGCATGCCGGAGGGCGGTCGGCCTCGACCACTACAGGCTACCGATATCGCAACATTCATGCCACGGTTCCGCGAAATCGGTCATTGCAACACCGAGATTCAACCGAATCCATTGCAAGCTCGGCGTTCCGTCAGCTGATGACCGGGCAGTCGACGTATCTGTCGCTCCTCGTCGTCCGGAATCGGCGGGTGCCTGGAGGCCGTCGTGGGAGCGCCGCCCAGGACGGAGGAGGCCGGAAGATCCTGGTACCCGCAGGGCGACCCTCCGCGAACCCGGACCCGCCACAATGACCTCATGAGCGACGCCGAACTGGGCAGCTGCCTGCGCGCCTGGCGCGACCGTCTGGCACCCGCCGAAGTCGGCCTGCCGGCCGGCCCGCGGCGGCGCGCGCCCGGGCTGCGCCGCCAGGAGCTCGCCACCCTGGCCGGGGTCTCGGTCGAGTACCTGGCCCGGATCGAACAGGGCCGCGCGGGACGCCCCTCAACCTCGGTCCTTCGGCCCCTGGCACGTGCCCTGCGGCTGACCGAGGAGGAACGCGACCACCTCTACCGGCTGGCCGGACACTCGTCGCCCGCGCCCGGGGTCGCGTCCGCGCACATCACGCCAGGGCTGCAACGGATCATCGACCGGTTGAACGACGCCGCGGTGCTGGCCGTCGACCGCGCCTGGAACGTCGTCCTGGCCAACCCGCTGGCGATCACACTCCTCGGCGACGACGCGACGGGCGAGGACGGCGAGCACAACGTCCTGCGCCGGCACTTCACCGGGCGGCCCTCACGGGTGATCCGTACACCCGCCGAAGCCGCGGACTTCGAGGCGTACGCCGTCGCCGACCTGCGCGCGAGCCTCGGGCGATTCCCCGCCGACCCGTGCCTGCTCGGGCTCGTCGGCGAACTGCGGTCGGTCAGCCCGCGCTTCACGGAACTCTGGGCGCGGACCGACGTCGCCGCGAGCACGTCGCAGCTCAAGAGAGTCGAGCACCCCGAGGTGGGGCGGCTGGCACTCAACTGCGACGTACTGGAGGCCACGGGCTCGGCACTCCGCCTGGTCGTCTACACCGCGGCGCCGGGCACACCCGACCACCAGGCCCTGGCCCTTCTCTGTGCCGTCGGTCCGCAGACCTTCGGGTGACACTCTTTCGACCGAGCCGCGACCCCTCTCAAGCGCACGGCGTCGGCGTCAGCCCGGATTGCCGCCGTGGTCCTCATGTGCGGCGTCCGCGCGGAGTGCCGCCTGCGTGATGTTGCGGGCCATGCCGCCGAACACGACCGCATGGAACGGCGACACGCTCCACCAGTAGACATGCCCGAGCAGACCGTGCGGGTGGAACAGCGCCCGCTGCCGGTAGCGGGCCCGGCCCTGCTCGTCCGGGTCGGAGTACATCTCCAGCCAGGCCACCCCCGGCAGGCGCATCTCGGCACGCAACCGCAGCAGTCGGCCCGGTTCGATCTCCTCCACGCGCCAGAAGTCCAGCGAGTCCCCCACCCGCAGCCGTGCGGGGTCCCGGCGGCCACGCCGGAGGCCGACGCCTCCCACCAGCCGGTCGAGCCAGCCTCGTACCGCCCAGGCGAGAGGGAACGAGTACCAGCCGTTGTCACCGCCGATCCCCTCGATGACCTGCCACAGTGCCTTCGGTGAGGCGTCGACGGCGAGCGCGCGCCGGTCGATGTAGAGGCTGCCCCCGGCCCAGTCGGGGTCCGAGGGCAGGGGGTCGCTCGGAGCGCCGGGCAGTGCGGCGGAGGACCAGCGGGTGGTGACCTGAGCGTCTCGTACGCGCTGCAGGGCCAGGATGAGTGCCTGGTCGAAGCCGATCGGTGCACCAGGCGGATCGGGTACGTACTGGACGATCTCGTGCTCGTGGCAGACGACCTCGTGGCGCAGCGACTCGGCCAGCGGCCGGGCGAGGGACGAGGGTACGGGAGTGATCAGGCCGATCCACAGGCCGGAGAGACGGGGCGTCAGCATCGGTACGCGCACGATGAAGCGACGGGGCAGGCGGGTCACCGCCGCGTACCGCCGCATCATCTGCTCGTATGTCACGACGTCGGGTCCGCCGACGTCGAACGCACGGTTCACCTCGTCGGGCATCCGGGCACTGCCCACCAGATATCGCAGCACGTCCCGGACGGCGATCGGCTGGATGCGCGTGCCGACCCAGCTCGGGGTGACCATCACCGGCAGCCGCTCGGTGAGGTAGCGCAGCATCTCGAAGGACGCCGAACCGGAGCCGATGATGACCGCGGCGCGGAGCACGGTCGCCGGCACAGCCGAGCGGAGGAAGATCTCGCCCACCTCGGCGCGGGATCGCAGATGGGGTGACAGTTCGCGTTCCGGTACATCGGCCGGGGTCAGCCCGCCCAGGTAGACGATGCGCCGGACGCCCGCGGCGCGGGCCCGCTCGGCGAACGCCTGGGCGGCCTTCCGGTCGGTTTCCTCGAAGTCGTGTCCGGCCCGCAGGGCGTGCACAAGGTAGTAGGCGACATCGATACCGCGCAGCGCGTCGCCGACCGAATCCGGATCGGTCACATCCCCGCGTACCACCTCGGCGCGTCCCGCCCAGGGGTGGTCGCGCAGCTTGTCCGGAGACCGGGCCATGCACCGTACGCGGTGCCCGGCGTCCAGCAGTTCGGGCACCAGCCGGCCTCCGATGTACCCCGTCGCGCCCGTCACCAGACAGTGCAGGCTCCGCGTGTCCCGGCCGCTCATGGAACCTCCGATCCGCGGGGGTACCCCACAGGCCACTCTCGCGCCTGTCGACGGATTCCGCTCCTGGGGCCGGCCCCGGATGCGGTGCCAATCCCTCGGAACGGTTCATCCGTATGCACTGCTGGAGGAACTTCCACGGAGGGCTGAGCCATGACAAGGACACTCACTCGCAAGCGCGTGGTGCTGGGGCTGGCGGCCGGAGCACTGGCGGGCGGCGTACTCGCGGGCTGTGGGGGTGGAAACGGGGGTGGCTCGACGACTTCCACTCCCCCGGCGAAGAGTGCCGCAACGGGAGTGACACGGGTGAACGCGAACCTGACCGACTTCCACATCGCGCTGTCACAGAAGACGTTCAAGGCGGGCGCGTACAGCTTCGTGGCCAGGAACAACGGCCAGCACGACCACGCGCTCGAGATCGAGGGCCCCGCCGGAGAGCACCGCACCCAGACGCTTGCTCCCGGAGCCTCCGCAACGCTCAAGGTGACCCTGAAGTCCGGCACCTACGAGATCTACTGCCCTGTGGACGGTCACAAGGACCTGGGCATGAAGACGGAGATCAGCGTGGGCGGCACTGCGCCCACGAACACGACCCCGCCGAACGGCAATGGCTACTGAGCATGCGGGCGCAGCGTCGGGCTGCGGACCAGCGTGAATCCCACGGATTCACCCGTTGGCCCGCTCCGGATGCGAAGGCCCGGGATCACCGTGACGATCGGCGGTGGGCACGAGTGTGCTGAGGCGCCGACGAGAGGTGAAGAACCATGAGGATGTTGCTGATCGCCGAGATGGACACCGAGAAGGCGAACAAGGCGATCACGGGCAACACGTTGCCGCAGACGATGAAGTCGGTACTGGACCGCGTCAAGCCGGAGGCTGCGTACTTCGGGGCGCAGGACGGGAAGCGCACCGGGTTCATCGTCTTCGACCTGAAAGAGGCCTCCGACATCCCCTCCATCGCCGAACCGTTCTTCCAGGAGCTCGGTGCCAAGGTGACCTTCATGCCGGTGATGAACTTCGACGATGTCCAGGCCGGTCTGCAGAAGTACGTATCGAGCTGAAGGCACGCAGGGAAACGGAACCGGCACGGCGGCGGGTGAGCCCACGGGCCGGTCAGTCGTCCTCCGATTCCGGACTCTCGCCGCTTGGGCAGCTCTCGAACCAGTGGGTGTCGAAGGAGCGGGCGGTCGAGTGGGGATGCCGCCGGTCTGAGGAAGCGAGGAGCGGCAGTCCGGTCCGTTCGGTCACCGTTGGATCGACGTACCCGCCCATGGCGAGGTGGCGCGGTCGCCCGTACCGGCCGCTGAGCTTCTTGAGGAGCCCGGGCAGGTCGACCTCCTCGTTCGCCGTCAGGCACACCTGCCCCACGAATGAACGGCCTGACCGCACGCCAGCTCCTTTGTGTCCAGCAGGATCAGGGAGTGAACGGACCTGAGCAGTTCCTGATCGTCCATGACCGGACAGTGAAACACGGACCACGGACAACGAGCCTTGAGGCAGCTGCGTCGGCGGCCGTTACGGAACTGTCTTCTTTCCCCGTGCAACTACCGCGGCCCCTCCGCCGTCTACCAGGCGGAACTCGCACCATGCCGCGCCGCGCACAAGGAGTCGACAGCCGTGGGGGACATACGCCGACGAGGAGTCGTCGCACTCGGGATCACCGCGCTGGTGGTCCCGCTCACTCTGGCCATGGGGAGCACGGCCGCTCAGGCAGCCTCGTGCACCACGCAGACCGGGGCGTACCAGAAGCAGGTCGAGAAGTTCCTCGGCCGCCCGGTGGACGGAAAGCAGTCGGCCGCCGACTGCAAGGCGATCGAGGCCTTCCAGACGAAGCACTCGATCAGCCCGAACGCCGGGCTGGCGGGCCCCGTCACCTGGGGCGTCATGGATCTCATGAACAAGCAGAAGGCCGTCGGGAAGAACCCGAACAAGGCCGGCAAGTGCCCGACGAACAAGGGCCGCATCGCCTGCGTCGACCTGACGCTCCAGCTCAGCTGGGTTCAGGACGGCAGCAAGCTGGTGTACGGACCGGTCGCGGTCCGCACCGGTCGTGACGGGCACGAGACCCGCACCGGCCTGAAGAAGATCTACTGGCGCGACATCGACCATGTGTCCAGCCTGTACAACGTGCCGATGCCGTACAGCCAGTTCTTCGACGGCGGCCAGGCCTTCCACTCGGTCGGCATCAGTGTCTGGGCGCCGCCCGGCTCGCACGGGTGCGTGAACATGACCAAGAGTGACGCCGCCAAGTACTGGAGCCTGCTCCGCAGCGGCGACGACGTCTTCGTCTACGGCCGCAAGCCCGGAACCTGAGACACGCCACGGCCCCGCCGGGCTCTGCGAGCGCCCGGAAGCGGCCCGGACCTACGGTCTCGGTCGCTTTCGGGCGGTGCCGCACCCGCATCCCGACCACGGCTCCCGGCGGCGCCACCCGACCAGAGCCGGTCAGTCGAGCCCACCAGTGCAGTCGTGTGCGAGCCAAGCACGACCGCGGGCGGAGTCCGCCTTCCCGAGCCGTAATACGTACCGAGAATTTGGCGGTCGGCTGGCTACGCTCGCCGCATGGCGCGCACCCGGCTGTACCAAAACGGCACCCTGGTCCTGGAGAACTTTCCCGCCGACGACATCTCCGAGCACCTCACCGATCCGTCGTCGGTGCTGTGGCTGGACCTGTACCGGCCCGGGCAGGACGAATTCGCCATGGTCGGCGATGAGTTCGGGATTCATGATCTGGCCCTGGAAGACGCCGCGCACCAGGGGCAGCGGCCGAAACTCGACCGCTACCGCACCCACGAATTCCTCAGTGCCCATGCGGTCTCCATCGCCCCGGACAGCGCCGACCTGTCCACCAGCGAGATCTCCGTGTTCCTCACTCGCCAGGCGATGATCACCATCCGCCATGACGACGGCTTTCCCATCGACGACGTCGTCGCCCGCTGGGACCAGAGCCCGGACCTGGCCGGGCACGGAGTCGGATTCCTGCTGCACGGCTTGCTGGATCACGTGGTCGACGGGCACTACGCCGCAGCGCAGCAACTCGACGACCGGATCGAGGAGTTGGAGAACCTGCTCTTCGCAGAAGGGCGCCACCAGATCCGGACCGTGCACCGTCGCCTGTACGCACTGCGCAAGTCCCTGGTCCGGTTGCGCCGCGTGGTGCTTCCCATGCGCGAGGTGGTCAACTCGCTCATGCGCCCCGGCCTGGTCAACGACTCACTTGTGCCCTACTACCAGGATGTCTACGACCACGTGCTGCGTGCCATCGAATGGACCGAGTCCGTGCGGGACATGGTGGCCTCGGCGATGGAGACGAATCTGTCGGTCCAGTCCAATCGAATGAATCTGATCATGAAGAAGGTGACCAGCTGGGCCGCGATCATCGCCGTGCCCACTGCCATCACCGGCTTCTACGGTCAGAACCTTCCTTACCCGGGCTTCGCCGACCAGACGGGATTCATTGCCTCCACCACCGCCATCGTGGTCGTCTCCGCGCTGCTCTACCTCGTCTTCAAGCGCAAGGACTGGCTCTGACCGGCAGGCCTGACTCACGGATTGGCGGAACCTGCCGACGGCTTCGCCTCAGCCCGCCGGCCCGGGCTGCGCCGGCACAAGTGCGGGTTCTCCTGAGGTCGGGGCCCCGGCCTCCCCGACGACTGTCCGCTGGGCAGCGCGCCGCCATAGTTGTCCCAGAGAGTGGTAGAAGCGGTCCGGAAGGAACACGGCATCCGCGGTGATCATCGCGCCGGAGAAGAGCGGCAGGCCCATGAACACCGCGATACCCAGGTGCATGCCCAACAGCATCGTCAGGACGGGGTACTTGAGCCTTCCGAACAGGACGAACGGAAAGGCGACCTGCAACAGCACCGTCAGGTAACAGGCGACGGCGATCAGCACCGGATGGCCATCCGCCATGAGAGAGAGCTCGGGCCAGGGCCGGAACAAGTCGAGGTTCAAGACGTAGTGCAGGGCGGTCCCATTGCCCCAGGTGCCGCCCTGAACCTTGTAGAGGCCCGCGGCCCCGTACAGGAAGCAGACCTGAGCCGCGATGACGAACATCCCACAGTTGTGCAGAATCGTCGTCAAAGCACCACGGCTGTACCGGAGTTGATGCATGAACTCGCCCGGCCCCGGGCCCGCCGGATTACTCTCCGCCCTGCCCACGCAGGCTTGCAGCCGGGTCCTGCGCGCGTCGAGGGACCAGCGACGGCCGCATGCGGTGAAGACGAGGTACACGGCCATGAGGAGAATGAGGTTGTCTCCTCCGTCCGTCATGAAGATCGCCCTGGCATGGAACGACACCACGACGACCGCGAACAGCACGGACACCGCTCTGGTCCGCCAGCCCAACAGGAACAGTGCGGACGTGACGAGGGCCACCGCGTAACAGACTTCGAAGTACGCCCTGCTGTCGGACAGGGTGAGGATGCTGCCCCATCCCGTCTGGTCGAACAGCTGCTTCGCCAGCTCGGGCGTCCAGGGTGATCCGGGACCCCAGATCTCGTCGCGGTGCGGAAACTCTCGCAGCAGGAAGACGAGGTAGAGGAATCCGTACCCGATGCGCAACACCGCCGCCGCGTACAGGGAGATCGGCCGGCCGGTCAGGGCCGTGAGGAACACCTCGATCCGGTCGAGTGCTCGTTGTGGCGTTCCCGCGTCCGCCCGCTCGGGGGTGCGACGGGGGTGCGCTGGGGGCGCCTGCTCAGTTCCCATGGGAGACCACCTTCCACCAGGGCAGGTAGCGGGTGTCGGCACGCTTCGGCGCGGCCGCGGCCTGGTCTGGCCCACCCGCTGCGGCAGGCGGGACAGGCAGGGTGATCACCCGCAGCTGGACGGACTCGAAGGTCCCGCCTCGTTGGGCAGCGACGCGATCCGCCGCGATGTTGGTCAGGTACTGCTGCATCATCAGAGCCCGCTCCGAGCGCGGCCGGTCGTCGCCGCCGTGCGTTTCGAGGTAGGCGCTCCAGGCCCGGCGCAGCATGTTCTGCACCGTATGGCTCGGGAATGCGTTGTGCTTCACCGCGGATTTGTCGATGGCGGTCAGCTCGAACCAGTCGCTCACCTGCACGGTGCCGGCCGGGCCGGTGTGCTTGGTCCTCACCGAAAACCTCCGGTTGACCGACTCCGGATCCGGGGCGAAGAGTCGCCAGTTCTGCTCGAAGAGCGGGAGGACCCATGCGTCGACCTGCCGGCTGTATTGCCGAGAGACGGAATTCGGGGGTGCCACATGCAGAAATACCAGGAGCACATGCACCAGAGCCGTCGCCAGACACAGGACCATGGCGGCTCTTGTTCCCACATTCAGGGGGACGGACAGAGGCTCTGAAGGCTCTCGGGACGGACGGGCTTTACCGCCCCGGGTCTGTACGACCGGCCCTGGGCCGGCTCGGTCCGATTCGTCAGCATCCAATGTTTCGACGCCGCCCAGCACGGCCCCACCCGGCCTTTCAGTCCCGACTTCTCGCACCTGCTTCTCCCGAAGCCTCCACTGGCGGCGCGCGACGGAATCGATGACTGTCCGCCGCGCGCCACCCGTCCCACTCGTGCATGTGGGCGACTGCCCTCGAGCACTCACTCCGCCGGAAGGACGCACGTGACTCAGCTACGCACTCCTGCTGTGCTGACCCTCGTGCTGGACAGACTCCTCTAGGTGATCTTTGTGATCGCTGACGTAGCCCCCAACGCGCTCGTGGGGCTTCTTGTGCTTCTTGGGCTTGCTGGGCTTGTGCTTCTTCGGCTTCTTGGGCTTGTGCTTCTTGGGCTTCTTGGGCTTGCCGTGACCATTTCCACCAGTTTCGCCGCCGTTGGCACCGCCCGTAGTATCGCCGCCTGTCGCGGCACCACCTGTCGCGGCACCACCCGTCGCGGCACCACCCGTCGCGGCACCACCCGTCGCGGCACCACCTGTGGCAGCACCACCTGTGGCAGCACCACCCGTCGCGGCACCACCCGTCGCAGCACCACCCGTCGCAGCACCACCCGTCGCAGCACCACCCGTCGCAGCACCACCCGTCGCGGCACCACCCGTCGCAGCACCACCCGTGGTCCCGGTCCCGCACGCCGACAGGAAGATGTTGTTGGTGTCCAGCGTCACGGCGGCATTACGGGCCAGCGCCCGGCCGTCGATGTTCGCCCCCGTGGTAACACTGATCGAGGTCAGGGCCATGATGGTGCCCACGAAGGTGGAGTTGGTGCCGATGGTGGCCGAACTTCCGATCTGCCAGTACACATTGCACGGCGAGGCACCGTTGGTGAGGAGCACCCGGCTGGCGGATGCCGTCGTCAGGGCTTCAGGGATCTGGAACACCCAGACGGCGCTGGGGTCGCCATCGGCGTCCAGGACGAGGTCGCCGGTGAGTCCGACTCCGGATTCGGCGGTGTGGACGCCCGGAAGCAGCGTCTCGCCATTACCGATTCCCGAGTCAAGAGCGAAATCCGTGTCCTGTCCCGCAGCATCGTCGTACGCCACGACCAGGTCGCTCTGGGCTTGGAGGGCCACAGCATCCGCAGAGTGCTGCTCCCCGAGCACCACTCCTGGCGGGAAGCCGGTGATGGCCGTCCCCGGACTCACTCCGAGGTCTTGAGAAATCACCGAGTCGCCGGTGTTGGTGACCGTCGTACCGGCCAGTACTCCGAAACTACCCGCCGTACCCAGAGGTACGGATGTTGCGATGGCTTTTGCCTGTGTCGGCGTCACCGCGACTACGACAGCGGCGATCACCACGGCGAGTACTGCCGCGATCCAGACCGGCGTTGTGCGCCGTAGAGGCACATCAGGAATATTCAGCGTCATCGAGGAGCCAACTCCTGGGGGATGGTGGCGTATTTGGCGGTTCCCGGTCGTCACACAGAATCGCCCATTTCTGTCGCTGGCATATTACGCACCGGCGCGCCAGAGCATATGATTCGCTCGGGCGATTCCGCGAAATTCACCATTCGCGATCGTGGAATATTAAAAAGGCATGAATGGGCCAGGTGGCCCTCTGCCGCCAAATGAGGCTCCCGGCAATAGCCCGAGCCGGGCCTGGGCGCATGCAGAAGGGAGCCGGCTGCGCAGGAGCCACCATGTCCCTTTGTCCGAGGGGCGCATGAGGCTGTCGGCTGCCAAAGGCAGCCTCGGACCTCACCCCGGCGCTGTGAAGGGGCCGTACTCGGTGAGCAACAGCGCGATGTCGTCGGCTCGGTATGTGGAACGGCGTGCGTCGTGCAGGAGCCGGTCGGCGAGTTCGTCGACCGAGTCCGCACGGGCGTGGGCCAGGGATGCCCGTAGCCGGTCGATGCCCACGTCGATGTCGGTGCCGCGCTCCTCGACCAGGCCGTCCGTGTAGAGGGCGAGGACGGAGCCCGGCGCGAGGTCGATCCAGGTTCCTTGATAGGTGCTCGCGCGATCCACGCCGAGGAGTGGGCCGGCGTCCAGGGCAAGGACGTCGGTCGTCCCGTCGGGACGGCGAAGCAGTGGCGGGAGGTGGCCGGCGCTGACCGCGTACGCGCGGTGGCCGGAGGGCTCGAGGCGTATGTAGCAGCAGCTGGCGAGCAGCCCGGCGTCGAGGTCGATGAGGGTCTGGTTGGCACCGGCCACCACGTCGCCGGGCGCATGACCCACCGCCGCGAAGGCCCGTACGGCGCTGCGCAGCTGAGCCATGGTGGCCGCCGCGGCGATGCTGTGTCCCTCGACGTCCCCGATGACGAGAGACACTCCGCTGCCGGTGGGGATGATGTCGTACCAGTCGCCGCCGATGTCCATTCCGCTGGTGCCGGGCAGGTAGCGGGCGGCGGCGTGGACGCCGGGGACCACCGGCAGCCGGTGCGGCAGGAGCGCCTGCTGCAGGCCGCGCGCGAGGGCGAACTCCGAGTCGTAGAGCCGCGCTCGTTCCAGCGCCTGGGCGATCAGCCCCGCGAGCGCGGTGAGGACACCGCGGTCCTTCGCCGTGAACGGATGGGCGTCCTCGAAGCCGAGAACACACGTGCCGACGGGGCGGCTGGAGGCGATCAGCGGCAGATACGCCCAGGAGCTCAACCCGCCCGCGGGGATTTCCGGATATCCCTGGGAGAGGTCCTGCTGCGACTCGATGAAGAGTGGGGCCCCGGAGGTCAGGGTCTCCGTGCCGGGCAGACGGGCGTGCAGCGGCACGCCCTCCAGCCAGTCGAGGAAGTCCTCACGGCGGCCGGTGTGGAAGAGCAGATGCATCGTTCCCTCGCGGACGACGTAGATCGCCAGCTGCTGGCCGCCGAAGGCCGGGAGAAGCTGGTCCGCGACGACGTCGCAGACTTCGCGGGCGGTGACCGCCTCGGTCAGCGCGCTGCCCAGCTGCAGGACATGGAAGATCACGCCCAGGCGCGCCGGTCTGTCGGCGGGTGGTGTCGCGGCCGATGCGGCGGATGCCGTCGCGACCGATGGTGCTGTGGCGGCCAGGGGGGGACGACCAGTGGGGACAACATGGCCGGTCACCCCGTCCGCCTCCGGGTAGAGGGAGAAGGCGAGCCACTGGTCGGGCGGGCGACGGGCAAGGAAGGAGAGCGGCTCCTGCGAGATCATCGCGGACCGGTGCCGGTACTCGAAATCGGGGTCGGACAGCCACGGCAGGACGTCCCAGAGACACTGCCCCAGCAGCTCGTCGCCGCCAACGTCCAGCAGCTGTTCAAGGCTGGGGTTGGCGTAGGTGACCCGCCCGTCCGGGGCGAGGGAGAACAACCCGTCCCGCAGCCGCTCGACCGCGGCGACGGCCGCACGGCCGGCCCGCGCGTCGACGACCGCGCCCACCAGGTGGGTGCGCACCCGCGCTTCGTCGACCTCCGGTACACGGCCCCACAACTCGACGGTGCGGTACCCCTCGCCGTCGCCCCCGAGATCTCGTACGCGCAGGCGCCGCGCGACGATCCGGCCCTCGGCGGCTGCGTCGCGGGCCCCGGCCCGGAAGGCAGCGAGGTCGCCGGGGTGCAGACAGGAAGCGAGCGTTTCGGCTCGACCGTCGAAAGCACGGGGGTCCAGGCCGAAGATCGCGCAGAGCTCGTCGTCCACGGTGAAGGTGCCGGTGACGAGATCCCAGTCGAACAAGCCGACCCGTACGGCCGGTGCCGAGGGAGCGGGTGTCTCGACGGGAACCGTCTGCGGGTCGCACTCGACGGGATCGCCGGTACGGGCGCGGAGGGCGGCGAGGGAGGTACCGAGCCGGTTGGCGATGGTGCGCACCTGGCGGCGCTGGGCCTTGGACAGCCCTTCGCTGCCCGGTGCCGCCGCCCAGACGATCGCGAGCGCCCCGAAGGTCTCGCCACCGGCGCCCACCGGCACGGAGCAGGAGCCGAAGGCGTACGGCAGAGCCACCGCGAGCTGGGGAAAACGGCGCATCGTCTCATCGGCGTCGGCCAGGTGGACCGTGCGGCCCGACCCGTAGGCCGCGGCGACCGGGATGGGGCTGCTCACCGGGATGAGGCGCCAGCCGCCCAGCAGGGAGGGTGGCACCCCGCACGTGGCGGCGAGCACGATCGAGCGGCGGTCGCGGGAGCGGAGAAAGACGCTCCCGGCGTACGCGCTGGTTCCTCTGACGGCTTTGACGACGGCCGCAGCAAGCAGATCCTCGCGTTCCGCCGTCTCACCGGCGATCATCCCGCCCATATTCCCAGTGTGCGCAGGGTCGGCCCACCTGGCCCGATATGGCAGCCCAGCGGGGACCGGCCGCGACCGGGGGCGGGGCGGGCGGGACCGGCCGCGACCCGTGGCCGCCCCTCCGGTACCCGCCCCCCGGAAAATTCTCAGAAGCATTCCGGGGAGCCGTCGATCCGGCCGTCTCCCGTTCGACGCAAGGATGAGAGGCAGGGAAAGCCCCCGTCCTCCCGACCGAGGAGTCACCATGCCGCGCTATCTCTCACTGATCCGCATCGACGAGCAGAACGCCCCCACCGATGACCCCGGCCCCGAGTTCGATCAGCGCATGGGCGCGCTGTTCGAAGAGATCACCAAGGCCGGGGTCATGCTGGACACGGCCGGGCTCACGCCGACCTCCGAGGGCACCCGGGTCACTTGGTCCGGCGGCAAGTTCCGTTTCACCGACGGGCCTTTCACCGAGAGCAAGGAAGTCATCGGCGGTTACGCCATCCTGCAGGCGAAGGACAAGGCCGAGGCCCTGGAGTGGACCAAGCGGTTCCTGGAGATCCACCCGGAGCACTGGACCGTCACCTCCGAGGTCCGCGAGATCGCCGAGGGCTGATCCGACCGCGCCCCTGATGCCTGCCCGCCGCGCCCTTGTGCGCGCGGCGGGCCGAAGGCGGGGCGCGGGCACTGCTGCTCTTCGGTGCGCATCACTCGACGACGCTTCGGGACCGGCTCAGCTGGGCCCTTGGGCCCGCAGTGCCTGCCGCTGTATCTGCCGTGAGATGTCCTTCGCGTTGACGATCCCCACCAGCTGTCCCCCGTCCACGACGAGAATGCGCATGCCGCTGCCCGGGCGGAGCCCGTCGAGAGCATCACTCAGGAGATCGCTCGGAGCGGCCACCGCACACTGCGACAGCGGGATCGCCACATCGCGCACACGCAGAGCCTCCCGGCGCGGCCCCGGTACCCCGGCCAGCCTGCGTGCCTGAACGATCCCGCTGGGGCGGCCTTCGAAGTCGAGCAGGGGCACGGCGGAATGGTGGGTCTTCACGGCCACCTCGTCGATGAACCGCTGGACGGTCAGCCAGTCGGCACCGGTGGTCACCGGGCTGGACATGGCATCGGCCACCCGCACGCCCCGCAGGGCCGTGTGGATCACGGCGCGCTGCCGTTCCGCGCCGGCGACGAGGGTGATGAAGAGGCCGACGAAGACGAGCCACAGCCCGCCCGGCACCCCGCGCAGGAGGGCGATCCAGCCGACGACCATCATCAGCACGCCCATGACCTGACCGCTTCGGGACGCCGCCCGATCCGCGCGGTCGCGGTCTCCGGTGCGCCACCACATCAGCGCCTGCACCACCCTTCCGCCGTCGAGCGGCGAAGCGGGCAGCAGGTTGAACGCGCCGAGGAACAGGTTCGCCCAGCCGAGCCACATCAGAACGGCGGCTGGCACCGCCCAGCCGGTCGTCAGGTGCAGCCCGATTCCCGCTCCGAGCGCGGTGCCTCCGACAGCCAGGCTGGTCAGCGGCCCGCTGACCGCCACGGCGAAAGCCACCGCGGCGGACTGCGGTCGACCCATCCGGGTCATCCCGCCCAGCGCCCACAGCGTCACATCCTCTACCGCGATCTTCTTCCTGCGGGCAGTCGCCGCGTGTGCCGTCTCGTGGAGCAGCAGGCTGCCCATGAGCAGCACGGCGCCCACGGCACTGGCGAAGGTGTACACGGCGTCCGAGCGTCCCGGAGTCCATGCGGGGAGGGTCTGGCGGCCGAGACCGTACGCGAACAGGACCACCAGCAGCGGCACGCTCCAGTGCATGCGCAGCGGGACCCCGACCACTTGTCCGACACGGACCGAGCCGTTCATCGTCGTCTCCGGCCGGCTGGAGAACCGGTCCACCGGGCAGGACCTCGCGCCCTGCGCTCCGTAAACCGACCAGCACGGCACCCACTGACAATTGTCTCTCGCAATGCCTCCCGCCGTCGGCGAGCGGCCCAGGTACGCAGAAGCCCCAGGGAAACTCAACTACGTGCAAAGCGGGAGCCGGATCTACGCTGGACCTACCGACAGCACTGTGGAGGTGCGTCATGGGGCACAGACACCACTTCCATCTGGATCAGGGTGACCACTCGATCACCGTGAACGTGGGGCCCGGAAGGCACGGAGAGATCGAGGTCCTGGTCGACGGCAAAGTGGTCGCGGCCCAGAAAGAGCACGGCCGTGGGACGAGCCTGCTGACCGCCGAACTGCCCGAAGAGCCCGAACGCCCGATCCGGGTCCGGATACGCGAGCCGCACCTCGTCCCTTCCAGGCCGCCCAGATGCACGCTGGAGCTGGACGGCGTGGAGCAGCCCATGCCGGAGACGGCGCTCATGCTGTGAGTTCCGGGCCGGCTCATGGCGGTGTTTCGACCTTCCTGCCGGTGCCGTACGCGGAGCGGTCAGCCGCTCCACTCGGGATTCCGCCCGCTGACACCGAGCACACGGTGGAGGGCGGGCGCGTCGGCGGATACGGGGACGGGCGGGCCGAAGGAGCCATTGGCGCGGGCGCCCTCCGCGAACTGCCCGACCGCGCCGAGTGCGACCTGCGCGGCGTCCTCGCTGATGGCGAATGGCCGCCCGGTGGCGCGGGCCAGGTCCCAGCCGTGCAGGGCGAGTTCCCCCAGGGTGATCGTGGCCGCGAAGCCGGCCGGCATCTCGCCCGGGCCGAACTCGGTGGTGCCCTCGTACGCGCCCGGGTCACTCCAGGCCGCCGCGACCCCGTGCGCGGACTCGGCGAGGGACGCCGGCGAGGTGCCCGAGGCAGCGGGCTCGTCGGGCTGCGCCTCCTTCCTGGCGGCGCGCGCGGAGGAGGACAGGGTCTCGCCCAGGTGGTCGAGGAGTTCGGCGACAGTGAACTTCTCGCACGGGGTGCGGTCGCCGAGCTGTTCGCTGCGGATGCCGGAGGCCGTGGCCGCGACCGCGTCGGCGCATTCGCGGATGGCGGAGTGCAGTGTGCTGTGCTGGGTGTTCATAACGTCTCTCCCTCGAAATTCGCCGGTGCGCCCGGCGGGGGTCGTAACGGGGTCAGCCGGTGAAGAAGGGCGCGGGTCTGCCCGTCTCGGCATAGGCCTTGAGCTGTACGAACTTCGTCGCCCAGCCGTAGGCGAAGTCCCGGTAGGCGTCGTCGACGGCCGGGAAGCCGCTGTGGGTGAAGCGCAGGGTGACGCCGCCCTCGGGCCGGGTCAGCACCTCGTAGGTCTGCAGCGTGCCCCCCCAGGGGCCGTTCTCTGACGCCAGGACGAGCCGCTTGCCGGGCTCCGCCTCGGTGATGCGCAGCCGCCACGGCTCGGGCACACCCGGGAAGTGCAGCTCGTGCAGACCGTCCACGCCCTTGTCCGCGGTGGCGGTGGCGGTGAACCAGCCCTTGATGCCCTCGGTCGTGGAGATCGCCGCGTACACGGTGTCCGCTTCGGCCTCGATGTGCGGCTGCATCGCGATGTCCGCCATGGCGTCTGCTCCTCCCGATTGCTTTAGTCAAGACTAAAATGACTTAGCACTCGTTGGCAAGTTGAAGTGACCGCTAAAATGAAGTGCATGGATGCGGTACGGGCGGTCGCCGAGCCCAGACGGCGCGAGATTCTTCGCCTGGTCTGGGACGCAGAGCTGTCCGCAGGGGAGATCGCCGAACGGTTCGACGTCACCTTCGGCGCGGTCTCCCAGCACCTCAAGGTGCTCAGGGACTCCGGCCTGGTTACGCTGCGCCAGGAGGGCAAGAAGCGCTTCTACCGGGCCGACCGCGAGGGCATGGGCCCGCTGGCCGACTATCTGCAGTCCATGTGGGCCACCAAGCTGGACACCCTTGCCGAGCTGGCGGAAGCGGCAGAGGCGGCGGAAGGCGCCGAGAGGTCCGAAGGGACGAACCCGTGAGTGACAAGCCCTTGAGCGACGAGCCTTTGCATACGGACGTGGTCGCGCTGGAGCTGCGCATCGCCGCCCGGCCCGAGACGGTGTTCTCCTTCTTCACCGACCGGGAGAAGTGGCTGTCCTGGATGGGCAAGGACGGCGAGTTCAGCTTCGAGCCCGGCGGCGCCTACCGCACGAACGTCGCCGGTGAGCACGTCGCCGAGGGCCGCTTCGTCGAGATCGACCCGCCCAAGCGCCTGGTGTTCACCTGGGGTTGGGCCGGGGGCGGGATGTCCGTGCCACCCGGCTCGACGACGGTGGAGATCACCCTGGAACCGGTCGCCGACGGCACCCTGCTGCGCCTGGTCCACCGAGGCCTGCCCTCCGCCGAGTCCTGCGCCGCGCACAGGGAGGGCTGGCTGCACTATGTGGACCGGCTCGCGACGCTCGCGGCGGGCGGCGACCCGGGTCCCGACGACTGGACGTGACCTGCCCGGCCACGGAGTCGCAGTGCGCGGGTGACGCGTGCGACCACCGAGGCGTACGCGACGCCGAAGGCGCCAGAGGCGGCCAGGGCCAGCCGGCCGGAGGAGCCCTCCGGGTTCCGAGCCGGCGCTGGAAGCCGGCAAGTCCGCCAAGAGGGGCCTTACGGTCCCTACTTCTTCAGGCCGAGCGTGGCGCAGGCTGCCTTGTAGTCGGGGGTGCAGATGTCGGCGACGGTGTAGACGCCGTCCTCGATCACGGTTTCCTTGATGTTGTCCTTGGTCAGTGAGATGACCGGGACCAGCACCGAGGGGATCTTCTTTTTGGTCGGACTGTTGACGTCCGCCTGCGCCATGGAGTCCAGCGACATGCCCCTGGCCAGCAGGATGGCCATCTCCGCCGCGGCACTTGCCTCCGGGGCGTACGGCTTGTAGACGCTCATGTACTGCTCACCCGCGACGATGCGCTGTACGGCGGAGAGCTCGGCGTCCTGACCGGTGACCGGCGGGAGCGGGGAGACGCCCGCGGCCTTCAGCGCGTTGATAATGCCGCCCGCCATGCCGTCGTTGGCGGAGTAGACACCGATGATCTTGTTCTTGCCGATCGCCGAAATCGCCTCCTCCATGTTGGCGGTGGCGTTCTCCGGCTTCCACTCCTTGGTGTCGTACTCCTTGCCCACGTTCACCTTGCCGTCGAGCTTGGTGTGCGCGCCCTTTTTGAACTGCGCGGCGTTCGGGTCGGTGAGCGCGCCGTTCATCATCACGATCTGGCCCGACGTGGTGTCGGAACCCATCGCCTGCAGCAGCGCTATGCCCTGCACATGGCCGACCTCTTCGTTGTCGAAGGAGGTGTACGCGTCGATCGGGCCCTCGGCGAGACGGTCGAAGGCGACGACCGGAATACCGGCCTCCTTGGCCTTCTTGATGCCGCCGGCGATGGCCTTGGAGTCGACCGCGTCCACGATGAGCGCGTCCACCTTGTTTTCGATCATCGTGTCGATCTGCTGCGTCTGCAGGTTGGCGTCCTGCTTGGCGTTGACATAGAGGACTTTGCCCTTGCCGTTGGTCAGTTCGCTGATCTTCTTCTCGATGACCGGCTTGTCGAACTTCTCGTAACGAGCAGCCTCGTTCTCCGGAAGAAGCAGACCGACGGATATGTCATCGCCCGTCTTCACTCCGGAGTCCTGGGCGCTGACACAGGAAGTGAGCGAGACGGCCATCGCAGAAGCAGCGACAGCAACGGCAGTGTGACGCAGATGTGCGTTCATGGACAGAAGTCAACCTCCCTGACAGGCCGCGTCCTCAGCGGCCGAGGTGGCTGGAAGTCAACCCCGCCCCGACAAAAGCGTCAAGAAGTATATTACTAACGAGATAGCAACGGGTACTGATCGTTAGCTAAATGAAGACAAGCGCGGCCCGAAGCGGCGCTACGAAAAGGCTCTTAATCGCCCATTTCCGGACCAAAAGGCATGGGTGCCAGGCACCTTGGCCCGTCCACATAGGGCACACGAAAACCACCGACAGCTGCCGCGCGGCAGTGGCGGGTTTTCGTCGAGCCCTCTCCACCTTCCGTGCCCCACCGGGCTGACCACGGCAACGAACAGCCCCGGTCGTCCGCACCACATCGCGGACGACCGGGCCTCTTGGCCATCGCCGAGCGGCCTGCGGTGTGGACGTCAGGGGGTGGCGCGATGGGCGGCCCGGTGGCGGGACAGGGTGTGGCGGGGGTGGGTGGGGTGGGTCAGAACGAGTTGGCGAATGAACTGGTGAAAACAGGACAGGGCGGCCACCGGTGGCAGCGCGGCCACCGCGATGCCGGGCAGTGTCCTCGGCGCGTTGCTGACACACAGAGCCACCGCGATGGCGGCGAAGAACACCACGACGGCCCACGCGTGCGGTGCCCGGCGCCGGTGCAGTGTGATGCGCAGGATCGACAGCGAGGCAACCAGCCAGGGCCCGAAGACCAGGAGCGGCCAGCCCTGGGCCAGGTCCGCGGGCACCCCGGGGGCGGCCACGTACAGCAGGGGATCGTAGGAGACCATCACGCTGTAGACGCTGACGATGGTCATGACGAACGCGGTGAGCGTCGCAAGGCTGAAGCTGACCACACGGAGCCACGTCCAGCCCTGGAAGCGCTGGGCGGCCTTGGGTTTGCGGCGGGTGTGGGAGCGGGGCCGGGGAAAGGCTGCGGGCGCTGGGGCGCTCTGCGGTGCGGAGGTGGCCAGCAGCTGAGCCAGCTCTGCCTCCCAGTCCAGCGCTTCGCCCTGCCAGGACAGCGCTTCCCCTTCCCAGGACAGCCCTTCGCCCGGAAGTGTCTGGTCCATATCGGGCGGGAGGAAACCATTTTGCCCGCGCAACGCATGGTCGGCAGACCACTGCGCATCGGACTCCAGCGTCCCGTTCGGTGGCATCTGGTAGGCGTTGGGCGGCATCTGGTAAGCATCGAACAACTCGGGACCGTCATACATGCCGCGTCTGCCCCAGCCTCTCACCGGCCTTGTACGAAGCGCCGGGCGAGTGTGCGGGAGGCCGGGGCCTCGTCATGGTGCCGGCGTCAGCACCTCGCTGCGTCGGGGGGTACTGGGGCGGGGTGGGCAGTACGGCATGAAGGCGGCGATGGAAGTCGCTCTGGATGCACTCCAGTTCCTGCAGCAACTCGTCCAGCACATCGACAAAGTAGTGCGGGACCAGGTCGGCACTCTCCACGGACTGGCCGGTGATATGTCCCGCGTGCCCCGCCGCCGGGTCGGGCGGGCACCCTCCGCGGCTGGTGTCGCTGGGTCGTCTTCCGCGCAATGAGCGATACAGCTTCGGTGATGTCACGCACATCAAACGAACGGGGCACGCACTCGGATGACCGGCGTCCGGGTGACCTGTCGCCACAGGAGGATGGCTCATCACCTACCGGGTTGACCCGTAGACATACTTACACTCCGGCTCCCCCCGACTCATGTCCGGTCGTCGAGACTCCGGTCGGGTGATTGAGGCCTACGGCCCGGCGCGGGCTCGCCCTCGAGGGCGCGACAAAAAGGGAAGAACGGGCACGGATCTGACCATGCCTATGCTCGTCGGAACCTCAGGGTGGCAGTACAAGGACTGGCGCGGTGTTCTCTATCCGCCGGGGCAACCGCAGCGGCTGTGGCTGGAGGAGTACGCCCGCCACTTCGCCACCGTGGAGAACAACAACGCCTTCTACCGGCTTCCCACTACGGAGACCTTCGCGTCCTGGCGGGAGCGGACGCCGGAGGGCTTCGTCATGGCGGTCAAGGCCAGCCGCTATCTCACCCATGTCAAGCGGCTGCACGACCCCGAGGAGCCGGTGGGCCGGCTGATGGACCGGACCGAGGGCCTGGGCGAGCGGCTGGGGCCCGTACTGCTGCAACTGCCGCCCAACTTCCGCAAGGACATCGGGGCTCTTGACGCCTGCCTGAGCTGCTTTCCCCGCACGGTTCGGGTGGCCGTCGAACTCCGCCACACCTCGTGGTGGGAGTCGGAGGGGGAGCTGCGGGCCGTGCTGGAACGGCACGGCAGCGCACTGTGCTGGGCGGATCGGGGGTCCCGCCCCGTGACGCCACTGTGGCGTACCGCCTCATGGGGGTATGTACGGTTTCACGGCGGCCTCGCCGAGCCGGCGCCGCGCTACGGCCGCCAGGCGCTGAAGTCCTGGGCCGGACGCATCGCCGACGCCTGGCCGGACAAGGACGACGTGTACGTCTACTTCAACAACGACACGGGTGGTGCCGCCGTGGTGGACGCCGTGAAGTTCGCCCGGACAGCGGCCGCGTCGGGCCGGACGGTGAGTCGTACACCGCCGGCCCGGGCGGAGTGGTCCACGTCATGAGCGGTGACCGCCGCAGGCTCATCCCTGCCGGCAGTCGGACAGCTGCGTGCCCTCATCGGCGCCATGGCCGATGCCCGTATGGACAAGCGGGCGACGGAACTTGAGAAAGAGGCCGAAGGCGACCCCGGCGATGCCCGCCGCGAGCAGTACGCCGGGAAGGATCCACGTCAGGGACGAGTCCTTCGCCGCGCCCAGCAGCACGTCGAAGTTGATCAGGGCGGTGATGAAGACGGCGGCCAGGGCGATCCCGCCGAGGGCCGGGGCGACCGCGCGGCTCCACAGCCGCTCGCCGCGCCTGTCGCGGGCGAAGAACCCGATGACCGAGGCGGAGACGACCGAGAGCAGGAACATGACTCCCAGGGCGCCGAGGTTGGTGAGCCAGGTGAAAAGGGTCGCCAGCGGGTCCAGACCCGCGGCCGCGAACACGATGACCGTCAGGCCCGCGAGCCCGGTCTGGGCGAGCGAGCTGACGTGGGGTGAACTGTGCCGGGGGTGGACGGCGCCCAGCGCGCCGGGGAGCACGCGCTCTCGTCCGAGCGCGAAGGAGTAGCGCGCGACGGCGTTGTGGAAGGACAGGATGGCCGCGAGGAGGCTGGTCAGGAAGAAGACGTTCGCGATGTCGCCGAAGGCGCTGCCGAACCGCTGCTCACCGAGGGCGAAGAAGAGGCCGGGACCTTGCTCTTGGGCGGCTCCGACGACGAGGCCGGGTCCGGCGCCGATCGCGAGCGCCCAGGCCGACAGGGCGTAGAAGACGCCCATCAGGATGACCGCCACGTAGGTGGCGCGCGGGATGGTGCGCCGCGGATCCCGGCACTCCTCGCCGTAGATGGCGCCGGATTCGAATCCCATGAAGCCCGCCATCGCGAAACAGAAGGCGGCGCCGACCGCTCCGGTGGTGAGCGCGTCGAAGGACAACGGGGTGGCCGAGATGCCCTGCGGGCCGGGGTCGAGGAACTGCCCCGCGTCGAAGACGACGACGGTCACGGTCTCGATCACCAGCAGGACCGCGAGCACCTTGGCGTTGAGGTCGATGCGCCGGTAGCCGAGTACGCCGACGGCGGCTATGCATGCCAGGACGTACGTCCACCACGGCAGGTCGAGGCCGAACCGGGTTTTGGCGAGGTCGGCGGCGGTGAAGCCGAACAGGCCGTAGATCCCGATCTGCATGGCGTTGTAGGACACGAGCGCGACGAAGGACGTGCCCACACCGAGCGACCGGCCCAGCCCCTGCGCCACGTAGGAGTAGAAGGCGCCGGCGTTGGTGATGTGGCGGCTCATCGCGGCGTAGCCGGCGCTGAAGACGACGAGGACGACCGTCAGGACGAGGAAGGCGAGCGGGTAGCCCACCGCGCCGCTGACGGCGAAGGCCTGCGGGCTTCCCCCCGCGGCGACGGTCAGCGGCGCTGATGCCGCGACGACGAAGAAGACGATGTGCGAGACGCCGATTCCGTGTCTCAGTGTGCTGTCCGTGGCGGGTGTGGAGAGCTGTTCGACGGCCATGACTGGCGCTCCCGTCGGTCGGGGACAAGGCCGTGGCAACCATGGTGCCCGATGGCCTGGAAAGGTACTTATTTGGACCCTTACGACCCATTGAGAGGGATCGTAAGGGCCCAAATGAATTCCGGCAAGGGTTGGCCCGCCGTCACTTACCGCGCGGGCAGGCCGAGAAAAGAATCGACCAGAAGGTGGGCACGCGCACGGGCGTGCGGGGCCTCGGTACGCGTACGTGCCAGCAGTGCGGCGGTGTCCACGCCCAGCTCGTCCGCCTTGGCCCCGCCGCCGTGAACGAGCCACTTCTCGAGCGTGGCCGGGGTGAGCTCCGGATGGAACTGCACACCCATGCTGCGGCCGCGCACGAACGCCTGGGAGCAGACGCTGTTGCGTGCGACCTCCCGCGCGCCGGGCGGCAGGCGCCAACGGTCACCGTGGTACTGGAACCACGGCCCCTCCGGGACGAGTCGGGCATCGTCGGTGTGGACCCTGGTCCAGCCGAGCTCGAAGCGTGGGGAGCGCTCGACCCGGCCGCCCAGCGCGGTCGCCAGTGCCTGGCCGCCGAAGCAGATACCGAGCACGGGCACCCCGGCGGCGTGCGCGGCGCGCAGCAGGTCCAGCTCGGGCGTTATCCATGGCCCGATGAGCTCGGTGTGGTCCACCGACCACGGCGCACCCAGGGCCACGACGAGGTCGTACGCCTCGGCTGCGGGGAAGACCCGTTCCACCCCGGGGTCGGTGAACCGTTCCGCCGGGACGACGACCAGTTCGGTGAGGTCGTAGCCCCGCTGCGCCAGCCGCTCGCCCACGTATCCCGGTGTGGACACGTGCTCGTGCTCGATGATCAGTGCGCGCACCTGCCGGCTCCCTCGGTCTGCGGTCGGGTGCCGTCAGGCGCGGGCGAGCTGTTCCAGGCGCTGGTGGAGATGGTCCACGTAGTCCTCGGATTCGGGCTTCATCAGGACGCTGCGCAGAATGCGGGCGCCGTCGGCGTCGGGGGTGAGTTTCGGGTGCCGGGCGGTGAGCCGGTCGGCCCCGATACGCAGGGTGCTCAGGAACACCGGGTCGTCGGCATCGGCCATGCCGGCCTGCAGGATGCGCCCGGACGCCTCGTCGATCCGCGACAGGGTGAGGGGTTCCGTCACCGGGAAGTAGCTGACGATGTCGAGTTCCGGCGTCTGGTAGAGCTCCAGATGCTCCGACTCCTCGATCAGTTCGGACCAGCGCAGCGCGGCACGGCGACCGGCGGCCAGCGCCTGGCCGAGCCCGTCACGGGTGGGCGGCAGCAGCTGGAACGTGAGCCACAGTGCGGCAGCGGCCGCGCCCGCGCGGGAACACTCCAGGCTGATCTCGCCGAGGTGCAGCTCCTCGGAGGTGAAGTAGGTGTACGGCGAGTCGTGCAGATAGAAGCGGCCGACTGACGGGTCGCGGAACAGCACGGCGCCGCACCCGTACGGCTGGAGGCCGTGTTTGTGCGGATCGACGACGATCGACTCGCACTCGGCGATGGCGCGCCACGGCGCCTCGGGCAGCCCCTCGGGACCGTCGGCGCCGGCCAGCAGGGTGAAGAACCCTCCGTAGGCGGCGTCGACATGAATGCGCACGCCGTATCGCTCGCGCAGGGCCAGCGCCTCGTGGACCGGTTCGACGGCGCCGAGCCCGGTGGTGCCGGTGGTGAGCACCACCGTGCCGACACGACCCGTCCGCAGCAGCTCCTCCAGCGCGTCGAGGTCCATCCGGCCGCTGTCGTCGACCGCTACGGGATGTCCCTCCACACCAAGGACCTTGCACATCCGGCCGTGTGTGTAGTGGGCCTCGGTGCTGTAGGCGATGCCCTTGCCGGGGTGGAGCTCCCGGGCCACGAAGAGGGCTTCGAGGTTGGCGATGGTTCCGCTGGTCGTGAGGTGGCCGAGGTGGGTGTCGTAGCCGAACATCGTGGCGAGCTGCTGGACGGCCTCGCGCTCCATCCGCGCGGTGGCCGGACCGCCGTCCAGGGCGTGGTTGTTGGGGTTGATCAGCATCGCGGCGAGGTAGCCGACGACGGCGGCCGGGTGCGGCGGCTTGAGCATCTGCCCGGCGTAACGGGGATGGAAGAACGGGTAGTTGTCCTTCAGCCGTTCGCTGAAGGTGCCGAACGCGGCGGCGAACCGCGCGTCGTCGACCTGAAGCGACGGATGCCTGGCGAATTCGCCGAAGCCGCTCGCCCACTCCTCGTTGGATGTCACGGCCGCTTCGAGCCAGTAGCGCAGATCCATGGGGTCCTCTCCTGTTCGTACCGGGTCAGGGCCGCTGGGGCCGACGGATGCCGCGGAACTCCCAGTCGCCGCCGAAGGCCGTGGACAGCACCTCTTCGGACGCGGTGGGCTGGGCTCCGCAGTCGTCGCGCACCGGGACCGGGCCGGTGACGATGTGGTTGGTGAGCTTCCCGAGACCTTCGACCTCGACTTCGACCACATCGCCGGGCCGGACCGGGCGGGAGTTGGCCGGGGTGCCGGAGAGCAGCACGTCGCCCGGGAAGAGGGTGATGGTGCGGGCGATGTCCGCGACGAGATAGTGCATGTCCCACTCCATCTCGTCCGTGGAGCCGTCCTGGACCACCTCGCCGTTGACGTATGTGCGCAGCCGCTTGCCGTGGAAGTCCCAGTCGGTGACCAGGCCGGGGCCGAGCGGGCACAGGGTGTCAGAACCCTTGACGCGGAGCATGGAACCGGCGTCGGTGTCGCGGAAGTCGTGCAGGCCGTAGTCGTTGGCGACGGTGTAACCGGCGATGTGGTGACCCGCCTCGGCAGGCGAGACGTTGCGGCACGTCCTGCCGATGACGATGGCCACCTCGCCCTCGTAGTTGAGGTACTGACAGCCCTCGGGACGGACGATCGCGCCGCCGTGCGCGTTGAGCGACGAGGTGGGCTTGTGGAAGTAGGTGGGCGCGGGCGGCAGCGAGGTCTGGAACTCCGTCACCCGGCTGCGGTGGTTGAGGTGCACCGCGACGACCTTGGACGGAACGACGGGCGGCAGATGGTGCGCCTCGCCGGTCTTCACCCGGCGGCCGTCGGCGGCGACGAGCTCGTCACCCTCACGGACGACCTCGGCCACGGCGCCGTCGAGCAGGATGCGGCGGTACTCAGGCATGGAGGGGCTCCTCGTGGTGATGAGGGTCGACATGGTGATGGGGGTCGTGGCGCAGACCGCCCCGGATGGCGCGCGGGGCGGTCCAGCCGGCCGCCGGCCGGTCGAACCAGATGTGCACCTGGCCGGTGCCGACCGAGTTCTCGTACGCGCTGAACAGCCGGCCGGGAGCGCTCAGGCGCTCCTCGCCGAGTGCGCCGGCCATCGTCAGGTAGTGACCGAAGCGGGCTTCGGGCTTGTGGTTGAGGAACTCGGGCATGGTCTGCAGGACCCGGTCGTGGCGCCCCTGCTGGAACCAGGCGATGCGCTCCTCGTCGGCCGCGCGCGCTTCGGGGGTGAAGATGTGCTCGAGGCCGCTCGCCTCGTGGTCGCGGATCTGGCGCAGCGGCCAGAAGGTGTGCGACAGGGCGCCGGAGGCGATGAACAGGACCTTGCGGTCGGTGGCGGCGATGCCGTCCGCGATCGCCCGGCCGAGCCGGAGATAGTCCTCGGTGTCTGCGGTCTGGCACACGCCGATGGAGATCCATCGCTTGCCCTCGACGCCGAGGTACTTCCACAGGTTGACCGTCGCGTAGAAGATCGGCAGGTGCTGGTCGTCGATCGGGGTGATCCAGGTGCCGTGCTTCTCGTCGTGCGCGGCTATCGCGTGGGCGAGTTCGGGGTCACCGGGGAAGTCGTACGGGATCCGGCACATTCCGCGCGGCAGTTCCTCGGACGTGAACAGCCCGGCGCGGCGGTCGTGCGCGGTGACGACGAACTCCACCGTGGTGGCCCAGTGCGAGTCCAGCAGCACCACGGTGTCGTACGCGTTCGTCTCGAAGACCTCGCGGCGCAGCCGCTCGAGACCGGCGACCAGGGTGGTGTCCTCGCCGTGGTTGAGCTCCCGGCGGGTGGCCTCGGGCAGCATGATGGTGGGCACATGGGCGACGATCCCGGCCCCGACGATCTCACCCATGGTGCTGAAAGCCCTTCGGCGCGGTGACGGTGTTCTTGACGTCGCAGTAGAAGTCGAAGCTCCAGGTACCGCCCTCGCGGCCGATGCCGGACTGCCGTGAGCCACCGAACGGGGCCTGGAGGTCCCGTACGAAGAAGCAGTTGACCCAGACGGTGCCGGCGACCAGCTGCTTCGTGACCCTGTGGGCACGCTCCTGGTCGCCGGTCAGGAGCGTGGCGGCGAGTCCGAAACGGGTGCCGTTGGCCAGCGCCAGGGCCTCCTCCTCGGTGTCGAAGGTCTGCAGGGTCAGCACCGGGCCGAAGACTTCCTCCGTGACGATTTCGGCGTCGGGGGCGACGTCCGTGAGGAGGGTCGGGAGGTAGTAGAGCCCGCCCAGCTCGGTGTTGGGGCCGCCGCCGATGACGGCGCGGGCGCCGGAGGCGAGTGCGCGCTGTACGAAACCGTCGATGCGTGCGACGTGGTCGGGGTGGATGTTGGGGCCGATGCCGGTGGCCTCGTCGCGCGGGTCGCCCTGGCGCAGCGCGGCGCTCTTCTCGACGAGGCGCCGGGTGAACTCCTCGGCGATGGAGGACTCAACGAGCAGCCGGGTGCCGGCGAGGCAGACCTGGCCTGCGTTGTCGTACTGCTCTACGGCCAGCTCGACGGCGAGGTCCAGGTCGGCGTCGGCGAAGACCAGCAGCGGGGACTTGCCGCCGAGTTCGAGGCTGACGGGGACCAGGTTGGCTGCCGCGGCGGCCGCGATGTGGCGGGCGGTGGGTACGGAGCCGGTGAAGCTGATCCGGGCCAGGCGCGGGTCCGAGACGAGGGCGGCGCCGGCCTCCTCGCCGTAGCCCTGGAGGACGTTGAGCACCCCGGCGGGGAGCCCGGCCTCGGCGGCTATGTCGGCGAGCAGGGACGCGGTGAGCGGAGACCATTCGGCGGGCTTGAGGACGACGGTGTTTCCGGCGGCCAGTGCGGGGGCGACCTTCCATGTGGCCAGCATCAGCGGGGCGTTCCAGGGCGTGATCAGCGCACAGACGCCTGCCGGGTCCCAGGAGACGTGGTTGGTGTGACCGCGCGTCTCGAAGTCCTCGTGGCCCAGCGTCAGCAGCCAGTCGGCGAAGAAACGGAAGTTGTGCGCGACGCGCGGCATGACGCCCCGGCGGTGCGAGCGGAGCAGGGCGCCGTTGTCGGCGGTCTCGACGGCCGCCAGCTCCTCGATGCGCTTGTCGACGCCGTCGGCGATCGCGTGCAGGATGCGGGCCCGCTCCTCGCGGGCGGTCGCCGCCCAGCCGGGAAACGCGGCGCGGGCCGCGGTCACGGCGGCCGATGCCTCGGCCGCGCCGCCTCGGGCGATCTCGGCGAGCGGGGCGCCGTCCATGGGCGAGGCATCGGGGAAGGTGGCCGACGAGGTGACCCGTCGCCCGTCGATCCAGTGACGGGTGTCGACCGCCACCCCGGCGACCGTCGTCACCACCGCCGTGTCGTGCCGTTCAGACATCTGAGAGCCTCCGAATCGTTTGGCTCCAAATAAACTAGCCAGCACCCGGTGACCGGTCAAGACCTTCCGCACTCAGGACACCAAGGCTATCGTTTGATCCCAAACATAATCTCGGGAGCTTCCATGCCACCAACCACCCACGCCGAGTGGCTGTCCCTGGCCGCAGGGCTCACGCCACCCGTGCACCACCTCATCGACGGCAGCGACGAACCCGGCAAGGGCGGCGTGTTCCCGCTGGTCTCCCCCCGGGACAGCCACGTCCTGGCCGAGGTCGCCGACGGCGGTCCTGACGAGGTCGACCGCGCCGTCGCCGCCGCCCGCCGCGCCTTCGACCACGGCTCCTGGCCCCGACTGCCGGCCGCCGAGCGGGGCCGGGTGCTGCAGCGCTTCGCGGACCTGGTCGAGGAGCACCGCACCGAGCTCGCCCTGCTCATCAGTCTGGAGATGGGCAAGCCCGTCACCGAGGCGTACGGCATCGAACTGCGCGCCGTCATCAACACCCTGCGCTACTACGCCGAACTGGCGGACAAGCACCTAGACGAGGCACCGCAGGCCGGCGATGACGCCCTCGCCCTGGTCACCCGCGAACCGATCGGTGTGGTCGCCGCCGTCGTCCCGTGGAACTTCCCCCTCACCCTCGCCGCCTGGAAGATCGCGCCGGCGCTCACCACCGGATGCACCGTTGTCCTCAAGCCGTCCGAGCAGACCCCGCTGTCCGCTCTGCGGCTCGGCCGCCTCGGTGCCGAGGCCGGACTCCCGGACGGCGTGCTCAACGTGGTCACCGGTCAGGGCCCCGCGACAGGCCGGGCGCTCGGCCTCCACCCCGGCGTCGACGTCGTCGCCTTCACCGGCTCGACCGCCGTAGGCCGCCACTATCTGCGCTACGCCGCGGACTCCAACCTCAAGCGGGTCTGGCTGGAGCTCGGCGGCAAATCGCCCAACATCGTGCTGCCCGACGCACCCGACCTGGACACCGCCGCCGCGACCGCCGCCTGGGGCATCTTCTTCAACGCGGGTGAGATGTGCACCGCGCCCTCCCGGCTGCTGGTGCATTCCTCCGTCGCCGAGCAGGTCGTGGACGCCGTGGTCGAGCGCGCCCGCACCCTGCGCGCCGGCGACCCTCTCGACCCGGCCACCGAGATGGGCCCGATCGCCACCGCCCGCCAGCTCGACAGCGTCCTCGGCCATATCGCCGGGGCCCGTCAGGACGGCGCCCGGCTGCGCACCGGCGGCTCCGCGCTCCCCGACCATGGCGGCCTCCATGTCCGGCCCACCGTGTTCGACCAGGTCACCCCCCATATGCGGGTCGCCCGCCAGGAAGTTTTCGGCCCCGTGCTGTCCGTCTTGACCTTCGACACCGTCGAGCAGGCCGTCGCCCTCGCCAACGACAGCGAGTACGGGCTTGCCGCCGGGCTGTGGACGGCCGACCTGTCCACAGCCCACCGGGTGGCCCGGCGGCTTCGCGCCGGAACCGTCTGGATCAACTGCTACGAGGAGGGCGGCCCGGGCGTCCCCTTCGGCGGCTACAAACAGTCGGGCAACGGCCGGGACAAGTCCGCGCACGCCCTGGAGAAGTTCACCGAACTCAAGACCACCTGGATCCAGCTGTGACGTACCGCCCGCTGATCGCCGTCCCGGCCCGCTTCTCCTCGTCCGCCTCCGCACTCCGCTACGCCGCCGAGGTCAACGCGCGCGCCCTGGTCGAGGCCGTCTACCGGGCCGGCGGCGAGCCGTTCACGCTGCACCCCCACGCCCCGGGCGGCCAGGCCGACCCCACCGAGGTCGCCGAACGCCTGGAGCGCTGCGACGCACTTCTGCTTCCCGGCGGCGGCGACATCTCCCCGCACCGGTACGGAGACGAGCACGCCCATCCCGACCTCTACGACATCGACGACGAGCAGGACGCCTTCGACCTCGCCCTCGCCCACCACGCACTCGGCACCGGACTTCCCACCCTGGCCGTCTGCCGCGGCCTGCAGATCGTCAACACCGCGCTGAACGGCACCCTCCGCCAGGACATGGGCGGCCCGGACGGCGAACACCGCCACCTCACGCACCCGGTCGTCGTGGCGCCCGGTTCGCTGCTCGCCGACGCTCTCGCGGACGACAAGGCCGACGTCTCCTGCTACCACCACCAGTGCGTGGACCGGCCGGGCCGCGGCCTCACGGTCACCGCCCGAGCAGCCGACGGCACCGTGGAGGCGCTGGAGCGGCCCGGCTCACCCGGCTGGCTCGTCGCCGTGCAGTGGCATCCCGAGGACACCGCCGCCACCGACGCGAGGAGTCGGGCCCTGTTCGAGGCACTGGTGGAAGCCGCGCGCTCGTAGCTCGGTCGCCCGCCACGCAGGCTGCACAAGAAGTGGATCAAAGAGACAATTGGCCCAGGCCCCGGAGAACTGAGCCCCTCGGATCAAGAAGTGGGCGGAGAGATGCACGACCCCGTATTCCCCGACGCTTCCGGCGTCCTTTCGGAGCCGGGCGATGAGGCCTACGCCGTCCTGGATGTGCACGGTGTGCTGCTGGGACTGAGCCCGGAGGCGGAACACCTGCTCGGCTACACGGCGGAGGAGGTCCGGGGCCGGCGCGGGACCGAACTGCTGCACAACAGCTCGGACGCCGCCGGCCTCGTGGGGCGGTGCGGGGTGGCTTCGGTGGTCCAGCTGGGGCAGACGGTCCTGCGGCACCGGAGCGGACGGGGCATCGAGGTCACCTTGCAGGCACGTGCCTTGGTGTCCACCGCCGGTGACCCGCAGTGGCTGATCCAGGTGACGGATGCCGATGCCGCACGGCGCCACGAACTCGGCGACGCGCTCCTGAGAGGACTGTTCACCGAATCCCCTGTGGTCATCGATGTCTTCGACACCCAGTTGCGCTTCCTGGCCCAGAACGACGCACAGGCCCGCGCCGGGACGTTCGCGGGCAGGGAGTTCAGGGGGCGCACCATGGCCGACGTGGCGCCTCCCGGCCTGCTGGACATGGCGGCCTTCGAGGCGCGGCAGCGGCGAGTCCTTCAGACCGGTGAGGCTCAGCTCGAGACGGAGGTGCGTGGCCGCACCCCCGGCGACCCGGACCGTGAGCACGTCTGGTCCGAGTCCATCCTTCCGCTCCGCAGCCGTACGGGGGAGGTGATCGCACTGGCGCATGCCGTTCTCGACGTGACCGAACGGGCCAGAGCGCGGGAGCGGTTGGCGCTGGTGAACGATGCGAGCACACGGATCGGCAGCACGCTGGACGTGCTGAAGACCGCGCAAGAGCTCGTCGAGGTGGCCGTCCCGCGGTTCGCCGACCACGCCTATGTCAACCTGCTGGACCCGGTCTTCGGCGGCGCGGAGCCGGTGGCCGGTCCCGTGCCCGGGGCCATGCCCATGCGCCGGGCGGCGAGCTCGGTCGCACCTGGTGCGCGCAGCGAGGCGATGGTTCCCATGGGGGACATCGACCCATTCGCATCGGGGCCGGGATCACTGTTCACGCTTGCCCTGGCGAGCGGCGAGCCCTTGCTGATGTCGGGCGAGGAACTGATCGCCGAGTTCGCGGAGGCAGACCCCGGCCGGGCCACGACGGTGAGCGAGTACGGCGTCCATTCCTGGCTGCTGGTCCCGATGTTCGCGCGGGGCGCCGCACTGGGAACGGCGGTCTTCGTACGCTCCAAGCGGGCGCATCCGTTCGAGGCCGATGACGTACTGCTGGCCGAAGAGTTCGTGGCACGTGCCGCCGTGTGCATCGACAACGCGAGTCGGTACAGCCGGGAGCGGGCGACGGCACTTGCCCTGCAACGCAGTCTGCTTCCGCAGCGGTTGCCGGCGCTGGGGGCACTGGACGCCGCGTCGCGATACCTGCCGGCGAGCGCGCATGCCGGTCTGGGGGGTTCCTGGTTCGACGTGATCCCGCTGTCGAGCGCGCGAGTGGCGCTGGTGGTGGGAGATGTGGCGGGGCACGGCCTGCACGCGGCAGTGACCATGGGACGGCTGCGTACCGCCGTGCGGACGCTCGCCGACCTCGATCTGTCACCCGAGGAGCTGCTGACCCATCTGGACGACCAGGTCAACCGGTTCCACGACGAGCACGGCGAAGGGCTCACCGCCGGGGCGGCCGGAACGACGTGCCTGTACGCGGTCTTCGATCCGGTCTCACGGCGCTGCGTGCTGGCCTGTGCGGGTCATCCGCCACCCGCGCGCGCCTCGGCGGACGGGAAGGTCCACATCCTCGATCTGCCCGACGGGCCTCCGCTCGGCCGGGGCGGGTCTCCGTTCGAGGACACCGAGGTGACTCTGGCCGACGGGGAACTGCTCGTGCTGTACTCCGCCGGTCTGGTGGAGTCCCGGGAGCAAAGCGCCGGCACAGGTGCCGAGCGCCTCCGCGCGGCTCTGTCCGAGCCCCGTCTCACCGCGTCCCCCGCACTCGACACCATCTGCGACGCGGTGATCCGCCGGCTGGTGCCGATCCGCCCACAGGGCGACGTGGCACTGCTGGTCGCGCGGATGCGGGGGCTGGATCCGGATCTGCACGCCACCTGGGAGCTGACGTCCGAGCCCGAGGTGGTGGCCGAGGCACGCGCGCTCGCCATCCGGAAGCTGGCCGAATGGGGGCTGGAAGAGCTGGAGTTCACCACAGAGCTGATAGTCAGCGAACTGGTCACCAACGCCATCCATTACGGCACTCCACCGATCCGGCTGCGAATGATCCGCGACCGCGACCTGATCTGCGAGGTCTCCGACGGCAGCAGTACGACACCCCACGTGCGGCACGCGCTGGAGACCGACGAGGGAGGCCGGGGGCTGTTCATGGTCGCGCAGTTGGCCGAGTTCTGGGGCACCCGCTACGACGCACGCGGCAAGACCATCTGGGCCGAACAGCCCCTCCACGAGGGCCCCGGCGCCGCTGCCCGGGGCCAGTGAGTGCCCGGCCGCTGCGGGCAACACCCCTGCACCCGCTCGCGGTACGACGCCCGATGCCCCGGCCACTACTCGGCGCCCGAAGCTCCCGAGGTGCCCGACTCCAGCAGGCTGCCACCGTCCCAGCACACGCCCACCTGCCGGTAGTAGGCGCCGATGAGCTCCTTGACCTCCAGTCGGGCCAGTTCTTCGGTCGGGGCTTCGAAGAGCGCCAGGTCCGCGTCGGCCGCCCAGGGCTGACCGGCCTCGAAGGATGCCGCGCCGGTCTCGATCAACTCGTCGAGCGCCAGCCCCTTGCCCTTCTCGATCGACGGCAGCCAGCGGTGGTGGGCCATCGGATGGCTGTTCACAAAGCCGTTGTCGGCAGCCGGCTCCCGCAGTGTCACCACCGCCTCGGCCAGCCGCCGGTCGGCCGCGGCGAGAGTCGCCCCGAAGGCCGCCCCGGCCTCGATCCGCGGCGCGGGCCCGAAGGGATGGGGGCGCGTCATATGGATCGAGCCGAGCTTCTTCGGGTAGCCCTGATGGAAGCCGCGCGCGATCGCGAAGTCCTTGTCCACCCAGATGTACACACAGCGGGAGTACGTCCTTCCTCGGTAGGTGCAGCGCACCACCGCGAAGCACTCCTTGTACTGCGCGCGCACCGGGTCGAGCAGTTCCTCCTTCGAGCCGCCGCAGGACTGCCAGTCGGCCCAGATCAGGGCGACCGCGCCCGGGTCCTCGTCGGCCAGCTCCAGGGGTTCCGGGAGCAGTTCCGCAACACGCTCCGGCTCGGTCCGGTACTCGATGGTGATCAGGTCGCCGGAGTAGTACCACGGGGGCGCGGGGACGAGGGACGAGCCGCCGGTAGCGGTCTTGGGGTGGAAGAATCCGCGGACGCCGGCCATGGCGCCTCCTTTGCCAGGTGGAGCGCAAGAATCGTTTGGATCCATACGATACCTCCGGAGGGTGGCACTCCCGCAAGCCCCCGGACGGATGGCCCCAGCCCGGGGCCACCGCCCACGCGACGAGCGGGAGTGCCGGGCAGCTCAGGCCAGGGCGGATCAGGCCCGGGGTCGCCGGCCCGAGCGGCGCGGCTTGGGCTCCGCCCCGCCCAGCAGCTCCAGCCGCCGCTCCTCGCCGTGCTCTTCGAGCTGGGCGACGATGGCACGCAGGCCGTCCGCGAGCCGCAGACACTCCTCGGAGCTGAGCCGCGAGGCCACGAACGCCTCCTCGGTGTTGAAAGCCGGGAAGAGCTTCTCCATGACCTCCTCGCCCTGCGGGGTCAGCACGAGCAGCACCCGCCGGCCGTCCTCCGGATGGACGGAACGCGACACCAGCCCCCGCGACTCCAGGGTCCGCGCGACACCGGTGAGCGTCCCCTTGGTGATCCCCGCCTCTTCGGCCACATGACGCGTCTCCGTCTCGCCCCAGATCCACAGCACCCAGAGCACCACGAACCCGGTCCAGGTCAGCTCGGAGGGGCGCAGCACCGAATTCTCCAGATGCTGCCGGACGGCGGCCGCCGCGCGATGGATGTTGGCGACGGCCGCCATCTGCTCTCTCTGCAGCTGGAAGTCGCCGAGCTTCTCCTGGACAGCCTTCTCGGTCTCGACGATGGAACGGTGGCCGGACACTGGCTCCCCCTCGGTCGCGAGCGGCACTCCCGCCGCCCCACTTGGCTCGTTTGCGCCCAAATCTAACCCGCCGCCCCGCTGTCGGATCAATATGGCGAACCACCTCTTGCGGGGGAGCTTTTCCGAGCATATCGTTTGACTTCAAACGAATAGGTGTGGCGTCACCGCAGCCCGCTCAGGGCACAGATCTCGTGTGCACCATGGGGATACGGGCGAGATTTCCACGTACCGCCGCATCCTGCCCGTACCTGAGGAGACAGACGGTGAGCACCGACCAGTCCGGACAGATCCAGCAGAAGATCGAGGCACTCGCCGCCCAGGGCATCGATGTCGTACGCATCGCTTACCCCGACCTCATCGGCTCCGATCGCGGCCGGGACATCCTGCTCCACCACCTGCCGAGCGCGACCGGCCACGGCCTGGCCTTCTGTCGCGCGATCTACCACACCGGCGCGCTGGGCGACCATTCCGACATACCCGGCGGTCTCGATGCCGGCATGCCCGACATCGCGGTACGGCCCGACCTGAGCACCCTGGTCCCGCTCCCCTGGGAACCCGGGGTGGCCTGGTGCATAGGCGACGCCCGTGACCCCGAGACAGGGCTTCCCGCGCCCGAATCACCCCGCGACCTGCTGCGCCGGGTCACCGGACAACTGGCCGAGAGGGGGCTGACGGCCGTGGTCGGCCCCGAGCTGGAGTACGTCCTGCTCGACCCCGACCCCGCCTCGCCCCTCGGCTGGCGCCGCTACGCCGCCGCACCGGGCAATGTCTACACCGTCGGGCGCAAGGGCGATCCGGACGGACACCTGCTGCGCACGCTGCGCCATCTGCACGACATCGGCATCGGCGCCAGCGGCGGCAACCGGGAGTTCGACGGCGGCCAGTTCGAGATCAATCTCGACCACTCCGAGGCCCTGGACGCCGCCGACCGGGCCTTCCGCTTCAAGGCCGCGGTCAAGGAACTCGCCCGCGCCGAGGGCCGATTGGCGACCTTTATGGCCAAACCCCTCAACGACGGCGGCGGTTCCGGCTTCCACCTGCACATCTCTGTCATCGACACGGACGGCCGCAACGTCTTCGACGCACCCGGTCAGGCCCATGGGCTGTCCGACACCGCCCACCACGCCATCGCCGGTCTGCTCGCCCACGCGCCCGCACTCGCCGCCCTGTTCAACCCGACGATCAACTCCTACAAGCGCTTCGGCCCCGACACCGCCGCGCCCTGGCTCATCGACTGGGGTCTGGACAACCGCGGTGCCATGGTGCGGATCCCGCCCGAGCGCGGCAGCGGATCCCGCCTGGAAATGCGGCTCGGTGACGCCACCGCCAACCCCTATCTCGCCATCGCCGGTCTGGTCGCCGCCGTCCATCTGGGCATCCGGGCCGCAGCCGAGCCGGCCGCCCCAATGAGCGGCTACGGATACGACCCCACCAGCGCCCCCAAGCTGCCGACCCACCTCGGCGACGCGCTCGACGCCCTGGAAGCCGACCACGAACTCACCGAGGTACTGGGCAAACCCTTCGTCGACGCCTTCCTCACCTTCAAGCGCGACGAGCTGGCCCGCTTCCGACGGCACGTCACGGACTGGGAGTTCCGCGAGTACGCCCAGCTGCTCTGACCGCCGGCTCTTCTGCACGGCCCACAGACGGCGCAATGGGCGGTTCGGGTCGTGGGCCCCGCCGAGACTCGGAGGGCCGATGCAGTCAGGACGGTGAGGAGTGCGCCCGTGACGGTGAAGCACGAAGCCGCTCTGACGACAGCCATGGTGGCCCTCACCGTCACGACGGGGATGGTCGAGGCGGTCAGCTTCCTCACGCTCGGCCCGGTCTTCACCGCCGTCCAGACCGGCAACACGCTCTTCCTCGGTTTCGCGGTCGCCGGCGCCGGCGGATTTTCCGTCGTGGCGTCGACGGCCTCGCTCCTCGGGTTCGCCGCGGGTGCGCTCCTGGGCGCCCAGCTGGAGTCGGGCATGGATGTCCGCGGGCGCCGGTGGTTCGTGGTGGCCCTCGTCGCGGAAGCCGTGCTGCTGGGCATCGCGGGGCTGGTGGCCCGGGAGATCGAGCGGCTCCACGAGCCGCTCTCCAGTCGGCACTACGCGGTGGCCGCCCTGGTGGCTCTGGCGATGGGCATGCGGAGTGTGACGACCCTTCGGGCCAGTGTGGCGGACCTGCCGACCACGCGGGTCACCCGGGCGATCACGGCCCTCTTCGGCGCCTCGCCCCTGGGACTCGACACAAAGATCCCCTCCGGCGCGGGCCCCGAGCTCCGTCGGGCCGCTTCGGTCGGTGCGATGTTCGCGGGTGGGCTGCTCGGTGCCTGGATGCTGCACCAGGCTGTGCGGCCGCCGGTGGTGCTGCTGGTGACGGCCGCGTGTGTCATGGCCATCGCGCTCGGCTTCGGCTTCGTACCGCGCCGGCGCGCACCGGAGCCCGGCTGAGCGGAGCCTCGAGGGTGTCAGCCATATGGCGGCCGCCCTCGCGACGGAGGCCGCATGCGGAACGAACATGTGGAAGGGGTACATCACTCAGCCGCACGTGAAAGGCGGACTCCGATGCCGAAATACCTCCTCAGGGTCAAGATGACCGTGGATGGACTGAACGGCGTGTTCAAGGAAGGCGCCACCGCGCGCCGTGAGGTCGTCAAGCGCATGGTCGAGAGCCTCGATGGCCGGCTCGAATCCTTCTACTGGGCCTTCGGCGACGAGGACCTGTACGTCATCGTGGAGCTGCCGAGCAACACGTCCGCCGCGGCCATGGGTCTGGTCGTGTCCGCGGCCGGCGGCGTTCGTACGAGCACGGTCGTGCTGCTGTCGCCCGAGGAGATCGACAAGGCCGTCCAGCAGAAGGTGGAGTACCACGCACCCGGCGGCGCATGACGCGCCATCCCTTCGTGCAGACGACGAGATCCGCAAGCCCTGCGCCGGCATCAGCCGCCATCGCGCCTACGGGAGCACACTGGAGACATGGCCCCGTAGACCGTGTACCGAGTTTTGAGGTGGCCGATGAGCACTCTCGAAGAACAGATCGACGTCGGTGTGCCGATGAATGTGGCCTGGGACTGCCTCCACCATGTGGAGACCTATCCGCGATTCCTCGAAGGAGTGAGCGAGGCTCGCCGGGAGGACGGGCACCGGGCGCACCTCGACGTCACCGCGGGCGGCCGGGCTCAGGAGTTCGAAGCGCAGATCACCGACCGCGGTAAGGCAAACACGATGGAGTGGCAGACCACGATGGGTCCGGACCTGGCCGGAACCTTCTCACTGCTGCCCATCGACCGGGATCACACCCAAGTCCAGGCCCGGATCGAGTACGACCCGGGCGCCGTCAAAGAGGCGTTCGGCGGGCCCAAGGGGTTCGCCCAGGCGGCCGCGATCGAACGGCTCGTACGCAGCGACCTCGAGCTGTTCAAGGAGCTGGTGGAAGGGGAACGGCGAGCCCTGTGACGCCTCCCGCTCGGCGTGGAGCGGGAGGCGGCACCCTGCGCATCCCGTAGCGGCTCGTCGCCGCACCCGACGTGCGGCAGGGCCCCGGTCCCGCTTCGCGCCGACCGTCAGTTTCCATAGAGCGGGCGCCGCCGCCCGCCGTTGCTGGGAACCGAGGTCAGCCGGCCGCCGCCGCGTGCGTCTGTTGCACATCGACGAGGGTGGTCGGCAGGGCAATGTACGCCGTGACTCCGCAGGCGCCGTCCTGCCCCAGGGTGGGGCGCAGTTCGACCTGGGCACCGAGCCGGGCGGCGAGAGTCCCGACGACGAAGTGGCCGAGGTAGCGGGTGGGGGCGACCAGGAAGGTCTCCCGGCCCGCGAGCCGGGCGTTGGAGCGGGCCAGTTCCTCGGCGGTCATGCCCGAGCCGCGATCGACGACCGCGAGGCAGTACTCGCCGCCGTCGCGCCATCCGTAGATCTCGACCGGATGCGAAGGCAGCGAGAAGAGCAGTGCGTTCTCGATGAGTTCGGCGAGCAGATGGGAGAGCTCGGCGACGGCCCGGCCGCGGATCCGGCCGTCCTGTACGTCGACCACGGCGACCCGCTGGTACTGCTCCACCTCGGCGATCGCCGACTGCACCACTTCGGCCGCCGTCACCAGGCCCGACCAGGTGCGCGGTGGCAGCTCCTCCCCGGCGAGCACGAGCAGCGACTCGGCGTTGCGGCGCATGCGGGTGGCGAGGTGGTCGAGTTCGAAGAGCTCACCGAGTGCGTCCGGGTCGATCTCCTGGCTCTCCAGGGTGGTGATCAGGCCGAGCTGGCGGGAGAGCAGCGCCTGGTTGCGGCGGCCGAGGGAGGCCAGCGACTCCGAGCTGTTGCGGCGCAGCACAGCCTGCTCGGTCGCCAGACCGATCGCCGTGTGCTCGACATTGTGCAGGGCGGCGGCGAGCCGGGTGATCTCGCGGGCGCTGTCAGGCACCCGGCGGGACGCCCCGGAGACGAGTTCGTCGTCCACGTCGGCCTCCTGGATCCGGGCGACAGCGGCGGGCAGTCCGGCCCGGGCGACCGAGTCGGCCTCATCGGCGAGGGCGGCGAGCGGCCGGGTGATCGAGCGGGCGGAAAGCACCGCGAGCGCGGCGGCGACCGCGAGGATGAGCACACCGAGGCCGATGAAACCGCCCAGCTGGCCGGTGGCGTCGTCCCCGAGCCGGTCCGCGCGAAGCCGTACCTCGGCGCCGATCTTCCCCTGAACACCGTGCAGTTGGTCGACGAGCGCGGTCATCGACAACCACCAGCTGCCGGGACTCACGGCGAGCCGGCTGCCATCGGCTCCGCCCTCGGCCCGCTTCTCGTAGCCGGTGGCGCGCTTGGCCTCCGGCGTGGCGAAGGCGGCGTCGAGCGCGGACTGCTGGGCGGGGGTGGCGAGTTCGGCGTACTGACGCAGGAAGGCCAGCCGGTCCGCCCGTACCTCGGTGAAGTCGAGGAACTCGCTGCCCTTGAAACGCCCGGCCGCGAAGACCCCGTTGAGGGAGCCGCGCTCAAGGGCGACGGCCTCGGTGGCCCGGGCGAGGGCCTGCAGGGCGCCCATCGACTCGGCGAGGGCACGGTCACCACGAGCCGGTTCGGCCGCCGCGGCGCCGATCAGCCCGTCGATCGCCTTGGTGTACGCGGTCAGGGTCGGGGCGCGCCGGGCACTACCGCCGTCCACCTGGTCGCGTATGGCGGTCAGCGCCGCGACCGGGGTGAGTGCCTCCCGTAGGGCATCGGCGGTGTCCGCTCCCGCGCTGCCCTCCCCGAGGAGGGCGTCGAATCCCCTGCGGGCGGTGTCGGTGCGAGCGCGCTGGGCGTCGACGTCGTCGCGGTACTCCGCGGCGCCGCCCAGCAGACCATTGGTGAGTCCCCGTTCGCGTTGCAGCTGGCGCACGAGGCCCTGGGCCTCGATGAGGAGTTCGACCCGGCCGGCGGTCTCACGCGCCGCGGACCAGTCGGCCGCCCGGTCGGCGACGCCGACGCCGGTCACGACCAGCAGCAGACAGGTGGGGACGGCGAGCACGATGGCCACACGACCGCGGATCGTGCCCCAGCCGGGCAGGGCGGGCGGTTGCGGCAGAAGGCGTAATTGGGTGCGCTTCACGTTCAACGACGCTACAAACGAATATGCCCGGTGCGGTTTCCCGACGGTAAGGGAATGGTTGCGCACGGTTCACAGAAGGCCGGGCCACGACGGGCACCGGGCGCCATTTTCCCGTAACGCAGCACAGGGTCCGGCGCCGCTTCCGCGAGACCCGGCACCCTCCCCGGCGTCACAATGGTGGGGAGGGACACGCCTGCCGCTGCGGAGAGGCGGAGATTGCGGTGCCGTACATAGCTGTGACCGCGTTGAGTCATGTCGGGCTGATTCGCGAGCACAACGAGGACAGCGTTGTCGTCGGGCCGTGGACCCTGTGCGGCACCGTGACGGAGAACCCCCAGACGCTGGTGTTCCCCCTGGGCTCACCGCTCGTCGTCGCGGTCGCCGACGGGCTCGGCGGGCAGCCGGCCGGTGAGGTGGCCAGTGCGCTGGTCGTCCGCCAACTCGCCTCGCTCGGTCCTGCCATCGACAGCGAGAGTGCCATTCGTGACGCCCTGGACGTATGCAATCACTCGGTGTATGCGGCCGCCGACGGTCATCCGGATCTGGTCACGATGGGGACCACGGTCGCGGGAGCCGTCGTGCTGGCGGACTCGCTGCTGGCGTTCAATGTCGGCGACAGCAAAGTGTTCGAGGCGGGTCGGGTCGGACTGCGCCAGGTGAGCGTGGACGACAGTCCGCCGCCGGCGCTGGGGCGCCGGACCACCTCGGCCGTCACGCAGACGCTGGGCGGCAACTCCGTGTTCAGCGCCGTCACGGCACACGTGAATGCGTTTCCACTGGCCGCGGGCGACCGCTACTTGGTGTGCACCGACGGGCTGACCGACCCGGTGCCGGACGACGAGCTCGACATGCTGCTGCGGGTGCACGACGACGGCAGGGCGGCTTTCGAGCTGTGGAAGGCCGCCATCGAGGCCGGCGGGCCTGACAACATCACGCTCGCGTTGGTGCGTATCGGCGAATAGGAACCATGACGCTCAGCCTCAGCCCTCGGTCGACTCGTTGAGCCGACCGAGGGTTCTGCTGTTGCAAGGACCGAGAATCCCCGCCCTCCGGCACTACGCTCCCCCGCGAGAGCCGCACCCCAGGAGGGCGTCCATGACTTCTCCCACTTCCCCGACTCCGCCGCGCTACGACGACCTGCGCGCGATGTTCATCAACTGCACCCTCAAGCGCTCTCCGGAGGTCAGCAACACCGAGGGCCTGATCGGGAAGAGCCGGGCGGTGATGGAGTCCAACGGCGTCGCCACCGAGGTCGTCCGGGCCGTCGATCACGACATCGCGAGCGGTGTCTGGCCGGACATGACGGAGCACGGGTGGAGTACGGACGAGTGGCCCGCGCTGTACGAAAAGGTGATGGCCGCCGACATCCTGGTGCTGGCGGGGCCCATCTGGCTGGGTGACAACAGCTCGGTGATGAAGCAGATCGTCGAGCGGCTCTACGCCTGTTCGTCGCTCCTCAACGAGCGGGGGCAGTACGCGTATTACGGTCGGGTCGGCGGCTGTCTGATCACCGGCAACGAGGACGGCGTCAAGCACTGCGCGATGAACATCCTCTACAGCCTCCAGCATCTCGGCTACACCATCCCCCCGCAGGCGGACTCGGGCTGGATCGGCGAGGCCGGACCGGGGCCGTCGTATCTCGACCCGGGGTCGGGCGGGCCGGAGAACGACTTCACGAACCGCAACACCACCTTCATGAGCTGGAACCTGATGCACCTGGCCGCCCTGCTCAAGCAGTCCGGCGGCATCCCGGCCCATGGGAACCAGCGCTCGGAATGGGACGCGGGGTGCCGTTTCGACTTCCCCAACCCCGAGCACCGCTGAGGCGATCCGGGGCGGTCAGGCGTCGCCGGTCAGGCGAGCGTCCTGCGGTCAGGGCGGGCCCGATCTATTGACATGGCCCTGACTCGGCGCTGAGATGTGGTGGCTTTCGTTCGTCCTCGTTTGATTGTGCGCCATTCACCCCACACGGAGCCGCACATGCCTGCCGAACGACCCACCTTCAGACAGCGCCTGGCCGCTGCCGCCGCCTTCGCCCTTCTCGCCGGGGGCTCGCTCCTGGCCGGTGCGCCCGCCTCAGCGGCCGCGACCGCAGCCCCGGCCCCAACACCGGCCCCAACCCCCGCCGCTGACAACGGACTTGCCCGTACACCCCAGATGGGGTTCAACAACTGGAACTCCACCCACTGCCGGGCCGAGTTCAACGAGGCCATGGTCAAAGGCGTCGCCGACACCTTCGTCTCCCAAGGTCTCAAGGACGCCGGCTACACCTACGTCAACATCGACGACTGCTGGGCCCTGCCGAACCGCGACGCCTCCGGAAATCTCGTGCCCGATCCGGTGCGCTTTCCGCATGGGATCAAGGCTGTCGCGGACTATGTGCACTCCAAGGGGCTCAAGTTCGGCCTCTACTCCAGCGCCGGCACCAAGACCTGTGACGTGCAGGGCTTTCCTGGCGGGCTCGGGCATGAGCAGCAGGATGCCAACCTGTGGGCGTCCTGGGGCGTGGACTACCTGAAGTACGACAACTGCAACAACACCGGCGCCGACGCCAAGCAGCGCTACAAGGCGATGGCGGACGCGCTCCGGGCCACCGGGCGGCCGATCCTCTACAGCATCTGCGAGTGGGGGGAGAACCAGCCCTGGAACTGGGCTGCGGAGTACGGCAATTCCTGGCGCACCACCGGGGACATCAGCGACTCCTGGTCCAGCATGATCGGCATCGCGCACCGGAACCAGTCGCTCGCGCCGTACGCCAGGCCCGGTGCCTGGAACGACCCCGACATGCTCGAGGTCGGCAACGGCGGGATGACCGACACCGAGTACCGCACCCACTTCAGCCTCTGGGCGCAGATGGCCGCGCCGCTGCTCATCGGCAGTGATCTGCGCAGCGCCTCTGCATCGACGCTCGCGATCCTCAAGAACACGGACGTCATCGCGGTCGACCAGGACAGCCTGGGCAAGCAGGGGACGGTGGTGGCCGGCTCCGGCGGTCTGGTGGTGATGTCGAAACCCCTTGCCGACGGCGGCCGTTCCGTGACGCTGACGAACGAGACCACCACGACGAGGACGATCTCGACGAGCGTCGACGCGATCGGGATCGGGGGCGCTTCCTCGTACTCCCTCAAGGACCTCTGGTCGAAGCAGAACAGCACCATCACGGGTGCCATCAGCGCCTCGGTGCCCGCGCACGGCACGGTGATGTACCGCGTGACGCCGGGCACTCCGGTGCCGCCGCCCACCGGAGTCAGCCAGCTCAGCGATCTGCCGTGGACGTCGGCGGTGGGCGGCTGGGGACCCGTCGAACGCGACCGCAGCAACGGCGAACAGGGCGCCGCCGACGGCAGGACCCTGACCATCGGCGGCACGACATACGCCAAGGGGCTCGGCACACACGCGGCCAGCGACATCACGTACCACCTGGGCGGCGCCTGCCGGTCGTTGAGCGTCGACGTCGGTGTGGACGACGAGTCGACAGCGGGCGCTTCGGTCGCTTTCCGGATCTACCGGGACGGGGCGTTGGTCGCCGACAGCGGAGTGCGTACAGCGAGCGATCCGCCCACGCGCCTGAGCGCCGACCTCACCGGCGGTACAAAGCTGAGACTTCTCGCCACGGACGGCGGCGACGGCATCAACTACGACCACGCCGACTGGGCCAACGCCCGGCTGGCCTGCGGCAAGGGCCCCGCCGCCGGGACGCACGCGGTCAGCGACCTGCCGTGGACAGCAGCAGTGGGCGGCTGGGGACCCGTCGAACGCGACCGCAGCAACGGCGAACAGGGCGCCGCCGACGGCAGGACCCTGACCATCGGCGGCACGACATACGCCAAGGGGCTCGGCACACACGCGGCCAGCGACATCACGTACTACCTCGGCGCCGGCTGCTCCACCCTCACCACGAGCGTCGGCGTCGACGACGAGTCGGGTGGCACGAACGGGTCGGTGGTGTTCCAGATCTATCGGGACGGGACCAAGGTGGCCGACAGCGGCAGGGTCACCGGAGCCGACGCTCCCAAGGCGCTGACCGCGGATCTCAGCGGCGGCCTCGAGCTCAGGCTGGTCGTGACCGACAGCGGCGACGGTGTCGACTACGACCACGCCGACTGGGCAGTCCCCAGGCTCACCTGCGCCTGAGGCGGGGTGACGGCGGGCACGGCGGGGCAGGCTCGGACAACCGGCGGTGGCACACTGGTCGGCGAGTTGTCCGAAGGAGCTCCGCCGTGCCGATGATCCGCAACCTCCGCCGTGCCGTGCGCCGTGCCTACCGCAAAACGGTGGACCTGAGCCATCCGGCCCGCTCACCGCTCGGCAGCACGGTCGTGAACTGCGTGGTCTACGAGGACGGCGTACGGCAGGCCGATGCCGGTCCCGTGGACGAAGCCGCGCGGCGGGTCCGCAAGACCGGCCGCGGCTTCGTCTGGATCGGGCTGCACGAGCCGTCGGAGGCGGAGTTCGCCGGGGTCGCCGAGCTGTTCGGGCTGCATCCGCTGGCCGTCGAGGACGCGGTCCACGCACATCAGCGGCCCAAGGTGGAGCGGTACGGAGAAACGCTCTTCGCCGTCTTCAAGACCTGCCGCTACGTCTACCACGAGGAGCTCACCGCCACCAGCGAGGTGGTGGACACCGGCGAGCTGATGATCTTCACAGGTCCCGACTTCGTGATCACGGTCCGGCACGGCGGGCACGGTTCGCTCGGCCCGCTCCGGGAGGCCCTGGAGGACACTCCGGAGCAGCTGGCGAAAGGTCCCGCCGCCGTGCTGCACGCCATAGCCGACCATGTCGTCGACGAGTACCTCGGCGTCGCCGACGCCGTGCAGAACGACATCGACGCCGTCGAGACGGCCGTCTTCAGCGAGCACGCGGGTCGCGGCGACGCGGGCCGGATCTACCAGCTCAAGCGCGAGCTGCTGGAGCTCAAGCGCGCGGTGGCGCCGCTGGACCGGCCGCTGCACGCCCTGGCCAACCAGCCGCTGCCGGCGGTCGGCCCGGAGATACAGCCGTACTTCCGTGACGTCGCCGACCACCTGGCGCGCGTGACCGAGCAGATCACGTCGTTCGACGCCCTGCTCGACTCGGTCCTCCAGGCCCATCTCGCGCAGGTGACCGTCGCGCAGAACGAGGACATGCGCAAGATCACCGCGTGGGCGGCGATCATCGCCGTACCTACGATGGTCTGCGGCGTGTACGGCATGAACTTCGAGCACATGCCGGAGCTGCGCTGGACCTACGGCTACCCCCTGGTCCTCGCCGTCATGGCCACCGCCTGCCTCGTCCTCCACCGCAGCTTCCGGCGCAACGGCTGGCTCTAGGCGGTCAGACCCCGAGCAGTTCGGGGAGGTCCGCGAAGGAGTCGAGCACATGGTCCGGCGTCCCGTCGGCCGCTTCGTGCGTCTGAGGCAGATACTTGCCCGTCTTCACCAGCACACCGGTGATTCCGCCGCGCTGCGCCGCCAGGACGTCCGACTCGATGTCGTCGCCCACCATCAGAGCTTCGGACGCCGTCACGCCCAGGCGCATCAGGGCCGTGGCGAAGAACGCCTCCGCGGGCTTCCCGGTGATCTCCGCCTCGACGCGGGCCGCTCGTTCCAGGCCCAACAGGAAGGCTCCGGTGTCGAGGTCGAGGCCCTGGGACGTACGCCAGTACAGGTTCCGGTGCATGGCGACCAGCCGGGCGCCGCGCTGGAGCTCACGGAAGGCGCGGTTGAGCGCCGCGTAGCTGAATTCGCCCCCCGCGCCGCCGAGGACGACCACGTCCGGGGCCACGCCGTCCCCCTCGTCGAGCAGCGTCACGCCGCCGAGATCGTCGCTCACGTCACCGCTGTTCAGCAGCAGGCAGCGGGCGTTGGGGTAGTGCTCGCGAAGATACGCGGCGGTCACGGCCGGTGCCGTGAGGATGTCGTCGGCCTCGACCGGAAACCCCGCCCCGGCCAGCCGCTCGGCGATCACTGCGCGCGTCCGTGAGGTGTTGTTGGTGACGAGCGCCAGCGGGAGACCTGCGGCGCGCAGCCGTTCCATGGCCTCCACGGCGCCGGGCAGCGGCTTCCAGGACACGGTGAGCACGCCGTCGATGTCGATCAGGACCGCTCCGATTCGCTCCATGCGCACGACCGTACCGTCGGCGTGACGCCCGCTTGCTAAACAGCCACAAATGGGGTTATTACGAAAGCGGGAGTGACCCATGGTGTTCTTCACCGACCGCACGGATGCAGGACGACGACTTGCCGAGGCGCTACGGCACCTGCAGGGGGAGAAACCCGTCGTGCTCGGCCTGCCACGGGGCGGAGTGCCCGTGGCCTTCCAGGTCGCGCGGGCGCTCGGCGCACCACTCGATGTGATCGTGGTCCGCAAGCTCGGTGTGCCCTACCACCGGGAGCTCGGCTTCGGGGCCATCGGCGAGGGCGGGGTGCGGGTCATCAGCGACGACATCGTCCGCCGCAGCCGGGCCAGGCGGGAGGAGCTCGCCACGGTCGAGCGGGCCGAAGAGGCGGAGCTGGCGCGGCAGGCGAAACGGTTCCGCGCCCATCGGCCGCGGCTGCCGCTGCGCGGCCGGACCGTGATCATCGTGGACGACGGAATCGCGACCGGCGCCACCGCGGCGGCTGCGTGCCAGGTGGTACGGGCCCAGGGCGCGGCCCGTGTGGTCCTTGCCGTACCGGTGGCGCCGCCGGACTCGCTCGACTCGCTGCGCGCCGACGCGGACGAGGTGGTGTGCCTGGCCACGCCGCGCGCGTTCCGCGCGGTCGGCGAGTGGTACGAGGACTTCTCCCAGACCTCCGACGAGGAGGTCGCGGCCCTGCTCGCCGAGGCGGCCGGGGAGGCCGTCGAGAGCGAGGTCGAGGTGGAAGCGGGCGGGGTGCGGCTCCTCGGGGATCTGAACCTGCCGGAGGGCGCCGGGGCGGTCGTGATGTTCGCCCACGGCTCCGGCAGCAGCCGCCACAGCCCGCGCAACCGTCTCGTGGCGGCGGCCCTGAACCGTGCAGGCCTGGGCACCCTGCTCTTCGACCTGCTCACGGTGGACGAGGAGGCCGACCGGGCGAACGTCTTCGACATCGGGACCCTGGCCAGGCGTCTCGCGGCCGCGACCCGCTGGCTGCGGGAACGCGAGCCCGTTCGTATCGGCTACTTCGGCGCGAGCACCGGGGCCGCGGCGGCACTGCTGGCCGCGGGCACCTTCGCGGCGGCGGACGGCAACGGGACGGACGAGACGGACATCGGGGCCGTCGTCTCCCGCGGCGGCCGGCCCGACCTCGCCGGGCCGCGCCTCACCGACGTACGCGCGCCCACACTCCTCATCGTCGGCGGCCGCGACACCAGGGTCCTCGACCTCAACCGGCAGGCCATGCAGGAGCTGCGCTGCGAGTGCCGCCTGGAGGTCGTGCCGCGTGCCACCCATCTCTTCGAGGAGCCGGGGGCCCTGGACCGGGTTGCCGAGCTCGCCCGCGACTGGTTCACCATGCACCTGGTGGCACCGGTCGGACAGCCGCACGGCTGAGCGCGCCCGGACGCCGTGACGGGCATGGCAGTGCGCTCCGTCGTCGACCCGTCCCAGTCGCTCCACTGCGTGACGGTCACGTCGTCGCCCACGGCGAGCTTGCCCGTACGCAGCACGGAGAACTTCGACCCGAACGCGACCCCGCCCTCCGCCGCCCGCCGATAGCCGGCAAGCGTCCGCAGCGGCTCGGGCCCCGCCTTGGCACCGCTTGATTGGTCGACCAGCGTGACCGCGCAGCGGATGGCGAGCTTCGCGTATCCCAGCTCGGCGTTCCCGACACTGATCCGGCGGGCCCGGTCCTCGAGATGTGGGTCGTCCCAGCCGTCCACAACGACGTTGGGCCGAAAACGGGTCATGACGAGCGGGCTGCCGCCCGACGCCGCGATCCGCCGGTTCAGCGTCTCCAACGAGGAGACCGAAAGGATGTGGACCGCGCTGCTGTCGGCATAGCCGGACGTGCCGGGCGTCAACCCGTCCGTCACACGGCCGTGTTCGGGCGGTACACGTACCAGCCTGCTCGGTGTGCCGAGCACCTCGGACAGCCACTCGGCCGCCGTATCCCCTTGATCGATCCCCTGGTACGGCGTGCCGAACAGCGCCACGTCGACTCTCGCGGAGGTGCGGTCGACGTCGATCCGAAGGTCCTCGACATCCGGCGCGCCCAGCGTGAGCTGCTCTCCGCCGGCCGTGACGTGCGGCCGCACGACCGCAAGACGTGGATCCCGGCGCTGGCTGCGGAAGACCCCGCGCCCGTCGACCACCATGAAGCTGCGGTCGTGGGCGAGACCCGCCTCCGTCAGCGACGCCTCCGTCAGCGGAACGCCTGCGCATCCCTTGATGGGATAGGTCGTCAGCTCTACCACTCGGGACACCGCATCAGCCTGACTCGACGTGCGACGCGGCCCCTCAGACCCGGGCCATGAGGGCATAACGCTCGTCGGTCACCGGGCCGCCCCACAAGTCCGGGTCGCCGCTGAGCGGTTCGATGCGCAGGTCGGTGACCAGCGGACGCACCGCCGCGGCCAGTGCCTCCGCCTCGATGCCGCCGTGCCATGGCAGCGCTTCGGCCCCGGCCACGTACGGCACGCCCTTCTCGCCCGACTCCCGCCAGCGGCCCTCGACCAGCAGCAGCCGGCCGCCCGGGCGCAGACGGCCGGCCCACTCGCGCAGCGCGGCTTTTGGGGACGGCAGCGTCCACACCAGGTGGCGGCAGAGCAGCACGTCGAAGCGCCGGTCGCCGGTCGGGGGTGTCGACGCGTCCCCGACCAGGAAGTCGGCCTCAAGACCGGCTGCCCGCAGCTTTGTGCGTGCCGCTTCGACCATGCGAGGGGACAGATCGACGCCGGTGACGTCGTGCCCGGCCTCGGCGAGGAGCAGGGAGAGGGAGCCGGTGCCGCAGCCGACGTCGAGGACCTTCGCCGGCGCGGACGGCAGCCACGAGTGCAGGAGCCGGGCCCACGCGGCGCGGGTGGGCTCCGCGCGCAGGCCGTGGTCCGGCTCGTTGTCGAAGGCCGGCGCGGCGGCGTCCCAGTAATCGGTGATCGAGGCGAGGGGGTCGGTCATGACACCCAGCGTGTCAGCCACCACTGACAATCCGGCGGGCGTCCGCCTCACGCCAGGGCGATGAACAACCCCAGGGTCACGACGGCGACGACGCCTCCGTACAGCGCGAGCGTCACGGAGCGCGCCTCGTGGGACGGGTCGGTGCTGCCGACGCGGGAGAGGCGGAGAGCGGAGGTCAGGACGAGGGCGAGCGCGGCCGCGGAGAAGACGGCGATCAAGGAATCTGTCATCCGGCGAGAATCTCACGGTCCGTCAGATGACGCTCGTCGGCGTACTCCCTACGGAGACGGACGCCGCGCCGCCCGATGCGCACGGGCCGGCCCGTCGACCCCCGCGGTCCTCGCACACGCTCAGCCGCCCGGCCCGCATCGGCGGGCGCGCGCGAGCCGTCACCGTGCGGCTCCGTACGGAAACGGGCAGAGCCCTGGAGTCGGCACCGCCGGACCCGGCCAACGCACATCCCCTGGGCCCTGCCCGGCCCCGCAGTTCCGCAGCCGCCACCGGCGACCCACGCGGGCCTCAGTGACCGCCGCGGCCACATCAGGGCCGCAACCCCGCCAGTGCCTCCGTCAGCCACTTCGTCCAGAACGTCTCCAGCTCGATCCCGCCCCTCAGCACCACGTGCCGCAGCCTGTCCTGCTCCGTGACCAGCCGCTCCGGCGGAAAATCGCGTGCCTCGATCGCCAGATACTGCTCCAACTGCCCTCGGTGCAGCGCCAGATGACGTTCCAGCTCCGCCTCGAGACCCGCGCTGCCCACCACGCCCGCCGCGCGCAACCGCAGCAGCAGCGGGTCGCGCGCCGGTCTGGGGTCCTCCGGCCGTGCGACCCACGCGGTCAGCTCCTCGCGGCCCGCGGGCAGGACCTCGTACTCCTTCTTCTGCCCGCGGCTCGGCTGCGCCGACGGCAGCGCGCGAATGTGGCCCGCCTGCTCCAGTTTCCCCAGCTCGCGGTAGATCTGCTGATGCGTGGCCGACCAGAAGTAGCCGATCGACTTGTCGAAGCGGCGGGTCAGCTCAAGGCCCGAAGAGGGCTTTTCGAGCAGAGCCGTGAGGATCGCGTGCTGGAGGGACATGGCCGCATCCTAAGGACGGCGAGCACGGCGAGGACGCCGAGGACGGCGCCTCACAGCGTCGCCGCGAGCCGCGTGCCCTGGTCGATCGCGCGCTTCGCGTCCAGCTCCGCCGCCACGTCGGCGCCGCCGATCAGATGCACCGAACGGCCCGCGGCGCTCAGCTCCTCGTACAGTCCGCGCTGCGGCTCCTGGCCGGTGCACAGCACCACCGTGTCGACGGGGAGCACGCTCGTCGTGCCGTCCACCGTGACATGCAGACCCTCGTCGTCGATCCGCTCGTACGTCGCTCCGGCCGTCATCGTCACCCCGCGGTGCTTCAGCTCCGTACGGTGGATCCAGCCCGTCGTCTTGCCGAGACCCGCGCCGACCTTGCTGGCCTTGCGCTGCAACAGATGTACGGAGCGCGGCGGCTTCGGGCGCTCGGGCGCGATCAGCCCGCCCGGCGCGGTGTAGTCCGTGTCGACGCCCCACTGCCGGAAGTACGTCCCGGCGTCCAGGCTCGCGCCCTGACCCCCGTCGGTCAGGAACTCCGCGACGTCGAAGCCGATGCCGCCCGCGCCGATGACCGCGACGCGCTCGCCGACCGGCGCGCCGTCGCGCAGGACGTCGAGGTAGCTGACGACGCTCGGATGGTCGACGCCCTCGATCTCGGGGGTCCTGGGCGTGACGCCGGTGGCCACCACGATCTCGTCGTACGCGTCGGCCGTGAGGTCCTCGGTGGCGACTCGCGTCCCCAACCGCACCTCCACGCCCCGCAGTTCGAGCTGCGTACGGAAGTAGCGCAGCGTCTCGTCGAACTCTTCCTTGCCCGGGATCCTCTTGGCGACGTTCAGCTGGCCGCCGATCTCGTCCGCCGCGTCGAAGAGCGTGACCTCGTGCCCGCGCTCGGCCGAGGCGACCGCGCAGGCGAGCCCCGCAGGACCCGCGCCGATCACGGCGACACGCTTGCGCCGCCGGGTCGGGGACAGGACCAGCTCGGTCTCGTGGCAGGCGCGCGGGTTGACCAGACAGGAGGTGAGCTTCCCGCTGAAGGTGTGGTCCAGGCAGGCCTGGTTGCAGCCGATGCAGGTGTTGATGGTGTCCGCGCGGTCCGCCTTCGCCTTGGCGACGAAGTCGGGGTCGGCGAGGAACGGCCGGGCCAGCGACACCATGTCCGCGCGCCCGTCGGCGAGCAACTGCTCCGCGATCTCGGGGGTGTTGATGCGGTTGCTGGTCACCAGCGGGACCGAGACGGACCCCATCAGCTTCTTGGTCACCCAGGTGTACGCGCCGCGCGGCACCGAGGTCGCGATGGTGGGGATACGGGCCTCGTGCCAGCCGATCCCGGTGTTGATGATCGTCGCTCCGGCCGCCTCGATCTCCTTGGCGAGCGTGATCACCTCTTCGAGCGAGGAGCCGCCGGGCACCAGGTCCAGCATGGAGAGGCGGTAGATGAGGATGAAATCGGGGCCGACGCGCTCGCGCGTACGGCGGACGATCTCCAGCGGGAGCCTGATCCGGTTCTCGTACGAGCCGCCCCAGCGGTCGGTGCGGTGGTTGGTGGCGCTCGCGATGAACTCGTTGATGAAGTAGCCCTCGGAGCCCATGATCTCGACGCCGTCGTACCCCGCGGACTGCGCGAGGCCGGCCGCCCGTACGTAGTCCTCGATCGTCTCCTCGATCTCCGCGTCGGTCAGGGCGTGCGGGACGAAGGGGCTGATGGGGGCCTGGATGGCGCTCGGCGCGACAAGATCGGCGTGATACGCGTACCGGCCGAAGTGGAGGATCTGCATCGCGATCCGGCCGCCCTCGGCGTGCACGGCGTCGGTGACGGTCCGGTGCTTCGCCGCCTCGGCCTCGGTGGTGAGCCTGGCGCCGCCTTCGTACGGACGGCCCCGGTCGTTGGGGGCGATGCCGCCGGTCACGATGAGGCCGACGCCGCCGCGGGCGCGCTCCGCGTAGAAGGCGGCCATCCGCTCGAAGCCGTTCTCCGCCTCTTCGAGACCGACGTGCATCGAGCCCATGAGCACGCGGTTGGGGAGGGTGGTGAACCCGAGATCGAGCGGGCTCAGCAGGTGCGGGTAGGGGCTCGTGGTGCTCATCGGGGCGCCTCCTCGGGCGGGGTCGTCGCATCAGTTCTAGCGCCCGCGAACCTATTTTGCAACAAGGTGCAAAATCACAGTGCGACAAGTGTGCTGATCATCCGTACGGGTGATGAGGTAGCCCGACCCTCCCCCGACCCGGCCGCGCGCCCATAACGTGCCGGTTGTGGCGGGATGGCAGCAGTTGAGCGCACTGGGGATCGCGGCGATTCTCGGCTCGCAGGGGGCCGGGATCGGCATCGGCATTTCTGTGTGCGGTGGGGCCGATTTATCGGTGTCGCTACTGGCGCCAGCATCCGTATCACTGTCGGTGTCGCTCTCCTGCGAGTGCCCGCCGTCGCCCGCACCCTCACCCACGCCCGTGCCCGTGCCCTCGTCGAGCCCGACTCCGGTGCCCACGCCGACGCCGGCACAGCCCGTGCCCTCGACTCCGGCCCCGGTGCCGCCCAGCACTCCGGCACCGACGCCGCCGGCCGAACGGCCCACCGAGACCCCTCAGCCCCCTCCCGAGCCGGCGGCTTCGCAGCCCGCGGCCCCCGCTACGAGCCCGACGGCGCCTCCCGGGGCGGCGGCCCCCGCGCCACCGCGTGTCAACGCCGTACGCAACCACCGGCCGGCGTCCGGGGCGCCGGAACCCGCCGGGACCTCCCTCGTCGTCCTGATGCTGGTGACCACCACCCCCGCCGTACTCGCCGCGGCAATGCTGCGGCCCCGGCGCGGCCGCGCCTGAACACACACCACACCCTTCGGAGATCCCTCATGTCTGAATGGCTGGTCCTGGCTGCCGCGATGGCCGCCGCCTGCGCCGTCGTCCTTGTCATCACGCTGCTCAGGCAGCACAGGCTGCACCGGGCGGGGACACCCGACGAGGAGGACGGCGCCGAGACCCCTGACGTCCTCGAGTACATGACGATGATGGTCGGCGTCGTGTACGCGATCGTGCTCGGTCTGGCCATCGCGGGCGTCTGGGAGGCGCGCAGCGCCGCGCAGGACGACGTACGCCGCGAGGCACAGGCGCTGCACGAGGTCACCCAGCGCGCCCAGGTCTACCCCGTCCGCGTGCAGCAGCGCATCCGTACGGACATCGACCGGTACGTCTCCCATGTCGTCCACCAGGAGTGGCCGAGGATGGTCGAGAACAAGGAACTGCCCGACCGGGGTGCCCAGTTGCTCGGCACGGTACGGGCCGACATCGCGGAGCGGGCCCCGGCCGACGAGCTGGAGGCGCAGGCCTACCAGCCGCTGCTCGACCAGGTCGCCGTCGCCGACGACGCGCGCAACGCCCGGGCACAGAACGCGGGGGCGACGCTGCCGGGCGTCGTGTGGTTCGGGCTGATCACCGGGGCGCTGGTGACGGTCGGCCTGATCTTCACGCTGCAGATCGGCGGTACGTCACGGGAGCTGCTGCTCGCGGGCCTCTTCAGCGCCCTGATCGCCTTTCTGCTCTTCCTGGTCTGGGACTTCGACGCACCCTTCGGGCGGTCGGGCTCGGAGTCGGCGGACGCCTTCCGGCAGCTGTTCGCGAGCGCCGCGGGAAAGGGCTGACCGACGGCCGTCCGGGCGGTTCGGTCCTCGGCCAGCCTGCGCCTGCGCGGCGTGGCCGCCCGGCCCCGCGGCTCACTTGTGCGCGTGCTCCCCGACGTAGAAGAGCAGATACACAAAACCGGCGAAGAGGTGCGTCGCGAAGATATAGACGAAGACGCGCAGCGCAACGCCGCGCTCCTTCCAGCTCTCGCTCTCGCTCACCACAGCTCCGTTCCGTATGCGCCCTCGTCCGTATGCGCCCTCGCACCAGGGTACGAGCCCGCGGAATAGGGCGAGGGGGGTTGCCGTTGTAGGGTTTGGTTCAAGATTCAACCAACTGGACCCGAAGGTACTCAGTCCCCGAGAGGTGAGCTCATATGCAGTTCGGCATCTTCACGGTCGGCGACGTCACGACCGACCCGACCACCGGCCGTACGCCGAGCGAGCACGAGCGGATCAAGGCGATGATCGCCATCGCGCACAAGGCCGAGGAGGTCGGACTCGACGTCTTCGCGACCGGCGAGCACCACAACCCGCCGTTCGTCCCGTCGTCCCCGACGACGATCCTCGGGCACATAGCCGCCCGGACGGAGCGGCTGATCCTCTCCACCTCGACCACGCTGATCACCACCAACGACCCGGTGAAGATCGCCGAGGACTACGCGATGCTGCAGCACCTGGCCGACGGCCGGGTCGACCTGATGATGGGGCGCGGCAACACCGGTCCGGTCTATCCGTGGTTCGGCCAGGACATCCGGCAGGGCATCCCGCTCGCCCTCGAGAACTACGCGCTCCTCCACAGGCTGTGGAGGGAGGACGTCGTGGACTGGGAGGGCACGTTCCGTACGCCGCTGCAGTCCTTCACCTCGACGCCGCGGCCGCTGGACGGGGTCCCGCCGTTCGTCTGGCACGGCTCCATCCGCTCCCCCGAGATCGCCGAGCAGGCCGCGTACTACGGCGACGGCTTCTTCCACAACAACATCTTCTGGCCGATGGAGCACACCAGGAAGATGGTCGACCTCTACCGGCAGCGGTACGCGCACTACGGGCACGGCACGGCCGAGCAGGCCATCGTCGGCCTGGGCGGACAGGTCTTCATGCGGAAGAACTCCCAGGACGCGATCGCCGAGTTCCGGCCCTACTTCGACAACGCACCGGTGTACGGGCACGGCCCCTCGCTGGAGGACTTCACCGAGCAGACCCCGCTGACCGTCGGCTCCCCGCAGGAGGTCATCGAGCGGACCCTCGGCTTCCGTGAGTCCGTCGGCGACTACCAGCGCCAGCTCTTCCTGATGGACCACGCGGGACTTCCGCTGAAGACGGTCCTGGAGCAGCTCGACCTGCTCGGCGAGGAGGTCGTACCGGTGCTGCGCAAGGAGTTCGCCGGCCTGCGGCCGGCCGGTGTGCCGGAGACCGCCCCGCTCCACCCGGCCCTGCAGGCGCAGAAGGAGGCTTGATCACCATGAGGACGCTGAAGCTGGTGGCGGTATCGGCCGGACTGAGCGTGCCGTCGTCGACCCGGCTGCTGGCGGACCGGCTGGCGGAGGCCGTACGCGGCACTCTCGCCGAGCGGGACGTGGAGGTTCAGGTGCGCGTCGTCGAGCTGCGTGAGCTGGCCGTGCCCATCGCCAACCACCTGGTGACCGGGTTCCCGGCGCCGGCACTCGGCGAGGCCATCGAGGCGGTGACGGAGGCGGACGGCCTGATCGCCGTGACGCCCGTCTTCAAGGCCTCGTACAGCGGGCTGTTCAAGTCCTTCTTCGATCTGACCGAGCCGGACGCGCTCACCGGGAAGCCGGTGCTGATCGCGGCGACGGGCGGCACCGCACGTCACTCGCTGGTGCTCGAGCACGCGCTGCGGCCGCTCTTCGCCCATCTGCGGGCGCTGGTCGTGCCGACGGCGGTGTACGCGGCGTCGGAGGACTGGGGCGGGACCGGCGACACGCTCACTGACACCCTGCCGGTGCGGATCGGGCGCGCGGGCGGCGAGCTCGCGGGCCTGATGGCGGCCGGGGCCGCCCGTACGCCCGAACTGGTGCACGCGGCCGCGATCGGCTGATCGGCTCCGCGGACGGGTCTACGAAGAACGCCTGACGGCTCTGAGCCGGGCAGCTCAGAGCCGCGGAGGCGGGAGGCGGTCCCGGTCAGACGGCCACCACATCGGCGACGACGCACGCGATGTTGTCGGGGCCGCCCGCGCGATGGGCGTGCGCGATCAGTTCCCGTACTGCCTCGTCCGGATCGGCGAAGGCGGCGACGGACCGCCGTACGTCCTCCTCCGGTACCGCCGTGAACAGGCCGTCGGAGCACAGGAGATAGCGGTCGCCGTCCCGCGCCTCGTGCAGCCGCAGATCGGGGCGGGCGAGCCCCTCGCTGCCGTCGAGCGCCCGCAGCAGCATCGCCCGCTGGGGGTGGGACGCCGCCTCCTCGGGGCTGAGACTGCCCTCGTCGACCATCGACTGCACGACGGTGTGGTCATGGGTGATCCGGAAGAACTCCCCGCCGCGCAGCAGATAGGCGCGCGTGTCCCCGATGTGCACGAGCGCCAGCTGGGAGCCGGTCCACACCATCGCGGTCAGTGTCGTACCGGAGTCGGCGAGGCCGTTCACCGCGGCGTTGGCCCGGTGGACCGCGTCCTCAAGGGCGTTGAGCAGATCCCCGATCCGGGCGGACCCGGCTGCCTCGGCCTCCAGGGGTTTGAGCGCATCGATCGCCGCCGTGCTCGCGGGCGCGCCCTCGCCCCCGAACCCGTCGGCGACGGCGAGCAGTCGGGATGTGGCGTAGGCGGCGTCCTGGTTGGTCTCCCGTACGAGACCGCGGTCCGACCGTGCGGCGTAACGGATTCCCAGAGGTGCACTGAGCTGAGACATCGCGTCGGTGTCCTTCCCTGACAGCTGGTCGACGAGGAAGGAGGCCAGATCGCGGCGCGCGGAAGTCTCGGCCTCCACCTGCGCCCAGTACGTCCGGATGTCCCGGGCTGCCGCGGCCGCGTCCGTCGCGCACAGGTCGCAGACGTCCCGGATACGGGCCAGCGGCATCCCGATCCGCCGCAGCCACGCCACCAGCCGGGCCCGTTCCAGCTGCGTCTCGTCGTAGTACCGGTAGCCGGTGAACGAGTCGACGCGGGCCGGTGGCAGCAGCCCCAACTCGTCATAGCGACGCAGTGCCTTGGCGGACAGCCGGGATGCGCGGGCGAACGCACCGATGGTCAGCAGACCCATGCTCTCCTCCTCGTACCGGGCGCTTCGCCCGGCCCCACCGATGCTGGAGCTTCCCCGGGGGAGAAGGTCAAGACAGACAGTGGCGCGCGGTCGCCGGATCGGATCCGGCGGCCGCGCGAGGACCAGAAACCCGCAGGTCAGTCCGCTCTGTTGTGGAAGACGTAGAAGCTCCCGACGAGCATCATCCCGCCGAAGACGAGCCCCGTCACCACGGCCGTCAGCACGCTGGCCCCGGTCAGGCTGTGCAGGAACCCGAGGGCGATGCCGCACAGCGCCCCGTACGCACCGGCGTGCAGCTCGGGCGTCAGAGCGTGCTGGATGCGGCCGAGCCCGAACGCCACCGCCGCGAAGACCAGTCCGGCGACCACGCCGTAGAGGACGTCCCCCCACTCGAGGGGCGCTCCCTCGCGGCGGAGGAACCCCGCCATGAAGCCGAAGAAGGCGCCCAGGGTGACGGGCATCGCCCAGCCGAGAGAACCGTGGTGCCGTGCGGGCAGTGCTTGCTGTGCGGCCATGGCGGGCTCCTTCCCTCTCGTCCCCCGCGTCCTTCTTTCAGAGCACACCCGGGCGGGCCGGGTGGCAAGTCAGCGGGCGTACGAACCCGTGCGGCTTCCCGGGCCGCGATCGGCCCCGACAGGCCCCGGCCGGTCCGCGCCCGATCCTCGGCCGATCCGCCCCGACAGGTCCGCGCCGACCGGTCCACGCCCGGTCGGCGGAGCAACGCTCGCGCCCGCCTCGGCGCCCACGTTCCCTGGAGGTGTGCGGAGCTTCCTCTCATCGGTGTCGGCGGTGCTGATCGTCCTCGTGGCGCTGCTGACTCCGCTGAGCGCGCTCGCCGTCTGGGCGGACCGGGAGATCGGCGACTCCGACGGGTACATCGCGGCGATGGAGCCGCTGGCCTCGGACCCCGCGGTGCAGAACGCGGTTGCCACGCGGATCACCGACGAGGCGATGAAGAAGTTCGACGGGGGTCCTTACCGGGAGGGCGTACGGAATCTGCTGCACGAGGCGGTGGTCTCCTTCTCCGGCACGGAGTCCTTCCGGGCCGTGTGGAACACGGTGAACCGGGCCGCCCACAGGGCGGTCGAGGAGGGGCTCAGCAGCGACAGCGAGGACGCGGTCTCCATGGATCTGGCGCCGGTCATCGAGCAGGTGAAGCGGCAGCTCGACGAGGACGGGGTGCCGTTCGCGGAACAGATCCCGGTCGGGCATACGCGGATCACGATCCTGGAGTCCGACGAGCTGGGGGTGGCACGGGAGGTCTTCGACGGCCTGCGGCTCGCCGGACTCTGGCTCCCGGTCACGACCCTGCTGCTCGCGTCGTCCGCGCTGCTCCTCGCGTCCCGCCGGGCCCGCACCCTGACCACGCTCGGCCTCGCGCTCTCCGCGGGCGCGGTGCTCCTGCGGATCGCGCTCACGGTGGGTCGTGGCCTGGCACTCGACGACCTGCCGCCGGACGTGGACCGGGCGGCGGCGGGGGCGGTGTACGACGCGCTGACGTCGACGTTGGTGAGGACAGGGTGGTGGGTGATGTGGGTGGGGCTGGCGGTGGGGGCGCTGGCGTGGGTCTGTGGGCGACGGATGGCCGTGGTGTGTTCCGGCGCCGACGCCCCCGCACCCCTGTAGCGGCAGCATCGCACCGCCCGAATCCCGCGCGCGTGGGAAGGATCCGCGGCTCGTCAGCGCAAGGAACTCATACTTTCCGCGCTGAGTTGGGCGAACTCGTACGCGTCGTGGGACGAGAAGATACGGATCAGCCTCGGGTCCGCCCTGCGCAGGTCGCGCAGGCGCTCGAGCTGCATCAGCCGCTGGCCGTGGTTCTCCGCGACCAGGCGCTGGTGGAGAGCGACCGGCCGTGGGCAGCGGGGGCGGCGCAGGTCCAGTTCGCCGTGGAAGAAGTACGCATCGCCCGCGTGCAGCAGCCACCGCTCCGGCTGCTGGACCGCCACCGCGCAGTGGCCCCGGGTGTGCCCCGGCAGCGGCACCAGCAGGATGTCGGGGGAGCGCAGTACCCGTGCCGCCGCGAAGCCGTGCCAGGTGGAGTCCGCCGTGTCGTGGACGATCCACTGCGGGCCGTGGCCCCACTGCGCGGTGACATAACGCCCGGCGTCCAGGCGGGTGTCGCGCCGCATCGCCGCCCGGTACTCGTCCGCCATCACATGGACCCGCGCCTCGGGGAAGTCGCCGAGACCTCCCGCGTGGTCGAGGTCGAGATGGGTCAGGACGATGTCCCGTACCTCGTACGGGTCGTATCCCAGCGCCCGGATCTGGTGAAAGGCCGTGCGCGACGGGTCCAGCGTCGGACGCATGGTCCTGCGGAAGAACATCCCGAGCCGCCGCGGATCGGAGACGTCCGCGGTGCCCAGGCCCGTGTCGACGAGGACAAGGCCGCTGCCCGTGACGACCAGCAGGCAGTGGGCGACCAGCGGGGTGCCGCCGACGGGATGCATCGGGGCACAGTCGAGGTGGTGGACGGTGGGCCAGGACATGCGGTGACTCCGGCTACGCGGGGAGGGGGAGGGACGGGGCGAGGCCGAGCCGGCCGAGGATCCATGCGACGAGAGCCTCGTGCGCTTCCTGCGTCATCTTCCGGGCCCCCCAAGCCAATTCGTTCCGTACTTACGCCGTAAGTACCGGAACCGAGGGAAGCACTTACGCTGTAAGTCGTCAAGGAGTAGGACCAGACTCCGCGAAACCCCCTCAGGAGCACCGCGATGTCTGACGGAACAACCCGTCAACGCCCCACGGAGCGCGGCACCTCGGCCGACCGGCTGTCGGCGAAGAGTCCGTCTTCCCGTGAACCGCTGTCCCGCGAGCGGATCATCCTGGCCGCGCTGGAAGTCATCGACGACGAGGGCGTGGACGCCCTTTCCATGCGGCGACTCGCCGCCGCCCTCGGTGTGCAGGCGATGTCGCTCTACAACCATGTGGACGGCAAGGCGGACGTCCTCGACGGGGTCACGGAGCACATCACCACCGAGATGCAGCTGTCCCGGCGGCCCGGCGTCGGCTGGGAGGACGGCATCCGATCGGTCGCGCACGGCTTCCGGCGGGCATCGCTGCGTCATCCGCGCGCCTGCGAGCTGGTCCTCACCCGCCAGCTCGCTTCCCCTGGAGCGCTCCCGACCATCAACTGCTCCCTCTCCGTCCTGCTCGACCACGGCTTCGACGAGGCCGCCGCCGTGCATGCCCTGCGGCTGCTCATCGCCTTCCAGGTCGGCTCGATGCTGCGGGAGTTCCATTCGCCCGCGTTCAAGGGAGAGGCGGAGTCAGCGGTGCAGGAACGCAGAGAGCATCTGGAGAAGTCGGGGTTCCCCGCCGTGGCCAGACTCGCCCCGATACTGGCGGAGATCGACCACGATGCGGAGTTCTCCTTCGGGGTCGAACTGCTGATCAGCGCGCTGCGCCGGTACGCCCCCGAGTGAGTTGCGGCGAATTGCCGCGACAGCCGCAACCAAGTCGCTGAAACTGACGTCGACGGACATACACGCACACCCTCGGCCACACTGCACGCACGCGGCCACGCACCCCTCGGCCACGCACACCCTCGGCTCGGAGGCCGGTTTGGACAGCGCCATCTCGACGTCGGCCCCGGCCGCCGAGCCGGACGTCCGCCCCTCGGGCGGCCGACGCGCCGCGGCCTGGCTGGCGGGGCTGCTGCTGCTCGCCCTCAGCGCGGTCGCCGCCTGCCGCGCCGCGAACACCGACGGCATCACCCCCGTGACCCAGCTGCTGGCCTTCCTGCCCTGGCTGCTGGTGCCGGCCGGGGCCGCCCTGCTGCTCGCCCTGCTCGCGCGCTGGCGCACCGGCATGTTCTGGGCGGTCGCCGTCCTCGCGGTCACCGGCTGGTACGTCAGGCCGTACGACACCGGGCTCACCGACGAACCGCCCGGCCGGGTCGTCGCCGGCCTCGAAGTGCTCACATCGAACCTCGAGTTCGGCAACGCCACCGAGGGGCTGCTTGCGACCGTCCGCCGCGAACAGCCGGACATCGTCTTCGTCCAGGAGTGCGCCCGCGCCTGCTCGGACGCGCTCGCGGCGAAGGTCTCCCGCACCGACTACCCGTACCGCAATGTCGTCGAGGGCGGCGCGGCCTCCGGCTCGGCGATCCTCAGCAAGTACCCGCTGCGCGCGGCCCCTGGGATCGAGAGCACGCTGGCGATGCCCGGCGCGGTGGCCGACGTCGCCGGCCATCCCGTGAACCTTCAGCTCGTACACCCGCTGCCGCCCTTCCCCGGCGGCGTGGCCGACTGGCGCAGAGAACTCGGCCTGGTACGTACCTACGCCCGCGAGGTCAAGGGCCGGCCGACCCTCGTCGCCGGTGACTTCAACGCCACCCAGGACCACGCCGCATTCCGCCGGATCCTGGACGCGGGCGGCCTGCGCGACAGCGCCACCCTCGTGGGCGCGGCCCACACCCCGTCCTGGCCGGCCACCGTCCGCCGCCCGCTCGGCACGCAGATCGACCATGTGCTGGTCAGCAAGGACTTCTCGGTACGCAAGGCCCGCTTCCTGGACCTGCCGGCCACCGACCACCGCTCGCTGCTCGTCGAGATCGAACTGCACGAACCGCGCTGACGTGTCCTGATTCCGGTTTTGACCCCGCAGGGCTTGCTCCCGTACGCCTCCATGAGGCATGTCTTGACCATGGAGACCCGAGCGGGACGGCTGTCCCCACCCGACTGGCTGCTCAAGGGCCTGCTGCCGCAGTCGGCGCCCATCCCCTGGGCCGCCGTCGCACGTGCCTCCGTCGCGCTGGCCGCGCCGCTCGCGGTCGGACTCGCGATCGGTCAGCCGCAGTACGGCGCGCTGGTGTCGATGGGTGCGCTCTCGGGCGTCATCAGCGACACCGCCGACTCGTACCGGATGCGGATCTTCACTATCGCGGTCCCGCAGTTCTTCGGCGCCGTCGGCGTCACGCTCGGCACGCTGGTGTACGGGGACGGCTGGCTCGCGGTCGCCGCGCTGACCCTGGTCGCGCTCGTCTCCGGGATGATCTCCTCGATCGGCGCGGTGGCGTCCGTGTCCGGGCTGCTGCTCCTGCTCAACGCGGTGGTGGGCGCGGGGCTGCCGATGCCCGGGCCGTGGTGGAAGGCCCCGCTGCTGCTCACGCTCGGCGGCATGTTCGTGCTCGTACTGACGCTGCTGGCCTGGCCGTTGCGCGGCCGGGAGCCGGAGCGGGCCGCGGTCGCGGGTGCGTACCGCAGCGTCGCCGATCTGATGGCGGCCGCGGGCACTTCGGCGTACGACGACAAGCGCCAGACCGTCACCGACTCCCTCAACACCTCGTACGACCTGATCCTCGCCCGGCGGGCCGGCGAACACGGGCGGCGCAGCCCGCTCGTACGGCTGCTCGCGCAGTTGAACGTGCTCATCCCGCTCGTCGAGGCGGCCGCGGCGGCGCATCTGCACGGGCGGGCCTCACGGCGGCCCGAAATCGCCCAGGTGGTACGGGACTTGGCGGACGCGGTCGACGAGGGCCGCAGCGAGGCCCCCGAGCTGGAGCTGCCCCGGCCCGAGGGACCGGCCGACCGCGCCGTGGAGGCCGCGCTGCGGCACGCCGCGGTGGTCGTGCACAAGCCGGATCCCGATCCGTACAACGTCGACGACCGGCTCGGGCGGCCCGCGGCACTGCGCATCCGCGTCCGGCGCGGGGCCCGGAACGTGCTGCTCTCCGAATCCTCCTGGCGCTACGGGCTGCGGCTCGCACTCTGCATCGGCCTCGCGCAGTCGCTGGTCTCGCTGGTGCCCGTGCCCCGCTCGTACTGGGTCGCCCTCACCGTCACCTTCGTTCTGAAGCCCGACTTCGGCTCGGTCTTCTCCCGGGCGGTACTGCGGGCGCTCGGCACGGCGGCGGGGCTGGTCGTCGCGGCGGCAGTGCTCTCCCAGGTGCCGCGCGGTTGGTGGGACGTGCCGGTGATGATGGTCCTCGCGGCGCTCATCCCCGCGTTCTCCGCGAAGGGGTATGCCTTCCAGACCGCGGCCATCACGCCGGTGATCCTGCTGCTCTCCGACGTCCTCAACCACCAGGGTTTCCACCTGGTCCTGCCCCGGCTGGTGGACAGTCTCATAGGCTGCGCGATCGCGCTGGTCGCGGGCTATCTGCTCTGGCCGGAGAGCTGGCACACCCGCGTCGGCGACCGGCTGGCGACGGCGGTGGACGACGCGGCGAGGTATGTGGCGTACGCGTTCGGGTCCCCGTCGGGGGAGGACCACGGGGAGCGGGTGCGCAGACGGCGGCGGATCTACCGCGATCTGTCGTCGGTGCGCTTGGAGTTCCAGCGCGCGCTGACCGAACCGCCGCCGGTGGGCGCGCGGGCGGCGGCATGGTGGCCGCTGGTCGTCGCCGTCGAACGCGTCGTGGACGCGACGACGGCGGCGCGCGTCCGGGTCAACCACGGCGCCCAGCCGCCGACGCGGCCGGAGGTCGATGAGATCGAGCAGCAGCTGCGGGAGCTGGCGGCGGGGGTGCGGAGCAGCGAGGTGCTGGTGGAGGTCAGGGCGGAGCTGACGGGGGACGAGGAGGGGGTGCTGGGCCCACTGCGGCGGGAGGTCCAGGCCGCAAGAGCAATTGCGTCACCGGAGCGGCCGGGGTGACGGGGTCGGCCATGGTGACGGGGTCGCTCGGGATCACCGGGCCGAACCCGCCGGCCGTAGCGGGAGGCACGGCCGATCAGAGCGCCAGCACCTCGCGGGCCGCCCGCTCGCCCGAGCGCACAGCCCCTTCCATCAGCCCGTGCATCAGCGTCGCCGTCTCCGTGCTCGCCCAGTGGATCCGCCCCACCGGCCGGCGCAGTGCCGGGCCATAGCTGGTCAGCGCGCCGGGCGGGAAGTGGCCGACCATCCCGCCCAGCGACCACGGCTCGGCGGACCAGTCGGTTTCCAGGTAGCCGCTGGGTGACTGCGCCCGCGGGCCGAACCGCTCGGCGAGCGCCTTCAGCCACACGTCCCGCCGCTCCTTGGGCTCCAGGCGTCCCATCTCCAGGGCGCCGGGGCCGAACGCGAAGGTGCTGAGTACCCCCGGCCGTCCCGAGCGCGGCGTCTGGTCGATGGTGACCGAGACGGGCGACTGCGGCGCCAGCGTCTGTCCCGACAGGAGCTGCTCCCGCCAGAACGGCTCCGGGTAGACCGTGTGCACCCGGAAGACCGCCCCGGGCACCACCCGTTGCAGGAGGTGGTGGTGGTCGGCGGGCAGCGGCGGATCGAAGGCGATCCGGCCGGCCAGCAGGGGTGGCGTCGCCACGATCACCCGCCCCGCCCGCACGGTGAGCGTGTCGCAGCGGACCTCCACGTCCGTCCCGTTGTGCGTGATCTGCCGGACCGGACAGGACAGATGAACCGCATCGCCCAGGCGCTCGGCCATCCGGCGGGCCAGCTCCGGCGCCCCGCCGTCCACCAGATGGGTCTCGGTCCGCCGGCTGTCGGTGTAGTAGCTGAAACCGCCGCCGCCCCGGGCCTGGACCAGCGCCCCCAGCAGCGAGACTTCCGCCGGGTCGGCACAGAACACCAGATTCATCGACGCCGTGGCGAGGATGCGGGCCGTGTTCGAGGGCAGGTTGAGCGGGTTGGAGAGCCACTCCCCGAGCGTGCGGGCGTCCAGTGCCCGGGCGCCGTGTGCCTTCCAGGGGGCGTCGGCCGGAAGCCGCCGCGCCATCCGGTCCAGGCGCATGAACGCCACGCCGAGTGAGGCGACCGCCGCCGGTCCGATCTTGGGGATCAGCCCCCGGTAGCGGTGGTTGACGCCGTCCAGGCGCAGGATCTGATCACCCTGCTCGTACTGCGGGTACACCTCCAGGCCGACCTCCCGGCAGAGGTCGAACATCCGCTCCTGGCCCTTGCCCAGCCAGGAGCCGCCCGCCGAGATCACCGGGCCCTCGGGCAGCTCGCGGTTCCACACCCGCCCGCCGACCCGGTCCCGGGCCTCGAGCACCACCACCTCGCGGCCGGCCTGCGCCAGCTGCCGCGCGGCGGCCAGACCGGCGAAACCCGCACCTACCACGCACACATCCGCATCCCGGCGTTCCATGGCTCACCTCCGGGGTGCAGCTTTACCGCCCGCGGCCGGTCACGCGCGGCGGGTCACCCACCCGAGGAGGATGAGAACCCGTCCGACGCAGCGCGCTGGAGGCGTTCCAGTTCGCGGCGGTCCCGCTTGGTCGGCCGCCCCGCGCCCCGGTCCCGTACCGCCGCCGGCGCCACGAACTCCCGCGGTGGGGGCGGCGGGCTGTTGTCCACGTAGCACTGGGCCGCCACCGGTGGGCCCACCCTCTTGCGGACGATCTTCGAGACGACCACCAGCCGTTCCCGGCCCGCGTGGAACAGCCGCACCTGGTCACCCGTACGCACCGTGTGCGCCGGCTTGACCCGTTCACCGTTCACCCGGACATGGCCGGCCCGGCATGCCGACGCGGCCTGGGAGCGGGTCTTTGTGAGCCGTACGGACCAGATCCAGGCGTCGACCCGTACGGTCTGCTCGTCCGAAACCTCTGCAGCCATGCACCGACTGTATTCCGTCCGTGCCGCCGGCACCGGAGAGCACCGCCCCCTCACCACGGAGCACACATCCGACTACGATGCGCACGTCCTCCCTTTACGGAGGCGGCACGAGGGCATTCGGAGAGTCGTATGCGCAGCAGCTCCGGCAGAAGCTCCAGCAGAGCCAGCAGAGGGCTTCAGCCCAATGTCCTCGGCACCTTCGACACCATCGTGATGGCCATCGCGGGCAGCGCCCCCGCCTACTCCATCGCGGCCACGACCGCCGTACTCGTCGCAGCCGTCGGCCTCGCCGGACCCGCCGCGCTGCTCTACTGCGCCATACCCATGCTCGGCATCGTCCTCGCCTTCCGAAGGCTCGGCAGGATCGACGTCAACGCGGGCGCCAGCTACTCCTGGGTGGCCCGAACCCTCCATCCCTTTCTGGGCTTTCTGTCCGGCTGGGCGCTGGTCGTCTCCGCGACCATCTTCATGGTGGCGGGCTCGCTCCCGGCCGGCGCGATGACGCTCGCGCTCTTCGAACCCGGTCTCGCCGACAACACCGTTCTCGCAACGGCCGTCGGCGCGGCCTGGTTCCTGGCGATGCTGCTCGTCGTCCTGGGCGGCGCGCGGATGACCGTACGCGCGCAGCTGCTGATGTCCGGCGTGGAGCTGGCGATACTGCTCTTCTTCGTCGTCGCCCTACTTCTGCGGGGCCGCGTCGCGACCGCCTTCGACTGGTCCTGGCTCGGCTTCTCGCACTTCGACGGAGCGGCCGGCTTCGCCTCCGGCGCGCTGGTCGCCGCCTTCTACTACTGGGGCTGGGACGTCACCAGCAACCTCAGCGAGGAGACCCGCGACAGCCGCCGTACAGCGGGATTCGCCGCGCTCGTCGGCGTCGGCGTCGTCTTCCTGCTCTTCGAGGCGTTCACGATCGCCGTGAACATGATCCTTACCCGCGAGCAGATCCGGGCCGGCGGCGCCAATGTGCTGGGCGCGCTCGGTGATGCGGTCTGGCCCGGCGTCGGCGGAAAGCTGCTGGTCGTAGCGGTGCTCCTGTCCACCGTCGCCACCTTGGAGACCACCCTGATCCAGGTCACGCGCTCGCTGTTCGCGATGGGCCGGGACCGTACGATGCCCGCCGCGCTCGGCGCCGTGCACCGCCGGTGGAACACCCCCTGGGTCGCGATCGCCGTCGTCGGCGCGGTGGCGCTCGCGATGTTCGTCGCCTCCACGGCGCTCGGTTCGGTCGGCGAGGTGCTCTCCGCGGCGGTCGCCGCGATAGGCCTGCAGATCGCGTTCTACTACGGGCTCGCGGGCATCGCCGCCGTCGTCGCGTACCGCAGGACGCTGCTGGCATCCGTACGGGACTTCGTCCTGGGCGGCGTATGGCCGCTGCTCGGGGCGCTGTTCATGCTCTGGATCCTCGTCGAGGCGCTGGGCGAGCTGAGCGCGGCCTCGATCGCGATCGGCATCGGCGGTCTCGCCGCCGGTCTGGTGCCGATGATCCGCTACTGGCGGCAGGGGAGTTCGTACTACCGTCCCGCACGGCTGGATGCGACCCGTGCCAAGGACGCCGAGGAGCGGTACGCCAACTCCGCTTCCCAGCATACGGATTACGCCGACAACGCGCTGGCGACGGACTTCTGAGGACGTGCCGGAGATGGCCGCGCACCGCCGCCGTGGCGGTTTCGTCCCGGACTTCGACCCCGCCTTCGGGGACCGGCCGCTCGCCGACGCCGTGCACGACATCGTCATCGGCCGCTGGCAGGGCGTACGGGATCTGCTGCGCGCCACCGGCGACGACTGGCCGCTGCGCACCCACCGGCTGCGGCTGCTCGCGCATGCGGCGGCGGGCTCGTCCGCGGTGGAGGCCTGGCGTGCGGCGGAGCCCCAAGACCCGGACGCGGCGGTGCTGCGTGCGGCGACGGAGGTCGTACGGGTCTTCCACCAGGTCATCGCGGCGGGCCGCGGGTCCGGGCTCGACGAGGCACGGCTCGATGCGACGGTGCTGGTCGCTCTGGGCGCGGCCGAGGCGCACCCGGCCGATCCGATGCCGTGGGTGTCGCTGCTGACGGTGGCCCGGCTGTACGGGACGGGGGTGTCACGGCGCGAACTGTGGCGCTGGTGGGACGAATTGCGCCGACGCGACCCTTACAACATCGAGGGCCATGTACAGCTGCTGCGCTACTACTCGGCGCGCTGGCACGGCACACACGGCAGGATGTACGACTTCGCCCGCGACGTGGCGGGCGCGGCGCCGCTCGGGTCGCCGCTGCAGGTTCTGGTGCAGATCGCACGGGTGGAGGAGTACCGGTACGCCACCGAGGGCGGCCGGGCCGCGGTGCGGGACTTCGGGCGGCACTGGCACCACGAGCTGGCGGTGACGGACGTGCGGCGCACCTGGGACCGCTGGATCGTAGGCCGTCCGGCGGGCCCCGCCGGACCCGAGGAGATCGGGGAGCTCAACTATCTGGCGCACGCGGCCTGTTATGCAGGGCTGAACGACGAGGCCCGCAGGCTCTTCGGACTCCTCGGGACACGGGCGGCGCGGGTGCCGTGGTCGTACACGGGGGACGCGGCGACGGAGTTCATGAGGTGGCGCGCACATGTGCGCGCCACCTCATGAGACGTCCTGGACCCCGTGAAGTCCGGGACCCGGTGAAGTCCTGGGCGCCGGTGAAGTCCTAGGCGCCGATGTCGCAGCCGTCCTTGCGCCAGACGGCGACGACCGCCGGCCGGACGATCCTGCCCGGTCCGTCCGGCCAGACGCTCGCGGGCTTCTCGACGGACGCACCGTCGATCTCACCCGGGTGCTGGACCGCGACGAGCACCCGGCGGTCCTGCACGATCGGGCCACAGGTCTCGGCACCCGCCGGGACCGTCAGGAACTGCTTGAGCTCACCGCGCCGCTCGCCGTGGGTCGCGACACCGAACAGGCCGTCGTGGGAGCCCAGCTGGTTGCCGTCCGTGGAGATCCACAGGTTGCCGTGCGGGTCGAAGGTGACGTTGTCCGGGCAGGAGATGGGGCTGACCTTCTCCTTCGGGAAGCCCGCGAAGTAGGTGGCGGGGTCGTTCGGGTCGCCCGCGACCAGGAAGAGGCGCCAGGAGAAGCCGTCACCGGCCGGGTCGTCCCAGTGCTCGGCGAGCTCCAGGATCTGGCCGTGCTTGTTGAGGTTGCGCGGGTTGGCCTCGTCGGCCGGGGACTTGCCGGTCTTGCCGCGGTCGGTGTTGTTCGTCAGTACGACGTAGACGCGGCCGGTGCGCGGGCTCGGCTCGATGTCCTCGGGGCGGTCCATCTTGGTGGCGCCCACCTTGTCGCCGGCGAGGCGGGTGAAGACGTACACCTCCTCGGCGCTCATGCCGGGCACGTGCGAGACGGTGCCCTCGGGGCCCGCCGTGGCCAGCGGAATCCACTGCCCGGAGCCGTCGAACTCGCCGTCGCTCGGGAGCTTGCCGGTGCCGTCGATCTCGGCCGCCGGGGAGTCGCCGGTCAGCTTGGCGACGTACAGGGTGCCCTCGTCGAGGAGGGTCAGGTTGTGCTCGCGGGCGGCGCGGCTCGAACCCTTCTTCATCCGCTTGGACGACACGAACTTGTAGAAGTAGTCGAAGCGCTCGTCGTCGCCCAGGTAGACGACGGGACGGCCGTCGTCGGTCAGCCGCGGCTGCGCGCCCTCGTGCTTGAAGCGGCCGAGCGCGGTGCGCTTGCGGGGCGTGGAGTCCGGGTTGTACGGGTCGAGCTCGACGACCCAGCCGAAGCGGTGCGACTCGTTGGGCTCCTGCGCGACGTCGAAGCGCTTGTCGAAACGCTCCCACTTGCGCTCGGTGGCGCCGGTTCCGATGCCGTACCGCTTGTCCGTGGCACTCGACCCGTTGGCGAAGTACTGGTTGAAGTTCTCCTCGCCGTGGAGGGTGGTGCCCCACGGGGTGGTGCCGCCGGAGCAGTTGTTGAGCGTGCCGAGGACCTTGGTGCCGCTCGGGTCGGCGGAGGTCTTCACCAGGGCGCCGCCCGCGACGGGGCCGGTGAGCCTGAACTCGCTCGTCGCCGTCAGACGGCGGTTGAGGTGGTGGCGCGTGACGGCATTGAGCTTGCCGGTCCGGTGCTCCTCCTCGACCACCACGACACCCAGGCCGTGCGCGGCCCAGGCGATCTCGACCTGCTCGCGGGTGGGGTTGGCCGGGTCGTAGCCCTTGAACATCAGGACTTCGTCCGTGTACTCGTGGTTGGCCACGAGCACCTGGCGGCCGCGCTCACCGTGGAGGGGGAGCAGGGAGAGGAAGTCGTTGTTGTAGCCGAACTGGCCGGCCTGTGCCTCGGCGCTCTGCTTGTCGGCGTCGAAGGCGGGCGCGCCGCGGAGGATCGGCTCGCCCCAGCGGATGACGACGTTCTGGGCGTAGCCGTCGGGGATGGTGACCTGGTCGTCCTTGTTGGGGGCGACAGGGCTGAAGCGGAGGCCGCGGGCGCCTCGCCCGGTGTTCCCGTGGCGGTCCGCCGCGCCGACGGTCGCGGCGGCGGCCTGGCTGCCACCGCCCTGGCCGATGACGGTCGCGGTACCGGCCGCGGCAGCGACGGTCACGACGGCGGCGGCGCGCATCATCGATCGTCTCGACATGGCGCTTGCTATGACATCACCGACATATTCGTTGTCGCTGGTGTTCGGGACCTCGTGGAAGCAGGCGTCGCCGCAGCGGTACCGGCAGGTGAGGGCGGAACGTCCGCCGGGGTGGGGGTTCGTGTTCAACAGCGGCAGCAGTTTGCGCACTTCGTCCTCCTACGGCGCAGCCTGCGCCGACATGGTGTCGGAATATGTCCGGCTGAGACGCTAGGCGTGTACGAGTGCAATGTGGCGGCCGCGAGGTGAACGCGGAATGAATCCGGCGCGGCCGGGGCGGGGTTGGGGTGTGCGCGCGGGGGCGGGGCCCAGGGTGCGGCGGCCGGGCGGGCGCCCCTGCCGGGGTTCGCCGCGGGCGGCGGCTAACCTTACGTGTCTGCCCTGGCCAGGACACCCTCTGGACGCCCGGCCCAAGGACGGACAATCACCGCACTCAACTCATGCGAAAGGCCTCGCACATGGGCATTCGGAGCTTGCTGCGCAAGGTGTTTGGTCGCGATCGTTCGGAGCGCAACGAGTCGGCGACAGCCTCCGTACCGCCCCAGACCGAGCGCACGGACCCGACGAAGGCGACGGTGCCGGCCCCGTCCCCGGCGGAGAGGGCGGCGGACCTGGTCTCGGCGGCGTTCGACAACCCGGCCCCCAGGGTCCCGGCCCAGTCCTCGTCGGACCCGACCCCGCAGACCCGGCAGGCGACGCCCGATCCGGAGGCCAAGCCTGCGGCTGCGGCCGACCCGGCCCCCGTCGAGCCGGAGCCGGTGGCTTCGCCCGAGGCTGAGGTCACGCCCGAGCCCGTGGCAGCGACCGAGCCGGAGCCTGTGGCCGAGGAGCCCGAGCCGGCGGCCGCCGTAGCGACCGAGCCGGAGCCTGTGGCCGAAGAGGCCGTCACCGAGGCCGAGCCCGCCGCCGCGGAGGTTGAGCCGGAGGCCACTCCCGCGGTCGTCGAGCCGGTCGTCGAGCCGGAGCCGGTGGCAGTCGCCGAAGCCGAGCCCGTGGTCGACGAGCCCGAGGTGGAGCCTGCGGTCGAGGAGCCCGAGGTTGAGCCCGCGGCCGAAGCGGCCGTCGCCGAGCCGGAGGCCCCGGCCACCGATGAGGAGCCGGTCGCCGAAGCGAAGACCGAAGCCCCCGCCGTCGAGCCGCAGGCCGACACCGAGGCCGAGCCCGCCGCCGCGGCAGCCGAGCCGGAAGTTGCTCCGGAGAAGCCGGTCGCAGCACCCGAAGCGGTCACCGAACCGGAGGCCGCACCCGAACCCGCGCCCGAGACGGAGCCCGTCGCGGCCGCCGACGACGAGCCCACCCCCGCAGAGCCCGAGCCCGCCGCCGTGCCCGTCGCGGCCGCCGCCGACCCGGAGCCCAAGGCCGCCGTCTCGGGCGGCAAGCCGGCCGTCTCCCGTGCCCGGGTCGCCTCCCGCGCGCCCCAGCTCGTCAACGCCTACGCCGCCGCCGGCGCCGCCCTCAAGAAGAACGGGCTCAGCGGGGCCCGGGCCCGTGTGTATCTCGTGCTGGACCGGTCCGGGTCCATGCGGCCGTACTTCAAGGACGGCAGCGCCCAGGGGCTCGGTGAGCAGGCACTCGCGCTCGCCGCGCACCTCGCCGAGAACGCCGCCGTCGACGTCGTCTTCTTCTCGACCGAGATCGACGGCACCGGCGAGCTCACCCTCGACGCGTACGAGGGCCGCATCGACGAGCTTCACGCCGGTCTCGGCCGCATGGGGCGTACGAACTACCACCTCGCCGTCGAGGAGGTTCTCGCCCTGCACGCCAAGGCGGACACGGACGCCCCCGCGTTCGTGATCTTCCAGACGGACGGCGCGCCCGAGTCCAAGACCGCTGCCACCGCCGCGCTCGCAGCGGCCGCCGACAAGCCCGTCTTCTGGCAGTTCGTGGCGTTCGGCGAGCACGACGCCAAGGCGTTCGACTATCTGCGCAAGCTCCAGGCCGACAACGCCGCGTTCTTCCACGCCGGCCCCGCGCCCCGCGAGCTCCTCGACACCGAGCTGTTCGAGGGCGTCCTTGCCACCTGGCGGCCCCGGAGCTAAGACACCGGCAGCACCACGGTGACGGCCAAGCCCCCCTCGGGGCCCGGCTCGGCCGTCACCGTGCCGCCGTGCGCCTCGGCTATCGAGCGGACGATCGACAGACCGAGGCCCGCCCCGGGCCCCATCCGGTCCCGCCCCTCCCCCCTCCGGAAGGGCTCGAACAGCGCCGGCACATCCTCCGCCGCGACCAACGGCCCGGTGTTGCACACCGTCAGCACCCCGGACTCGACGCGGACGTCCACCGAGCCGTCCGGCACGTTGTACGCCACGGCGTTGGCGACGAGATTGCCCACCAGCTGCGCCAGCAGCAGCCGGTTCCCCCGCACCACCCCGGCGGACCGGGACGCCGCCGCCTTCACCTCGTGGCGCGCCGCCTCCTCCGACACGACCTCCCCCAGGTCCACGTCCTCCCGCTCCGCCAGCCCCCGCTCGCTGCGCGCCAGCACCAGCAGGCCCTCGATCAGCCGCTCACTGCGCCGGTTGTTGTCCAGCAACACGCGCTTCGTGGCGGCCAGTTCGTCCGGCGAACAGCCCGCGTCCAGGCCGACCTGGATCGCCGTTCGCTGCGTGGCCAGCGGCGTCCGCAGCTCGTGCGACGCATTCGCGATGAACCGCCGCTGACTGTCGAACGCCTTCTGCAGCCGCGCCAGCAGCGCATCCAGCGTGTCCCCGAGCTCCTTCAGCTCGTCGTCGGGACCGCCCGCCCCGATCCTCTCGTGCAGCGTCCGCTCCGAAAGACGCCGTGCCTTCGCCGTCATCTCATGGACCGGCCGCAGCACCCGCCCCGCCGTCCACCACCCGACCACGACCGCACACAGTGCCGTCCCCAGCAGCGCGAACGCCGACCAGATCAGCATCTGCTGCCCCGCCGCGTCCCGGACGCTGTCCGTCAGCTGGACGATCGTGCCCCCGCGCACGTCCGTCACCGGCAGCGCGGGCACCGCGCGCGCCCTGATCGCCGCGACCTCGTCCTCCGTACCGGCCCGGGAGAGCAGATTGACGATCCCGAGCAGACCCGCCCCGAGGACCAGAAAGACACCCCCGTAGACGAGCGCGATCCGCGTACGGATCGTGGACCCGGGTCCGATCACAGCACGTACCCCACACCCTGCACCGTACGGATCAGCGCCGGCTCCCCCAGCTTCCCGCGCAGCTTGCTCATGCACACCCGCACCGCTCCCGTGAACGGATCCGTGTGCGCGTCCCAGGCCCGTTCCAGCAGTTCCTCCGCCGAGACCGTCGCACCGTCCGCCTCGAGCAGGATCTGAAGCACCGAGAACTCCTTGGGGGAGAGGTCCAGATCCCGCCCGTCCCGCTCCGCCGTGCGCCGCACCGTGTCCATCCGCACCCCGTGCCGCTCCAGCAGTGGCGGCACCGGCCGGGCGCTGCGCCGCCGCAGCGCCCGCACCCGGGAGACCAGCTCGGGGAACTCGAAGGGCTTGCCCAGATAGTCGTCCGCGCCCAGGTCCAGGCCCTCCACCCGGTCCTCCGTCGACGAGGAGGCGGTCAGCATCAGGATGCGGGTGCGGGACGCCGAGGCGACCAGCTCCCGCGCCACCTCGTCGCCGTGCACCCGCGGCAGATCGCGGTCGAGGACCACGACGTCGTAGTCGTGGAGCCCGAGATAGGCGAGCGCGGCGTCCCCGCTGTAGACGGTGTCGACGGCGAACCCGGCCCGCCGCAGCCCCGTGGCGACCAGCTCGGCCAGGACTTCCTCGTCCTCGACGACCAGTACCCGCATACCGCCTTCCCCCCTGCTCTCCTTGCCCCCACGCGCCGCCGCTTCTGTCAGGATGCGCCTTTCTACCGGACCGGATGTTTCGCGGACCTCTCCGCGGCGGCTGTCCCGCTCCGGCCCGCCTCGAGATATCGGGGTGAGTCGACCTTCCCGGGGCCGTTAGGATTTCGACCATGGCGGCCACTGGATCCGAGAAGCAGGGGGCGAAGGCGTACTACGTCTCGACCCCCATTTACTACGTCAACGACGCTCCTCACCTGGGCCACGCCTACACGACCGTCGCAGGCGACGTGCTCACACGCTGGCACCGTCAGCGTGGCGAGAAGGTGTGGTTCCTCACCGGCACGGACGAGCACGGTCAGAAGATCATGCGCACTGCCGAGGCGAACAACGTCACGCCCCAGGAGTGGTGCGACAAGCTCGTCGAGGAGGCATGGAAGCCCCTCTGGGAGCATCTGAACGTCGCGAACGACGACTTCATCCGTACGACGGAGAAGCGGCACACCGACCGTGTGCAGGAGTTCGTGCAGGACCTGTACGACAAGGACGAGATCTACAAGGGCGGGTACGAAGGCCCGTACTGCGTGGGCTGCGAGGAGTACAAGCTCCCCGCCGATCTGCTGGACGGCGAGGGCGAGTACGCCGGGCAGAAGCTCTGCCCGATCCACAAGAAGCCGGTGGAGATCCTCAAGGAGGAGAACTACTTCTTCAAGCTCAGCGAGTACGGACCGAAGCTGCTGGAGTTCTACGAGGCCAACCCCGGCTTCATCCAGCCCGAGTCCGCCCGCAACGAGGTCGTGAACTTCGTCAAGCAGGGCCTGCAGGACCTCTCCATCTCGCGCTCGACCTTCGACTGGGGCGTCCCGGTGCCGTGGGACGAGAAGCACGTCATCTATGTGTGGATCGACGCGCTGCTCAACTACGCGACGGCCGTCGGCTACAACGAGAACCCGGCGAAGTTCGCCGAGACCTTCCCGGCCGATGTGCACCTGGTCGGCAAGGACATCCTGCGCTTCCACGCGATCATCTGGCCCGCGATGCTGATGGCGAACGGCCTGCCGGTGCCGGGTCGCGTCGCCGCGAACGGCTGGCTGATGGTCGGCGGCGAGAAGATGTCCAAGTCGAACCTGACGGGCATCAAGCCGCAGGACCTGACCTCGCACTTCGGCGTGGACGCGTACCGCTGGTACTTCCTGCGCGCGATCGCGTTCGGCCAGGACGGCTCGTTCTCCTGGGAGGACTTCACCGCCCGCTACACGAGCGAGCTCGCCAACGACTACGGCAACCTCGCCTCCCGCGTCGCGGCGATGGTCGGCAAGTACTTCGGTGGCACGCTGCCGTCCGCCGACGCCTCCGGCGAGGCGGAGAAGGCCATCCAGGAGGGGCTCGCGAAGGCGGTCGCCGAGGCCGACCGGAAGATCGGCGAGGAGCTGGACTTCCAGGGCGGCATCCTGGCGGTCTTCGACTTCGTGAAGCAGGTCAACGGCTACATCACCGAGCAGGAGCCGTGGAAGGTCGCGAAGGACGACTCGCCCGAGGGCCAGGCCCGTCTTGCGACGATCCTGTACACGGCGGCCGAGTCCCTGCGGGCGGTCGCGGTCCTGCTGAACCCGGTGATGCCCCAGACCTCGCAGGCGCTGTGGGAGTCGCTGGGAGCCGAGGCCGCGCTGGGCGCGCTGGCGGACCAGCAGGTCCAGCACGCGGGCGAGTGGGGCAAGCTCTCGCCCGGCGCGACAGTGACCAAGGGCGCGGTGCTGTTCCCGCGCCTGGAGGAGCCGAAGAAGGCGTAGGCCCCTGCCCGGCCGATCAGGTCGGACGGGGTCCAGTACGTACGCGTACGTCGTCGCACACGCCAGTCCCGAAGGGGCCCGCAGCACGCGGGCCCCTTCGGCTTTCCCGCCCCGCGGCCGTGCGGCGCGTCACCTCACTCGCCCAGCGCCGCTGCGTCGCCCATCACCACCACCGGCCGCTTCGCCGGATCCAGCCACCGCAGCAGTTGCTCCATCCGCTCGAGCGGCAATGAGATGCAGCCCTGTGTGGGCCCGCCGTGGTCGACGTGGATCCAGATGCCGCCGCCCTTGTCCGCGCCGAGCGGCCGGGTCCAGTCCAGCGGCGTGGTCCCCGGCTCGCGGTTGTAGTTGATGGCCACGACATGGTCGAAGGAACCCTCCAGGGGCTCCCCCTCGAAGCCGGTGCCGGGCGCGTCGAAGTCGGGTCCTTCGTCGTACGGGAGCTTCGTGCCCGGGTTGGGCAGTCTGCCCCCCGCGTCCGTGAGGCCGAAAACCCCGATCGGGGAGCGACGGTCGCCCGCCTCATGGTCGTCGGTCCAGCCGAGCAGCCCGTTGTGCGCCGGCCATGCACCGGTCACGGGCCGCCAGCCCAGGACGGGATCACGTTCATAGAGCACGGCGACGGACCGGTTGGAATCGGGGCCCTGGCCGACCACCACCACCGCCTGCCGGCTCGCCGGGGTGATCTCCGCGCGGATCCCCGGTCCGAGAGAGGGGATCTCCCGCGCCCGGCCGGCCAGCGCCTCGGGGCCGGAGTGACTGCCGGGGCCCGACCTGCCGACGGCGCTCGCGCTCGGGGACACATTCGCGGCCGCCGGCGCCACCTTGCCGGTATCGCCCGCGCAGCCGGTGAGCAGCAGACCGGCAACGGCCAGGGCGACCGCCGGGAACGATCCTGTGCGGAGGGACATGTGCGGGCCTTTCAGTTCGGGGACGTGTCGTGCTGCTGCTTCGGGGCGGGGTGGGGGCGACCTCGGCCCCGGCGACGTCAAATCGGACGTTTAAGATCATCCGTTGCGTTTCGGTCAGAGCGCGTGAGGCGTCGCCGGAGACACAGAGGCTGACGAAGACGGCGGAGCCCAGCCCTCGACGAGTACACCGATCAGTGCGGTGTACTCCGGGCGGCGACACCTGCCTGGAAGTCGCCGTCGCCGGCCAGGGTTGCCCGCGACAGCCGAGAAGGGGCCCGGAACCTTTCGGTTCCGGGCCCCTTCCGGGTGCGTTACGACGTAGAACTACTCGCCGGACTTGGCGACCGGCTTGCGCAGCGCGATGTTCAGCTCGCGCAGACGCGCCTCGTCCAGCTCCGTCGGCGCGCCCATCATCAGGTCCTGGGCGTTGCCGTTGAGCGGGAAGGCGATCGTCTCGCGGATGTTCGGCTCGTCGGCCAGCAGCATCACGATGCGGTCGACGCCCGGGGCGATGCCGCCGTGCGGCGGGGCGCCGTACTGGAAGGCGCGCAGCATGCCGGAGAACTCGTGCTCGACGGTCTCGCGCGAGTAGCCCGCGATCTCGAACGCCTTGAACATGATCTCGGGCTCGTGGTTCCGGATCGCGCCGGAGGACAGCTCCACGCCGTTGCAGACGATGTCGTACTGCCAGCCCAGAATGTCCAGCGGGTCCTGGGTCTGAAGGGCCTCGAGGCCGCCCTGCGGCATCGAGAAGGGGTTGTGCGAGAAGTCGATCTTTCCGGTCTCCTCGTCCTTCTCGTACATCGGGAAGTCGACGATCCAGCAGAACCGGAAGACGCCCTCCTCGAAGCGGCCCGCCCGCTTGGCCGCCTCGACGCGGACCGCGCCCATGATCTTCGAGACCTCGTCGAAGTCACCCGCGCCGAAGAAGACCGCGTGGCCGGGCGCGAGCGCGAGACGCTCGGTGAGAACCTTGACGTTCTCCTCGGTGAGGAACTTGGCGATCGGGCCGCTCAGTGTGCCGTCCTCGCCGACCCGCACCCAGGCCAGGCCCTTCGCGCCGTGCTCGACGGCGTAGTCACCGAGACCGTCGAAGAACTTCCGCGTCTGCCCCGCGGTGTCCGGCACCGGCAGCGCACGCACGTGCTTTCCGGCGAAGGCCTTGAACTCCGAGCCCTCGAAGACGTCCGAGATGTCGACGAGCTCCAACTGGGCACGCAGGTCGGGCTTGTCGGAGCCGTACTTCAGCATGGCCTCGCGGAACGGGATCCGCAGGAAGGGGGAGGTGACATGACGGCCGCCGCCGAACTCCTCGAAGAGTTCCGTCATCAGCTTCTCGACGGGCTGGAACACGTCCTCCTGCTCGACGAAGGACATCTCGATGTCGAGCTGGTAGAACTCACCCGGCGAACGGTCGGCGCGGGCGTCCTCGTCGCGGAAGCAGGGAGCGATCTGGAAGTAGCGGTCGAAGCCCGAGATCATCAGCAGCTGCTTGAACTGCTGCGGAGCCTGCGGCAGCGCGTAGAACTTGCCGGGGTTCAGCCGGGAGGGCACCACGAAGTCGCGCGCGCCCTCGGGGGAGGTCGCGGTCAGGATCGGGGTCGCCATCTCGTTGAAGCCGAGCGCGGTCATCTTGTGCCGGATGGCGGAGATGACCGCCGTACGCAGCATGATGTTGCGGTGCATGCGCTCGCGGCGCAGGTCGAGGAAGCGGTACTCGAGACGCCGCTCCTCGCCCACCCCGTCGTCGGTGTTGATCTGGAACGGCAGCTGCTGCGCCGCGCCCAGCAGTTCGACCGCGGAGACCTCGACCTCGATCTCACCGGTCGGCAGCTCGGGGTTGATGTTCTCCGCGCCGCGCGAGACGACCTTGCCGTCGACGCGGACGACCGACTCCTTGTTGACCTTGTCGAGGGCCTCGTACGCGGGAGTGCCGGGGCGGGCGACGAGCTGCGTGATGCCGTAGTGGTCGCGCAGATCGATGAAGAGGATGCCGCCCAGGTCTCGGCGATTGTGCAGCCAGCCGCTCAGCCGGACGTCGGCTCCGACGTCAGAGGCGCGGAGCTCGCCGCAGGTGTGGGACCTGTACCGATGCATCGTCGTTCATCCAGTCTTAGCGTTTTGAGAGGGGGTGGGCCCGTCAAGGGTACCGGCCGGTTCCCCTTCACCCCATTGACATACGCATGCCAGCAGGCTGGCAGGTCACCGCCATGAGGATCGGAATAAAGTAACCCAATGCGCACCGAGGACGTCCTGGCCACGATCGCCACCGGCCTGTGGCGGTGGGACAACGCATCCGGGACGGTCACCCTCGACGCCGAGGCCGCCCGGCTGCTCGGTATGCCCGCCGTACCGGGCGACTTCCCCGAGTCCGTCGTGCGCTCCCGTTTCCACCCGGTCGACTGGAACGAGATCAACGGCGTCGTCAGCCTCGCGATCGCCGAGGAGACCCTCGCCGAGGCGCGGCTGCGGATCGTGGACGAGGCGGGCCGGGTGCTGCGCACCGTACGCAGCCGCTCCAAGCCGATCGCGGTCGACGGCGACTTCCGCCTGGTCGGCATGATCCAGGAGGTGGCCGAGCCGCAGCCGGGAGCCGCCGCGCAGACGCCCATAACCGGCGACTGGCGGCGCTCGCGCGAGGCGTTCCTGCTGGACGCCGGCCGGGCGCTGGCCGAGGCACGCTCCACCGCCGAGGTGCTGCGGGTCGCCGCCTCGCTGTCCATGCCGGGCTTCTCGCCGGACGGGCTCGCCGTCTTCGGGACGGCGGGCGAGCGGCTGACGGTCATCGGGCACCACGGGTACCGGCCGGGCGACGAGAGCCCGTTCATCGACATGCCGCTGGACACGGACTATCCGGCGGCGGACGTGGTACGCACCGGGCGCGCGGTGTATCTGCCGACACCGCAGGAGTACCGCCGCCGCTACCCCACCACCTGGCCGCTCGCGGAGCCCTTCGGGCGGGAGTCCTGGGCGTACCTGCCGCTGATCGTCGCGGGGCGCACCATCGGCGCCTGGATGGCCGCCTTCAAACACCCCGTCGCCTTCACGCCCGACGAACGGTCCGTGCTGACCACCGTCGCCCGGATGCTGGCGCAGGCCCTCGCCCGGGCCGGTGTCGCCGACTCCGAGCGCGAACTGTCGCTCGGCCTGCAGCGCTCGATGATGCCGGTGCTCGGGCCCGAGGTGCCGGGGATGGCGATCGCCGCGCGGTACGTCCCGACGGGCGGCGGACTCCAGGTCGGCGGCGACTGGTACGACATGATCCCGCTGCCGTCGGGGCGGTTCGCCGTGGTCATCGGCGACGTGCAGGGCCACGATGTGCGCGCCGCCGGACTGATGGGCCAGCTGCGGATCGCCCTGCGCGCCTACGCCTCCGAGGGGCACCGGCCCGACGCGGTGCTCTCCCGCGCCTCCCGCTTCCTGCACGGGCTGCATGATTTTTTCGGGGCCGATGCGCACGACGAAGGCGACCACTTCAGCCCCCGCTTCGCGACCTGCCTCTATCTGGAGGTCGAACCGGCCACCGGCAGCGTCGAGATCGCCCGGGCCGGCCACCCGGAGCCGATCGTCCGCACCTGTGACGGCACGGTGCTGGTGCGCCCGACCGAAGGCGGACTGCCGCTGGGCATCGACCCGGACACGGACTATCCGACGACGCGGCTGGTCCTTGAGCCCGGCGAGACGATGCTGATCTGCACGGACGGTCTCCTCGAGACGGGCGGGCACGATCTGGACACCGGGTGGACCCGGCTGCGTACGGTCCTGGAGGAGCACGCGGACCAGTCGCTGGAGGAACTCGCGGACGCCCTCGTGCACGCGGTGCACGGCCCCGGCTCGCACCACACGACCGGGCCGCTCGCGGACCGGCGCGAGGACGACATCGCGGTCCTGCTGCTCGGCCGGGACGGAACGCCGGCCCGGCGAGCGCCGCGGCGCACGGCGATGAGCGTGGCCCAGGCCGAACCGGAACGGATCGCGGCCGCCAGGCAGCAGCTGCGCGAGCTCCTGCACGACTGGGCGGACCAGGAACAGATCGACTCCGCGGTGCTGATGGTCTCCGAGATGGTCACCAATGTGCTGGTCCACACGGACGGGCACGCGCTGCTGGTGGCCGAGGTGACCCACGACGCCGCACGGCGGCTGCGCGTGGAGGTCACGGACACGAGCGACGAACTGCCGCACAAGCGCCGGCCCGGCGAGCTGGCGTCGTCGGGGCGTGGCCTGCTGCTGACGGAGGTGCTCGCGGACGCGTGGGGCGTGGAGCCGCGGGGCGAGGGCAAGTCGATCTGGTTCGAGCTCCACGAGCCACCGGCGCGCTACGAGCCGTCGGCGCCGCTTTCGTAGCGCCTGCGCAGCTCACCGATCACCCCGAAGGCGGCGGCGGTGACCGGCACGGCAAGAAGCATGCCGAGGATGCCCGCGACGGATGCGCCCGCGGTGATCGCCAGCATCACGACGGCGGGGTGCATCCGCACCAGACGGCTCTGGATCACGGGCTGGAGCACATGCCCCTCCAGCACCTGCACCGCGAGGACCACGCCCACCACCCAGAGGGCGATCACAATTCCCCGGTCGGCGAGCGCGACGAGCACGGCGACGGCACCGGAGATGAAGGCGCCGAGGTAGGGGATGTACGCGCCCACGAAGACGAGCGCGCCGAGTCCGACGGCGCCGGGGACGCGGAGGATCAGCAGGCCGACGGTGATGCAGAGGGCGTCGATGAGCGCGATGAAGGTCGTCCCGCGCATAAAGCCCTCGACGGCCTCGAAGGCGCGCCGCCCCATGGCCTCGACGAGGTCCCCGGTCGCCCTCGGCGCCAGCGACCTCAGGGCTCCGGCGGCCTTGTGCGAGTCCCGCAGAAAGAAAAAGCTGAGCAGCAGCGCGAGCACGCCGGTGGCGATCACCTCCCCCACCACGCTGAGCCCGCTGATCACCCCGGACGCGGCGGTCCCGCCGAACTTCCCGAGCAGTTCCTTCGAGTTCTTGGCGAGATCGTCGAGCGAGGTCCCGGCGGCCCCGAAGTGCTTGGCGAGATCCTTGGCGGCCTGCCGCAGCGAGGCGGTGATCTGGTCGCCGGTCTCGACGAGCGCACTGACGACGATGTAGGTGACCCCGCCGAAGACGGCGACCACCGCGGCACAGGTGAGCCCGGCGGCGAGCGACCGATGCATCTTCATCCTGATGAGCCGCCGGTTCAGGGGCCCGAGAAGAGCGGTCCCGAGCAGCGCGAGCAGCACCGGTGTGACGGCGGTCTTGAGGGTGATGACGAGCCAGATCCCGACGGCGGCCACACCTGCGACCAGCAGCGCGACTGCACACCAGGCGGCGAGCCGCCGCACGGGCTCGGGAAGAAGGGTCTGCACAGGGCCCAGCCGACCACGGCGGGTGCCACCCCGTCCCGCCCACCGGGGCCGGGCGGGTGAGGCACCCTGGTCGCCTCAGCTCACATGCCGGGCACGGCTCACTGCCGGGCTCAGCTCACATGCCGTGCACCGCGGGGATCGTGCCCAGGCGGCCCTTCTGAAAGTCCTCGAGGGCCTGCTGCAGCTCCTCACGGGTGTTCATCACGAACGGCCCGTAGTGCGCCATCGGCTCACGGATGGGCTGCCCGCCCAGCAGCACGACCTCGAGGTCGCCGGTGTGCGAGCCGTTCTGGGCGTCGTCGGCCCACACGGTCAGCGCGCCGCCCTCGCCGAACACCGCGGTCTGTCCCATGTGGGCGGGCCGCCGCTCGGTGCCGACCGCGCCGCGCCCGGCCAGGACGTACGCCAGGCCGTTGAAGTCCTCCCGCCACGGCAGGGTGATCTGCGCGCCCGGCCGGAGCGTCGCGTGGATCATCGTGATCGGCGTGTGCGTGATGCCGGGGCCCTGATGACCGTCCAGCTCACCGGCGATGACGCGCAGCAGCGCACCGCCGTCGGGCGAGGTGAGCAGCTGGACATTTCCGCCGCGGATGTCCTGGTAGCGGGGGTCCATCCACTTGTCCTTCGCGGGCAGGTTCACCCACAGCTGGAGCCCGTGGAAGAGCCCGCCGGACACCACCAGCGACTCCGGCGGCGCCTCGATGTGGAGCAGGCCCGAGCCGGCCGTCATCCACTGGGTGTCGCCGTTCTGGATGGTCCCGCCGCCGCCGTTGCTGTCCTGGTGGACGAAGGTTCCGTCGATCAGATAGGTGACGGTCTCGAACCCGCGGTGCGGATGCCAGGGTGTCCCCTTGGGCTCGCCCGGCGCATAGTCCACCTCGCCCATCTGATCCATCATGATGAACGGGTCGAGGTACTGGTAGTTGATCCCGGCGAACGCACGCCGCACCGGGAAGCCCTCCCCCTCGAAGCCCGTCGGCGCCGTGGACACGGCGAGCACGGGCCGCGGCAGCACCCCGGCGGGCGCGGAGACGCGCGGCAGGGTGAGCGGGTTCTCGACGGTCACTGCAGGCATGACAGGGCCTCCTTGTGCGTCCAATTTAGTTGAAGAATGAACTTCATGCCACCGGGAACGCACGACGCCCGGGAGGAATTCCCCCCGGGCGCCCAAGACAGCATCGGCCGGACAGTGCCTGGCCGTACAGCAGTGCCTAGCCGTACATCCGCCGCATGGCGAAGTCCACCATCTGCTCGACGGCCTTCGCGTCGAAGACCATCCGGTGATCGCCCTCCATGTCGAGGACGAAGCCGTACCCGGTCGGCAGCAGATCGATCACCTCGGCGCCGGTGATCACGAAGTACTTCGACTCCTTGCCCGCGTACCTGCGCAGCTCCTTGAGCGTGCTGAACATGGGGATGACCGGCTGCTGGGTGTTGTGCAGCGCCAGGAAGCCGGGGTTGTCACCGCGCGGACAGTAGACCTTCGAGGTCGCGAAGATCTGCTGGAAGTCCTCGGCGGACAGCGACCCGGTGGTGAAGGCCCGCACCGCGTCGGCCAGGGAGGGGGGCGACGGCTCGGGGTAGAGCGGCTGCTCCCCGTAGGAGGGCTGCTGCGGTACGTACTGCTGCTGAGCGCCCGGGTTCTGGTCGTAGCCGTACATGTCCGCAAGAGTAGCGAGTCACACTTGCCCCATAGGGGTTGCATCTTATTACCGACGGGTAGCATCATCGTAGCTACTGACTGGTAGGTGGAAAGAAATCCGCCTGCCATCGCCCGAGCACCACCTCAATGAGGCGCTTCGCGCCGCTGATACCGACCTTACGGAGCCGTCGCCATGGGGCACTACAAGTCGAATCTCCGCGACATCGAGTTCAACCTCTTTGAGGTCCTCGGGCGCGACAAGCTGTACGGCACCGGCCCGTTCGCGGAGATGGACGTCGACACCGCAAAGAGCATCCTTGAGGAGATCGCCCGTCTCGCCGAGAACGAGCTGGCCGAATCCTTCGCCGATGCCGACCGCAACCCCCCGGTCTTCGACCCGGCCACCAACACCGCGCCCGTCCCGGCGTCCTTCAAGAAGAGCTACCAGGCCTTCATGGACTCCGAGTACTGGCGGCTCGGTCTCCCCGAGGAGATCGGCGGCACCACCTCTCCCCGCTCCCTGATCTGGTCGTACGCGGAGCTGCTGCTCGGCTCGAACCCGGCCATCTGGATGTACTCCTCCGGCCCGGCCTTCGCCGGCATCCTCTTCGAAGAGGGCAACGAGGCGCAGAAGAAGGTCGCCGAGATAGCCGTCGAGAAGCGCTGGGGCTCCACGATGGTGCTCACCGAGCCGGACGCCGGCTCGGACGTCGGCGCCGGCCGCACCAAGGCCGTCCAGCAGGAGGACGGCTCCTGGCACATCGAGGGCGTGAAGCGTTTCATCACCTCCGGTGAGCACGACATGGAGGAGAACATCCTTCACTACGTGCTGGCCCGCCCCGAGGGCCACGGCCCGGGCACCAAGGGTCTGTCCCTCTTCCTCGTGCCGAAGTTCCACTTCGACTGGGAGACCGGCGAGCTGGGCGAGCGCAACGGCGTGTACGCCACGAACGTCGAGCACAAGATGGGCCTCAAGGCCTCCAACACCTGCGAGATCACGTTCGGCGACCAGCACCCCGCAAAGGGCTGGCTGATCGGCGACAAGCACGACGGCATCCGCCAGATGTTCATGATCATCGAGTTCGCCCGGATGATGGTCGGCACGAAGGCGATCGCGACCCTCTCCACCGGTTACCTGAACGCGCTGGAGTACGCCAAGGAGCGCGTCCAGGGCCAGGACCTGGTGAACTTCGCGGACAAGACCGCGCCCAAGGTCACCATCACGCACCACCCCGACGTGCGCCGTTCGCTGATGACGCAGAAGGCGTACGCCGAGGGCATGCGCGCCCTGGTGCTCTACACCGCCTCCGTCCAGGACGAGATCGCCGTCAAGGAGGCCGCGGGCGAGGACACCAAGTCCCTCGTCGCGCTGAACGACCTGCTGCTGCCGATCGTGAAGGGCTACGGCTCGGAGCGGTCGTACGAGCAGCTCGCCCAGTCGCTGCAGACCTTCGGCGGCTCCGGCTATCTGCAGGAGTACCCGGTCGAGCAGTACATCCGGGACGCCAAGATCGACACTCTCTACGAGGGCACCACCGCCATCCAGGGCCAGGACTACTTCTTCCGGAAGATCGTCCGCGACCAGGGCCAGGCGCTGAACACCCTCTCCGAGGAGATCAAGAAGTTCCTGGCGGTGGGCACCGGCGGCGAGGAGCTGGCCCCGGCCCGCGACGCGCTCGCCAAGGCCGCGGTGGACCTGGAGGCGATCGTCGGCACGATGACGAACGACCTCATCGCCACCGGCGAGGACGTCAAGAACATCTACAAGGTGGGCCTCAACACCACCCGTCTGCTGATGGCTTCGGGCGATGTGGTCGTCGGCTACCTGCTGCTGCGCGGCGCGGCCGTCGCGGCGGAGAAGCTCGAGACGGCGTCCGCGAAGGACGTGCCGTTCTACCAGGGCAAGATCGCGGCCGCGAAGTTCTTCGCCGCGAACGTGCTGCCGGGCGTCTCGGTCGAGCGCGCGCTCGCGGAGACGGTCGACAGCTCTCTGATGGACCTGGACGAGGCCGCGTTCTAGTCGCTCCGGCCCGTTCGTGATGCGGCCCGCCTCCCGCCCGGGGGGCGGGCCGCTTCCATCTCTGCGCCCGGGCGTACGCCCCTCGTTAAGGTGACTCCATGAGCAGCGCACCTCGCTTCGATCGCGGACACACCGACGACCTCATGTCCTTCCTGGCGGCCGCGCCGTCTCCGTACCACGCGGTGGCCGCCGCCGCCGAGCGGCTCGAGAAGGCCGGCTTCCGGCAGGTCCTGGAGACGGACGCCTGGGAAGGGACGACCGGCGGCAAGTACGTACTGCGCGGCGGGGCCATCATCGCCTGGTACGTGCCGGAGGGCGCCGCGCCGCACACCCCGTTCCGGATCGTCGGCGCCCACACCGACTCACCGAATCTGCGCGTCAAGCCGCAGCCCGACATGGGCGCACACGGCTGGCGTCAGATCGCCGTCGAGATCTACGGCGGCCCGCTGCTGAACTCCTGGCTCGACCGTGATCTGGGCCTGGCCGGCCGGCTCTCCCTGCGCGACGGCACCACGCGGCTGGTCAATATCGACCGGCCCCTGCTGCGCGTGCCGCAGCTGGCCATCCACATGGACCGCTCGATCCACGAGAAGGGTCTGCAGCTCGACAAGCAGCGGCACATGCAGCCCATCTGGGGCCTGGGCGACGTCAGCGACGAGCGCGGTCTGATCTCCTTCCTGGAGCAGGAGCTCGGGCTCGCGGCCGGGGAGGTCACCGGCTGGGACCTGATGACGCACGCCCTGGAGGCGCCCGCCCACCTGGGCCGCGACCGCGAGCTGGTCGCCGGACCGCGGATGGACAACCTGCTGTCCGTGCACAGCGCGACGGCAGCGCTCGCCGCGGCCTCCGCGTCGCCGGAGCTCGGTTACATCCCGGTACTCGCCGCCTTCGACCACGAGGAGAACGGCTCACAGGCCGACACCGGCGCCGACGGCCCGCTGCTCGGCAATGTGCTGGAGCGCTCGGTGTTCGCGCGCGGCGGTACGTACGAGGACAAGGCGCGCGCCTTCGCGGGCACGGTGTGCCTGTCCTCCGACACCGGCCACGCCGTCCACCCCAACTACGCGGAGCGCCACGACCCGACGCACCACCCGCGCGTCAACGGCGGCCCGATCCTCAAGGTCAATGTGAACCAGCGGTACGCCACGGACGGCAGCGGCCGTGCCGTGTTCGCCGCGGCCTGCGAGAAGGCCCACGTGCCGTGGCAGACGTTCGTGTCGAACAACGCGATGCCGTGCGGAACGACCATCGGCCCGATCACCGCCGCCCGACACGGCATCCGGACCGTCGACATCGGCGTCGCGATCCTGTCGATGCACAGCGCGCGTGAACTGTGCGGCGCCGAGGACCCGTATCTGCTGGCGAACGCGCTGACGGCCTTCCTGGAGGGCTGAAGTCGCCTGATCCGCCCGGCCGTTGAGGCCGCGCGAAACATCTGCGAAAGCGTCCGCGCGCCACGCTGGCGACCATGGTTCTGCACGGTCATCAGACGCTCGGCGCGTACCGCCCGGGCCCGTCGCGACGCACCCTGTCCCTCGCGCTCACCTCGGCGGTCGCGGTCCTGCTCGCGGGATCCTGGTTCATCATCCAGCGGTACAACGAACGGCCGCCGTGGGCGCTGGACATCACGTACGAGGCGGGCTACATCCAGGGCAGCCGCATCCGGAAGGCCGACCCCACCGGCCAGGAGACCAAGAAGCTCCTGGCCGGTGGATGCGCGCGGATTCAGGCCGCCGGGTGGGGCGGGCGGAAGGCAACGTACGACCCCGGTCTGTGGGTGGAGGGCTGCCTGGACGGCGCGGCGGGTCGGCAGATGATCAAGCAGGGCCTGTTCCACTAGGCGCCGTCCGACCGATCTTTCCGCTACTGCTCCTGATCCATCCCGGCCAGTACGAGCGGCAGCCGCGAGGTCCCCTCCGCGGTCACCCGCACCGGAACTCCCCAGTCCTGCTGGTGCACATGACAGGCCGGGTACTCTCCCCCAGTCTCCGACCGGGAGGTGCCCCCATCGGGGTCGTCGTCGCAGGACGCCGCCATCGCCGAGACATGCAGTACGCCCTCGGCGACTGCCGGGTCGATCTCCAGTGCCCGCGACAGATCGGTGCCCGCGCCGTCGCCGCCGAGCAGCAGCTCCGGCGGGGTCGAGGAGACGAGCAGCCGGGTCGAAGGACCGTACCGGGTGTCCAGCTTCTGGCCCGCCGGGGCCTGGAAAACGACATCCAGCTGGAGCTTGCCCGCGGCGACTTCGGTCGCGGCACGCTGCGTGCGGTGGGCGACGGCCTCGACGCGTACCGCCTCCTCCGGCAGCCGCAGCCGGGTCAGCCGGTGCCGGGCCGACTCCACCACCACGATCTCGTCCCCGACGAGCACGGCGCCGCTCGGCTCCCGCAGGTCGGTGGCGAGCGTGGTCACTTCGCCCGTCGCCGGGTCGAAGCGGCGCAGCGCGTGGTTGTACGTGTCGCTGACGGCCACGGAGCCGTCGGGCAGCGCGGTGACGCCCAAGGGGTGTTGCAGCAGGGCCTGACCCGCGGCCCCGTCCCGGTGGCCGAAGTCGAAGAGCCCGGTGCCGACGGCGGTGTGCACGGCCCCGTCGGTGTCGATCCATCTGACCGCGCTGGTCTCGGAGTCGGCGATCCAGAGCCGGTCCTCGGTCGCGGCGAGCCCGGACGGCTGGGCGAACCAGGCCTCGGCGGCCGGCCCGTCGACGAGGCCCTCGTTCGTGGTCCCGGCCGCGACCTCGACGGCCTTGGTCTCCGGGTCGTACGCCCACAGCTGGTGGACACCCGCCATCGCGATCCACACCCGGCCCTGCCACCAGGCCACGTCCCACGGCGAGGAGAGATCCACATCGAGGGCGGGCCCGGACGTGGCCGAACCCTGCCACCACTGGCGGCCGGTGCCGGCGATGGTCGTCGTCTCGCCGGTCTCCGGATCGAGCTCACGCAGGGCGTGGTTGACGGTGTCGGCGACGACGATGCGGCCCCCGGGCAGCAGGGCGAGACCCTGCGGCTCACTGAACCGCACCCGGTCCGGACCACCGTCGACGAGCCCGCGCTCACCGTCGCCGTACCGCTGAACGACGCTCTCGCCGTCCTCGGCCAGCCGGACCAGCTGGTGACGGGTGGTGTCGGAGACGAGGAAGCCACCACCGGGCAGCGCGAGCGCCTTCCCGGGGAAGCGCAGATGCGTGGCAACCGGCTCGGGCGCGACATACGGCCCGTCGCCGCGCCGCAGGGTGCCCTTCGCCTCGTGCGCTGCCTCCAGCTCCTCCACGAGCTTCTCAATGGCGTGCGCATGCCCCTCACCCGCGTGCTGGGCGACGACATACCCCTCGGGGTCGATGACGACGAGCGTGGGCCAGGCCCGTACGGCGTACTGCTTCCAGGTGGCGAGCTCGGGATCGTCGAGCACGGGGTGGTGCACCTGGTAGCGCTCGACGGCGTCGACGACGGCCTGGTGCTCGGCCTCGTGCACGAACTTCGGCGAGTGGACCCCGATGATCACCACGGTGTCGCGGTGCTTCTCCTCGAGCTCACGCAGCTCGTCCAGAACATGCAGACAGTTAATACAACAAAACGTCCAAAAATCCAGAATGACGATGCGTCCTCGCAGGTCAGCGAGGGTGTACTGGGTGTCGCCGGTATTGAGCCAGCCGCCCTTGCCGATCAGCTCGGGGGCCCGAACGCGTGCACGTGTAGCCATACCCCCATCCAACAGCACGCTGCGGGGTACGCATTCCAGCCATGAAATACCTCGTACGCGACAAGATCTTCGCGATCGGTGACGACTACTGGATCGACGACGAGGCGGGCCGCCACGCCTTCCTCGTGGACGGCAAGGCGCTGCGGCTGCGCGACACGCTGGAGCTCAAGGATCCGGCCGGGCTTGTACTCGTCACGCTGCGCAAGAAGTTGCTCAGCCTGCGGGACGCGATGACCATCGAGCGGAACGACCAGCCGCTCGCCACGATCCGCAGGAAACGGCTCTCGCTGCTGCGCAATCACTACCGCGTCACGCTCGTCGAGGGCACGGAGCTCGATGTCAGCGGCCGGATCCTGGACCGCGAGTTCACGGTCGAGTACGAGGGGGAACTGCTGGCGCACATCTCCCGGCAGTGGTTCCGGGTGCGGGAGACGTACGCGGTGAATGTCGTACGGGAGGACGCTGACGCGGCGCTGATGATCGCGGTCGCGGTGTGCGTGATCCGTATGGCGGAGAGGGAACGCGAGGGCGACGACGATTAAGAGGTGCGGTCGGGGGTCCCCCACGCCTCAATCGCCGGCCGGGCTTGAAAATCAAGCCCGTCTGGGGGTCCCCCCGGACGAAGTCCGGGGGGAGATTGAGGACACGCCCGAAGGGCGTCCCAGAGTGTGGCCGGACCCGACCGCCGCGGGACTACCGCACCGAGCGACCGCCGGCTGTCGGCCCCGCCTTCTCCTCGCGGCGCGTGCGCAGCAGTAGTGCGACCCAACTGCGGTACGGCGCCCAGTGATCGCTGATCCCGGTGAGCCGACGCGCATCGGAGGCCTCGGGGTCGCCAAGGCCGTAGGCAACGGCCATCGAGGCGTGGAGCCGGCGTTCATGGCGGGGGAAGACGTCGGGGTGTCCGGCGCCGCGGATGAGGATGAGCTCCGCGGAGAAGGGGCCGATGCCGGGCAGGGTCCGCAGATGGGCAAGCGCGTCTTCCACTGGCATCGCGCGCAGCCGGGCGGCGTCGAGATCACCGGCGAGAGCTGCGTCGGCGAGGGCACGCAATCGTTCGACCTTTGTCTCGGGCAGGCCCGGAACACGGCCGAGTCCGCGCAGGACCAGCGGGGTGGGGAAGGCGTGCAGCGACTCCCCGGCGACGGTGACGCGCGGTCCATGGTGCTCGGCGATACGGGCCTTGATCGCGGCGGCCTGGACCATCCGGATGCGGTGGCCGATGACCGCCCAGGCCGCGGCCTCGTACGGCGAGTAGAAACACACCGGCCGCAACCCCGGGTACGCCGCGATGAGCTCGGCCACGACGGGATCGGCCTCGGCGAGCCGTGGGAACCCGCTGCCGTCGACGTCGAGCGAGAGGATGCGGGCCAGTTGCGCCCGCACCCCGCTCGTCCCGTCCGATTCCGCAGATGCCGTGCCCACCCCGCCCTCGCCCGGTGTCCCGGCGTGCACGGTGACATCCGCCTGTACGGCGCCCTCCGAGTCCTCCGCCTGCCGCACCTCCGCGCTCACCGTCGAGTGGCCGTCGTCGGCGGGAAAGGCCAGGCGCAGCACCCTGCCGGCTGAGGCGTCGCGGTACCCGGCGGGTGTGAAGCCCTCCAGGAAGCGCATGCTCGCCGCAAGTGAGAACGGCCCGCGCGGGGTGATGACGATGGCGGTCATGGTCAGCCTTCGTGCGTGGTGATGGCGTAGCCCTCGGGGCCGGCGAAGGTGAACATCCTGCCGAACGGACCGTCCTCGGGTGCCTTGATGATGGGGACCTCGGCGGCGTGGAGGCGGTCGTGCAGGGCCTGTGCGTCGGTGGTCCGGAACCACAGGGCGACCCCGAGGCCGGGCCGTTCGACGGCGTCGAGATCCACTCCCGGCAGCAGCTCGCGGACGGCGAACGGGACCGGTTCGGTGGCGAACACCACGGCGCCGGGCGGCGAGGCGGGCGCCCGGCGCAGCCCGAGGTGCTTCTCGTAGAAGGCGGCAGCCGCTTCGACATCGCGCACCTGCAGGGCGATGAAGTCCGGTCCGCCGGCGGTGACAGTCATGAGTACTCCTCGATCGCGCTGCATGTCAGGACTTTGACATACCTGGAAGATAGACGGCGTCGTGCTTACATGTCAAACTCCTGACATGCATGATGGGACTCCCGCCGACCGGGCCCCGGCCGCCGACGTGACCGAGCGACTGGGATACCGCCTCAAGCGCGCCGCCGCGGCGCTGCGCAGCGCGATGGACAGAGCCCTGCGTGAGCACGGCCTGACGGTGCCGCAGTACGCCTGCCTCGAACTCCTCGACCAGCAACCCGGCCTGTCCAACGCCGAGCTGGCCCGCGGCGCCTTCGTCACGCGGCAGTCCATGAACGTCGTCCTTCGCGGACTGCAGGACGCCGGCCTCATCACCCGGCCGGCCACCACCGACCACGGTCGCGCTCTGCCCGCCCACCTCACCGAGGAGGGCCACCGTCGCCTCGCGGCAGCACGCTCCGCCGTCTACGCCATCGACCAGCGCATGACCGACGCCGTCCCGGAGCAACGCCTCACCGAACTCCTCGCCGACCTCGACCACATGGCGGCGGCACTCGACGGCTGAGAACAGCCGCCCGTCACGGCGTCGGCGGGGAGCACGCGATCGGCGGGGACAAACGAAACGGCCTAGTCGCGGCGCGGCGCCGCCACGCCCAGCACCCTGTCCTTAAGGACCGGGAACTGCTCCCGCGTCGTCAACACCTTCGTCACGTCGAGCTCGACGCTCAGGACCTCCTCGCCCGGACCCGCCTCGGCCAGTACCTCGCCCCAGGGGTCGACCACCATGCTGTGCCCGGCCTGTTCGACCCCGGCGTGCGTGCCCGCCGTGCCGCAGGCCAGGACGTACGCCTGGTTCTCCACGGCGCGGGCGCGGGCCAGCAGGGTCCAGTGCTCGCGGCGGCGGGCGGGCCAGCCGGCCGGCACGACGAAGGCCTGCGCACCCGCGTCCACCAGGCCGCGGAACAGCTCGGGGAAGCGCAGGTCGTAGCAGGTGGCGAGGCCGAGCGTGAGCTCGGGCAGCGGAACGGTGACCAACGATTCGCCCGCGCCCATCATCACCGCCTCGCCCTTGTCGAAGCCGAAGCGGTGGATCTTCCGGTAGGTGGCGGCGAGCTCACCGGTGGGGGAGAGGACGAGGGAGGTGTTGTAGAGCGTGCCGTCCGGGTCGCGCTCGACGACGGAGCCCGCATGCAGCCAGACCCCGGCGTCGCTCGCCGCCTTCGCCATCGCCTCGTAGGTCGGTCCGGTGGGCGACTCCGCCTCGTCCTCGAAGGACTGGTACGCGAAAGCACCGACGGGCCACAGCTCCGGCAGGACCACCAGATCGGCGCCGTGCTGCGCCCGTACCAGCGACGCGGCCCGTCGGCGGCGAGAATCAACCGATTCGTCCGGGTCTACTGCGATCTGGATGAGTGAGGCGCGCACACTACCACCGTCCTGGCATTCGAGCCCTCAAACACGGGCCTACGATCGTCACACGAAAGCACTGCCGGGGTGCCGCCCGGCAGCGTAACTTAACTGCCGAGCCTCCCACGCAGCCCAGCAGTCAGCAGCCCAGCCCGCGTACCGCAGAACCGCCGAGGGGTCCCGTGACCGTCCATCCCAGCCTCCAGACCTACGCCGACGCCTGGACCCACTCCATCGAATCAATAGCCGAGCTGGTGCAGCCACTCGTCGAGGGCGAGTGGAACCGGCCAACGCCCTGCCCGGGCTGGTCGGTGCGTGACCTCGTCTCGCATGTCATCGGCATGGAGTGCGAGATGCTCGGCGATCCCCGGCCCATCCATACGCTGCCGCGCGATCTTTACCATGTGCAGAGCGAGTTCGCCCGCTATATGGAGATGCAGGTCGATGTGCGCCGCCACCACACGGCGCCGGAGATGACCTCCGAGCTCGAGTACACGATGATCCGCCGGGCCCGTCAGCTGCGCAACGAGAACCGCGCACCCGACGCCAAGGTCCGCGCCCCGCTCGGCGCCGAGCAGACCCTTGAACTCGCCATGCGGATGCGCGCGTTCGACACCTGGGCGCACGAGCAGGATCTGCGTGTCGCGCTGAACAAGCCGGGCAACCTCGACTCCCCCGGCGCGTACATCACCCGGGACTGCCTCCTCGAAGCCCTGCCCAAGGTGGTCGCGAAGGACGCCGGCGCACCGGCGAACTCCGCGGTCGTCTTCGATGTGCACGGCCCGGTTGAGTTCCTGCGGACGGTCCGGGTGGACGCGGACGGCCACGGCACGATCGACGGGGCGCCCTCGCTCGGGCCGATCGTCACCCTCGCTCTGGACTGGGAGACCTTCGTACGCCTGGCCTGCGGCCGGGTGCGGGCGACCGCGGTGCCGGACCGGATCAAGGTGGACGGCGACCCCGACCTGGCCGCGGCGATCCTGCGCGAGTTCGCGGTCACCCCCTGACGGCAGCCCGGCAGCCCGGTCGCTCGCGAGGGATCGCCTCCGCCGGGCAGGCCTGCGGACGCCCGGCGGCGGGCGGCCCCTCGCGGGCGGACCGCCCGCGCCGGTGACGGGTTCCGCCGTCATGGCATCGGCGCGCCTCACGCCGGTACGTGCACGGCCTCCACCCGGCTCGCCACCAACCGCTCCCGCTCCCGCCGCACCGTGCGCGCCCGCAGTCGCAGGATCTGCGCGATCCCCAGCGCCTCCAGCACGAAGACCGACGAGAACGCGATCCGGTAGTTGCCCCCGGTCGCGTCCAGCAGCACTCCGACCGCCAGCAACGTCGTCATCGAGGCCACAAAACCGCCCATGTTGACGATTCCCGAGGCCGTCCCCTGACGCTCCGGCGGATTGGCCGGGCGGGCGAAGTCGAAGCCGATCATCGAAGCGGGACCGCACGCGCCGAGCACCGTGCACAGTGTGATCAGCAGCCACATCGGCGCCCGGTCACCGGGGTACGCAATGGTCGTGGCCCAGAGCAGTGCCGTCGCCCCGACCGTGCCGAGGGCGAGCGGGACACGGGCCGCATGGTGGCGGGCGATGATCTGCCCGTACACCAGACCCACCACCATGTTGGTGACCACCACCAGGGTCAGCAGCGTGCCCGCGGTCTCCCGGGACAGGCCCTGTGCCTCGACCAGGAAGGGCATCCCCCACAGCAGCAGAAACACCATGGCGGGGAACTGGGTGGTGAAGTGCACCCACAGTCCGAGCCGGGTGCCGGGCTCCCGCCAGGACAGCGCGATCTGCTTCCGTACGAAATCGGATCCGGCGTGCTGCGCGGGCGGGGGCTCGTGCCCCTCGGGGTGGTCCTTCAGGAACAAGGTGAGCAGCCCGAGCACGACCACTCCGGCCACCGCGCTGCCCGCGAAGGTCGCGGTCCAGCCCATGCCGTGCAGCATGCGCGCGATGACGATGGTCGACACGAGATTGCCCGCCATCCCGAAGAGCGCGGCGACCTGCCCGATCAGCGGTCCGCGGCGGGCCGGGAACCAGCGCGTACCGAGCCGCAGCACGCTGATGAAGGTCATCGCGTCGCCGCAGCCGAGCAGCGCGCGGGAGGCGAGTGCCATGCCGTACGAGGGGGAGAGCGCAAAGCCCAGCTGCCCGGCCGTGAACAGCACCACGCCGAGCGTGAGGACCTTCTTGGTGCCCAGCCGGTCGACCATCAGGCCGACGGGTATCTGCATCCCCGCGTACACCAGCAGTTGGAGGATGGAGAAGGTGGACAGGGCGGAGGCGTTGACGTCGAAGCGGTCGGCGGCGTCCAGGCCCGCTACGCCCAGGGACGTACGGAAGATGACGGCGACGAAGTAGACGGAGACGCCTATGCCCCAGACCGCGGCGGCGCGCTGGCCGCCGGGTGGATCGCCCGGCAGGGCGACGGCGGATGCGCTCATCGGACTTCGCCCCGCGCCAGGTTGCTGAACCAGCCGACATGCCGGTGTACGAGCGCGGCTGCCGCGTCCGGGTCACCGGCACGCAGCGCTTCGAGGATCTCGCTGTGTTCGACGACGTTCTTGGCGATCCGGTCGGGGTGGGAGTGCATCACGGCGACGCCCATCCGCAGCTGCCGGTCGCGGAGCTGGTCGTAGAGGCGGGAGAGGATTTCGTTGCCGCCGCTGCGCACGATCTCGGCGTGGAAGCAGCGGTCGGTGACCGCGACGGCCGCCAGGTCGCCCTCCTCGCCCTGCCGCTTCTGCTGCTCGAGGAGTTCTTCCAGCCGGGCGAGGAGTTGCGGTGATGCCGGCACGGCCTTGCGTGCGGCGTGTTCCTCGACGAGCAGCCGGGTCTCCACGACATCGGCGATCTCCTGCGCGGAGACAGCGAGGACCAGGGCGCCCTTCTTGGGGTAGAGCTTGATCAGCCCCTCGACCTCGAGCTTGAGGAGCGCCTCGCGGACGGGGGTGCGCGATACGCCGACGGCGTCGGCCAGTTCGCCCTCGGTGAGGAGGGTGCCGCCCTGGTAACGGCGGTCGAGGACGGCTTGCTTGATGTGGGTGTAGACGCGTTCGGCGGCGGGTGCGGCGGCGGGCATGCGCACAGCATAGATACAACACAGGTGCATCAGAAGGTCGCGTCCACGATGCAGGACGAGATGCAGGACGGGACTTGGGTCAACTGATGTGCCGTGGGCGTACATCCCTTGAGGGCTCTCAGTGGTCTCGTACTGGGACCCTCTTTCTGCCGTGGTCCTTTACCGCCCTTTTCACCGCATTCGCGAACTCGGAGCGTTCTCTTGACAATCAGCCTCCCGGGCGTGCGCAAGGCCGCCGTGGTCGTTCTCGCCACCGGCTCCCTGCTGACCATCTCGCCCCTGGCCGCCCCCGCTCACGCGGTCCCCGTACCGCCGATCGCCAGCAAGGGCGCGATCCTGATCAACGGCACGACCGGCACCGCGGTCTACACCAAGACCCCGGACACCCGCCGCCAGATGGCCAGCACGACGAAGATCATGACGGCCGCCGTGGTGGTCACCACGAAGGGCATCAATCTCAACCACGTCGTGACCGTCAAGCAGGCCTATCGCGACTACGTCGTCAAGCAGGGCGCCAGCACCGCGGACCTCAAGACCGGCGACAAGGTGACCGTCCGTCAGCTGCTCTACGGGACCATGCTGCCCTCCGGCTGCGACGCCGCGTACGCCCTCGCCGACCTCCTCGGCACCGGCACCACCACCGCCGCGCGCACCAAGTCGTTCATCGGGAAGATGAACAAGAAGGCCGCCGAACTCGGTCTGAAGAACACGCATTTCGACTCCTTCGACGGCATCTCGTCCGCCGGGAGCAACTACACGTCGCCGCGCGACCTGGCGAAGATCGCCAAGTACGCCATGACCAACTCCAACTTCCGTGCCGTGGTCGCCACGCCGAAGTACGTCACCACGGCGACGAGCAGCACGGGCGCCAAGCGCACCTACACCTGGTACAACACCAACCAGCTGCTCGGCTCGTACAAGGGTGCCATCGGCATCAAGACGGGCACCGGCACCGCCGCGGGACCCTGCCTGGTCTTCGCCGCCACCCGCGACGGCAAGACCTTCGTGGGCGTCACCCTGAACGGCGCCGACCGCTACAAGGACGCGGCGAAGCTGCTCGACTTCGGCTTCGGCTCCAGCACCGCGCAGACGATGCAGCTGCGCTCGCTGCCGGCCGGCGCCGAACGCGACTGATCCTGCCCCGCAGCACCCGAGACGCCGACGCGATCCGCGTCGGCGTCTCGTTGTGACGGCGTCTCGTCGTGACGGCGGCCGACGGACCGCATCAGGGGGGCAGCCAGCCCACCTCGGCGGCCGCCTCGACCGCCACCTGCTCGAAGCGCTCGGCCGACGGCGGCGCGGGGTCCGGCAGCACGAGCGCGACCAGCAGCCGGGCGTGCGGTTCGGCCAGCGGCACCCACCGCAGCCACGGGGCCAGTCCGTCCGCGGAGGCCTCACCGACCAGCGCGACGGTCTCCGCGTCGCGCAGTACGCGCTGCGTGGGGTCGAAGGCCACCGGCCGCTCGACCAGCCGGGGCCGCACGCCCGCGCGCCGGAACAGCTCGACCAGCTCGTCGTAGTGGACCGGGTTGGCCTCGCGCGGATGCGCCAGCACCGGGAACGGTGCGATCCCCGCCGGGTCGACGACCGGGGCCGCGCCCGCGAGCGGATGGCCCGCGGCGACCAGAATCCCCCTGCGCTCCAGGCGCAGCGGTCGCACGCGCACACCCTCGGCCGGCTCCGGGGTACGCGCGATGCCGACATCGGCGCGCCCTTCCAGCACGGCACGCGTGATGTCGGGCGTACGGAGCATCTCGGTGCTCACGTCGATGTCGGGGTGGTGCCGCTGCAGGGACTCCACCAGGTGGGGGACGGTGCCGTAGCCGGTGCTCGCGCTGTAGACGATGCGGAGGCGGCCCAGCTCGCCCCGGCCCGCGCGGCGCGCGGCGTCCCAGACCTCGGACAGCGCCGCCAAGGCGGCCGGGCCCCGCTCCTGGACCGCACGGCCCGCTTCGGTCAGTCGCACCACACGGGTGGTCCGCTCCAGGAGCCGTACACCCAGCTGGGACTCCAGACGGCGGATCTGGGCACTCAGCGCCGGCTGCGCGATGTGCAGGCGCTCGGCGGCGCGGGTGAAGTTCCGTTCCTCGGCCACGGCCAGGAAATAGCGCAGCAGCCTCGCCTCCGGAATCATGGAGCCAGGATACGCATCGCCGCGAATTCATAACCGTTGCCTATGAGTTGAGACCCGGGCGGTCTTTCCCCTCTGCCATCTCCCGCTCCTAACGTGCTGACATGAGACTCGTCATCGCCGGGACCATGTCGCCCGGCACCACCGCGGTGCACTTCGCGGAACTCGCCGGCGCCGGGGGTCACCATGTACGCCGGCTCGACACCTATGACGAGGTCGGGCCCGTCCGCCGGGCGCTCACCGGCACCGACGCCGCCGTCCTCGTCCCCAAGCGCGGCGATGCCCGGGTGCACGCCCAGCAGGCCATGCGTACCCTGCTCGCCGCTGCCGCCGAACTCCCCTCGCCCCCGCGCATCCTGCTGGTCAGCTCCTTCGTCGTCGGCCATGGCAGGGCCCACCCGCTGAGCCGGGTCGACGCCACGCAGCTGCCCGCGAGGATCGCCTCCGAAGAGGATCTGCGCGCCGCCGGGCTGCCGTACACGATCGTCCGCCCCACCTGGCTCACCGACGATCCACCCGGTGCGCACGCCATCACCCTCACCCAGGATCCGCACGCCGACGGCATGGTCTCCCGCGCGGACATCGCGGTGGCACTGATCGCGGCCATCGAGAGCGGGAGCGCCGTCCGTACGACCTTCGGGCTGTTCAGCGAGCCGGGCACACCGCCTGCCGACTGGGCCGCCGCATACGCCCGCCTCCAGCCCGACGCCGCGCCCCACAAGGAACTCGTATGAAGCTGCCCGAGGCCCAGCACGCATGGGAACCGACCTTTCGTGCCGACGAGGAGGGCCGTCCGCTCGCCCCGCGGTTCCATCGGCTGCTCATGCTCGATGTCCTGGACCACCCCACCGCCGCGGACGCCGAGCGCCTCGAGGGTGCGCTCGCCGCCCTGGAGGAGCGTTTCCCGTACGGACCCGACGGACTGCTCACCTGCCTGGGCTGGGGATTCGGCTGGTACGCGCGGCACACCGCCGTCCGCTCCCCCGTACCCCGCGCCATCCCCATGGCGCGCTGGGAGAACCCGGTACTGGAGGACATCGACGCCTGTCTGCATCTGGCGTCCGACGACGAGGACCGCCTCACGGAGGTCACCGACGCGCTGTTCGGACCCGGCCCGCTGGACCAGCGCGTACGGCTGCGGATACGGGAGGTGCGCACCGGGTTTGTCGGGGGCGGGCTGCCCGCCGAGCGGCTGCCCGAGCGCGGGCTCTCCCCGAAGGCGCCGCTGCTGCTCGGCTTCCACTCGGGGCTGCGCGGCAACCAGGCGACCGAGGAGTCCATCACCGTCGCCGAGGGCCCGCTGGCCGGCGGCACCACCATGCATGTGAGCTATATCGAGCTCGATCTCGACAGCTGGTACGAGCAGGACCGCGACACCCGCAGCGCCCGGATGTACGCCCCCGGCATCAGCGCCGACGAGGCCGAAAAGCTGGTGGACGACGCACGCAGCGACGCGGACCGGCTGCCCGCGCTGGCCGGTGCGCACGGATCGGTCGGACATGCGCAGGCCACCGGCCGCGCCCGGCTCCACGGGCGTCCCCGGATCAACCGGCGGGATTTCGCGACGCTCGACCATGGTGCGCCCGGGACCCATTTCGTGTCCCTGCAGCGCACCATGGAGGACTTCAACGCCACCCGCGCGGTGATGAACGCGGCGGATGCGCGGGGGCATCACGGCGACATCGGGGTTCGCCGCAACAACGGCATCAACTCGGTGATGGAGGTACGGAGCCGGGCGACGTTCGCGGTGCCCCCGCGGGCCGCCCGGGCCTACCCGAACCTGGCGCCATAGCCCACTACTGACCGGCGGCCGCCCGCTCCGCGAAGACCTCGCGGGCGGCCGTGATGCCGTTGATCGCGGCGGGGAAGCCCGCGTAGACGGCCATCTGCAGAATGGTCTCGACGACTTCGTCCTGTGTGCCGCCGACGTTGAGCAGCCCGTTCACATGCACCTTGAGCTGGGGACGGGCCGTCCCCAGCGCGGTGCACGCGGCGATCGTCACCACCTCGCGGGCATGCAGGTCCAAGCCGCCGCGCGTGTAGATGTCGCCGAAGGAGAACTCCACGATGTAGCGGGCAAGATCGGGAGCGATGTCCTTGAGGCTCTCGATCACCGCCTCGCCGGCATGGCCGTCGATCTCGGCGAGCGCGTCCCAGCCGCGGTCGTAGCGCGACGTTTCGTCCTTCTCGCTGACCCCGTGCGGGGCCTCGTCGCCGTCGTCCGTGCGCTCCGCGAACACCGCCTTGGCAACATTGATGCCGTTGATGGCCGCCGGGAATCCCGCGTACACCACGACATGAAGGATCGCCTCGACTATCTCGCGCCGCGTCACACCGATATTGAGCGCTCCGCCGATATGGAACTTCAGCTGCGGTGCAGCATTCCCGAGAGCCGTCAGGGCGCCCACTGTCGCCAGTTGCCTCTGACGCAGGGTGAGTGAGGACCGCGCATAGATGTCGCCGTAGGGGAACTCCACCGTGAACCGGCCGAGATCCGGTGCGATGTCGGAGAAACTGTCGAGCACCGAAGGACGTTCCTCAGCGGCCAGTTGCTGAAGGATGGCCAACCCCGTGGTGTAGCGGTCCTTCTCGTTGTGGGACTCAACTGCCATGCCTGGGTGACTCCTTGTTCCATGGTCAGGACCTGAGCCGGCTCAGGACCGACGCCGGCTCAACTCCGGAAATTCCGGGTTCGTAGCCATGATCCCACCCTCGCCCCAGCGATTCTGGGGAATCTCCTGAATAACCACCGCTATCTTGTCGAGTGGCGCTCCGGTGACCTTGTGCGTGGCCTTCGTGATCTCCTCTATCAGCTCCTGGCACTTCTCGTCCGTCTGATTCGGCCAAGTGGTCACAGTGATGAACGGCACAGCCGCCGACCTCGATTCAATCCGTCGTTACAAATTCGTGAAATGCAGGCTTCTGGAGTTTCAACTGGGCGTGAATATCCCCGCCCAGACCGAACCAGCCGATGGCACCGCCGTAGTTCTGCTGATAACTCATCCACAGCACCACGACATTGATGATCCGGTTCGCTCCCGGTGTGCCGGGCGCCGGGAAGGGATGGGGCATGGTCGCGCGGTAACTTGCCCGGCCCTCCTCGTCGGTGACGAAGACATTGGGCACACCCAGTGGCCCCGGTCTGGTGGGACCGGCCGGGTCCAGGTCGTGCTGCCGCAGGGACATCACGGTGTAGAGGCTGCTGGGGACGAGCCCCCCGAACTCCATCCGGAACACGGCGCCGCGGCCGTCCTCGGTGAGCTCCACCTCCAGCTCCCCCTCCGCCTGGACCCATCGGCCGAGCGTGATCGGCTCGGTCACCTTGGGCCCGTCCTCCGGACGCAGATCGGGGATCGGCGCCTGATGCAGCGGATAGCTCGGCCGTACGATCTCGTTCGCGTCGGGGCGCTGCTCGGGCGCGAAGACCATCGGGTAGTTGTTGCAGGGCAGCGGGAGCGGCAGCGTATACAGCACCATGTCCCGGTCCGCCGGGTCGAGTTCGTCGCCGAGCTCGCGCACGACGGTGTAGGGGACCTGCTCGCCGAACGGCGGCAGCTCGCTCTTGGGGCTGACGATCGCCGATCCCCAGGACCGTTCGAGACCCCCTGAAGGTCCCTCCCGGTTGATCATGCCGATCACCACGAAGTCCCCGTCGGCGTCGACGATCTCACTGGGCGGATACGACGGCCCCTGGGTGGTGGGGCTGAGCCGGTAGGTCCCCGAACGGCTCATCGCGAACCGCTCCCTTCTGCTGTGTTGTCCCGGACCGCTGTGGTGTCCCGGAAGCCGAGTGCGGCGAGTGCGGCCGCGAGTGCCACGGAACCCGCACCGGTGGCCACCACGGCACCCCAGCCGCCGCCGGTCCACACGGGGCCGAGCGCGGCGCTCGCTGCGCTGCCCGCGAGCAGGCAGACGAGCATGTACATGGACGAGGCGGCGCCCCTCCGCTCCTCGGGCACGGCCCGCGCGAGCAGCACCAGCACGGCCGGCTGGCACGAGAAGACGCCGAGGAAGAGCAGCAGCATTCCGACCACCAGCAGCGCGGTGCCGGCCGCCGCCCCGAGCGCCGCGACACCGGCCAGCACCAGGCCAAGACCCAGCAGGACGACCTGGCGCGGCGCGATCCGGCTGCTCAGCCGTCCGGCCAGCGGTGCGCCCAGCACTCCGGTCAGACCGATCAGGCTGACCGTGCCGATCGCCCCGGCGCTGTAGTGGAAGGGGGCGCCCTGCAGCCGGTAGGTGAGGAAGGTGACGAGTCCGAGATACCCGAAGAACAGCAGCGCCCCGACCCCGAACAGCCGGACCACGGGCCCCTGTCCGAACATCCGCAGCGCTGCCAGATAGGCCTGCCCCACCGGCTTGCGGGCCCGTTGCTCACCCGCGCCCGGCGTCGGCAGCAGCCGCATCAGCACCGCGGTCACCACATTGAGCGCCGCGAGCAGCAGCACCGCCTTGTGCCAGTCCGCCCAGCCGGCGACAACCCCGGTGAACGAGCGTCCGAGGGTGATGCCGGCGACGGTGGCCCCGATGATCAGCCCGAAGAAGACGCCCACCAGACCGTCCGGCGCGATCCTCGGCATCAGCGCGATCATCGCGGCCGGTACCGCCGCGGCCGCGATCCCGGCCACGGCGAGCAGCAGCGCGAACGCGGTGAAGCCGGGGACCACCGCGGCAATGGCGATCAGTGCGGCGACCGTCACCGCCCCGGCCGCGCCCAGCACCTTGCTGCGGAAGCGGTCGGAGAGCGGCCCGAAGAGGAAGAACGACAGGGCGTACGCGAAGCTCGCCACGGTGAAGACGAACCGCGCGTCCTCCGGGCCGACATCGAGGGACGCGGCGATCTCGGGAAAGACCGGCTGCGTCATATAGATCGTGGAGACCGCGCAGCAGGTTGCGGCCGCGGCGATGACGGCCGCACGCCAGGACGCCGCCGTGGAACGCGCGGCAGCGGAGGAGGCTGTCTGTGCCGTGGTGACCATGTGGGATCCCTCCACCTACAGCGCCACCGAGGCGCCGCCGTCGACGGTGATCGAGGCTCCGTTGACCTGGGCGGCGCCGGGCGACACGAGATAGGCCACCGCCTCCGCGACATCGGCGGGCGTCGGCAGCGATCCGTAGGGCGTCTTGCCGAGGAAGTCCTGGCCCACCTGGTCGGGGCTGATGCCGAAGCGCTGCCCGAGGTCCGCGAGGGTCTGTGTCCACAGATCGGTGTCGGTCGCTCCCGGGTCCACGGTGTTGACCCGCAGTCCGCTCCTGCCCAGGTCGCGGGAGATCGCCTTGGCGAAGCCGCCGAGCCCGGCGTTGGCGACTGCGTTGATCACAAAGAGCGGATCGGGCTCGCGCCGGAACGAGCCGTTGATGAAGACGATCCGGCCGGCTCCCCGCTCCACCATGGCCCTCGCTACCGCCCTGGTGAGCCGTATCGCGCCGAAGAGCTTGCTGTTGACCGTGGTGTCCCACTGCTCGTCGGTGGACTCCAGGAGGGGCGCCACCGGTCCGTCGCCCGCCGCGTTCACCAGGACGTCGATCCGGCCGAAGCGGCCCACCACCCAGGCGATGCCCTCTTCGACCGACGCGGTCTCGTTGATGTCGAGCACCACGGCGGTGAGCTCGTGCGCAGCGTCGCCACTCTCGCCGAGCCGCCCGGCGATGCGCTTGCGGGCCGCTTCGAGCCGCGCCGCGTCACGTCCGAGCAGCACCACGTGCGCTCCGTCCGCGGCCAGCCGTTCCACGACCGCGCCGCCGATTCCGCCGGTGGCGCCGCTGACGACGGCCACATCCCGGCCCGTATCCCGCACCTCAGTCATGGGATCCCCTCAGTTCTCGACGCGGGCGTAGATCCGGGTGTAGAGCCCCCGGTCGGTGATGTACGTGTCCCCGGCCTGCTTGACGATGTCCTGGTACCGGGGGGAGGTGAACACCGCCTGGTAGACGTCGGGTTCGACGGAGAATCCGGAGACGAACAGCACGCCGGGCTCGGTGCTCAGCAGTGAGTGGTAGGCCAGGAAGACCTCGACCTCGTCGTGGGTGCGTACGACGTCGAAGATCGTGCGGTCCCGCCACTCCCGGTAGGCGTCGTACGCCGGCGGCTTCACCTCGACATGCCTCAGCTGGATGTACGGCGTGGCCGGCAGCGGCTCGTCGGTGTCCTTCGGAGCCTCGACGAATTCGACGACCTGGCGGCGGAAGTCCCCGGCCAGGGCAGGCGCGATCGTGGCGTAGAGCTCCCGGTGGGCAGCCTCGCGCTCGGCGATCTCCCCGAGGCCGCTGATGGGCGTCAGCTCCACCAGCAGGCCGGCGTCGTCGAGCGAGCGGTAGAGCACGGAGCCGCTGTGCCCGGAGGCCGCGTTGTGGGCGGCCCAGGCCGCGCCGGTCTTGTCGATCTCTTCGCTCTGCACCGGCACTTCGGTCACGAGCAACAGGCGTGCGGACACGAGGATTTCCTCCTGGAGAAGTGAAGTGGAGTGAAGAAGTGCAAGAAGTCAGGCGCTGGCCTCAAGGTGACCCTTGAGGGCCTTCTGGGCCTTGCGACGCTCAAGTACTGCGATTTTCTGGCGAGGGAATCCAGAGAAACCGACCTGTCCCGAAGCCGCCAGTTTTCCGCTCTGATACAGCTCGAAGTCGAGCTCGAAGTCGAGCTGCCGATCCGGCTTGTCGACCGACAGCTCACGCACGGTGCAGCGTATTTCTGCCGGGAGCGGGAAGAGGAAGTTCCCGAACGTCAGATTCACCGAGTTCCAGACGATGTAGAAATCGCTGAGAGGCCAGCGATTGCGGTACCCGCGCTCGAAGACACCGAGGAACAGCTGGCGCACCGCCTCGACGATGACCATGCCCTGGACGTGCTCGCCGGTCTGGTGGTCGAGGAGGAGTTCATTGTCGCCGTGCACCCGGATGTCAGCGGTGTAGCGCGCCTCGTCCAGCTGCCTCAGGCCCGCCAGCAAGACGTTGTTCTCGCTGTGTTTGTGCACTACATCGCGGCCTTCCGGGGCCACCTCCGGGCCGGTGAAGCGAATCCGGTCGGTCAGCTTGCGACGGTCGATGGCCTGCTGGACGTACGTGCGCTCGAAGCTGCCGACGCCCTGCCCCTCGTGCAGCAGGACCTCGCCGTCTCCGTCGTCGAACACGCCCTTGTTGATCTCCGCAGTCAGTCCGGAGATCGTGCGGACGTCGTCCGAGTGCACAAAGCCGGTGAAGCGGTCTGCGACCACCATGACGTGGGTGCTCATCTTCCGTTCCTCTCCCGGTAATTTCGGCGTAACAACCGCCCAGGAAGTACGTCATGGACATTAGTTTCCCGAATTCTCGCTCCACAACTGCCAGACCGGGGTGGCCGATCGGCTACGCCGCCCGATGTGACCTGCAAGCATCCCCTAGATATCCGTTGACGCCGGCCCACTTCGATGAATACTTTCGAAACCGGCTTCCATGAAATTCCCTATTTCCGACACCACTTGGAAGACTTTCGACGCGGCTTCGACAAGGGGAAGAATCGACATGGTTTCAGGACCGGAGAGTCAACCGGGCAATCAACTTCAGGGGCACCACAGGGCCGCCGTCGTCGCCGGTGTCGGCTCCTGGCTGCCGGCCAGAGTGGTCACCAACCATGACCTCTCCGCCGAACTCGACACCAGCGACGAATGGATCCGCAGCCGTACGGGCATCGCCCAGCGGCATGTGATCGACGAGGGGATGGCCACCTCGGACCTCGCCGTCGAAGCGGGTTTCCGTGCGCTGAAGTCGGCCGGAGCCTCGGACGTGGACGCGGTGCTGGTGGCCACCACAACGCCGGACAGGCCGTGTCCGGCCACCGCGCCCGATGTGGCGGGACGCCTCGGCCTCGGCCCCGTACCCGCCTTCGATGTGGCGGCCGTGTGCAGCGGATTCGTCTACAGCCTCGCCGTCGCCTCGGGCTTCATCGCCGCCGGCATCGCCGAGCGGGTCCTGGTCATCGGCGCGGACGCGTACTCGACCATCCTCGACCCGCAGGACCGCACCACCCGTGCGGTGTTCGGCGACGGGGCGGGCGCCGTGGTGCTGCGTGCGGGCACCGCGGACGAGGAGGGCGCGCTCGGACCGTACGACCTGGGCAGCGACGGGTCGCTCGCCGATCTCATCACGATCCCCGCGGGCGGTTCCCGCCAGCGCTCGGCCCCCGGGCAGAGCGTCGAACGGGCCGACCACTACTTCCAGATGCAGGGCAAGCGGGTCTACCGCAATGCCGTGGCCCATATGTCGCAGTCCGCGCGGCGGGTGCTGGCGAGCGCGGGCTGGAGCGCCGACACCCTCGACCATGTCGTCGCCCACCAGGCGAACCAGCGCATCCTCGACGCCGTCGCCGCCGAGCTGGACGTCCCGGGGGAGCGGGTCGTCTCGCAGATCGAGCGGGTGGGCAACACCTCCGCCGCCTCGATACCCCTCGCGCTCGCCGACGCGGCCGCGTCCGGCACTCTGCGGCCGGGGCAGCGCGTACTGCTGACGGCCTTCGGCGGCGGGCTGACCTGGGCTTCGACCGTACTGCGCTGGCCGGATGTCACCGCAGTCACCTCGTGACACCGACCCCTGAACGACCACACCGATGAGGAGAAAAGATCCATGAGCGACCTGTTGAGCCGGGTGACGGCAATCCTTCTGTCCACCTTCGAGCTCGATGCCGCCGCGCTGGCGGACAATCCGACGCTGGAGTCCCTGGAGTTCGACTCGCTGACCCTGGTGGAGCTCGCCACCGCCCTGGAGAACGAGTTCGGCACCCCGGTCGACGAGGAGGAGATCACCCTCGAGCACACCCTCGACGATGTGCTGAATCTGCTGGCGCAGAAGCTCTCCACGGCAGCCGCCACCACATCCTGAAGCACCGACATGCCGGATGGCCGTCCCCACCCCCCGGGACGGCCATCCTTTGTCGTGCGCTCAGCCCACCAGCCGCGCCAGATGACGTCCGTAGTCCGACGAACGCCCGTACGCGTCGATGCTGTTGGCCACGTCGTCCGCCCCGATGAACCCCATCCGGAACGCGACCTCCTCGATGCAGGCGATCTGTACCCCCTGCCGCGACTGCACGGCATGGACATAACCGGCCGCCTCGAAGAGGCTGTCGTGGGTCCCGGTGTCCAGCCACGCCGTACCGGAGCCCAGATTCACCAGCCGCGCCCTGCCCTGCTCCACATAGCGCCGGTTGATGTCGGTGATCTCCAGTTCACCGCGCGCGGAGGGCGACAGCTGAGCCGCGTACGAGACCACGTCGTTGTCGTAGAGGTAGAGCCCGGTGACCGCCAGGTCCGACTTGGGTTCGGCGGGCTTCTCCTCGATGTCGACCAGCCGGCCCTCGTCGTCGAGTACCGCGACGCCGTACCGCTGAGGATCGTCCACCTGGTAGCCGAAGAGAGTTGCCCCGTCGAGCTGTGCGACCTCCTTGCGCACAATGGTCGGCAGGTCCTGTCCGTGGAAGATGTTGTCGCCGAGGACCAGGCAGACCTGGTCGTCACCGATGAAGCGGCGGCCGAGCAGGAAGGCATCGGCGAGGCCCCGCGGTTCGTCCTGCTGGGCGTACTCGATCCGCACACCAAGACGCTCGCCCTTCCCGAGCAGCCGGTGGAAGTCCTCGCGGCTCTCGGGGGTGGTGATGATCAGGATCTCGCGGATCCCGGCCAGCAGCTGGATCGAGAGCGGGTAGTAGATCATGGGTTTGTCGTAGACCGGAAGCAGCTGTTTCGATGTCACCGAGGTCAGCGGCCGCAGCCGGGTGCCGGCGCCGCCCGCCAGGATGATTCCACGCATCAGCGATTCACCTTTTCTTCAGCGCCGTCCACCAGTCCTGGTTTTCCCGGTACCAGTCGATGGTGTCGGCGAGCCCGGAGGAGAAGTCGTGTCGCGGCTCATAGCCGATTTCCGCGCGTGCCTTCGACCAGTCCACGGAGTAGCGACGGTCGTGGCCTTTGCGGTCCTCGACATGCTCGATCATTTCCCGGCCCTGGCCGAGTGCGTCGAGGAGCAGATGGGCCAGTTCGATATTGGCCAGTTCCTGCCCGCCGCCGATGTTGTAGATCTCGCCCGGCTGCCCCTTCTCCACCACCAGCCGGATGCCGTGACAGTGATCGTCGACATGCAGCCAGTCGCGTACGTTCATTCCGTCGCCGTAGAGCGGCACCTTCTTCCCTTCGAGAAGATTGGTCACGAACAACGGGATGACCTTCTCGGGGAATTGGTACGGGCCGTAGTTGTTGGAGCAGCGGGTGATGCGTACGTCCATTCCGAATGTACGGTGGTACGCGAGGGCCAGCAGATCCGAGGACGCCTTGCTCGCCGCGTAGGGGGAGTTGGGGTTCATCGGATCGGTTTCGGGCCATGAGCCCCGTTCCAGGGAGCCGTAGACCTCGTCGGTCGAGACATGTACGAAGGTGCCGACGTCATGCCGCCGAGCCGCGCTGAGCAGCACTTCTGTGCCGAGCACATTCGTACGGACGAAGACCGAGGCTTCGGCGATGGACCGGTCGACGTGCGACTCGGCGGCGAAGTGCACCACGACGTCCTGGCCGGCCATGACCTCGTCGACCAGCTCCGGGTCACCGATGTCGCCGTGCACGAACGTCAGCCGCGGATCAGCAAGATGTGCCGCGATATTGCTCTTTCTTCCGGCGTAGGTCAGCTTGTCGAGCACGGTGAGCCGTTCCACCGCGCGCGCGGGCAGATCGCTGCCGAGGAGGCTGCGCACATAGTGCGAACCGATGAAGCCTGCCCCGCCGGTAACCAGAATGCGCATGGAATTCACCTGTCCAGCATTCGAGGACGAATGCCGACGACCCTGCCAGCGCCACAGACCGCCCGACAAGGCGATTCTGGGCTGCCCGTGAGGGCATGCACCAGACGGCTACACCCAAAGGGCTGATAATTGGCGGGCATTGACCGAGGGAAAATCGATTCCTTATGTTCGAGCAATGCGAATTCTGGCGACCAGTGCCCCCAACCAGGGGCATCTCTATCCAATGATTTCGACGCTGTGGGCATTGCGGAACGCCGGTCACGAGGTACTGGCCGCGCTGCCCGACAGGTTCGCGCGGCTGACCGCCGAGGCGGGAATCTCGTCCGTGGCGGTCGCCGAGGACTTCCGTCTCGGCGACCTCGGCACCAAAAGGGCCCAGCAGGGCTCGTCGATCGCCGAGTTGACCGACCACATCATCGACTACTACGTGCCCGCCACCGAGCGGACCGTGGACCGGACCGTGGCCGTCGCCGACACCTGGCGGCCCGACCTGATCCTGTGCACCGACTGGGAGTACGCGGCCCCGATCGCGGCCGGTCTGATCGGTGTGCCGACCGTCCTGCACGGCTGGGGGCTGCTGGCCGACCCCGCGGTCGACGAGCCGATCGCCGAGGCGCTGCGGCCGATCCGCCGCAAGTGGGGCCTCGGCGAGGAGGCGCACAGCCACTGGAAGATCATCGACAACTGCCCGCCGGAACTGCAGTGGCGGACCCCGCCGGCCAACGCCGTTCCCAGCCGGTACGTCCCCTTCAACGGGGCGGGTGTCATGCCTCAGTGGCTGTTCGAGCAGCCCGACGCACCGCGCGTGCTCGTCACCCTCGGCAACGCGCCGATCGGCGGCGACCACGCCAATGTCCTCCAGCGCACGGTGCAGGCGCTGACCGCCTTCGACCTCGATGTGGTCATCGCGGTCGGCGACCACATCAAGCTGGACCAGCTGGGCGAGCGCCCGGCACGCACCCGGCTGATCCACACGCTGCCGCTCTCGCAGGTGCTGCCGACCTGCACGGCGGTCATCCACCACGGCGGTGCGGGCAGCGCCATGGCCGCGACCGCCGCCGGCCTTCCTCAGCTCGGGCTGCCGCAGATGTGCGTCCAGTACCAGCATGCGGACCGGATCGCCGAGGTCGGCGCCGCCCGCGTACTGCACCCGGAGGAGGCGTCGGTGGAGGCCATCAGGGAATCCGTACGCAGCGTGCTGGAGGAGCCCGGCCTCCAGGAGGTCGCGTGGCGGCTGCAGAACGAGAACGCCGCACGCACCGGTCTCGACGAGACGGTCCGCCTGCTGGAGACGGCCTTCGAAGCCGAAGGCCGCTGACCGCGGTCAGTCCTGATTTCCCACCACACGAAGCGAAGGGGTCCAGTGTGACCAGCGCACCCGTGCAGACAGACAGCCGTGAAGAAGCCAAGGCCCAGCTCCTCGACGCCGTACGCAAGTTCCATCGCTCCACCGAGTCCGACCGGCCGTTCGTGCCCGGTGTGACCCCGCTGTACTCCTCAGGGCCGGTCTTCGACGACGAGGACCGCGTGGCGCTCGTCGAGGCCGCACTGGAGATGCGGATCGTGGCGAAGAAGACCGCGCAGGAATTCGAGAGCCGCTTCTCCAAGACCATCGGCGTACGCAAGTCGCACCTGGTGAATTCGGGCTCGTCCGCCAATCTGCTGGCGATCAGCGCGCTGACGTCCCCGCAGCTGGCCGACCGGCGGCTGGTTGCCGGCGACGAGGTCATCACGGTCGCCGCGGGCTTTCCCACCACCGTCAACCCGGTGCTGCAGAACGGTCTGGTGCCGGTGTTCGTGGACACCGAGCTCGGTACGTACAACGCGAGCGTGGACCGGATCGCGGCGGCGATCGGCCCGCGGACCAAGGCGATCGCCCTCGCCCACACGCTGGGCAATCCGTACGCGGCCCGCGAGATCGCGGAGCTGGCCGAGCAGCACGACCTGTGGCTCGTCGAGGACAACTGCGATGCCCTGGGCGCCCGTTACGACGGCCGGCTGACCGGTACGTTCGGCGATCTCTCCACGCTCAGCTGCTACCCCGCGCACCACATCACCATGGGCGAGGGCGGGGTGGTCTCCACGAGCGATCTGCATCTGGCGCGCATCGTCGAGTCACTGCGCGACTGGGGACGGGACTGCTGGTGCGCTCCCGGCGAGGACAACAAGTGCGCCAAGCGGTTCCGGTGGCAGCTGGGCACTCTGCCCGAGGGTTACGACCACAAGTACATCTATTCCCATGTGGGTTACAACCTCAAGGCGACCGACAGCCAGGCCGCGCTGGGCCTGACCCAGCTGGCCAAGCTGCCCGTCTTCATCGAGGCACGCCGGCGCAACTGGCAGCGGCTGCACGACGCGCTGGCGGACGTGCCGGGTCTGCTGCTGCCGAGCGCCACCCCGAACAGCGAGCCGAGCTGGTTCGGCTTTGTGCTCACCGTGCTGCCGGACGCCCCCTTCACCCGCCGTGAGCTGGTGGCCTTCCTGGAGGCGAGGAGCATCGGCACGCGTCAGGTCTTCGCGGGCAATCTGACCCGGCACCCGGCCTACCAGGGCACGAACTACCGCGTGGCCGGCGAGCTGACCAACAGCGACATCATCACCGAGCACAGCTTCTGGATCGGTGTGCACCCCGGGCTCACCGACGAGATGACCGACTACATGGCCCAGTCCGTGACCGACTTTGTACGCAGCAAGGGGCGTTGAGCCGTTCCGCAGTCCGGTCGGCCCTTGCGGTGGAGTGCGCTCCAACTCGTACGTTGACCGTCGGCGCACTCATCCACTCCCCCCAAGAGGTGGTCATGCGTTCCTTACTCCTGCCGAAGCTTCTCGTGGGCGGCCTGCTGGTGTCCTCCGTGGCAGCCTGCACGAGCGACGACGACACGGGGCGCACCGGCGCATCGCAGTCGCCGGGATCCTCCGCATCCTCCGGTCCCCCCACCCCGGGAGGCGGGACGGGCCGCGAGCCCGCCGCGAAGGCCCGGGAGGCCGGGAAGCCGAAATACACCGGCTTCTCGTCGCCGACCGGTCTGGCCTACGGCCGGGACGGCTCGGTCTATGTGTCCAACTGGTCGGCCGGCACGGTCGAGCGGATCACCCGCGACGGCAAGCGCTCCGTCCACGTCAAGGGTCTTGAGGCCCCCGCCGGTCTGGCCGTGGACCGGCGGGGCGCCCTCTACGTCGCCGACTACAACGCCGATGTCGTCTACCGCGCCCCGGCCGCGGGGAAGCTGGAGAGGTTCGCCTCCGGCTTCCACACCCCGACCGGCATCAGCTTCGACTCCCGGCAGAACCTCCTCGTCACCAACCGGGCGAGCAACGAGCTCATGAGCGTCTCCCCGGACGGGAGGAGCAGCAGGGTGGCCGACGGGCTGCGCACCCCGGTGGGTGTGGTCGAGGCCGCCGACGGCACGATCTATGTGTCGAATTACGAGGGTGGCGTGCTGTCCCGCGTCACGCGGGACGGGACCGTGGAAACCCACTCCGAGGACTTCGACGGACTCGGTGTGGGAATCGTCGCCGACAAGGCGGGTTCCGTTTTTGTCACCGACCGCACGGCCGGCGAGATCAAGCGGGTGGCCCGTGATGGCTCGATCACGTCCGTGCTGACTGGTCTGAGTTCGCCTGTGGCCCTCGGCATTGACGCCGAGGGCCACCTGGCAACAGCAACCTGGGGGGATTCCGCTTACTATGAGATCCCCTCTTAGCAGCTCCCTTGCACAAGACCTTCACAGAGGGTTGTCAGTTCATTTCGCGGGCTTTCACATAACGCTCGTAGAGGCCTTCACGCAGAGCCCTTGAAACAGCGAGCGTGCGATTGTTGCAGTCCATCTTTGCCAAAATATTGGCCACCAGGCGCTTCGCTCCGTGCTCGGATATCTGCAGCCTGCGGGCAATTTGCCTGTTGCTCAGCCCCTCGACCATGAGTACAAGTGCTTCCTGCTCCCGCGGGGTCAGCCTCAGCTGACCCCGCGGCGCGTCGTTGCGCCGGGTCGCGAGCAGGAGCAGATCCTGGGCGAGCTCAGGGGGGATGGGTACGTTACCCCCGGCAACAGAGGCCAGGGCCTTGTTCAGAGTGTCCTCGTTGATCCCGTCGATCTTCACAAACCCGGCCCTGATACCGGTCATATTGGGCAGCTCATCGAGATCGTCGTCCTCGATGAGCAGCATGATGCGGACTCCGCGATCCTCGTTCTGGCGTAATTCCGCGGCAACTGCGTCGTCGACCTCACTCAGCAGCGCGATGAGCAGGTCTCCGTCGTCGAGACCGTCAGTGAGCGCTCCGGCGAGCCCCGGCAGGGATCGGATCTCAACCTTCGGTGGCACTTGAAGCATTCGCTCGACGCCGTAACGCAGCAGTCCATTCCCGATTGCCACGACGACGCGCCGTACAGTGATCTCTCTTTCCTTAATTTCCGAGACGCCCAGCAAGACTACCCCCTGTTGCTTTGAAGCGCGCCGGCGGTCATCCGACTCCGGGCACAAGTCAAGGATACCGACGGGATTCAGCCATCCTATGTGATATAGCTCACCACCAACAAATTGAACACGATACAAAAGAAGTTCAGGAAATAACTACCGCACCGCATGCGCATACCCGAATGACCCGCCGGACGATTTCGTTAATAAATCGGCAACACAATGGGAAAGAAAGCGAAAAGAACCCCCGGACAGAAATACCCGGGGGTTAATCGAAGTGGAATTACCGCCTACATTTCAGCGGTCGGCCGCGCGGCGCGCAGGCGCGGGAGCGGACGACAGCACCGGCCAGCCCCGCTCCTTCGCGAGGGCGACCAGCGCCGGATCGACGTCGACGACATGAGGGTTCCCGACCTGCTCCAGCAGTCCCAGGTCGGACAGATGGTCGCCGTATCCATAGCAATCCGCAGGTGAGAGGCCGTGTTCGGTGATGGTGTCGGCCACCGCGGCACTCTTCGCCGCGCCGATCATCGGCTGGTGCACCTCGCCGGTGAGCAGTCCGTCCTCCGTGACGACGGGCTCGGTGCACAGGACGACGTCCGCAGCGATCTCCTCGGCAAGCGGCAGGAGAACACCGCGGAACGAGCCGGAGACAAGGCAGATCAGATCGCCGGCCGCACGATGCTCGTCCAGGGCGTCGAGCGTGGCTCCGACGAACGCGGTGGGCCCGGCGCGGTAGCCGGCGTACCACTCGCGGCCCGCTGCCGACAGCTCCCGCTGCGGTACGCCTTTGAAGAGCCGGTAGTAGGTGCGATTGATCTCGCTGCGGTCGACGTTGTTCGCGGCCATGGCTCTGATGTCCGCCATGATCCTGTCGTATCCGGACCCGGAGTCTCCGTTCTGAGCCATCCAGTGGCGCAGAAACGCGAACATGCTCTTGGTCGTGATCACCGTCTCGTCGGCATCGAAAAACGCCGAACGGCGCGCTGAAGTCATGGTGTTCCCCATCGCCAGTCATCGTCTGCCGCCGCCCCGGACGATCATGTCCGGCGGGCGGAGGGGGGACAAGGGCAGTTCGGGCTGCTCCTTCGGGCACACCGGACAGGCATGGCAGAGGCCCGGGCGTCACTCGCCCGGGCCTTGCCTTGTGACCTGCGGATCAGGGCCTGTGGATCAGGACCAGGTGATCAGCCGCTTCGGGTTCTCCAGGATCGCCGCGACGTCCGCCAGCACCTTGGAGCCCAGCTCGCCGTCGACCAGCCGGTGGTCGAAGGAGAGCGCGAGCGTGGTGACCTGGCGCGGCTTGACCTTGCCCTTGTGGACCCACGGCTGGAGCTTGATCGCGCCGACCGCGAGAATCGCGGACTCGCCGGGGTTCAGGATCGGCGTGCCCGTGTCGACGCCGAAGACTCCGACGTTGGTGATGGTCACCGTGCCGCCCTGCATGGCGGCAGGAGAGGTCTTGCCCTCGCGGGCCGTGGAGACCAGCTCACCCAGCGCCGCCGCCAGTTCGGGCAGCGTCTTGTCGTGCGCGTCCTTGATGTTCGGCACGATCAGACCGCGCGGGGTGGCCGCCGCGATGCCCAGGTTCACATAGTGCTTGAGCACGATCTCCTGGTTGGCCTCGTCCCAGGCGGCGTTGACCTCGGGGTTCCGCTTGATCGCGACCAGCAGCGCCTTGGCGACCAGCAGCAGCGGATTGACCCGCAGCCCTGCCATGTCCTTGTCGGCCTTGAGCTCCTCGACGAGCTTCATCGTCCGCGTCACGTCGAGCGTGATGAACTCCGTGACATGCGGCGCGGTGAAGGCGCTTGTGACCATCGCCGCCGCGATGGCCTTCCGTACGCCCTTGACGGGGATACGCGTCTCCCGCGCACCCGCCGCCACCGGCGCAGGCGCCTCGGCCAACGGCTCCGGAAGGGCGACGACGGGCGCCGTGGCCACCGCCGCGTGGACGTCCTCGCGGGTGATGATCCCGTCCGGACCGGTCGGGGTGACCGTCGTCAGATCGACGCCGAGGTCCTTGGCGAGCTTGCGGACCGGCGGCTTGGCGAGCGGACGGTCCAGCGTGACCGTGCCCGCGTGGCCGTTCAGCTCGCCCTGGACCGCCGCGGCGGCGGGCGGCGCGTAGTACGTGCTCGCGGGCGCGGCCTGGGGCTGCTCCGGGACCGGGGCCCCCTTGCGCGGGCGGCGCTTGGTGGAGGACTCGGCGACGCCGTAGCCGACGAGGACCGGCTGCCGGCCCTCCGGCTTCTTCTCCTCGGCCGGGGCAGCGACCGGAGCGGCAGCGGCCAGTGGAGCCGCCGGCTCCGCGGGCTTCTCCGGCTCCGAACCCGGGGCCACGTCCACGGTGATGATCGACGTGCCGACGTCGACCGTCGTGCCCTCCTCGAAGCGGAGCTCGTGCACCACCCCGTCGTACGGAATCGGCAGCTCGACGGCTGCCTTCGCGGTCTCCACCTCGCAGACGACCTGGCCGTCGGTGACGGTGTCACCGGGCTGGACGTACCACTTGAGGATCTCGGCCTCGGTCAGGCCCTCGCCCACATCGGGCATCTTGAATTCGCGGTAGCGAGACATGATCTAGGGGCCCTTCTCAGTACGCGAGCGAGCGGTCGACGGCGTCGAGTACCCGGTCCAGGCCCGGCAAGTACTCCTCTTCCAGCCTCGCCGGTGGGTACGGCGCGTGGAAGCCGCCGACCCTCAGCACCGGGGCCTCCAGATGGTAGAAGCACCGCTCGGTGATCCGGGCGGCGATCTCCGCGCCCGAGCCGTAGAAGACCGGCGCCTCGTGCACCACGACCAGGCGGCGCGTCTTCTCCACCGACGTCTGGATGGTGTCGAAGTCGATCGGGGACATCGAGCGCAGGTCCAGGACCTCCACCGACTTGCCCTCCTCGGCGGCCGCGGCCGCCGCCTCGACACAGACCTTCACCATCGGCCCGTACGCGGCGAGCGTGATGTCGGAGCCGGTCTGGACGGTCCGGGCCTTGTGCAGCGGGCCGGGGATCGCCTCGGTGTCGACCTCGCCCTTGTCCCAGTAACGCCGCTTCGGCTCGAAGAAGATGACCGGGTCGTCGCTCTGGATCGCCTGCTGGAGCATCCAGTACGCGTCGGAGGAGTTGGACGGCGAGACCACCTTGAGGCCCGCGACATGCGCGAAGAGCGCCTCGGGGGACTCGCTGTGGTGCTCGACCGCGCCGATGCCGCCGCCGTACGGAATGCGCACGACGACCGGCATCTTGATCTTGCCGAGCGCACGGGCGTGCATCTTCGCGAGCTGCGTGACGATCTGGTCGTACGCGGGGAAGACGAAACCGTCGAACTGGATCTCCACGACGGGCCGGTAGCCGCGCAGCGCGAGACCGATGGCCGTGCCGACGATGCCGGACTCGGCGAGCGGGGTGTCGATGACCCGGTCCTCACCGAAGTCCTTCTGCAGTCCGTCGGTGACCCGGAAGACGCCGCCGAGTTTGCCGACGTCCTCGCCCATGATCAGGACCTTGGGGTCGGTCTCCAGGGCCTTGCGCAGCGACTCGTTGAGCGCCTTGGCGAGGGGAAGCTTCTGTACGGCCATGGTTAGTTGCCCTCCTCGGCGAAGGACGCCTGGTAGGCGGCGAACTGCGCGCGCTCCTCGTCGACGAGCGCGTGCCCGTCCGCGTAGACATGATCGAACATGGCCATGTCGTCCGGGTCGGGCATGGCCCGCACCGCCTCCCGCACCCGCTTGGCGAGCGCGTCGCTCTCCTCGTCCAGCGCGGTGAAGTACGCCTCGTCGGCGTGCCCCTCGTTCGTCAGGTAGGTGCGCAGCCGAAGGATCGGGTCCTTGGCCTCCCAGGCCTGCCGCTCGTCGTCGTGCCGGTACTTGGTCGGGTCGTCCGACGTGGTGTGCGCGCCCATCCGGTAGGTGAACGCCTCGACCAGCGTGGGCCCCTCGCCGCGGCGGGCCCGCTCCAGCGCCCACCGCGTCACGGCGAGGCAGGCGAGTACGTCATTGCCGTCGACTCGGACGCCGGGGAAGCCGAAGCCCTGGGCGCGCTGGTAGAGCGGCACCCGGGTCTGCTTCTCGGTCGGCTCGGAGATGGCCCACTGGTTGTTCTGGCAGAAGAACACGACCGGGGCGTTGTAGACCGCGGAGAAGGTGAACGATTCGGCGACATCGCCCTGGCTGGACGCGCCGTCGCCGAAGTACGCGATCACGGCCGAGTCGGCGCCGTCCTTGGCCACGCCCATCGCGTAGCCGGTGGCGTGCAGCGTCTGCGAGCCGATGACGATCGTGTACAGGTGGAAGTTGTTGGTGGTGGGGTCCCAGCCACCGTGGTTCACACCGCGGAACATGCCCAGCAGATTGGTCGGGTCGACCCCGCGGCACCAGGCGACGCCGTGCTCGCGGTAGGTCGGAAAGACATAGTCGTCGTCGCGCAGCGCCCGGCCGGAGCCGATCTGTGCGGCCTCCTGGCCCAGCAGCGACGCCCACAGTCCGAGCTCGCCCTGCCGCTGAAGTGCGGTGGCCTCGGCGTCGAAGCGGCGGGTCAGGACCATGTCCCGGTACAGTCCGCGCAGCTCGTCCGGGCTCAGGTCGATCTCGTACTCGGGGTGCTCGACTCGCACCCCCTCGGGGGTCAGCAGCTGGACGAGCTGGGGCTCGGCACTCTGCGGCTTCTTCGCTGCGCTCGCGCGCTTGCTGGCGCGGCGCGGTTTGCGCGCGGCAGTGCTCTCCACGGTCACGTGCGTGCTCCTCCGTCGGTCCGGCCCCCGGGGTCCGCCGGGAAACCAGTGCGGCTCGCCTGTATCCGTACCTGTGCACGGGGTGGGTGCGACTCGGCCGGGATCAGGCGTGACAGGTGCCCCGGCGAGCGCCCTGCCAAAGGCACGTTACCCAGTGTGTCGCCTTACTGCGAAACCCCACTTGACCTGCGATTTTGCTTGGATTTCCAAGTAAATCGAGAAATGCGGGAACAACCACTGGTCACAGCCTTGCAGGCGCCGGAACACCGGCACGTTATCCCGGTCACCCCGGACACGGGAAGAGTAAATGTGTGAGACCACTTTCGCGCGCGAAGACGGGAAAATCGCAGCATTTCGCAAGAATCTGCGCGAAGTGGTCCGGCGTGGCGTGGCACAGCTCGCCACGGTGCACCCTCCGGATTATCTCCAAGAGCCGCCCATTGACCACGCTGCGTGATCTAACATCTGGCGAGTGCCGCGCTCATCTGCAACTGCCCCTCCCATCGGTCCACTGCTGAACCGCTACAAGGACCCGGGCGAACCACTCTCCTGCGAGCCCGTCACCCAGGGCCTCCTCAACCGCGGCTACCGGCTCGCCACCACCCGAGGGGCGTACTTCCTCAAGCACCATCTCGACGGAGACCGCGAGGCCATCACCCGCCAGCACCGTGCGACCAAGCGGCTCCAGACGCTCGGCGTGCCGGTCGCCCCGCCCCTCGAGGACGCCCACGGCGACACTGTCGCGGTGATCGGCGGGCGGTGCTACGCGCTGCACCCCTGGATCGACGGACGGCACCACGACGGCGCGCATCTGACCACCCTCCAGTCCCAGCGGCTCGGCTCGCTCCTCGGGCTCGTGCACACCTGTCTGGAGCAGGTCATGGACGTGGACGCCACCGAGGGCAGGCAGTACGAGAGCGCCGACCCGGAGGAGACGTTCGCGCTCATCGACGAACTGCTGGTGCTGGCCCGCCGGGCCCGTCCCCTGGACGCCTTCGACGCCCTGGCCGAACACCGCCTCCTGGAGCGGCGCCAACTGCTGGAGCGCCATGCCGCCCGCAGACCGCCGCCGGCGTCCGCGGGCGGCTGGGTGCACGGCGACTTCCACCCGCTGAATCTGCTCTACCGGGGCGGGGAGCCGGCCGCGATCGTCGACTGGGACCGGCTGGGGGTGCAGCCGCGCGCGGAGGAGGCGGTGCGGGCGGCGGCCATCTTCTTCGTCCAGCCGGCCGGGGAGCTGGAGCTGCCGAAGGTACGGGCGTATGCGCGGGCCTACCGGCGGGCGGCCGGCGCGGACGCGGCGGAGCTGACGGCGGCGGTGCACCGGGTGTGGTGGGAGCGGCTGAACGACTTCTGGATACTGCGCTGGCGCTACCAACTGCACGACCGAAGGGCCGACCCGCAGTTCCCTGCGGCGTCGGCCCTGGCAGTGTGGTGGACGAGCGAGTACGAGGCGGTGCGCGAGGCCTTCACGGGCTGAGCACTATCGAGCCCGCCGGGTTTGGGCGGCGCAGCCCCACACTTCAGCCCGTCCGGCGATTGAGGACCGGGGCCCGGGGCAGAGCCCAGGCCTGCCGCACCGCGCCCGTCAGGGACCGCCGCCCGGTTCCCCCGGCCCACCCGTCGGATCCCCGGTCGGATCCCCCGTCGGCTCCGTCGGATCCGCCGTCGTCGGATCCCCGGTCGGATCCCCCGTCGGCTCCGTCGGATCCGCCGTCGTCGGGTCGTCCGTCGGCGTCTGCGGATCGCTCGGCGTGTACGACGGCGTGTACGACGGCGTCCAGGTCGGCTGCTGCTCGTCGCCCGTGGGGTCCGGATCCTCGCTCTGCGACTCCTCTTCGGACGGCGTCGGCGAGGCCTCCGGCGTCGTCGGGGACTGCGACGTCTTCGTGTCGTCCTTCTGACCCGTACCGGCGTCCTTCGCCCTGTCCACCGCGAACGCGACACCCGCCGCGATCGCGATCACCGCGAGCACGGCGAACAGCCACATCTTTCCGCGGCCGCCCTTGCCGTCCCGGTGACCGCCGTCGTATCCGCCGTCGTTGGGGTTCATCGGCGGCAACAGCGGCCCCTGCGAGGTCTCGCCGTGCACCGGATGATGCATCGCCGTCGGCCCGGTCATGCCCATCGCAGGGGTGAACGCGGCGTCGTGCATCTCGACCGGACCGGTGTTCCAGGTGCCGGAGTGGCTGCCCTGCTGCTGCAGCATCTGCAGCCCGTACTGCACGAGGCCGCGCATCTCCTCCGCGCTCTGGAACCGGTCGTCCGGGTCCTTCGCGAGCGAGCGCATCACCAGACCGTCGAGTTCCGGCGGCACCACGTCCGAGACCTCGGACGGCGGCACCGGGATGTCCTGGACATGCTGGTAGACCACCGAGAGCGGGGTCTCGCCGGTGAACGGGGGACGCAGGGCGAGGAGTTCGTAGAGCAGACAGCCCGTGGCGTACAGATCGGAACGGTGGTCGACGGCCTTGCCCAGCGCCTGCTCGGGGGAGAGGTACTGGGGCGTGCCCATGACCATGCCGGTCTGGGTCATGGTCGACTGCGCGCCGTGCAGGGCGCGCGCGATGCCGAAGTCCATCACCTTCACGGCACCGGAGTTGGTGATGATGACGTTCGCGGGCTTGATGTCACGGTGCACGATGCCGTGCTGGTGCGAGTAGGCGAGTGCCTCCAGCACACCGGAGACGATGATCAACGCCTGCTCGGGCGGCGGGGCTTCAGCGTTGACGAGCAGATCACGGATGGTGCGGCCCTCGACGAGCTCCATCACGATGTAGGGGACAGTCTGACCGCCCACCACGTCCTCGCCGGAGTCGTAGACCGCCACCACCGCATGGTGGTTGAGGCCGGCCACCGACTGCGCCTCACGCGTGAAACGGGCCTTGGAGACCGGGTCCTCGGCGAGATCGGGTCGGAGCAGCTTGACGGCGACGGTACGGCCGAGCCGTACGTCCTCCGCGGCGAACACCTCGGCCATGCCACCGCGTCCAAGACGGTGCGTCAGGCGATAGCGGCCGTCGCCGACCACTCCGCCGATGCCCCAGGAGTCGGCCGCATCCGGCACTCCGCCGTTGCCGGCTTCGGGTTCGGGTGCCATCAGTCCTCGCCGTCGTATCTGTCCGCCTGCGTAGTGTTGCGTGCGGGGTTCGCTGTCGTCCTCAGTTCTCTGTCACGTCACGCTACAGCCTTCGGGCGGCGCGGCGGTTTCGGGATGGACCGGCCATCAAACCCGCTGCCGGTCCGGCCACGCAAATTCCATGCTTTTCCTGTAACGCTTCCGAGACGCTTGTTGTGCGTACGGTCACGGAACGGGCACCTGGCTTGACGTGTCTCTGCCCTCGGGCAGACTTGGCCCGTAATACGGATCACGCCAACGGATCATCTCAATACTGATCACGGCAATACGGGTCGCGGCCATACGGATCACGGGCCTTCGTGCCGAGGGGGAAGCACAGAATGAGCCAGGACGGCGCACAGGGCCGCTATGCGGGAGGGTCGGTCGCCGGCGGCCGGTATCAGCTGCGCGACCTGCTCGGCGAAGGCGGCATGGCCTCCGTGTACCTCGCGTACGACTCGGCGCTGGACCGTCAGGTCGCCATCAAGACGCTGCATACGGAACTGGGGCGCGAGCAGTCCTTCCGCGAGCGGTTCCGGCGCGAGGCGCAGGCGGTCGCCAAGCTGTCGCACACCAACATCGTGTCGGTCTTCGACACCGGCGAGGACGAGCTCGATGGCTCGTTGATGCCGTACATCGTGATGGAGTACGTCGAGGGCCGGCCGCTCGGATCCGTACTGCAGGCGGACATTGCACAGTACGGCGCGATGCCGGCCGACAAGGCGCTGAAGGTGACGGCCGATGTGCTGGCCGCCCTGGAGACCAGCCACGAGATGGGCCTGGTCCACCGCGACATCAAGCCCGGCAACGTGATGATGACCAAGCGCAATGTCGTGAAGGTCATGGACTTCGGCATCGCGCGCGCCATGCAGTCCGGCGTCACCTCGATGACGCAGACCGGCATGGTCGTCGGCACGCCGCAGTATCTGTCGCCCGAGCAGGCGCTGGGGCGTGGCGTGGACGCGCGGTCCGACCTGTACTCCGTCGGCATCATGCTGTTCCAACTGCTGACCGGACGGCTGCCGTTCGACGCGGACTCGCCGCTGGCGATCGCGTACGCGCATGTGCAGGAGGAGCCGGTCGCTCCGTCCACGATCAACCGCTCCGTCACGCCCGCGATGGACGCACTGGTCGCGCGGGCGCTGAAGAAGAACCCCAACGAACGTTTCCCGAGCGCCGCGGCGATGCGCGACGAGATCGCGCGGGTGGCGAGCGCCGGGCAGACGGGGGCGCCGGTGATCATCGGCGGCGCGCCGACGACGAGTGGCGCGGGCGTCGGCTCCGCGGTCTTCCCGCCGCTGGACCAGGCGCCTTTGGCACCGCAGAGCGTGCAGACGCCCTACCAGCCGGGTCCGTACGGGCCGCCGACCCCGGCGCCCGCTCCGGCGCCGCACTACGGGTATCCGCAGACGCCCGCTCCGGTCTCGCCGTATCAGCAGCATGCTCCGGTGGCCTCGACTCCGCCTCCGTACTCCATCTCACCGCAGACGGCGATGCCGGGCGGCAGCAGCGGCGGCGGCAAGCGGAACATGCCGGTCATCGTGGGCGCGATCGTGGTGGCGCTGCTTGCGGTCGGCGGCCTGATCACGGTGATCGCGCTGAACAAGGACTCGGGGACCGGGGACAACACGGGCGGCGACCCGAGCGCGAGCGAGTCGGTGGAGGCGGGCGTCAAGGCGCCGGACCGTACGCGGACGATCGACAAGTCGAAGTGCACGGACGCCACGGAGGACGGCACCGACCCGTCGAAGGTTCAGGCCCCGCAGCTCCTCTACAAGGACATCCTCTCGGTGAAGGACTGCCTGCGGGAAGCCGGCTGGACCTGGAAGGTGACCGAGGTGGACAACCCTCAGTACCCCAAGGACGCCGTCGTCTCGCAGTACCCGAGTTCGGGCGAGGCCATCGTGCCGAAGAGCCAGGAGTTCGAGCTCACGATCTCCACGGGCAAGGCGGGCTGACCCGGCCCGCACCGTTTTCCCGGAACGGCCCGGCACAGCGCTCGTGCCGGGCCGTTCCCGTTTCCCGTTCCCTCGCCTGTTCCTGATTCCCGTCCCCGTCCCCGTCCCCTCGTGCAGCTGCCCGAGATGCCGGAAGAGTCATGGCATGTGACCCTGAGTCCGATATCTCGGCGACTCGGCGACTCGGCACGGGAGGGGGTCACCCGGTGACTCCAAGGCTCCGCACACAGTGCGCGATCATGGTCGCCTCGTTCCTGCTGCTGGCCACGCCCGTGGCGTACGCCGAGGAGTCCGAGGCCTCCGACCCCTCACCAACGGCCTCTCCCGCCGCCTCTCTGGCCGGGCGGCAGGCCGGGGAGGGGCGGCCCCGGCCCGGCCGGCACCCCAGAACGGTGAGCCCGAGCGATGACGAGGGCGACGGCGGGTCGTACGACCGCGACGACCCGGCCCGTACGCCGTCCACCGGAGCGTCCGTGTCACCATCGGCGTTCGTTTCCGCGTCCCGTTCCGCTTCCGCGGCCCCGTCCCGTACGCATCCGGCCAAGCCGGAGCCCCCTCCTTCGGAGGACGAGGCACTGGAGACGGAGGAGCCGGACGGCGCCTGGGCCGCGCCGACGCCCACGCCGACCCGTACCGCACCCGCCGCCGCACGTCACCAGGGACCTCAGGCGCTTCCCGAGCCCATCGCGCACCAGATTTCCCCGATGTCACTGGGGATCGGAATGGCCCTCATGGGGCTCGGCATCGGCTTTCTGGGCCTGCGGCTGAGGCGTCGTTGATCCTCGCGTCATCCTCAAGATGGAGGCACGGGCTCCGCCTATTGGTGGTTGCCGGCCCTCACATACCCGGTATACATACTGAGTATGTCCATCCGACACGGGCTCCTTGCCCTCCTTGAGCACGGCCCTCGATACGGCTCCCAGCTCCGTACGGAGTTCGAGTCGCGTACCGGTGCCACCTGGCCGCTCAACGTCGGCCAGGTCTATACGACCCTCAACCGCCTGGAGCGCGACGGCATGGTCGCCCAGGGCGGCGAGGACGACGCCGGCCATGCGCTCTACGTCATCACCGATGCCGGGCGGACCGAGCTGAAGAGCTGGTTCGAGACGCCCGTGGACCGCAGCAGCCCGCCACGTGACGAGCTGGCCATCAAGCTCGCGATGGCGGTCGGCGCGCCCGGCGTGGACATCCGTGACGTCATTCAGTCCCAGCGCCACCACACCGTGAGGGCGATGCAGGACTACACCCGGCTCAAGGCGCAGGCCCTGGCCGTGATCGAGGGCGGCAGCTCGGCCGAGCGCGACGACGTGGCCTGGCTGCTCGTGCTGGAGCAGCTGATCTTCCAGACCGAGGCCGAGGCACGCTGGCTCGATCACTGCGAGGCGCGACTCATCCGGCTCTCCGCGGCAGCCCAGCAGGGGGCCGAGAGCACGACGGCGGCTTCTCTCCTCGGGCAGCCCGCTGCACCGGCGCAGCCTCGGCCCGCGACGCCGACCTAGCCCGGCTGCCCGGCGTCCCGCTCGGCAACCGCTCCGTCCTCGCCGTTCTCACGTCCTCGCCGTTCTCACCGTCCTCACAGAGCTCACAGACCTCACAGAGCTCTTCGCATCTCTGAAGCTCCGTACATCCGCTCGTACGTACACCGTCCGTCCAAGGGGGGACCCTTCCCATGTCTCAACACCAGTCACAGAAGTCCCAGCAACCTGTGCTGCAACTCCAGGAACTGACCCGTGTCCATGGCAGCGGCGCCACCGAGGTGCATGCGCTGCGCGGCATCAACCTCGATGTCTTCCCCGGCGAACTCGTCGCCGTCATGGGCCCGTCCGGCTCCGGCAAGTCCACGCTGCTCACCATCGCGGGCGGGCTCGACACCCCCACCTCGGGCCGCGTGATCGTCGAGAACACCGACATCACCACCGCCGACCGCAAGACGCTCGCCGCCCTGCGCCGCCGCAGCATCGGCTATGTCTTCCAGGACTACAACCTCATCCCGGCCCTCACCGCCGCCGAGAACGTCTCCCTGCCGCGCGAGCTGGACGGCATCTCCGCACGCAAGGCCCGTAACGAGGCCGTCGCCGCACTGGAGGAGATGGAGCTCGGGCATCTCGCCGACCGCTTCCCCGACGAGATGTCGGGCGGTCAGCAGCAGCGTGTGGCCATCGCCCGCGCCCTGGTCGGCGAGCGCCGTCTCGTCCTCGCCGACGAGCCGACCGGCGCCCTGGACTCGGAGACCGGTGAATCCGTACTCGCCCTGCTGCGCTCGCGCTGTGACGCCGGTGCGGCCGGCATTCTCGTAACCCACGAACCGCGCTTCGCGGCATGGGCGGACCGTGTGGTCTTCCTGCGCGACGGCGCGGTCGTCGACCAGACCATCCGCAGCCAGGCCGACTCGCTGCTCTCCGGCCAGGCGGCCGAGCTGTGAAGACCTGGTACCACTCCTGGCGGGCCGCGATACGGATCGCCCGCCGCGACGCCTGGCGCTCCAAAGGACGCAGTTTCCTCGTCCTGGCGATGATCGCGCTCCCCATCCTCGGCGTGAGCGCCGCGGATCTGACCCTGCGCAGCGCGGAACTGTCCACCGAGCAGAGCCTTGAGCGCACGCTCGGCGCAGCGGACGCGCGGGTGTCCGACCCCGGCATGGGCGGGACACCCATCAAACAGACCCCCGACGCCAACAGCTATGTGCCGGTCGGGGACTTCGACGGCAAGCCGTGGCCCGAGGGCAAGACCGACATCACGAAGGCGCTGCCTGCCGGCACCAAGTCCCTGTCGGACTCCACCGGTTCGGGCAAGCTGCGCACCACGCACGGTCTGCTGAACACCGAGATCCGGGAGCTCAAGTCCTCCGACCCGATGGCCAAGGGCATCATGGTCGTCGACCAGGGCCGGCTGCCGCAGAAGTCCGACGAGGTCGCAGCGACCACGCACTTCCTGGAGTCCAGCGGTCTGAAGGTGGGCGGCACACTCACGGCCCGCGGACTCGTCCGTGAGTACAAGATCGTCGGCTCGTACGAACTCCCCGACGAACTGGACACCGACCAGGTCAACGCGCTGCCGGGCGCATTTCTCGCCCCGCTCAACAAGGCCCTCGAAAAGGCCGGGCTGCCCGTCAGCGAGGCGAACACCACCCATCTGGTGACCGTTCCCGGTGGTTTCACGTGGAACAAGGTCAAGGAGATCAACGCCAAGGGTGTGGCGGTCAATTCGCGCGCGGTCGCTCTCGACCCGCCCGCCAAGGCCGACGTTCCGATCTACCAGGAAGAGGGCTGGGGCACCTTCGAGGACAGCACGGCCGCCAAGGCCGCCGCGCTTGCTGCCGTCGGCACCGTCGTCGGCCTCGCCATGCTCGAGATCTGCCTGCTGGCAGGGCCCGCCTTCGCGGTCGGCGCCCGGCGCTCGCGCCGCCAGCTGGGTCTGGTCGGCGCCAACGGCGGCGACCGCCGCCATATCCGCGCCATCGTCCTCGCAGGTGGTCTGGTGATCGGCGTCGCCGCGGCGGTCGTCGGCACGGTCCTCGGCCTGCTGCTCACCTTCGCTCTGCAGCCGGTGCTCGAGGACTCCATGGGCCAGCGCTTCGGCAGCTTCGACGTACGGCCGCTGGAGCTGCTCGGCATCGGGCTGCTCGCCGTACTCACGGGCCTGATGGCCGCGATCGTCCCGGCGATCACGTCCTCCCGGCAGTCCGTACTGGCCTCGCTCACCGGTCGACGCGGCGTCCGCAAGAGCAGCCGCGCGCTGACCGTCGTCGGCCTGATCGCGGTGGCACTGGGCGTGGTGATCGCGCTCTACGGATCGGTGGTGACCGACCAGTCCATCATCGTCGCCGGGGGCAGCGCCGTCGCCGAGCTGGGCGTGGTCGCGCTGACCCCCGCCCTGGTGGGCCTGTTCGGCCGGACCGGACGCATCCTGCCGCTCTCTCCGCGCCTCGCACTGCGTGACGCGGTGCGCAACCGGGGCCGCACGGCTCCCGCCGTGGCCGCGGTGCTGGCCGCGGTCGCGGGCACGGTGGCCGTGGTGACGTACGCCGCGAGCAGCGATGCCCAGAGCGAGGCCGAGTACCAGGCACGTCTGCCGCACGGCGCGGTCTCCGTGATCCTCGACGAGGGAGCCGGGCGCGATGTCCCGGCGGTGCGCGCCACCGTGCAGAAGCTGCTGCCCATTGACGTACGGGCCGATGTGGACCGGATCGCGGTCGGCAAGTCCAGCTGCTCGCCGTACAGCGACGCGGAGGGGTGCGGCCGCTACGAGATCGTCGTGCCGAAGGCCAACCAGTGCCCGCTGTGGATCACGGACCCGACCAAGCCGGACGTGGACCCCTCGGAGAAGTTCAGCAAGGCCGAGCGCCGCAAGCTCTCCGCCGACTGGCGCTGCAAGGATTCCGCGGGCTACGCGAATGTCGAAGGCGGTGTGCTGGTCGGCGACGCGAAGCTGCTGAAGGTGCTCGCGATCGACGACCCCGGCGCCGAAAAGGCGCTGGCGTCCGGACAGGTCGTCGCGTTCGACAAGCGCAACGTCGACGCCAAGGGCAAGATCGGCATCCGTCTGATCACCGACACCAAGAAGGCCGACGAGGCCGAGCAGAAGGGCCAGGATGCGCCGGGCGTGATCAAGACCTTCTCCGTGCATCAGGTCGCCGGTGAGCCCGTGTCGTACGGCGTCTCGATGATCGTGCCGCCTGCCGCGGCCAAGTCGGCGGGCATGACCACGGTGCCGCTCGGGGCGTACTACTCGACGGACAAGATGCCGAGCAGCGAGCAGCGCCAGCGTCTCGACGGCGAGCTCGACAAAACCGGTTCCGATGTAGCCCTGCACATCGAGGAGGGTTACACCAGCAAGAACAGCATCATCCTGCTGTCGCTGACCGTCTTCGCCGGGCTGATCACCATCGGCGCGGCCGGTATCGCCACGGGCCTCGCCCAGGCCGATGCCGAGGCCGATCTGAAGACGCTCGCCGCGGTCGGCGCCCCGCCGCGGGTGCGCAGGACGCTCAGCGGCTTCCAGTGCGGGGTGGTGGCCGCAATGGGTGTGGTGCTCGGCTCGGCAGCCGGTGTACTGCCCGCGATCGGGCTGCGGCTCACCGAGGAGCGCGAGCAGATCAAGTGGTACCAGCAGGCACTGGACCAGGGCTACGGCTCGGGCGGTTCGGCGCCGTACGTACCGATCATCGTGCCCTGGGAAACCCTGGCCGCACTGCTCGTCGCGGTCCCGGTGGGCGCGGCGCTACTGGCGGCGCTGGTGACGCGCTCGCGCGGGGCGCTGGCCCGCCGCGAGGCAACATGATCGGCCACTGATCGCGCTGCCTGCGGTTTTGTGCCCCCGTACGAGGGTGGATCACTCTCGTACGGGGGCACACCGTGTGGTGACGCCCATGTACGAGAGAATGGCGGCATGGAGATGCCGAGGAATGAACGGTCGCAGGAGAGCCCCCACGTCCTTGTCGTGGGGCAGGACGGAATGGCACTCGGCGGCGGTGACGGTGACGACGAGTCGCGCGAGGTCCCGGTGACGGAGATGGTCGAACAGCCTGCGAAGGTCATGCGGATCGGCAGCATGATCAAGCAGCTGCTGGAGGAAGTCAGGGCAGCCCCTCTGGACGAGGCGAGCCGGGTCCGGCTCAAGGAGATCCACGCCAGCTCGGTCAAGGAACTGGAGGACGGCCTCGCTCCTGAACTCGTCGAGGAACTCGAGCGCCTCTCGCTCCCCTTCACCGACGAGGCAATCCCTTCCGAAGCGGAACTCCGCATCGCCCAGGCCCAGTTGGTGGGCTGGCTGGAGGGCCTCTTCCACGGAATCCAAACGGCCCTGTTCGCCCAGCAAATGGCAGCCCGCGCCCAGTTGGAACAAATGCGCCGAGCTCTGCCACCGGGCGCCCCGCACGACGACGATGACGGCCAACACGGAGCAATCCGTTCGGGCCCGTACCTGTAGTCCTGGTAAGCCACCGCCATTGAGGGCCCGGGGGGCACGGCGCCCCCCGGCCACGCGGCGCGGAACTTCAGCCCGTGCGAGAGCCGGCCGGTGCGGCGAAGCCGCGACGGTGGCGCAGGTGCGTGGGCACGCAGTACCCCACTCTCAACCTCGGCTTCATGCCGTCCGGCGAAGCCGGTACGGCGACCGGAGCGAACGGGCGCAGACCGTTGTCGGAGGCGAAGGGGACCGCGCGGCGCAGCCGCCGGGAGCCCGGCCCCCGGGGTACGCAGCACACCGGCAGAGCCCCTGCTGAGCCGTGCGGCGAAGCCGCCACGGCATTGGGGGGGGTACCCCCACACTCAGGGCGGGCGAGTGGAAGCAGCCCCGCACCCGGGGCGTGGGACGCCCCCACAATCAAGGGGGCGGGTGAGGTCAGCCCGCCGCAGGCGAGACCAGCAGGACCTTGCCGATATTCGCGCCGGACTCCAGCACCCGGTGCCCCTCCGCTGCATCGCGCATCGGAATCCGCCGGTCCACCACCGCCCGCACCCGGCCCCCCTCGATCAGCGGCCACACATGCTCCCGCACCGCCGCCACGATCGACGCCTTCTCACCCAGCGGCCGGCCCCGCAGCGACGTCGCCGTCACCGCCGCCCGCTTCCCCAGCAGCATCGCCAGGTTCAGCTCACCCTTGACACCGCCCTGCATGCCGATCACGGCCAGCCGTCCGTTGACCGCCAGCGCCCGCACATTCCGGTCCAGATATTTCGCGCCGATGATGTCGAGGATGACGTCCGCCCCCGCCCCGTCCGTCGCCTTGCGCAGCTCCTCCACGAAGTCCTGCTCGCGGTAGTCGATCAGTAGGTCCGCGCCCAGCTCCGCGCACCGCACCAGCTTCTCCGGCCCACCCGCCGTGACGGCCACCCGCGCCCCCACCGCCTTGGCCAGCTGAATCGCCATCGTGCCGATGCCGCTCGCGCCACCGTGGACCAGCAGCGTCTCGCCCGGTCGCAGGTGCGCGATCATGAACACGTTCGACCACACCGTCGCGGTCACCTCCGGCAGCGCCGCCGCCGTGATCAGGTCCACCCCTTCCGGCACCGGCAGCAGCTGCCCGGCCGGCACGGCGGCCTTCTCCGCGTAACCACCGCCCGCGAGCAGCGCGCACACCTCGTCGCCGACGGCCCATCCCGAGACACCGGGCCCCAGGGCCGAGATGCGCCCCGAGCATTCGAGCCCGGGATACGGGGACGCACCGGGCGGCGGATCGTAGAAGCCCTGCCGCTGCAGCAGATCGGCGCGGTTGACGGCGCTCGCGACGACGTCGACGAGGACCTCTCCCTCGCCGGGCACGGGATCGGGCACCTCGGCCCAGACAAGCGCCTCGGGACCACCGGGTTCGGGAATCGTGATCGCATGCATGGGCGCGAGGCTACTCCGGAGCCAGCCTGTTAAGACTGTTGAGGGGTGAGCCACCATCCGCGCGCACGATAGTGATCAGCCGGTCCGTCAGCTGCAAAGGGCTCGCCGCCGGATCGTCGTAACCGATCAGCCGATGCCCCCGCAGCACGCTCACCACCAGGTCGTCCGTCTCCCGCACACCACGCCCCACCTCGGCCTTTGTCACCGGCCGTTCGATGAGGTCGAGCCCGCTGCCCTGCTGGATCAGATCCTCCATCACTATGCCCGCGCTCGGGCTGAGCACGGACAGGCCCAGCAGCCGGCCCGCCGCACTGGCACTGGTGATCACCGCATCGGCACCGGACTGGCGCAGCAGCGGCGCGTTCTCCTCCTCCCGCACCGCCGCGACGATCTTCGCCCCGCGATTGAGCTGCCGCGCGGTCAGCGCGACAAGCACCGCCGTGTCGTCGCGCTGTGTGGCGATGACGATCTGGCGGGCCTTCTGCACCTCGGCCCGCAGCAGCACATCGCTGCGGGTCGCGTCGCCGATCACCCCCACAAAGCCCTCCGCATTGGCCGTCTCGATCACCTTGCTGCTGGGGTCGACCACGACGATCTGTACCTTCTTCAGGCCCGTGGCAGTCAGCGTCTGAATCGCGGACCGGCCCTTGGTGCCGAAGCCCACAACGACGGTGTGCTCACGCAATTGAAGCCTCCAGCGATTCAAGCGCCATTCCTCCCGGGTCCGTTCCGTGAGGACCTCGAGAGTGGTGCCGACCAGGATGATCAGGAAGAGCACGCGCAGCGGCGTCACCAGCAGCACATTGGTGAGCCGGGCCGCGTCGCTGTGCGGGACGATGTCGCCGTATCCCGTGGTGGAGAGGGTGACCGTCGCGTAGTAGACGGAGTCGAGGAAGTCGACGGAGTCGTCGGCGTTGTCGTGGTACCCCGACCGGTCGGCCCAGACGAGCAGTACGGTCAGGGCCAGCACCCCCAAGGCCATCAGCAGTCGCTTGCCGACCTGCCGCAGCGGGTGCTCGACAATGCGGCGGGGGAGTTTCACCCGGCTGGTGACCAGCTGTTCGTCGGCATTCCGGGCCATGGCGTCATGGCCGGGAAGTTTCACGTGAAACGTCCTCCTCCGACGACCGAGGAGATCCCCGATGTCCACGGCAGATCGAGCACTTCCAGCTCGTCGCCGGACCGCGCACCGCCCGGCGGTACGACGGCAAGCCCGTCGGCGGCGGCGATGCCACGCAACATGGCCGGCCCGTTGTAGTGCAGCGGCACCAGCTGTTCGGCGCGGTGGACAAAGGGCACGAGGCGGGTGTCGTACGGGTGCCCGTGCACCTCGTCACGTACGGGAGCGCGATACGGAACGGACGCCGGGTGGCCCGCAAGTCCCCGCAGCAGCGGCTCGGCGAGCGTCAGGAGCCCCGAGACGGCCGCCAGGGGATTGCCGGGCAGGCCCACCAGGTGCCGGGCGTGCCGGGCGCCCTCATGGGCCAGGCGGGCAAGGAGCATCGGATGCCCGGGGCGCACGGCGACACCGTCGACCAGCAGCTCGGCGCCCGCCTTCCGCAGGACCGGGTGGACATGGTCGACGGGGCCTGCGGCTGTACCGCCCGTGGTGAGGATGAGATCGGCGTCGGAGGTGGTGACGGCCTCGTGGAGGGTTTCGGCGTCGTCACCGAGGCGGCGGGTGGCGATGACATCCAGGCCGAGGGCACTGAGCCAGGGGCCGATCATCGGCCCGAGCGCGTCGCGGATCAGGCCGTCGTGGGGGAGTCCGGCGGTGAGCAACTCATCGCCGAGGACAAGGACCTCTACCCGCGGCCGGGGGACTGTGAGCAGCCCGTCATAGCCGGCGGCGGCAGCGAGGCCGAGCACGGCCGGGGTCACCAGCGAGCCGGCGGGCAGGAGTTGCTCGCCGGAACGGCACTCCTGGCCCCTCGGCCGGATGTCCTGACCGGTGACCACCGCGCGCTCGGCGTACAACTGGCCGCGGTCCGCGGCACGGGCGTGCTCGCTGCGGATCACCGCGGTGGTATCGGGCGGGATGCGGGCCCCGGTGGCGATCCGTACCGCCGCGCCGTCGGGGAGCGGCGGGGCCTCGCCGTGCCCGGCAAGGATCGAACCGCTGTCCTGAACGGTCCAGGGACCCGGGCCCGCGACGGCCCAGCCGTCCATGGCGGACGTGTCGAAGGAGGGCAGGTCGCAGAGTGCGGTGAGCGGCTCGGCGAGCACCCGGCCACGAGCCTGATCGAGGGGGATGCGCGCGGCACGGGGCGGGGCGGCGCGCCCGATGCGGGCGGCGAGTGCCCGGGCGTCGGGCCAGGGGGTCGCGCGATGGCGCACCGTGGCGGCCTGGCCGGTCGGCCCGGGGTCAGTGCCGGGAGCCGAGCCGGAGGCGGGATCGGAGCCGGGGGCAGGCTCCTGCCGCGTCGGTCGGCCGACCAGTGCGAGAGCTTCCTCGACGCCGTCCGACTCGGCCTCCTGCTCCTGACCGTTCATCCGGCGTCGCCCCGGTCCGGTTCGGCCGGCTCGGCGGCCTTGACCGGCCCGGGAGGCTCGGTGCCTTTGGCGGCCCCTGCCTCGGGGGTGGCCTGCTCGGCTTCCTCCGCCCAGCGCCTGGCGAGCGCGGCCGCCTTGCGGGCGGCCTCCGCGACCGCCGCCGGGCCGCCGCTGCCCGCCTGAGCCGCCGCGTACCCCACCAGGAAGGTGGTGAGCGGTGCCGCGGGACGGGCGACGCCGTGCGCCGCGTCCCGGGCGAGGTCGAGCAGGACGCCGGTGTCGACGTCGAGTTCGATGCCGAGTTCGTCCTTGACTGCGGTGATCCATTCGTCCAGCACGTTCCCATGCTCCCTGATACGGGCCCGGGCCGCGGAGATGTCCTCCCAGGTGTCGCAGTCGAAGGAGGCGAGCGGCTCCGCATCGATCCGGGCGAGATCCAGTTCCTGCGTCAGCAGGCGCAACGGCAGCCCGGCCAGACTCCCGTACTCGGTGGCGAGAAGAGCAAGCTCACGACGGAGCGGCTCGATGCGGTACGCGGCGACGAGAGGCTGGTCGCGGCCGTCGGGATCGGTGAGCAGCGCCGCCTCGCGCCCGCTCGTCCCGAGGGTGCCGATCAGCTGCCGTACCGTTCGCTCCCCCAGGAACGGCAGATCGGCCGAGAGCACAAGGACTGCCTGTGCCTCGACCTGTCGCACGCCGGCGTCCAGCGCGGCGAGCGGCCCGCCGCCCGGGGGCTCCTCACGCGCCCAGACCACGGGGCGCGCGGTGGCCCTGCGCCCGCCGACGACAACGGTGCGTCCCGCGTCGCGGCACACGCCGAGCACGCGGTCGAGCAGGGGGCGCCCGCCCACGCTCACCGCCGGCTTGTCGGCCCCGCCCAGCCGCTTCGCGGCACCTCCGGCGAGCACGATGGCGTCATACGCGGTCATGCCTGAAGTATGGGCCGCGATTGCGTGGGCGGGGAGCCCCGATTGGATCTCTGCCCGTCCGTCTCGCTGTATGGACCTAGAGGCTGCGCAGCAGCACCGATGGGTGCTCCACACAGTCGGCGACATAGCGCAGGAAACCGCCCGCGGTGCCGCCGTCACAGACCCGGTGGTCGAAGGTGAGCGAGAGCTGGACGACCTTGCGTACGGCCAGTTCGCCCTCGTGCACCCACGGCTTCGGTACGATCCGGCCGACCCCGAGCATCGCCGCCTCGGGGTGGTTGATGATCGGCGTGGAGCCGTCGACACCGAACACCCCGTAGTTGTTCAGGGTGAACGTCCCGCCCGTCAGATCCGCCGGGGTCAGCGTCCCCTGCCTGGCCGCCTCCGTCAGCCGCCCGACCTCCGCGCTCAGCGACTCGGCCGAGCGCAGATGCGCATCCCGTACAACGGGGACGACCAGCCCTCGCTCGGTCTGCGCGGCGAAACCGAGATGCACCTCGGGCAGGCGCACGATCTCCCTGGCGTCCATGTCCACCGTGGAATTGAGCTCCGGGTGGCGGGCGAGCGCGGCCGTACAGATCCGGGCCAGCAGTGCCAGGAGCGAGATCTTCGGCCCGCCCGCGGCGTTCATCGAGGCCCGCGCGGCCATCAGCTCGGTCGCGTCAGCGTCGACCCAGCAGGTGGCGTCCGGTATCTCACGCCGACTGCGGGAGAGCTTGTCGGCCACGGCTCCGCGCACGCCGCGCAGCGGTGTCCGCTCACCGCGCGCCGCCGCGGAGGCGGGCGCCGCGGCGAGCACGGGCTCGGGAGCGGCCGGCGTCTCGGCTGCCCGCAACGCGTGCTCGACGTCGGCCCGCAGAATCAGGCCCTCGGGTCCGGATCCGGTCAACTGACGCAGATCGAGGCCGTTCTCACGGGCGAGCCGGCGAACGAGTGGCGATATGACGGGCACGGGGCCGCTCTGCGCCACTTCCTCGACCGCCACCGCGCGCACCACGCGCCGCTCCGGCTCCGCAGCCGGCGCGGGGGCAGGAGTCACGACAGGAACGGCCGGAGCGGAAGTAGCGGGCCGGATCCGGCGACGACGAGCCGCCGGCGCCCCCGTCCCGTAGCCGACCAGCACATTGCCGGACGACTCGCTCGCCCCGGCCGAGGCCTCGGAGACGGCGGAGGATCCGGCGGCAGCCGCGGATCCGAGGGAATCCACCGCCCCCACCGCAACCGTCAACAGCGGTGCGCCGACGGGAAGTTCCGTGCCTTCTTCGCCGAAACGCGCAGTCACCACGCCCCCGTAGGGGCACGGCACCTCCACCATCGCCTTGGCCGTCTCGACCTCGACGACCGGCTGGTCGATCGCAACGACATCGCCCACTGCCACCAGCCAGCGCACGATCTCCGCCTCGGTCAGGCCCTCCCCGAGGTCCGGGAGCTTGAATTCGAGCACCTGAGCCATCAGCTCGCCGCCTCCCACTGCAGCCGTGCGACCGCGTCCAGTACCCGGTCCACTCCCGGCAGATGGTGCCGCTCCAGCATCGGCGGCGGATACGGAATGTCAAAACCGGCCACTCGCAGCACCGGTGCCTCCAGGTGGTGGAAGCAGCGCTCCGTCACCCGCGCGGCGATCTCCCCGCCAGGGCCGCCGAAGCCGGTGGACTCGTGGACGACGACCGCCCGTCCCGTACGCCGGACGGACGCACAGACCGTCTCGTCGTCGAAGGGCACCAGCGAGCGCAGATCGACGACTTCAAGATCCCATCCCTCGGCCGCGGCGGCCTCCGCGGCCTCCATGCAGACCGGCACGGAAGGCCCGTAGGTGATCAGCGTGGCGCTCCGCCCCTGCCGCCGCACCACGGCCCGGCCCATCGGCTCGACCTCGGTCGGCGCGTCCGGCGACCACGGCGCCTTCGACCAGTACAGACGCTTGGGCTCCAGGAAGACGACCGGGTCGTCGGAGGCGATCGCGGCCCGCAGCAGCCCGTAGGCGTCTTCGACCGTCGCGGGCGTGACGACATGGAGCCCCGGAGTCGCCATGTAGTACGCCTCGGACGAGTCGCTGTGGTGCTCGACCCCGCCGATCCCGCCGCCGTACGGCACCCGGACGGTGATCGGCAGCGGCATGCCGCCCCTGGTGCGGTTCCGCATCCGCGCCACATGGCTGATCAGCTGCTCGAACGCCGGATACGCGAAGGCGTCGAACTGCATCTCGACGACCGGCCGCAGCCCGTACATCGCCATGCCGACAGCCGTGCCGAGGATGCCCGCCTCGGCGAGCGGCGTGTCCGTACAGCGGTCCTCGCCGAATTCCTTGGCGAGCCCGTCCGTCACCCGGAAGACCCCGCCGAGCGTGCCGACGTCCTCCCCCAGCACATGTACGGCCGGGTCCTCGGCCATCGCGTCGCGCATCGCGCGCTGCAGGGCCTGCGCCATCGAGGCGGGCTTCACCGCGGCGGTGGTCATCTCGCCTCTCCCTCAGCGTCGAGCTCGGCCTGCAGCTGCGTCGCCTGCTCCCGCAGCTGGCTGGTCTGCTCGGCGTAGACATGCGCGAACAGGTCCATCGGGTCCAGCACCGGGTCGGCGTTCATCCGCTCGCGCAGATCCGCGGCCATCGTCTCGGAGGCGTCGGCCGCCGCCCCGATGCCGTCCTCGTCGAGCAGTCCGCGCTCCGTCAACTCCCGCTCCAGCAGCCGGATCGGATCGTGCGCGCGCCAGGCCTCGACCTCGCTCTCGCCCCGGTAGCGGGTCGCGTCGTCGGCGTTCGTATGCGCGTCGATGCGGTACGTCACGGCCTCGATCAGCGTCGGACCACCGCCGCGCCTGGCCCGCGCCAGCGCATCGCTGACCACCTCGTGGACCGCGGCCGCGTCGTTCCCGTCGACGAGCCGGCCGGGCATTCCATACCCCACGGCCTTGTGGGCGAGCGAGGGTGCCGCCGTCTGCTTGGCCAGCGGCACGGAGATCGCGAAGCCGTTGTTCTGCACGAGGAAAACGACCGGGGCCTGCCAGACCGCCGCGAAGTTGAGCGCCTCGTGGAAGTCGCCCTCGCTGGTGCCGCCGTCGCCGACCATGGCGAGCGCGACGACGTCGTCACCCTTGAGCCTGGCGGCGTGAGCCAGCCCGACTGCATGCGGCAGCTGGGTGGCGAGCGGGGTGCACAGCGGCGCTATGCGGTGCTCATGGGGGTCGTAGCCGGTGTGCCAGTCGCCGCGCAGCAGGGTCAGCGCCTGCACCGGGTCGAGGCCGCGGGCCACGGCCGCGAGAGTGTCGCGGTAGCTGGGGAAGAGCCAGTCCCGCTCCTCCAGCGCCAGCGCAGCCGCCACCTCGCACGCCTCCTGCCCGGTGCTCGACGGGTAGACGGCGAGCCGGCCCTGCTTGGTCAGCGCGGTCGCCTGGGCGTTGTACCTGCGGCCGCGCACCAGCTCCGCGTACAGCCGCAGCAGCAGCTCGGGGTCGGCCCCGGCTGCGGCGTCCGTGCCGAGCACGCGGTACGGCTCCGGGTCCGGGAGCAGCGGTGCGGGGTCGGTGCGGGGCTTCCACGCCGGGGGCGGGGTGGGCCGGTAGGCAGCCGTGACACCGGGCAGCTCTTGAACCGTCATGCTGCTCTTTCTCAACGCGAGCACCTCCTCGTGGGGGCGACGACGAAGCGGCACGACTGTGGTCCGCCTCACCTACCGATTGTTCGGTCGTGGACGCATTTTGGCTACAGGCACCTTCAGCCTGTGGACAAACGGTTCTCCACAGCCTGATATAGAGACAGGTCGTCCATGCTAGGGAAGCGGGGGATATGGCAGCTGAACAAATGGCCGAGGGCGGGGACCGGGCGGAGCAGACGCCTCCGCCTCGCCCGCTCGACTCCATCGACCGGGACATCCTGCGGATCCTCCAGACGGACGGTCGCGCCTCGATACGATCCGTGGCCGAGCGCGTCCATGTCTCCCGCGCCAATGCGTACGCCCGGATCAACCGGCTCATCGACGACGGAGTGATCCGCGGTTTCAGCGCCCGCGTGAACCACGAGCGGGCAGGCCAGGGCGCTTCCGCCTACATCACGCTGAAGATCGTCCAGAACTCCTGGCGCACCGTGCGCGAACAGCTCCAGGCGCTGCCGGGTGCCGCCCATATCGCACTGGTCAGCGGAGACTTCGACGTCCTGCTGCTGGTGCACACCTCGGACAACCGCACGCTGCGCGAGCTCGTACTGACCAGGCTCCAGTCGATCCCGGAGGTGCTGTCCACCCGTACGCTGCTGGTCTTCGAGGAGACGGACCTCGACCCCGGGCCGGGCCCGAGTCCGGGTACGGCTCTCGGCCCGGCATCCGCTCCGGACGCCGAGCCGCTCTAGCCGAGAGCCGCCCCATGAGGGGAGGCCGCCGGGCGCCTACGAGTCCGTACGCAGCCCGTCGAAGGCGAGTCCGACGACCGCCTCGGCGACCTGGTCGCCGTCGTAGCCGCTGCCCGGATGCGGCCGGTACCACTCGACGAGCGAGTTCACCATGCCGAAGAGCAGCCTGGTCGCCAGCCGGATGTCCACGTCGGTGCGGAGATCACCGTCCGCCGCGGCGGCCTTCAACAGATCGGCCACCCGCTGGTCGAACTCACGCCGCCGCTCCATCGCCCAGCGCTCGGTCTTGGTGTTGCCCCGTACGCGCAGCAGCAGCGTCACATACGGCAGCTCTGCCATCAGCACCTCGACGGTGCGCCGGGTGACGTACTCGACCCGCTCGATGGCACGCCCCCGGAGGGCTCCCGGCTCGTCGAGGATCGCGAAGAGCGCGTCCAGCGCCCGGCTGACGGCCCGGCGCAGCAGTTCCTCCTTGCCTGCCACATGGTGGTAGATCGAGGACTTGGAGATGCCGGCCGCCTGGGAGAGATGCTCCATGGACGTGCCGTCGTAACCGCGCTCGTTGAAGATCCGGACTGCGACGGTCAGCAGCGTCTCCGGGGTGTACGTGTCGCGCTTGGCGGTGGTCATTCGGCCGCTCCTTTCGCGTCACCGGCGAGCGAGTGCTGGAAGAGGGCGACCGAGGGTGCGTAGCGCCCACCCGGATAGCGCAGGTCCAGCTCTTGCAGCAGCTCGTAGGCCCAGCCCTGGGGGAGCCTGCGGCTCCATTCGAGGGGCCCCAGCGGGTAGTTGACGCCGAGCCTCATCGCCGTGTCGATGTCGTCCTCGGTGGCGACTCCCTTGGCCACGGCGTCGGCCGCGGCATCCACCAGCATCGCGACGGTACGGGCGACAATCATGCCGGGTACGTCTCCGATGACGCTGACCTCCTTGCCCAGCGCCTGGAACAGGCCGGTGGCCTCCAAAACGGTGCGTTCCGGGGTGTCCGGGGAGGCAGAGAGGGCGATCCGGGTGGCGGCCCGGTAATCCAGCGCCAGGTCGAAGAAGACGACGTCGCGGAACTCTCCGGACATCTGTCCGTCCGCGAGCCCCAGCTGGCCGCCGCTGGGCAGCACCAGCCGGTTACCGATGTCCTCGCCTTCCTGGCGCACCGTGATGCCGGACTCGCGGATCAGGTCGAGCAGCTCGGCGGCGGCTCCCAGATCGCCCGCGGCGATGACGTACTCCGGGGCGTCGGCGGGCTCTGCGGTGTGCGGCTCCGGGCGGACGGCACCTTCCGCGTAGTCGTACCAGCCACGGCCAGACTTACGGCCCAGCAGACCCGCCTCGACGAGCCGCCGCTGCGGCAGCGAAGGGGTGAACTTCTCGTTCTGGAAGAAGGACTCCCACACGGAGCGGGTGACGGCTTCGTTGACGTCCTGGCCGATCAGGTCGGTGAGCTCGAAGGGGTCCATCTGGAAGCCGCCCGACTCGCGCAGCACCGCGTCGATCGTGGCGGGGTCGGCGCCTCGCTCCTCGTAGACGGCGAAGGCCTCCGCGTAGAAGGGCCTGGCTATGCGGTTGACGATGAAACCGGGCAGGTCGGCGCAGCGCACCGGGGTCTTGCCCCAGGCCGCTGCCGTCGCCCACGCGCGCGTGGCCGACGCCTCGTCCGTGGCGAAGCCGCTGACGACCTCGACAAGGGGGAGCAGGGGCGCCGGATTGAAGAAATGCAGTCCGACGAAGCGGCCGGGGTGCTTGAGGGCGCCCGCGATGGCCGTGACGGAGAGGGAGGAGGTGTTCGTGGCGAGCAGGCAGTCGTCGGCAACGAGCTCCTCCAGCGCCGTGAACAGCTCCTGCTTGATCTTCAGTTGCTCGAGTACCGCCTCGACGACGAGCGCGGCATCGGCCAGCTCGGCGAGGTCCGCGGCCGGGTGCAGGCGCGCGCGTGCGGCGTCCCGTTCGGGGGCGTCCATGCGGCCCTTCTCGACCAGCCGGTCGAGGCGGGCGCCGATGGTCTTCGCGGCCTCGGCCGCCCGTCCGGGGACGGCGTCGTAGAGACGTACGGGATGGCCTGCGGCAAGGGCGACCTGGGCGATGCCCTGACCCATGGTGCCGGTGCCGACCACGGCGACGGTACGGCTCTGATCGATGGCGGTCATGGAAGCGATCCTCCCCGATGAGTTGTCCACAGGTTTGACAGGCCCCCTTGTACCGACCGATCGTTCGGTTACTCTAACTCTGTCAATCCTTCCCTGCCCAGCTCGACGAGGAGTTGGTCCTTCCATGCAGCTGACCGAGACCCACCGGCCCACGCTCGACCAGGCCCTCGAAGCCATCCGCACCCGCGCCTACTGGTCCCCGCACCCCGAGCACCCCAAGGCATACGGCGAGAGTGCGCCGGCCGACGGACTCGCGGCGTTCGAGGCCCTGCGCAACACCCGCTTCGAGCTGGACCAGCCGGGCACGGACGGCTGGACAGGTGGCGAAGTCTCACCGTACGGCCCGGAGTTGGGCATCGAGTACCCCCACCCGGACATCGACGTCCTGCTGCCCGCCATGCGGGCGGGCATGACCGCCTGGCGCGAGGCGGGGCCCGAGACCCGCGCCCTGGTCTGTCTGGAGATCCTTTCGCGGATCAGCGCCCGCACCCATGAGTTCGCGCACGCGGTGATGCACACCAGCGGGCAGGCCTTCATGATGGCGTTCCAGGCAGGCGGCCCGCACGCCCAGGACCGCGGCCTCGAGGCCGTCGCGTACGCCTACCAGGAGCAGACCCGCACCCCCGAGGCCGCCGACTGGTCCAAGCCGCAGGGCAAGCGCGACCCCCTGGAGCTGCGGAAGACCTTCACGACCGCAGGCCGCGGCATCTCCCTGCTGATCGGCTGCAACACCTTCCCCACGTGGAACGGCTATCCGGGGCTGTTCGCCTCCCTGGCCACGGGCAACCCGGTGCTGGTCAAGCCGCACCCGCGCGCGGTGCTGCCGCTCGCTCTCACGGTGCGCGTGGCCCGCGAGGTGCTGTCCGAGGCGGGCTTCGATCCGAACCTGGTCGCTCTGGCCGTCGAGCGGCCGGGCGAGGGGATCGCCAAGACCCTCGCGGTGCGGCCCGAGATCAAGATCATCGACTACACGGGGTCCACCGCCTTCGGTGACTGGCTGGAGGCCAACGCCCGTCAGGCGCAGGTCTACACCGAGAAGGCCGGCGTCAACACCGTCGTCGTCGACTCCACCGACAACTACAAGGGGATGCTGTCCAACCTGGCCTTCTCGCTGTCCCTGTACAGCGGCCAGATGTGCACCACCCCGCAGAACTTCCTGATCCCGAGGGACGGCATCTCGACGGACGCCGGACCCAAGTCGTACGACGACGTGGTCACCGACCTCGCGGCCTCGCTGGGCGGCCTGCTCGGCGACGACGCGCGGGCGAACGCCCTGCTGGGCGCTCTGGTCAACCCTGACGTCAAGTCCCGCCTGGACGCGGCGGCCGAACTGGGCGAGGTGGCCCTGCCCTCTCGGAAGATCGCCAATCCGGAATTCCCGGACGCCGTCGTCCGTACGCCAGTAATCGTCAAGCTCGACGGCGCCAAGCCCGACGCCGAAGCGGTCTACATGTCGGAGTGCTTCGGCCCGGTCTCCTTCGCGGTCGCGGTCGACTCGACGGCGGACGCGGTGGAGCTGCTGCGGCGAACGGTCCGCGACAAGGGCGCGATGACGGTCGGCGCGTACACCACGTCCGGGGAGACGGAGCGCGCGATCGAGGACGTCTGTCTGGACGAGTCGGCGCAGCTCTCCCTGAATCTGACGGGCGGGGTGTACGTCAACCAGACGGCGGCGTTCTCCGACTTCCACGGCTCGGGCGGCAACCCGGCGGCGAACGCGGCCTTGTGCGACGGCGCGTTCGTCTCGAACCGCTTCCGTGTGGTGGAGGTCCGCCGCCAGGCCTGAGACCGACGGGCCGTGATCCAGGAGGATGTCCCTCTTGGGTCACGGCCCGCGGCACAACGCGACTCCCTATGGGGAGGGGATCTCCGCATACCGCTGAACCCTCGCATGCATCGCCGCCGCGGCGCCCGCGTTGATCGAGCGAGTCGAGCCGAACTGGGCGATCGAACACACCATCGTCGCGTGCTTGCGCGCCTCCTCCGTCAGCCCGGGCCCTTCCTGCCCGAAGAGCAGCACACACCGCCGCGGCAGCTCGGTCCGCTCCAGCGGCAACCGCGCCCGGCAGATTGTCGATCCCGATGATCGGCAGATCCTCGGCCGCCGCCCACGCGGTCAGTGAGGCCGTGTCCGAGTGGTGGCGCACATGCTGGTACCGGTCGGTGACCGTGGCGCCGCGCCGGTTCCAGCGCAACGGCTGTGGAGAGCTCTCAGCCGTCCTGGGCGTCTGGTCCCTGTAGCGGACCTCCCCAGTGGAACAGAGCCATGGCCACGCTGGTGGCAAGGTTGTAGCTCGACACCTGGGGCCGCATGGGAAGCGCCAGCAGCTTGGTTGCCTGGCCCCGGAGCTCGGGCGAGACCCCGTGCCGCTCAGAGCCGAACACAAGCAGCGCGTCACCAGGGATGGCGACAAACCTGATGTCCTCCCCCTCCGGGTCCAGGACATACATCGGGCCTGGTGGAAGATCACTGAAGGGGAGCCGTTCGACGGCGGTGGCGAAATGGAGACCCGCGCCCGCCCTCACCGCGTTGGGGTGCCACGGGTCCACGTCGCCGGTAGTGACCACGCCTGTGACCCCAAAACCCGCAGCAAGACGAACCACGGCCCCGACATTCCCAAGATTGCGCGGGTTGTCCAGAACGACGATCGGTGACGTCCGTGGCAGTCGGCCCAACCCCGCCAAGTTCGTCTGACGGCTGCGTCTGGTGGCCAGAGCGGCCACCTGCGTGGGGTGAATCCTCGGCACCAGTTCGCGCAGGGTCTGTACTGGTACCTCAACGACTAGATCCCTGATGCGGTCCGTCACGTCGTCGGCGAGCGAAGCAGCGAGCGCCAGGGCGGCCTCCTTGTTGCCGGTGACTGCGACTCGTACGTCCGCCCCGAAACGAAGCGCGTGCTTCAGCGCATGGAAGCCGTCGAGCAGCACAGCATCAGGCGCGGCCTCACTCCACTGCCGTACAGCCCTCGTGGCATCGTCATCGCTCATCGCCTCAGGCTACGGTGTCGAACAGCCGCTCTCCTGCATCGCATACCACCCCCTGCGGGCGTAATTGGACCCGTGCTCTGAGCTTGGGAATCACGGGCCGCTTCCACCAGGCATGCCTGCTGAGCTGTGGAAACGATACGAATCGGGGTGTGCTCCAGCCTTCCCGAGTGACCGTGGTTGACCGGTGATCGCTGCCCTGTCTGGTGCGTATCTGGTGCGCTCGCCCTGCAGGCGCACCCTGCATCATTGCTGAGCCAGCGGGGCTTCCCCCGGGCCCATCGTCTTCGCTTTTCCCTTGGACGGCGGCAGTTGGCACCCGGCTCTGACATCTGACGCCAGCCGAGACGCAGGCCGGGGACCGCCGTGCCCGCCATGGGCGACAACCCTGATGGGCAGCCACATACCTGCGCACGGCCGCCGCCTTCCCCTCACGCCCCTGCCTCTACCCTTGAGGACTTCGGATTGATGGTTCACGAACAACCACGGAACGGAGCGTGCGGTGACCGCGGGGGAAGCGCATGGCGGAGAGCTGACGGGCAAGGTACTCGGCGGGCGTTACCGGGTGACCTCCATGATCGGGCGAGGCGGCATGGGAGTGGTCGCCCGGGCGGTGGACGAACTCCTGAACCGAGAGGTCGCCGTCAAGGTCCTGCGGGCTTTCACCGACACCTCCGCAGCCGAACTGGCCGACGTGCGGACCCGGATGCAGCGGGAGGCGCAGGCCGCCGCCCGTATCCGGCACAGCGGCGTGGTCACCGTGCACGACGTGACCGAGGAGCAGGGCCTCCCGGTCATCGTCATGGAACTCGTCGACGGGCCCTCGCTCGACGACGTGCTGACGGAGCGCGGCACACTGGAGCCCCACGAAGCCGCCGCGATCGGCGCCAAGCTGATGGACGCGCTCGACGCCGCGCACCGGGCCGGCGTACTCCACCGGGACGTCAAGCCGGGAAACGTGCTGATCGAGCACGGCGGCAGGGTCGTGCTCACCGACTTCGGCATCGCCAGCATGGAAGCCTCCGGCGACGACGCCATGTCCAAGCTGACCCAGAGCGGTCAACTCGTCGGTTCCCTCGACTATTTGCCGCCGGAGCGCGCGCAGGGCAGGGAGCCCGGTCCCGCGTCGGACATCTGGTCGCTCGGCATGACGCTCTACGCAGCCGTGGAGGGCACTTCGCCGTTCCGCCGCACGTCCGCGTGGTCCACCCTTTCGGCGATCGTCACCGAGCCCCTGCCGGAGCCCCGCCGGGCGGGACCGCTCACGCCGGTGCTCCAGGCGCTGATGGCGAAGGAGCCGGAGAACCGGCCCACCGCGGAACAGGCGCGCGGCATGCTAGAGCGCGTCGCCTCCGGCGGGACGGTCCACCTCTCATCCGCTGCTCCGACGCCGACACCCGCTCCCACGGTGGGTCCCGGGGCTGCGGCCGCCGCCGCACCGGCCCCCGGGTTCGGTCCCCCGCTGTTCCCCCAGCCCGCCCCGCAGCCTGAGCCTCCGCACGCCGGCTACGCGCAGCCCGACCTGCCGCCGCTGCCGCAGCACGGCGCGCCGGTCGCGGGCCACGCCGGAGTCCCCGCTCCCGAGACGAGCCGGACGGCAGCCCGTCGCGCAGGGCGCCGCAGCAACCGCACCGTCGTCGCTGCAGCGGCCGCCGTCGCGCTCCTCGCCGCAGGCGCCGGCATCACCTACGCCCTGACGTCCCAACAGGGCGGCACGACCACGGACGGCGCACAGGCGACGCCGCCCGGCGTCGGCTCCCCCACGGACAGCCCCTGGCCGACCGGGGGCAGCACCCCGTCGTCCGCCGGTTCTCCCGGCACGTCCTCGAAGCCGTCGACCTCGGAGGAGCCGGACGGTCACGAGGACGAGGAGCTGGGCCCCACGAAGAAGCCCGGCGTCGAAGGCGACAAGCCGACCGAGAGCCCGTCGGCCTCCCCAGAGACCAAGCCCAGCCCGACGGTGAAGGAGCCCACCCCGGTGTCGACGGCCTGCACCGGCTGGGGCCACGAGAACCGCAGCGACGGCTACGGCTACCTGGCCGAGACGTCCCACCTCTACACCGGGCCGTACGCGGAATGCCAGTACGTGACCGTGGTCAAGACCGGTGTGAAGCTCTACTACCACTGCTACATCACCAACGCCTACGGCAACAAGTGGATCTACGCCCGTATCGATGGGACGAACACCGAAGGCTGGGCCCACAGCACCAAACTCACCAAGGAGAGCGGCACCCTGCCCCGCTGCTAGGCGTTCCCAACCAGCGCTGTACAGGGGCGCAAGCCGCCACCGTGGTAGCCCCGCGACGGCCCGGGACCGCTTCAGAGGCGGTCTTTGGCGGCCCGCACCAGCTGGCTGGACGGGGACGGTTGCTGCAGTTGCGGTACTGCGGTGCTGTAGCCGCGTGCTCAGTGCAGTCGCTCCGCCTGGTCGCCCTCGTAGGGCCCCGAGACTGCCCGATGATGCCGCATCCCCGTGGCTGGCATGATCCCCCTGGAGGGGGCGGATGTGGACGTTGTGGAACTGATGGGGTGGACACTTCTACGGCCAGATCTGGCCCTGAACAGGCCCAACGGGTGCTGGAACCAAGCCTGAAAGCCTGGCCCGGCACCCACGGCAGCGGATGCGGCCCGACGCCGACCTCGGGTCACCCGACGAGCGTACGGGGCTGGTCCGGGGTCGCCCCGCCGCTGTTCCGGCCCGGCAGCGTCTCCGCGCGAGAACAGCCGGTCCCGCCCCCGGGCCATCCGAGTGCCGAGCCAGACCAGAAAGGCGGTCGGCAGGAACACCGCGTCCGCGGCGATCATCGCGAGTGAGAAGAAGGGCAGCCCGAGCAGCACCGCGATGGCCGCGTGCTCCAGCATCATGGCGCCCAGCAGGACGTTCTTGACGCGCCGGTTGAAGAGCGTGAACGGGAAGGCGACCTGCACGATCACCGTGCCGTAGGTAAGGATCATCACCATCACGCCACCGGATGCGAGGAGGTCGGAGAGCGCCGGCCAGGGCGTGAAGTAGTCGAGTTTGAGCGGGTAGTAGAGCGCGGTGCCGTCCTGCCAGCGCGAGCCCTGGATCTTGTACCAGCCGGCGGTGGCGTAGATCAGACAGACCTCGGCCATGATCACGAAGAGCGCCGCGTTGTGCGCCAGGTTGGCGAGAATGTCCAGCAGGGCGCGGGGCTCGCCGTGCGGGGCGTACCGGTTCACCATCCACCACAGCGCCTGTGCCACCCAGAGCACCCAGAGCAGGAGCAGTACGAACCAGCCGGTCTGGTTCAGGAATGTCGCACTGAACAGAGCGAATCCCAGCACCACCCAGAGGGCGGGGCCGACCCGGTCACGAGGCGGACCACTCGGACTCGCAGGAATTACCGGCCCCACGGGAACTACCGGCCCGCCCGGAGCCGACGGCCCGCCCGGCACGGCCGCTGCGAGCCGCCGTGCGTCCAGGGACCAGACCTGCCCGCAGCGCGTCAGGACCAGATAGATGGCCATCAGATGGATGACGTTGTCGCCGCCGTCGCCCATGAATATCGAGCGATTCTGCAGAGACAGCACACCGATCATGAAGAGCACCGACATGGTGCGGGTCCGCCAGCCGAGCATCAGCAACGCGCTGGACAGCATGGCGCCGGCGTAGACGATCTCGAACCAGACGGTGTTGTCCACCCACATGAGCGCGGTGAAGGCGTCATTGCCCGAAATAAGCTGGCGCGCCATTTCCCAGCTCCATGGGCCGTGGGGCCCATACATTTCATGGCGGTTGGGCAGCTCCCGCAGCAGGAAGAGCAGCCAGGTGGCGGCGAAGCCGATCCGGACGACGGCGCTCTGGTAGGGGCCGAGGGCGGTGGACGTGACGCGCTGGACGGCCCTGGCGACCGTGCGGTCGGGAGTGGCGTTCACTGCCCGGCCTCCGTCCGCCCGTTGCGGACTCCCCCGGGCAGATCGGCTGCGGTGACCGTCCACCAGGGCAGGACCCGGTACGAGGCGCGGGTGTCGATCTTCTCGTCGCTCCACTCAGGAGCCTTGACCGAGCGGGTCGAGGACCTGAGCCGGATGCGCTCGACGGGGCCGCCAAGATCGTGCGCGTCCAGCCGCTGCATCACGATGCGGCGCACATAGCTCTCGGAAAGCTGGCCGCGCAGGCCGTTCCCGCGGTTTTCGTTGTCGTGCGAGTTCACGTAGAAGTCCCAGGCCCGGCGGAGCTCGTTCTGTTCCACATGGCTCGGCAGAAGATTGCCGCGGATCGCCTCGCCGTCCTCGGCGGTGAGATCGATCCAGTCGGTGTTCTTGTGGCTGCCGTCGGCGGCCGCGTACTCGGCCTTCACCTCCACGGCGACGTTCTGCTGCAGCGGGTTGGGGGCGAAGAGCTTCCAGTTCTGCTCGAACTCGGGATAGACCCAGCCGTCGACCGCCTCGCCGTGCTCCTTGGTCACCGTGTTGGACGGCGCCACGTGCAGAAACACCATGGCCAGGTGGACACAGGCGAATACGCCGACGAGAGCGAGGGAGAGAGCGGCGGCCACCTGGTAGGGGAGGGAGAGAGCGGCGATGCCGCGCAGGGGAACGGGGACGTCGGGGGGCGATGCGGGCGGGGCATGCGTGCCCGGCGCGGGCGGGGCGCTCGGCGCCTGTGGACCGCCCGCTGCCTGCGTCTCCTGGGCCGGCCCCTGGGCCGACGGAACACTCGGGCCCTGCGAGACCGGTACAAACGCCGGCTGAGGCTCGGTCCGGGACGCGGGGACGGACTCGGTCCGGGCTGGGGGCCGGACCTCGCCCCGGGCTGCAGGAGGCTGCTCGGGGGCGTCGTCGGACGGCGGCTCGGAGCTCAGGCTACTGGCGCCTTTGACGTCCTCGTCCTCGTAGGAGTCCATCCCGCCCCGATCCCCATCGGTCCACCTCAGTTATCCACAGGGTTGACACCCTACGGGCCGTCGACTCACCATTGAAGCCAATGAACCGAACGATCGGTCGGTAGGGGGCCCGGATGACGGCAGTGACTGCGGATACGTACGAGGCGGTTTTCGACGCCGCCGTGGCCGCCGACGAGCGCATCGAGCCGCGCGACTGGATGCCTGACGCGTACAGGGCGACGCTGGTCCGCCAGATGGCGCAGCACGCCCACTCCGAAATCATCGGCATGCAGCCCGAGGCGAACTGGATCACCCGGGCGCCCTCGCTGCGACGCAAGGCGATCCTGATGGCCAAGGTCCAGGACGAGGCGGGCCACGGGCTGTATCTGTACAGCGCCGCCGAGACCCTGGGCACAAGCCGTGAGGAACTGCTCGACAAGCTCCACGCCGGCCGCCAGCGGTACTCCTCGATCTTCAACTACCCCACGCTGACCTGGGCCGATGTCGGCGCGATCGGCTGGCTGGTGGACGGCGCGGCGATCACCAACCAGGTGCCGCTCTGCCGCTGCTCGTACGGCCCGTATGCCCGCGCGATGGTCCGGATCTGCAAGGAGGAGTCCTTCCATCAGCGCCAGGGTTACGAGCTGCTGCTCACGCTCTCCAAGGGGACTCCCGCGCAGCACGACATGGCGCAGGACGCGGTGAACCGCTGGTGGTGGCCGTCGCTGATGATGTTCGGCCCGCCGGACGACGAGTCGGCCCATTCGGCCCAGTCCATGGCCTGGAAGATCAAGCGGCACTCCAACGACGAACTGCGCCAGCGCTTCGTGGACATCTGCGTCCCGCAGGCCGAGGCCCTTGGCCTCACCCTCCCGGACCCCGATATCCGGTGGAACGAGGAGCGGGGCCACCACGACTTCGGTGCGATCGACTGGGCCGAGTTCCACGAGGTCCTCAAGGGCAACGGCCCCTGCAACGAACAACGGCTCACTCAGCGCCGCCAGGCCCACGAAGAGGGCGCCTGGGTCCGGGATGCGGCCGCGGCATACGCCGAAAAGCATCAAACACACGCGACGCATCACACGCCGCAGCACGCGAAGCCCGGGGAGGCGACGGCATGAGCAGCTCGACCGACTGGCCGCTGTGGGAGGTCTTCGTGCGCTCACGCCGCGGGCTGTCCCACACTCACGCGGGGAGCCTGCACGCCCCCGACGCGGAGATGGCCCTGCGCAACGCACGCGATCTGTACACCCGGCGGAACGAGGGCGTGTCGATCTGGGTGGTGCCCTCAACGGAGATCACCGCGTCCTCGCCCGACGAGAAGGACCCGTTCTTCGAGCCGGCCGCCGACAAGCCCTACCGGCACCCGACCTTCTACGAGATCCCGGAAGGGGTGAAGCACCTGTGACCACCACGGCGAACGCCGCGGCACTGGCCCTCGGCGACGACGCGCTGGTGCTCTCGCACCGGCTGGGGGAGTGGGCGGGCCATGCGCCCGTCCTGGAGGAGGACGTCGCCCTCGCGAATATCGCCCTGGACCTGCTGGGCCAGGCGCGAGTGCTGCTCTCCCTCGTCGGGGACGAGGACGAGCTGGCGTACCTTCGCGAGGAGCGGGCCTTCCGCAACCTCCAGCTGGTCGAGCAGCCGAACGGCGACTTCGCGCACACCATCGCCCGCCAGCTCTACTTCTCGGTCTACCAGCGGCTGCTGTACGGGCAGTTGGCGGCCGGCGGCGGTGAGTTCGCCGGGCTCGCGGCGAAGGCGGTCAAGGAGGTCGCGTACCACCAGGACCACGCCGAGCACTGGACCGAGCGGCTCGGCGACGGCACGGCCGAGAGCCATGAGCGGATGCAGCGGGCGGTCGACGCACTGTGGCGATTCACCGGCGAGATGTTCGAGCCGGTCGAAGGGCTGGACGTCGACTGGCAGGCGCTGCATGCGGGCTGGCTCGAGTCCGTCACCGCCGTCCTGGAGCGCTCGACGCTGACCGTGCCCGCCGGACCGCGCTCCGGCGGTTGGGCCGCCGGCGCGGGCCGGCAGGGTCTGCACACCGAGTCCTTCGGGCGGATGCTGGCCGAGATGCAGCATCTGCACCGCAGCCACCCGGGGGCGTCATGGTGACCGATGTGAGCGATCGGACCGATCGGACCGAGACCCGGCTCGAGGCGGAGCTGCGCAGGCTCGCGGGCTCGGTGCCCGACCCCGAGCTGCCGGTGCTGACGCTGGAAGAGCTCGGCGTGCTGCGCGGGGTGCAGATACTCGGACCCGGCAGGGTCGAGGTGAAGCTGACCCCGACGTACACCGGCTGCCCGGCGATCGAGGCCATGACCTCGGACATCGAGCAGGTGCTGCACGACCACGGGATACCGGACGTCTCCGTCGTCAGGGTTCTCTCCCCGGCCTGGTCGACGGACGACATCAGCGCTGAAGGGCGACGCAAGCTCTCCGAGTTCGGGATAGCCCCGCCGCGCCCGCACGCGGCGGAGGGGCCGGTGCCGCTCTCCCTCTCGGTGCGCTGCCCGCACTGCGGCTCCACCGACACCGAGCTGCTGAGCCGGTTCTCCTCCACCGCCTGCAAGGCACTGCGCCGCTGCGTCAGCTGCCGTGAACCCTTCGACCACTTCAAGGAGTTGTAGATGTTCCATCCGCTCCGGGTCAGCGAGGTCGAACAGCTCACGGACGACTCGGTGGCCGTCACCCTCCAGGTGCCGTCCGAGCTGCGCGAGACCTTCCGCCACACCCCCGGTCAGCACCTGGCCCTGCGCCGGCTGGTGGACGGCGAGGAAATCCGCCGTACGTACTCGATCTGCGCCCCCGCCGCCCCGGCGAACGCTGATCCCGTGCTGCGCGTGGGCATCCGGCTGGTCGACGGCGGCGAGTTCTCGACGTACGCGCTCAAGGAACTGACCGTCGGCGACACCGTCGAGGTGATGCCTCCGATGGGCCGCTTCCTGCTCGCCCCTCGCCCTGGGTACTTCGCGGCGATCGTCGGCGGCAGCGGCATCACCCCGGTGCTGTCGATGGCGGCGACGCTGCTGGCTCGGGAGCCGGAGGCCCGGTTCTGTCTGATACGCAGCGACCGCACCGCGGCCTCGACGATGTTCCTGGACGAGGTTGCCGACCTCAAGGACCGCTACCCGGACCGTTTTCAGCTGGTCACCGTGCTCTCGCGGGAGGAGCAGCAGTCGGGACTGCCGTCCGGGCGGCTGGACCAGGAGCGGCTGACGGGCCTGCTGCCGGCTCTGCTTCCGGTGGCGGACGTGGACGGCTGGTTCCTGTGCGGACCCTTCGGTCTGGTCCAGGGCGCCGAGCGCGCGCTGCGCGGGCTCGCTGTGGACCGCAGCCGTATCCACGAGGAGATCTTCCACGTCGACGACGGCTCCGGCCCAAGCTCGGCTCCGGTGAGCACGCCGACTCGCGCTGCACTGACCGCGACCCTCGACGGCCGGTCCGGCAAGTGGCCGGTGCGGGAGGGTGAGTCGCTGCTGGAGACGGTGCTGCGGAGCCGCGCGGACGCGCCGTACGCCTGCAAGGGCGGGGTCTGCGGCACGTGCAGGGCACTCCTGGTCTCGGGCGAGGTGCGTATGGACCGCAACTTCGCGCTGGAGCAGGAAGAGACCGAGGCGGGCTATGTGCTGGCCTGCCAGTCCCATCCGGCCACCCCTGAAGTGGAGTTGGACTTCGACCGCTGAGCTCCCCGAACGGGCTCGCTCCCTCCCGCACTGTGTTCTTTTTCAAGAACGTGTTCTATCTTGACGGTCCGTCAGATACGGATCGGATACGGATTCGAGCAGCGCTTCAGGATGCGCCGGTGCGTGGGAGGACAGGCAGTGGACTTCACCTTCACCGAGGAGCAGCAGGCGGCCGTCGAAGCGGCAAGGGCGGTCTTCTCTGGCGTCGCGCCCGATGGAGTGCCCAGCCCCGCTCTCACTCCGGGCGCGGTGGCCGAGGAGTTCGACCGGCCGCTGTGGGCCAGGTTGGCGCAGGCCGATCTGCTGAGTCTGGTCCTGCCCCCGCAGCACGGCGGGGCAGGCCTCGACCCCATCGCGCTCTGTCTGGTGCTGCGCGAGTCAGCGAAGGTCCTGGCCCGGGTGCCGCTGCTGGAGACCAGCGCGGTCGCCATGGCCGTGGAACGTTACGGCAGCCCCCGGTTGAGCCACGAGATCCTCCCCCGGGTCGGCCGCGGGGAACTGGTGCTCACCGTCGGAGCCAACGGCCGCACCGGCCACGATCCCGCCGAACTCGCCGTCGCCGCCCGCCGGGACGCCGAACGCAAGGACGGCTGGGTGCTCGACGGGGTGCAGACGGGCGTGCCCTGGGCCCAGAACGCGGACCGCATCGCCGTGCCCGCGCACACCGATGACGGCCGCGGGGTCCTCGCCCTGGTCCCGAGGGACCATGACGGCCTCGCGCTCGCCGATCAGGTCTCCACCAGCGGCGAGCGTTTCGCCGAGGTCAGTCTGGATTCCGTACGGATAGGCAGCCAGGACCTGATCGACGCCGAGGGTGCCTGGGAGTGGCTCCGCCAGCTGCTGGCCACCGGAACGTGCGCGCTCGCGCTCGGGCTCGGCGAGGGCGTGCTCGCGATGACCAGTGAATACACCGGAAAGCGAGAGCAGTTCGGCTTCCCGGTCGCGACCTTCCAGGCCGTCGCTGTACAGGCCGCCGACCGCTATATCGATCTACGCGCCATGGAAGCGACCCTCTGGCAGGCGGCCTGGCGGCTGGGCCCGGCTCAAGGGAGTGCGGGGGTCGGCGGCCCGCTGCCGGTGTCCGGCGATGTCGCGGTGGCCAAGATCTGGGCCTCGGAGGGCGTACGCCGCGTAGTCCAGACCGCCCAGCATCTGCACGGCGGCTTCGGCGCGGACACCGACTACCCACTGCACCGCTATCACGCCTGGGCCAAACAGCTGGAGCTCTCGCTCGGCCCGGCCGCGGCCCATGAGGAGGCGCTGGGCGACCTGCTGGCCGCCCACCCCCTCGGCTGAGTCGGAGTGCGCCGGCAGAGCCTCAGAGGACGAAAGCCGGGGTGCCGTCGTCGGTGACCATGGGGCGCCCGGCGCCGTCCCAGGCGAGCATGCCGCCTTCGATGTTCACCGCGTCGATGCCCTGCTGCACCAGATACTGGGTGACCTGCGCGGACCGCCCGCCGACCCGGCACATCACATACGCCCGGCCTCCGTCGGCCAGCGCCTCGGTCACCTCACCGAAACGGGCCACGAAGTCACTCATCGGAACGTGCAGAGCGCCCTTGACATGCCCGGCCGCCCACTCGTCGTCCTCCCGGACGTCCAGCACCAGACCGTCGGCCGGTACCGCCGCGGGGTCCACCGAGGGCAGCGGGGCGAAATTCATGGGTCATGCCTTTCTCGTACCTACGCCGCAGGGGTCTGCGACTTCCCGGGATGCCTCAGGAAAACTACTGCACCAGTCCGGCCAGTTCATTCTCACGCTCGGCTACCTGCGCAAGCAGCTGCTCGGCGATCTCCTCCAGCAGCCGGTCCGGGTCCTCGGGCGCCATTCGCAGCATCGCACCGATCGCGCTCTCCTCCAGCTCCTTGGCCACTGCCGTGAGCAGTTCCTTGCGCTGCGAGAGCCACTCCAGCCGGGCGTAGAGCTCTTCGCTCTCGCTGAGCCGCTGCTCGGCGGGTACCGGCCCGGCCTCCCACTCCTCGGCCAGCTCCCGGAGCAGGCCCGTGTCGCCGAGCCCGTACGCGGCATTCACCCGCGCGATGAACTCGCCCCGCCGTTCCCGCTCGGTCTCGTCCTGCGCCAGGTCCGGATGCGCCTTGCGTGCCAGCTCGCGGTAGAGCTTGCGTGCCTCCTCGCTCGGCCGCACCCGCTTCGGCGCCTGCACGGGCTGATCGTTGAGCATCGCGGCGGCCTCGGGGGAGAGGCCGTCGGAGTCCATCCAGTCGTGGAACAGCTCCTCGACGCCGGGCATCGGCATCACCATCGCCCGCGCCTCCTGGGCCTTACGCAGATCCTCCGGGTCGCCGGTACGGGCAGCCCGGGCCTCCGCGATCTGGGCGTCCAGCTCGTCCAGGCGCGCATACATCGGGCCGAGCTTCTGGTGGTGCAGCCGGGAGAAGTTCTCCACCTCCACCCGGAACGTCTCCAGCGCGATCTCGAACTCGATCAGCGCCTGCTCGGCCGCGCGCACCGCCTTCTCCAGCCGGGCCTCGGGCCGGGTCTGCGCGTCCTGCTCTTCCTGGTTCCGGGTCGTCGGCCCCCCGGGGGCATCCTGGGTCACCCGTCCAGCCTACGGGCGCGGCGGAGCACCCCGTCACACCCCCAGCTCAGCGGCTATCCGCCCGTTCTTGATCGCCATCAGCAGCTCCGTGTGATCCGCTTCCGTGCGGTCGGCGTAGATCATGGCGAAGCCGGCCACCGCCTCGTCCAGCTCTTCGTTCTTGCCGCAGTACCCGGCGATCAGCCGTGGGTCGGCGCTGTGCGCATGCGCCCGGGCGAGCAGCGCGCCGGTCATCCGTCCGTAGTCGTCGAGCTGGTCGGGTGTCAGCGCAGCCGGGTCCACGCTGCCCTTGCGGTTCCTGAACTGCCGCACCTGGAACGGCCGTCCGTCGACCGTCGTCCAGCCGAGCAGGATGTCGCTGACCACCTGCATCCGCTTCTGTCCGAGCACCACCCGGCGGCCCTCGTGCCCCACCTCCGCCGTCGGAAACCCGGCCGCCGGCAGATAGGGCAGCAACGCCGAGGGACGCGCCTCCTTCACCTGCAGCACCAGCGGATCTCCGCGGTGGTCGAGCAGCAGCACCACATACGACCGGGTGCCGACGCTCCCGGTGCCGACCACCCGGAACGCCACATCGTGGATCGCGTACCGCGCGAGCAGGGGCAGCCGGTCCTCGGACACCGTGCGCAGATACTCCTCGAGCGACGCGGCGACGACCGCCGCCTCCGCATCAGGCACCCGCCGCAGCACCGGCGGCGCATCCACGAAGCGCCGTCCCTCTTCACCGCTGTCGGACACCGCCTCCGTCGCCTTGGCGGCGAATCGCGCACTCGTGTTGTTACGGGCCTTCTCCGACACCCGCTCCAGCGTGCCGAGCAGATCGCGCGCGTCCGCGTGGGACACGAGTTCCTCGTCGGCGATGGCGTTCCATGCGTCCAGCGCAGGCATCCTTGCCAGCAGACGCATGGTGCGCCGGTACGCGCCCACGGCGTCGAACGCGGCCGCCCGGCAGATGGTTTCGTCCGCGCCCACCACGCGCCCCGCCAGTACCAGCGAGACCGCGAGCCGCTTGAGATCCCACTCCCACGGGCCGACAACGGTCTCGTCGAAGTCGTTGAGGTCGATGACGAGGCGGCCGCGCGCATCGCCGTAGAGACCGAAGTTCGCCGCGTGCGCGTCACCGCAGATCTGCGCGCTCACCCCGGTGACCGGGGTGCCCACCAGGTCGTGAGCCATCAGAGCGGCCGAGCCGCGCAGAAAGGCGAAGGGCGAGGCGGCCATCCTGCCCACCCGTATCGGCGTCAGCCCGGGCACCCGGCCGCGGCTGGACTCCTCGACGGCCTCGACCGCGTCGGGCCGCGCCACTGCCAGCACCAGCGAGTCGTGAGAGGACCGCGGCACCCGGTCCCGCAGCGCCTTCCCCTCCTGCTTCGGCGATCGCGCGCCACCCGCAGCGCCGTCCGCCCCCCGGCCCTTGCGCCGCGCGAAGCCCGGCACTACTGGAATACGCACACCACTCCCGGAAGCTGAGCTCTCGTCCGAGCGCGCCCCCGCGCCGTCGAACTCCGCCTGCTGCACCGGCGCCACTGTCTGAGCCTCGCCCATAACGCGCTGCCTCCCCCGTCGTCGTACAACCTCAACATCAACTGCCAACGACCGTACCGCTGCCGCCCAACAGCCGTCTCCCCCTGTGGATAACCTTGCGCAACTACGCGGCCTGCGGAGATCCCCGCGCTAGCAGGCGCCCGACCGCCCCTTGGCCAGGTACCTGTCTGCCCACAGCCCCAGCTCCTTGAGCGCGGGCTCCATCGCCGCGCCCGCTTCGGTCAGCCGGTACGCGACCCGCAGCGGCGGCCCCGCGTCGACCTCCCGCACGACGAGCCCCGCCGCCGCAAGCTCGGTCAGCCGGTCCGAGAGCATGCGCTCACTGATGCCTGGGATGGCTCGCCGCAGCTCCGCGAAGTGCACCGCCCGCTGCAGCAGTACGAAGACGATCGGCCCCGTCCAGCGCTTGCCGAACAGCTCGAAGACACGCGCGATGCCCCCGTCGACGCTCTTGCACGCTTCTTCGCTGTGTTCCCGGGGTTCCGCCATGGCTCCAGGGTACTGCGCCTCCATCATGGACTTACAAAAAATAAGTAGCTATGCTATTCATAGGTCCATACGGAATTTTAGTCCCTCGTCACCACCTCCATGGAGAACCTCATGGCCACGCTGCTGCATCTCGACTCCGCCGTCTTCCCCCAGGGCTCGGCCTCTCGCGACATCACCGCCGCCTTCGTCAAGGCCTGGCAGGAGCAGCACCCCGACGGCACCGTCGTCTACCGGGATCTCGCCGCCACGCCGCTGCCCCACCTGGACTTCGCCGCCGTCTCCGCCGGAATCGAGGACGCACTGCGCGCCGAGCTGACCGCCGAACTCGAAGCGGCGGACGCCGTTCTGATCGGTGCACCGATGTACAACTTCACGATCCCGTCCACCCTCAAGGCATGGCTGGACCAGGTGATCGTCGTCGGCCACAACACGGGTCCCGACGGGCCGGTGGCCGGCACGCCTGTCACGGTCGTTGCCAGCCGCGGCGGCTCGTACGCCGCCGGTACCCCGCGCGAGGGCTTCGAGTTCGTCCAGAACTATCTGGAAAAGGTGTTCGTCGGCATGCTCGGCGCCGAGGTCGACTTCATCGTCCCCGAGCTGACAATGGCCCGTTCCAAGCCGGAGATGGCGGAGCTGATTCCGCTCGCCGACGCATCCCGTACGAAGGCGCTGGACCAAGCCGCTGAGAAAGGCAAGGCACTGGCCGCCCGCCTCGCGGCCTGACGACCTCCGAACCTGCGAACGCCCGCGGAGGCAGCACCCTCTGCGGGCGATTCACGTGGAACAGGCAACGCGGATGTTCCACGTGAAACGTCGGCCGAACCAGCCTCGCAGCAGCCGCCGGCCGAGAGCTCCGCCCACCGATCAGCCCCTCAACGGTCCCCCACCACCGGCATCCAGCCCCGCGTCCCGCGCCAGCAGCGCCGCTTGAACCCGGTTCTCACACTCCAGCTTCGCCAGGATCCGGCTCACATATGTCTTCACCGTGGCCTCGCTCATGTGCAGCCGCCGCCCCGCATCCGCGTTGGACAGCCCCTCCCCGAGCAGCGCCAGCACCTCACGCTCGCGCGCACTCAGCCCGGCCACCCGTGCCCGCGCCTCCTCGCCGCGGGCGGCCGCCCGCCCCGAGGCCAGCTGGTCGACCACATGCCGCGTCGCTCCGGGGGAGAGATACGCATCCCCCGCTGCCGCCGCCCGTACCGCACCGATCAGCTCCGCCGGCGCCGTGTCCTTCAGCAGAAAGCCCGCGCCGCCCTGTTCCAGCGCCCGCAGTACGTTCTCGCGCTCACCGAAGGTCGTCAGCACGATCACCCGCGCCGACGGTACGGCCCTGCGCAGCTCCCCCAGCGCCGTCAGCCCGTCCATCACCGGCATCTGAATGTCGAGGAGCACCACATCGGCGCTGTGCGAACGGGCCAGGTCGACCGCCTCACTCCCATTCGCCGCCTCCGCCACGACCTCGATCCCCCGGTCCGAGGTGAGAATCATCCGGATCCCGGCCCTGATGAGCGGCTCGTCATCAGCGATGACAACCCGGATCGGCGACCCCGTCACATGCACCCCCACAGCTACCGACGGCTGCCGTCGCTCACCGGCTGACCTCGTAGGACTTCTTCTCGATCAGCTTGCCGCCCTTGAAGCAGAACCGGAACACCGGCTCGGTGTCGACGTCGTCCCCCACCTCCGAGGACATCAGCACCAGACATGCGGAGCCTGCAGGCTCCTGAGGGCCCTTGCCGCTCAAACCGGCCGTCGCGATCGTGTCCCCACTCGGCAGCCGGTCGCGCACCTCGTCCTCGTCCGCCCCGACCCGCACGCTCTCGTACTGGGCCGGGTCGATCATCCCCTCGCTCACCGACCCCACGAGGAAGAACATCCCGAAGACCGCCGCCACCCCCAGCACCAGAAGTGCCGCAAGCGCTATCCCGCAGCCCAGCGCCAGACCGCCGCCCCTGCTCCTGCGCTTCCCGCCCATCGCCAGCTCCCGCTCCGAAACGGTCCAGTCCATGACCGGACCACCGTTTCCGAGCGCAGCCCTCGGCGACTGCTGGCGGAAGTCGTCCTCCGCCGCAACGAACGGCGCCGCCTCCACGACCCCGTACGGCAGCACACCCGCCACCCGGAACCCCCCGCCGTCCGCGGGCCCCGCATGCACGATGCCGCCGACCAGCCGGGCCCGCTCACGCAGCCCGGTCAGCCCCTGACCGCCGCTGACCACCTCGCCGGGCGCCGCAGCCGCCGCAGCCCCGCTGACGATCTCGACGACGAAGGAGTCCGGCTCGTACCGCAGCTCCACCGCGATCGGAGCGCCGGGAGCGTGCTTGAACGCGTTGGTCAGCGCCTCCTGCACGATGCGGTAGGCGGCATGGTCGGCCGCCGCGGCAAGCGGCCGGACCTCGCCCGCACACCGCAGTTCCACCGCATTGCCCGCCGAGCGGGCCGATTCCACGAGCCCTTCGATGCCTGCCGTACCGCGCGCGGCCCGCCCCGACTCGTCCACCGGCGCAGGCCCCTCGACCCCGTCCCGCAGAATCCCGACGACCTCGCGCAGCTCATGCATCGCGGCCACCGAAGCCTCCCGCAGCACCCCGACCGCCTCCCGCTGCCGCCCCGTCAGCTCGGGATCCACCTCAAGCGCCCCCGTATGCACGGAGATCAGCGCCAACTGGTGACCGAGGCTGTCGTGCATGTCCTGGGCGATCCGCTGCCGCTCACGCAGCCGCGCCTGCCCGGCCACCATCGCGCGCTCCCACAGCAGCTGGGCGTTGCGCTGCTGCAGCGCGTGCAGCAGGGTCCGCCGCTGTGTCCAGTAGCGACTGGCCAGCCCCGGCACGACGGTCGTCGCCAGGAAGTACAGGGTGGCCAGCAGCACCAGCGTCATCGGCCCCTGCTGCGTCCAGTTGTCCAGCAGCATGGTGCCGACGAACAGGAAGTACGCGACGGTGAACGCCGCCAGCGCCCGGCCAGCGCCCACGATCCTGCGCCCGGCCGACCACCCCACGACCATCAGCAGCGGCGCGAACCCGCTCATGAGCGGGGCGAGCACCCCGCTGACCGCAAGCACCGGCGTCGGCATCCTGCGCCGCAGCAGCGACAGCAGCGCGGCCGACGCCCCCACGACGAACAGCCTCGAGCCCTCGCCGCCCGTCAGCTCCTCGGTCCCGGCCGCCATGAGGCCGAGCACCAGCGCGAGCACCACTTCACCGGCGGTCCTCCGCCGCGACCACAGCTCGGGTGCGGCCAGCCATGCCCAGCCGGCCCGGATCCTCGATGACGCGTCCACGCCAGCACCCTAGACAGCACACCCCGCCGCGCACGGCCCACTTTCGTATCGCCCCCGAACGACGAACGTCGCACAGCCACACATCGCGCCGCGGCAGGGCAGCCGGCCAAGACAAGCCGCACGAGCTGACGATGCGGCGCCGGCGCGGAGCGCACACCAACTGAAGATCATCAAGCAAGCAGAGACCGCACCGTGAGGCATGTCATGATGTGGTCTCATTCACGTAGAACCGCCCCGTACGTACCGACCTCGGGCCGATGCGATCCCGAACAACGAGAAACGGGCCCCACCAGGACTTTCGTCACTGGTCGAGACCCGTTTCATCGGTTTCTCTGTGCGCGAGGGGGGAGTTGAACCCCCACGCCCTTTCGGGCACTGGAACCTGAATCCAGCGCGTCTGCCTATTCCGCCACCCGCGCATTGGGTGCCGCCGCCTCGTCCCTCACCTGTTCGGTGCGAGCGCCTGGCGACATCCAGAAGATTAGCACGCTGCGCAGGGTGGATTCACATCCGTTTGTTTGGCACACCCCGGCGGGAAACAGGGAACGGAAGGCGGCCGCCCCCCACTCCTCCAGGGAGCCTCCCGGGTGCGGGACACTGTCAGGAAGCCGCCTCTACGATCCGTGTGAGAGGTGACACTCATCGACGGGGCAGACAAGGGGAACCAGCCGATTTCCCGACGCGTGGATACGATCAGTAAGCAGTACCAGGACGGCAACGACGGAGGAGGTGCCCCATGGGAGTCATGAAGCGTTTCGAGCAGCGTCTCGAAGGTCTGGTCAACGGCACCTTCGCCAAGGTTTTCAAGTCCGAGGTCCAGCCCGTCGAGATCGCGGGCGCCCTCCAGCGGGAGTGCGACAACAACGCGACGATCTGGAACCGCGAGCGGACGGTCGTCCCCAACGACTTCATCGTGGAGCTCAGCGCGCCCGACTTCGAGCGCCTGAGCCCGTACTCCGGTCAGCTCGGCGACGAACTCTCCGGCCTGGTCCGCGACTACGCCAAGCAGCAGCGCTACACCTTCATGGGACCCATCAAGGTCCACCTGGAGAAGGCGGACGACCTCGACACCGGTCTGTACCGGGTGCGCAGCCGCACCCTCGCGTCGAGTACGTCACAGTCGCCCGAGCGGGCTCCCGTCGGCCCCGGCCCCGTCGCCCCCCAGGGCGGCGCCCGCGGCGGCTACGGCTACCCGCCCACCGGAGCACCTCCCATGCCGGCCGCGCCCCCTCCGGGCGTCGGCCGCCCCGGCCCCGCGCCCGTCGGGGACCGACGCCCGGCACCCGGTCCCGGACCGATGCCGAGCACCCAAGTACGACGTTGGATCGAGATCAACGGCACCCGCCATCAGATCTCCCGCCCGACGCTGGTGCTGGGTCGCAGCACCGACGCCGATGTGCGGATCGACGACCCCGGCGTCTCGCGCCGGCACTGTGAGATCCGGACCGGAACGCCCTCGACGATCCAGGATCTCGGGTCTACCAACGGCATCGTGGTAGACGGGCAGCACACCACCCGCGCTACGCTCCGCGACGGCTCGCGGATCGTCGTGGGCAGCACCACCATCGTTTACCGGCAAGCCGAAGGGTGAAGCGGGGGCAATGTCAGAGCTGACCCTGACGGTCATGCGGCTAGGTTTCCTGGCCGTTCTGTGGCTGTTCGTGATCGTGGCCGTCCAGGTCATCCGCAGCGACCTGTTCGGTACGCGCGTCACGCAGCGCGGCTCACGCCGCAATGCCGACGCGCGTCCCCAGCAGACGCGCCAGACCGCCGCGCCACCGCCGCAGCGGCAACAGCCGAGCGGCCGCCAGCGCCGCGGAGCACCCACCAAACTGGTCGTCTCGGAAGGCACCCTCACGGGTACCACGGTGGCGCTGCAGGGCCAGACCATCACCCTGGGCCGGGCGCACGACTCCACGATCGTGCTGGACGACGACTACGCGTCCAGCAGGCATGCCAGGATCTACCCGGACCGTGACGGCCAGTGGATCGTCGAGGATCTCGGGTCCACCAACGGCACATATCTCGACCGGACCCGACTCACCACCCCGACACCGATTCCGCTGGGCGCGCCGATCCGCATCGGCAAGACCGTCATCGAGCTGCGGAAGTAGTACGACAATGAGCGAGCGGAGCGAGCGAGCCGCAGCGGTCCCAACAGCGGACCGGGACGGGCTCCCGACCGGAGGGTGGGCAGTGTGGCTCGAGACCGGTTGTACCCCGATCCGACGGGCGAGGTGCGCATGAGTCTGTCTCTGCGCTTCGCCGCCGGATCACACAAGGGCATGATCCGGGAGGGCAATGAGGACTCCGGCTACGCCGGCCCCCGCCTTCTGGCCATCGCCGACGGCATGGGCGGCCAGGCCGCCGGCGAGGTCGCCTCGTCGGAGGTCATCTCCACGCTCGTCACACTCGACGACGACGTGCCCGGCTCGGACATCCTCACCTCGCTCGGCACTGCCGTGCAGCGCGCCAACGACCAGCTGCGGCTGATGGTCGAGGAGGACCCCCAGCTCGAAGGCATGGGCACCACGCTCACCGCCCTGCTCTGGACCGGCCAGCGCCTCGGCCTCGTACACGTCGGCGACTCACGCGCCTATCTCCTCCGCGACGGCGTGCTGACCCAGATCACCCAGGACCACACCTGGGTGCAGCGGCTCGTCGACGAAGGCCGGATCACCGAAGAGGAAGCCACCACCCACCCGCAGCGCTCCCTGCTGATGCGCGCGCTGGGCAGCGGCGACCATGTCGAGCCCGACCTCTCCATCCGCGAGGTGCGCGCCGGCGACCGCTATCTGATCTGCTCCGACGGGCTCTCCGGCGTCGTCTCCCACCAGACGATGGAAGAGACCCTCGCCAGCTACCAGGGCCCGCAGGAGACCGTCCAGGACCTGATCCAGCTCGCGCTGCGCGGCGGCGGCCCGGACAACATCACCTGCATCGTCGCCGACGTCCTCGACACCGACTCCAACGACACCCTGGCCGGGCAGCTCAACGACACCCCGGTCGTCGTCGGCGCGGTCGCCGAGAACCAGCTCCAGCTGAACGACGGCGGCGCCATGCAGACCCCGGCGGGACGCGCCGCCGGCCTCGGCCGCCCCGTATCCCCGCAGCCCGGCGGCTTCGGCCCGCCCGGCAGCGGCGACGGCATGGGCTACGGCGGCATGCCGCCCGAGGGCAGCTTCGGGGCGTACACCGACGAGGACTTCATCAAGCCGCGCGGCAGCCGCAAGTGGCTGAAGAGAAGCTTCTACGCCGTGCTTGCGCTGGCAGTCGTCGGCGGCGGTCTGTACGGCGGCTACCGCTGGACCCAGACCCAGTACTACGTCGGCTCCAACGACGAGCACGTCGCCCTCTACCAGGGCATCAGCCAGGACCTGGCCTGGGTCTCGCTCTCGAACGTGGAGAAGGACCACCCCGAGATCGAACTCAAGTACCTCCCGCCCTACCAGCGCAAGCAGGTGGAGGCGACGATCACGGCGGACAGCCTCGGCAAGGCCCGCGCGAAGATCGACGAGCTCGCCGTACAGGCCTCGGCCTGCAAGAAGGACGAGCAGCGCCGCGAAGCGGCCGACCGCGCGAGCACCGCGCCGCCCGGCGAGGGCCAGGCCGGTGGCACCACCGGCAAGCCGACCACCCAGAACGCCAAGACCAAGCCGACCGCAGCCACTCCCACTCCGGGCCCCACCCTCTCGGAGGAGGAGCAGAAGCTGGCCTCGAACTGCGGCAAGCAGTAATAGGCCGTAGGGGGCCTCTCCACCATGAGCGTTGTCACCAACACCACCACGATCGGCGCGATCGAAGCACCGAGCCGTCGCAACACCGAGCTGATGCTGCTCGCTTTCGCAGTCGTCATCCCCGTGTTCGCGTACATCAACGTGGGTCTCGCACTCGACGGTAAGCTGCCGGCCGGAGTGCTCGGCTACGGCGTCGGCCTCGGCCTGCTCGCCGGTGTGGCCCATCTCGCGGTGCGCAAGTTCGCCAAGTACGCCGACCCGCTGCTGCTTCCGCTGGCCGCGCTGCTCAACGGCCTCGGACTGGTGATGATCTGGAGACTGGACCAGTCGCCCCGGCTGATCCAGCGCGCCCAGAAGCTCTTCGGCGGCTTCAGCCCGGACGCCCCCAAGCAGCTGATGTACTCCGCGATCGGCATCGGCCTCTTCGTCGGCGTACTGATGCTGCTCAAGGACCACCGCATCCTGCAGCGCTACACGTACATCTCGATGGCAGCGGCCCTGGTCCTGCTGATCCTGCCGGTGTTCTTCCCGGCGGTGAACGGCGCCAAGATCTGGATCAGTCTCGGTCCCTTCACCATCCAGCCCGGCGAGTTCGCGAAGATCATCATTGCGATCTTCTTCTCCGGCTATCTGATGGTGAAGCGGGACGCCCTCGCGCTGGCCAGCCGCCGCTTCATGGGCCTGTATCTGCCCCGCGGCCGTGACCTCGGACCGATCCTGATGGTCTGGGCGATGTCGATCCTCATCCTCGTCTTCGAGACCGACCTCGGCACCTCGCTGCTGTTCTTCGGCCTCTTCGTGATCATGCTGTACGTCGCCACCGAGCGCACCAGCTGGATCGTCTTCGGTCTGCTGATGTCCGCCGTCGGCGCGGTCGGCGTCGCCTCCTTCGAGCCGCACGTCCAGCAGCGGGTGGAATTCTGGCTCAACCCGTTCGCAGAGGAGACCTGGCGGCAGAGCGAACAGATCGGCCAGGCGCTGATGTCCTTCGGCTCCGGCGGCACCCTCGGCACCGGCCTCGGCCAGGGCGACTCCGACCTCATCGGCTTCGCCGCCAACTCCGACTTCATCCTCTCCACCTTCGGTGAAGAGTTGGGCCTGGCCGGAATGATGGCGTTCCTGCTGGTCTACGGCCTGATCGTGGAGCGCGGCGTACGCACCGCCCTCGCCGCCCGCGACCCCTTCGGCAAGCTCCTCGCCATCGGCCTCTCCGGCGCCTTCGCCATCCAGGTCTTCGTCGTCGCCGGCGGTGTCATGGGCCTCATCCCGCTCACCGGAATGACGATGCCGTTCGTGGCGTACGGCGGTTCGTCCGTGATCGCCAACTGGGCGCTCATCGGCATCCTGATCCGTATCAGCGACACCGCGCGCCGTCCCGCGCCGGCTCCCGCTCCGTCCCCCGACGCCGAGATGACCCAGGTGGTCCGACCGTGAACAAGCCCCTGCGCCGGATCGCGATCTTCTGCGGGCTCCTGGTACTCGCCCTCCTGGTGCGTACCAACTGGCTCCAGTACGTCCAGGCGGACGACCTCAATACAAACTCGAAGAACCGCCGTGTCCTGATCGAGCGGTACGCCGCCGAGCGCGGCAACATCATCGTCGACGGCAAGCCGATCACCGGTTCCGTGGAGACGAAGGACACGGACTTCAAGTTCAAGCGCACCTACGTCGACGGTCCCATGTGGGCTCCCGTCACCGGGTACGCCTCCCAGGCATTCGACGCCAACCAGATCGAGAAGCTCGAGGACGGCATCCTCACCGGCAACTCCGACCAGCTCTTTTTCGACCGCACGATGGCGATGTTCACCGGCGACAAGAAGAAGGGCGGCAACGTCGTCACGACGCTCAACGGCGCCGCACAGAAGGCCGCCTACAAGGGCCTCGGCTCCAAGAAGGGCGCCGTCGCGGCCATCGACCCGCAGACCGGCAGGATCCTCGCGCTGGCCTCCACCCCCTCGTACGACCCCGCCTCCTTCGCCGGCTACGGCGCATCGGACGAGATCGCCTGGAACAAGCTCGAGAAGGACAAGGACAAGCCGAAGCTCAACCGCGCGCTGCGCGAGGTCTACCCGCCCGGTTCCACCTTCAAGGTGGTCACGGCGGCCGCAGCCCTGGAGCACGGCGAAGTCACGGACATCGAGGCGGCGACGGACACCCCTGAGCCGTACATCCTGCCCACCACCCGCACGCCGATGGTCAACCACGCCAGCGGCTGCAAGAACGCCAGCCTGAACCAGGCGCTCAAGGTCTCCTGCAACTCGGTCTTCGCGAAGCTCGGTGACAAGGTCGGCCGCGACGACATGCTGGAGACGGCGCAGAAGTTCGGCTTCAACAACCCCGAGGTCGACACCCCGGTGCGCGCCGCCGCCTCCGTCTACGACAAGACGATGGACCGCCCCGGAAACGCGCTGTCCTCCATCGGCCAGTTCAACACCGCCGCGTCCCCCCTCCAGATGGCCATGGTCACCGCGGCGATCGCCAACGACGGCAAGCTGATGAAGCCGTACATGATCGACCAGCTGGAATCGCCCAACCTGGACATCATCAAGAAGAACGAGCCGCAGGAGATGAGCCGCCCGCTCTCCCAGAAGAACGCGCAGCTCCTGCAGCAGATGATGGAGAACGTCGTCGAGAACGGCACCGGCACCAGGGCCAAGATCGACGGCGCCACGGTCGGCGGCAAGACCGGCACCGCCCAGCACGGCGAGAACAACAGCAAAAACCCCTACGCCTGGTTCATCTCGTACGCCAAGACCGGCGACGGATCCCCGGTCGCCGTCGCGGTCGTCGTCGAGGACAGCGAGGCCAAGCGCGACGACATCACCGGCGGCGGCCTCGCCGCCCCGATCGCCAAGGCCGTGATGCAGGCGGTACTGGACAGCAAGAAGTGACGCGGATCACGTCCGGCGTCCATACCTGCACATTGCGATACCGGTCGGGTATCAGGTGACGGTCACAGGCCGATCAGGTGGTACACGGCCGGTAGCGTATGCGCGAACAGCTAACCGCCGGACCACACGAGGGTGCGGTCGGGACTGACGGAGAGGGCTGGAACAGCTATGGAAGAGCCGCGTCGCCTCGGCGGCCGGTACGAACTGGGCTCGGTGCTCGGCCGCGGTGGCATGGCAGAGGTCTACCTCGCCCACGACACCCGGCTCGGCCGCACCGTCGCCGTGAAGACGCTGCGGGCCGACCTCGCCCGCGACCCGTCCTTCCAGGCCCGGTTCCGCCGTGAGGCCCAGTCGGCCGCCTCGCTCAATCACCCTGCGATCGTCGCTGTCTACGACACCGGCGAGGACTATGTCGACGGGGTCTCGATCCCGTACATCGTGATGGAGTACGTGGACGGCTCCACGCTCAGAGAGCTGCTGCACTCCGGGCGCAAGCTGCTGCCCGAACGCACGCTGGAGATGACCATCGGCATCCTCCAGGCGCTCGAGTACTCGCACCGCAACGGCATCGTCCACCGCGACATCAAGCCGGCGAACGTCATGCTGACGCGCACCGGCCAGGTCAAGGTCATGGACTTCGGCATCGCCCGCGCGATGGGCGACTCCGGCATGACCATGACACAGACCGCGGCCGTCATCGGCACCGCCCAGTACCTCTCCCCGGAGCAGGCCAAGGGCGAGCAGGTCGACGCGCGCTCCGACCTGTACTCCACCGGCTGCCTGCTCTACGAGCTCCTCACAGTCCGTCCCCCGTTCGTGGGCGACTCCCCGGTGGCGGTGGCGTATCAGCATGTACGCGAGGAGCCGCAGCCGCCCAGCAACTTCGACCCCGAGATCACGCCCGAGATGGACGCCATCGTCCTGCGGGCCCTGGTCAAGGACCCCGACTACCGCTACCAGTCGGCCGACGAGATGCGCGCGGACATCGAGGCCTGCCTCGACGGCCAACCGGTCGCGGCGACGGCGGCGATGGGCGCGGTCGGCTACGGCGGGTACGGCGCGGACGACCAGCCGACCACGGCACTGCGCCAGGCCGACCCGGCGGGCCAGACGTCGATGCTCCCGCCGATGAACCCGGATGACGGGGGCTATGGCGGTTACGACGACCGTCCGGACCGCCGCCGTCAGAAGAAGTCGAACACCTCGACGATCCTGCTGGTCCTCGCGGGCATCCTGGTGCTGGTCGGCGCGGTGCTGATCGGCAAGTCGGTCTTCGGCGGTGGCGGCGGCAGCGGCGATGTGCCGGTACCTGCGCTGGTGGGCAAGACACTGTCCGACGCACAGGAGCTCGCAACGAACTCGCACGTGAAGGTCGCGCAGTCCGGTACGCAGCGGTGCGAACAGCCCAAGGGCAGCATCTGCAGCCAGACGCCGGGTGAGGGCGGCAAGATGAAGGAGGGCGAGACCGTCCAGGTCGTCGTCTCCGAGGGCGCGCCCAAGGTCGAGGTTCCCGACGTCACCGAGAAGTCTTTGCAGAACGCCAAGGACGCCCTGGCGAAGAAGGGTTTCAACGACGTCAAGGTCGTGGAGACCGAATCTGAACAGGACCCGGGGACCGTACTGGACCAGGACCCGAAGGGCGGCTCCGAGGCCGAGAAGGGCGCGAAGGTCACCCTCACCGTCGCCAAGCAGTCCAAGATCAACGTGCCGCCGGTCGTGGGAGCGCAATTCGACGCCGCGAAGGCCCAGCTGGAAGGCCTTGAGTTCCAGGTCGCCCGAACCGACGTGGACTCCAATCAGCCCGCGGGTACGGTCATCGCGCAAGACCCCACGGGCGGCTCGAAGGCGGCCAAGGGAACCACGGTCACCCTTCAGGTCTCCAAGGGCCCGCAGCAGACCGCCCAGGTGCCGAACCTGTTCAACAAGACACTCGGCGAGGCCAAGCAGCTCCTCGCCCAGGCGGGCCTGCAGCTCGGCAACGTCGACGGTCCCAACGACGACAAGGCCCGGGTCATCATCCAGGACCCGGCGGCCGGCACCCCTGCGACTCCCGGCCAGCAGGTGAGTGTCCGCACCATCGACGGTGGCGGCGGGAACAACGGTGGCGGCGGCAACGACGGCGGAATCTTCGGCTAGTCGCCGCCCGCGGTACGACGGAGGCCCCGGCGCCCTTGATGGGCGCCGGGGCCCTTCTTGTGCCGCCGCCCACTTCGCGCATGTTCTCGACCATCGGTCGTGTCTTCAAGGGACGGACACGTGATCAACGAAGCCGTACTGCTGGAGTCGAGGTCGCTGCGCGAGGGTGTTGCCGCGCGAACAGAGGTGCTCGACGAAGTGAAGACGCTGTCGCTGCTGCCGGACGGCATGCATGTGACGACAGCGATGGTTGCCGCCTACTTCGGGGTCGCCGAGACGGTGATCAACAACCTTCTCAGCCGACACCGCGAAGCGCTCGAGATTAACGGTCTACGAGTCCTGCGCGGCGCTGAGCTGCAGGAATTCAAGGAACTCACACTGAGTTCCTATCCCGAGAGTTGTCCATAGCCCCGTTCGGGCATGGCCATCTGGCCACGTCGAGCCGTCCTCAACGTCGCCATGCTGCTCCGCGACAGCGACGTCGCACGTCAGGTGCGTACATACCTCCTGGACATGGAGTACATGGCACGCACCGCCCCGGTGGACAACTCCGTCCACAGACCTGCCTGCTCCCTCGACAGCCGCATCGACCAGCGCATCACCGACATCCTCGGCACAGCCGTCGTCCCCATGTTCAACGCCCTCATCGAGGCCTCGGGCGAACACCGCAAGGAACTGATAGCCCTACGCCAGGACATCCAACGCGTCGAGCGCAAGCTCTGCCTCCACCACACTCGGCTGCGCCGACTGGAAGGCCCCCGGGAAGACCGGCCGCTCGCCGGAGTCATGGCCGCCATCGACGCCATGAACGGCTACGAGTTCGAAGAGCACATCGTCGGCCTGCTGCGCCGTGACGGCTGCACCGCCGTCGTCGTACGCGGCGGTGGCGGCGACCGTGGCGTGGACATCACGGGCCGTACCCCGGACGGGCGACCTCTCGTCGTCCAGTGCAAGCGATTCGCGCCTCACAACTCCGTGACGAGCCCCGACATCCAGAAATTCTGGGGGCTGCCAAGGTGCTGCACTAGGCCGACGTCGCTCTCTACGTGGCCACATGCCCGTTCACCCGGGAAGCGCTCAACATCTCCGCCGAGGGCGGCATCACCGCCGTGCATCGAGGGCTGCTGGAGGCCTGGAGCGCGGGCACGGCGCTGAACGTTCTGCGGTAACCGACGCCGTACAGACAAGGTCCCGAAGTCGCAAGGCTCAGTTGCGGCTTCGGGCCCGACTCATCGTACGGCTAGCGCAGTTCCTCCGGCGGCGTACGGTCCTTGTCGACCTTCTCCGTACGCACCAGCTCGCCCCACACGATGTACCGGTAGTCGGAGGTGTAGATGGGCGTGCACGTCGTCAGCGTGATGTACCGGCCCGGCTTCGTCTTCCCCGACTCCCTCGGGACCGGCTGCAGCACATCCACGTTGAACTTCGAGGTCTCGGTGAGCTTCTTGTAGACCTTGTAGACGAACCACGTGTCCCGCGTCTCGAAGACGATCGGGTCGCCGTCCTTCAGCTTGTGGATGTTGTGGAACTTCGCACCGTGGCCGTCGCGGTGCGCGGCCAGCGTGAAGTTGCCCTTCTTGTCCCAGGGGAGCGCCGACTTGATCGGGTCCTTGTAGTAGCCGGCGATGCCGTCGTTGAGGCTCGTGGAATCGGTGCCCTGCTTCACCAGCACCTCGCCGTTGTTCATGGCGGGTACGTGCAGAAAGCCGATGCCGTCTTTCGTGTCGAGCGCGCCGGGACTGCCGGCCCAGTCCTCGCGCATCTGGTCGCCCTGCTTGGAAGCCTCGCGGTCGGCAAGGACGTTCGTCCACCACAGGGAGTAGACGACGAAGAGCCCCAGCACCACGCCCGCAGTGATCAGCAGCTCGCCGAAGACACTGATGACGCCGGCGGTCCGGCTACGCGCACGTGACACTGCACTTTTCCCGTCTTGAAGTCCCAGAAGTCCCACAGCATTCAGCCGACAAGCGCGTCGGGTTTGCCCTTGCTGCGCGGCCGTTCCTCGACCATCTTGCCCCACACGATCATTCGGTACGTACTCGTGAATTCCGGCGTGCACGTCGTCAGCGTGATGTACCGGCCGGGCTCGGTGAACCCGGAGCCGGGCGGCACGGGACCGATCACGCTCACGTTCGACGGCGACGTCTGGGGGAGGATGCTCTCCATCTTGTACGTGTAGTACGCGTCCTGGGTCTCCACGACGATCGGATCCCCCGGCTTGAGACGGTTGATGTACCGGAAGGGTTCGCCGTGGGTGTTGCGGTGGCCCGCGACCGCGAAGTTGCCCAACTTGTCCGACGGCATTGCGGTCTTGAGCTTCCCCTCGCCGTAGTGACCCACCATCCCGCGGTCGAGGACATTGTGCTTGCTGATGCCCTCCGCGATCGGGACGACCACATCCAGCTTGGGGATGTGCATGATGGCGAAGCCCTGCCCCGGCTCGAACGCACCGGGCTTGCGGCCCTTCGCCCAGTCGTCCTGGATCTTGTTCGTCTCCTGGCTGGCTTCCTGCCCGGCGCGGATGTTCGTCCACCAGAGCTGGTAGGTGACGAAGAGCAGCATCAGCACGCCGAAGCTGATGAAGAGCTCGCCGATGGCGCGGCTGGCGATGACAGCGGGGCTGTCCTTCGCCGCACGCGCGGCACGGCGGGCCTCGACGCGCGAAAGAGGCTTGGCGGGCGCCCCAGGCGCCCCGGAAGCCGAGGCGGCGGCAGTGGGCTCGGGGCGCCTGCGCCCGCGGGCCTTGGCCGCCCGGCGGCGCTCGGCGCGGCCGGGACCGGCGGGCGTCTCGGCGGCGCGCCGGGTCTCCGACGTACGCAGGGCCACGGTCTCGTCGTCCGGTACGGGTATCGGCTCAGACATCGGCAGGGGCTCGGATATCCGCTGAGGTTCCGCTTCCGGCCGCGGCTGCGCTTGCGGCTGCGCATACCAGTCCCGCTGATAGCCCTCAGAGTCGTCCACGGCGTACTGCTGCTGATAGCCGGACCACTCCTGGGACTGAGACTGAGGCGGTGGCTCCTCCTGCTGCGCATACCCCTCGTCCGCCGGACCGTCCGTCGCCAAGAACCACGGCGAGCCATGCTCCGCTGGCGGCAGAGGATCCGTCAGCGGGTCGTACTCGTGCCCGTCACCGGGGGGCGGCGAGCTCACGCCACGGCCTTGCCCACCACCGGTGCGAGCCCTGCCGAACGCCCGACCGCGCCGGTGTCGCCGCACTGCTCCAGCCAGTTGGCGAGCATCAGATGGCCATGCTCGGTGAGCACCGACTCGGGGTGGAACTGCACACCCTCGACGGCCAGTTCACGGTGACGCAGCCCCATGATGATGCCGTCCGCCGTACGCGCCGTGACCTCCAGCTCGTCCGGCAGCTCCGCGGGCTCGGCGGCCAGCGAGTGGTAGCGGGTCGCGGTGAAGGGCGAGGGCAGCCCGGTGAACACCCCCTTGCCCTCGTGTGTGACCAGCGAGGTCTTGCCGTGCAGCAGCTCGGGCGCGCGGCCCACCACACCGCCGTACGCCACCGCCATCGACTGCATGCCCAGACAGACGCCGAAGACCGGTACACCTGTGTCCGCGCAGTGCCGGACCATCTCGATACAGACCCCGGCCTGCTCGGGCGCGCCCGGCCCGGGGGAGAGCAGCACCCCGTCAAAGCCGTCCTGCGCATGCGAGAGGGCCACCTCGTCGTTGCGCAGAACCTCACACTCCGCACCGAGCTGGTACAGGTACTGAACGAGGTTGAAGACAAAGCTGTCGTAGTTGTCGACGACCAGAATGCGCGCGCTCATCGGGCCGCCCCCGCTCCGTCGACCGTCACATCGTTGAACGGAAGCAGCGGCTCCGCCCACGGGAAGACGTACTGGAACAGCACGTACACGACCGCGAGGATCAGCACGAGCGAGATGAACGCCCGCGCCCATGCATTGCCCGGCAGATGCCGCCAGATCCAGCCGTACATGCTGTCCCTTTCCGTTCGGTACCGCACCAGACTAAGGGTCGGCAGGGGTGCATGGGTCAGCTGTGCAAAGCTTCCGGTTTGCCGTCGGTCACAGGCTGCGTGGCGTCCAGATGCGCCCAGGCGATCAGCCGGTGGCTGCTGCCCCATTCCGGATCGCACGTGGTCAGGGTCAGATAGCGCCCCGGCCCGTCGAAGCCGGACTTCCCGGGGACGGGATCGATCACGCCGATGTCGCTCGGGACCGTCCGGTAGGGCTCATGGTCGATGCGGTACGTGAACCAGGTCGTCCCGTCCGTCAGCACGACCGCGTCCCCCGGGCGCAGCTGTGGAAAGTCCTTGAAGGGATCGCCGTACGTGCGCCGGTGCCCGGCGACCGAGAAGTTGCCGGTGCCGCCGAGCGCCGTGGTGGACGCATAGTGCCCGAGGCCCTTCTTGAGGGTGCCCGTCGTGGTGCCTTCCAGGACCGGCCAGTCCCAACTCCTGCCGAAGCGGGGGATGTACATCACGGCGAAGGGCTTGCCGTCCTCGTACGCCTTGGGAGCCGGCGGAACGGGCGTCGTCGTCCGCCCGGGCGCCGGGGCGGGGGACGCGACCGGGCCCCGGGACCACTCCTCCTGGAGCCTGTCGATCTGGCCGTCACCGGCACCGGCCGCCTTGACGCCGGTCCAGAACAGCACGTACACGACGAAGAGGACCATCAAGGTGCCGGCGGTGATGCAGAGCTCACTGAAGGTCCTGACGACCAGTCGTACCGACACCGTCCGTCCCACCGTCCCCCCAGGGGCTACCGCACCGGCTTCGCGTAGTGGAGATCCACTGTGCCCGAGTAACCGGGGAGAGTCACCGCCCCGCGGTCGTCGACCTTCCAGCCGAGGCCGTAGGCCTTCACATAGAGCTGGTAGTTCTGGATCGCCGGGGAGGCGGTGAGCGCCTTCTTGAGCGCGCCCCGGTCACCGACCGCGGTGATCTTGTACGGCGGGGAGTAGACGCGGCCCTGGAGGATCAGCGTGTTGCCCACGCACCGCACGGCGCTGGTCGAGATCAGCCGCTGGTCCATGACCTGGACGCCCCGGGCGCCGCCCTGCCACAGGGCATTGACGACGGCCTGCAGGTCCTGCTGGTGAATCACCAGGTCATTGGCCTGCGGCTCGGGGTAGCCGGGCGCGGCCTGCGCGTTCGGCGGCGCGTCGTTGAGGGTGACGGTGACGGCGGGCCCGCTGATCTTCTCGGTACCCGCGGCCTTCTCCAGAGCGCCGAGCTTCACGTCCTCGGCCTTGGTGGAGCCGTCGTCGCGCTGGGCGAGGACGTCGATGTCCCCGCGCAGCGCCGCGGTGGACTCGTCGAGGTCCGCGTTCTTGGCGCTGCGCTGCTGGATCAGGTCGGAGAGCTTCAGCAGCGACGTGTCGGTACGGATATTGGTGCCCTTGGCGGTATTGAAGCTGGTCACGAAGATCAGCCCGGCAAGCGCGAAAACGGCAGCCGTCAGCAACCGGACCAGCCGCCACTCGAAGCGCTGAACCGGCCCTTGGGGGGAGTCGGCAGAATTGCTCAACGTACCCTTATCTCCTTAGGCGCCGCGGAAGCACTACGCTAACGGACGCCCGGGTGAGGCCGTGGTCCCCCTCGCTCCAGCCCGGCGCTTAGCCACAGTTCCCTGCGCGGTCACGCAGCGCATCGACAGGAGAGTCCCTCGTGCCGAAGTCACGTATCCGCAAGAAGGCCGACTTCACGCCGCCGGCGTCGAAGCAGGCGACGAACCTCAAGCTGACCAACCGCAGCTGGGTCGCGCCGGTGATGCTTGCGCTGTTCCTGATCGGTCTTGCCTGGATCGTCCTCTTCTATGTGACCGAGGGCGACCTGCCGATCAAGAGCTTCGGCAACTGGAACATCGTTGCGGGCTTCGGCTTCATCGCCGCCGGCTTTGGTGTCTCCACTCAGTGGAAGTAGCTTTTCCGCTGCTTCGGCAGCCGCCGCAGCTCGGCCGCCAAGCCCTGCCCTGAGGTTATCCACAGGTTTTCCACATGGGGAAAAGGTCAGACGATCTGTGGATAACTCTCCGGGCATTGACGCCGGTGTGACTGCATCGGCCATCTTGGTGAAGCGCCCCGCCCCTTGTCCCTGCTGGGAAAACCCAGCTCAGCGACAAGGGGCACGCTTGTTCCCCACAGCATGCACAAGATCCGCCACGCGCTGTGGACAACTTTGGGGAAAGGTCTCGCTCAGGTGAGCGCGGTGGTCCTGGCCAGCACGGTCACGACGGTCGCGACGAGGACCAGTGCACAGGTCCCGGCCTGCACGAGGGTGCGGTGCTCACGGGGCGCGTGCACCAGGCCGAAGGCGATGGCCGTGCCCGCGATCAGGCCGCCGACATGCGCCTCCCAGGCGATGCCCGACCAGGTGAAGGTGAAGAGCAGGTTCAGCGCGAGCAGGGCGATGACCGGCCGCATGTCGTAGTTGAGGCGGCGCATCAGTACGGCCGTGGCTCCGAGCAGTCCGAAGATGGCGCCGGAGGCACCGAGCGAGGCCTGGTCCGGGGAGGCGAGCAGGTAGGTGAAGGCGCTGCCGGCCAGTCCGGAGATCAGATAGAGCGCGAGGTAGCGGATGCGCCCCAGCGCTTGCTCCAGGGGACCGCCGAGCCACCACAGGCCCAGCATGTTGAATGCGAAGTGCCATACCGCCTGGTGCAGGAACATCGAGGTGAAGAGCCGGTACCACTGTCCCTCGGCGACGCCTTCCACCGGGGCGAACGGCGCCGGCGGCCACTGTCCGACCAAAGCAAGATCGCTGACCACGCGGTCGCTCGCCAGCGCGGCGATGAACACGGCGGCATTGATCGCCAGCAGGATCTTGGTGACCAGGTGAGGGCTGGCCGACACAGCACCGCCGGCGAGGGTCCGCGGCTGGTTGGCGGTCGCGGAGTGTCCCGTACCGGATCCGCTGCGTACGCACTCGGGGCAGTGGAACCCGACCGACGCGCTGACCATGCAGTCCGGGCAGATCGGCCGTTCGCAACGGGTGCAGGTGATGCCCGTGTCGCGGCCCGGATGCCGGTAGCAGCTGGGCAGGCTGTGCGCGTCCTGCGGCTCCTGCGGACTGCCTGGCGCCTGGTCCATGAGTCCTCGATCTCCCTAGCTCAACAGCACTGGCTCAACACACCGCCCCGCCCATCCATACGGACGAGCGGGGCGTATTGGTTCCCGTGGGATCAGCCTTCGCGGGTCTCGACAACGACCGACTCGATGACGACGTCCTTGACCGGGCGGTCGGTGCGCGGGTTGGTCTGGGTGCCCGCGATGGCGTCCACGACCTTCTTGCCGGCCTCATTGGCGACCTCGCCGAAGATGGTGTGCTTACGGGTGAGCCAGGCGGTGGGCGACACGGTGATGAAGAACTGCGAGCCGTTGGTGCCCGGGCCGGCGTTGGCCATGGCCAGCAGGTAGGGCTTGTCGAAGGCGAGGTCGGGGTGGAACTCGTCCCCGAACTCGTATCCCGGGCCGCCGGTGCCGTTGCCCAGCGGGTCGCCGCCCTGGATCATGAAGCCGCTGATCACGCGGTGGAAGACCGTTCCGTCGTACAGCTTGTCCGTGGACTTCTTGCCCGTCGCCGGGTGGGTCCATTCACGCTCACCCTTGGCGAGTTCCACGAAGTTCTTGACCGTCTTCGGGGCGTGGTTCGGCAGGAGCCGAATCTCGATGTCGCCCTGGTTGGTCTTCAGGGTGGCGTAAAGCTGCTCGGCCACGGTGTGCCTTCCGTAAGTCTTCTCTGACGTCTCCCGATCCTCGCACGGAAGAGTCGTGCAGGGAGAAAAGCCGCCGGGTAGCCGACTGGGCGGCGCGTTATGAGGCGAACCGTGGCATCGTCGTCCACAAGGTACCTACATGACCCGGATGCCCGCCCCGCATGCCGAGACGCCAGTCAACAGGCATGATTTCGAAACGGGTGGAAAGGCGAAACTGTGCCCAACTGGAATTAAGCCCCAGTCCCCCAGAACGCCACCGAGGAGGAGGATCCCGTGACCCGCATGGACAGCGTGCGCGCCGCGACCGGTACGGCGAAGGACAGCGTGCTGCACGCCGCGGACGTGGTGGCGCCCTACGCCGATACGGCAAAGGACCAGGCCGCGCACTATGCGCACGAGGCCCGCGTACGGCTCGCGCCAAAAGTCTCGAAGGCAGCCAAGAAGGCCCGTGTGCAGGCGCGTGTGCAGTACGGCACGCGTGTGGCGCCGCATGTGCCGCCGAATGTGGACCGCGCTGCGCGCCGGGCCGCGATTCAGGCCCGGAGGACCGCTCGTCAGGCGGCGGACTACACCGTTCCGCGTGTCGAGCACGCGGTGGCCGCCGCTCAGCCCGTTCGGGAAGAGGCTGTGGCCCGTTCCGCAGCGGCGCTGGCCGCGCTACGTGGGCAGGTGACGGCGAAGGAAATCGAGAAGTTGGTGAGGAAGCACGAACGGCGCGCCAGGGCCGGTCGTCTCGCCAAGGGCCTTGCGATCATTGGCGTGGTGGCCGGTGCAACTGTCGCCGTCTGGAAGTGGTGGGACAAGCAGGCCAACCCCGATTGGCTGGTCGAACCGCCCGCTGCCACGGAGGTCTCCGACCGCGCGCCGCTGTCGTCCGTGGACGGCAGTGAGCGAACCGATCTCGACCCGGAGGTGCAGGCGAAGCAGGCTGAGGCGGAAGCCGCGGATCGCGACGACCACTGATGGCTGGTGGCGCCGGGAGACAGTGAGAGCTCCCGGCGCCTCACGCTGTGGCGAGCGCCGGGTCGGTGGCGGGGTCGGCAGTGATGCGCGGTCCGCCGTCGGGAAGGTGGAGAGCGTCGGCGCTGTCGGCGTCGAGTGCGGGCAGGTGCCTGCCGGCGGGCGACGAGCCATGGGCCTCGGCGCGGATGCGCTGCTTGATCGTCGGCGGCAGCGATCTGTCGCGCGCGATCGGGTTCCATCGTGGATGGGGGGATGATGCCGTCGCCCGGACGGCCTGTCGGCGCCTCTGCTTCGGCACGGTGGGCAGACCCGGCCGGTCCGGCGTCTGCGCGGCCGGCTGCTCGGCGGCGGTGGTCGCGGTGGTCAGCCCCACCGAGGCAAGCAGCGCAAAGAATGCGCTGAGGAACGCGGTCCACAGATTTCTGACCTTCAAGGCGGCCATGACCCCTCGCTTTCGGGTTGAGCGATCTACATACCTTCCTCATGATGTGTACGCATCTCGAGAAGTGCGGGAGCTACGCCGCCGCTGTGCAGTTCTTCGGATGAACACCACCCGGACGGTCCAGTCCGCAGTGCGAGCACAGCTGCGAGGCGGTAGGGAGGGCAGCGAAAAGGGCGCTCCGATCTGTCGAGAACAGATCGGAGCGCCCTTGGGTTGTGGAGCCTAGGGGAGTCGAACCCCTGACATCTGCCATGCAAAGACAGCGCTCTACCAACTGAGCTAAGGCCCCGGGATGGGTGGGTACGGCCGAGCAGAACCCTGTCTCGGCGACCGCCGCAGACCAGAGTACCGGGTGACCCCCCAGATCCTGCAAAAGGATTAGGACTCCCTATGGGCGACCACTCTCCGTAAGATGCTCGACGTGGTTCGCAGCAGCGAAGCCCGCTTTGGGGAAGCGATGGGGAGACGCACATGGACGCCGCTCAGCAGGAAACAACCGCAAGAGCCAGAGAGCTGCAGCGCAGCTGGTACGGAGAGCCGCTGGGGGCGCTCTTCCGTCGGCTGATTGATGATCTGGGGCTGAATCAGGCCCGCCTCGCGGCGGTGCTCGGGCTGTCGGCTCCCATGCTTTCCCAGCTGATGAGCGGCCAGCGCGCCAAGATCGGCAACCCCGCGGTCGTCCAGCGCGTGCAGGCGCTGCAGGATTTGGCGAGCCAGGTCGCCGACGGGAGCGTCAGCGCTGTCGAAGCCACCGACCGGATGGAAGAGATCAAGAAGTCGCAGGGGGGCTCCGTCTTGACCGGTACCAGCCAGAGCACGACCAGCTCCGGTGCGCCGACGGTGCGCCGTGTCGTACGGGAGATTCAGTCGCTGCTGCGCTCCGTGGCCGCGGCGGGCGACATCATCGATGCTGCGGACTCGCTCGCCCCGAGCCACCCCGAGCTGGCAGAGTTCCTCAGGGTGTACGGCGCGGGGCGCACCGCTGACGCGGTCGCCCACTACGAGTCGCATCAGAGCTGACGAGAGCTGACCGAGGCAGCGGGCCTCACTGGGGACGGGGAGCGGGCGCAGCGCAATGGGTGAGGTCTTCGCTGGTCGGTATGAACTGATCGACCCGATCGGACGCGGCGGTGTCGGTGCGGTCTGGCGTGCCTGGGATCACCGGCGCCGTCGCTATGTCGCGGCCAAGGTGCTGCAGCAGAGCGATGCGCACACGCTGCTGCGCTTCGTCCGCGAGCAGGCTCTGCGGATCGATCACCCGCATGTCCTCGCCCCGGCCAGCTGGGCCGCGGACGACGACAAGGTGCTGTTCACCATGGATCTGGTGAGTGGCGGGTCGCTGGCGCATGTGATCGGCGACTATGGCCCGCTGCCTCCCCGTTTTGTGTGCACCCTGCTCGATCAGTTGTTGTCCGGACTTGCCGCGGTGCACGCGGAGGGGGTCGTGCACCGCGACATCAAGCCGGCGAACATCCTGCTGGAGGCCACCGGAACCGGGCGGCCGCATCTGCGGCTGTCCGACTTCGGCATCTCGATGCGCAAGGGTGAGCCGCGGCTGACCGAGACGAACTATGTGGTGGGCACGCCCGGTTATTTCGCGCCCGAGCAGATGATGGGCGCGGAGCCGGACTTCCCGGCCGATCTTTTTGCGGTCGGCCTGGTCGCGCTCTATCTGCTGCAGGGTCAGAAGCCCGACTCCAGGGCGCTGGTCGAGCACTTCGCCAACAACGGGACTCCCGGGGCTCCCCAGGGCATCCCGGAACCGCTGTGGCAGGTGCTGGCCGGTCTGCTGCAACCCGATCCGGGGGCCCGGTTCCGTACGGCCACGGGCGCGCGGAAGGCGCTGACGGCGGCCGTCGAAATCCTTCCGGACGCCGGGGCCGACGACGAGCCGGTCGAGGTCTTCGACCAGATCGGGCCGCTCCCCGGGGGCTTCGGCCCGACCGGTCCCGTAACGGCCGCAGAAGCTGCCCCACAGGCCCCCCAGGGCCCGCCGCAGGGCGCACAGGCCACGCAGGCTCCCGTGCAGCCGCCGCTCCCGCCGTCGGAGACGGGCAGCTTCCATCTGGCCCCGCCACCGCAGCAGCCGCCGGCACAACTCCCGCACGTGGCCGAGCCGTCCACTCCTCCCCCCATGCCCGCGGCACCGGAGCCGACGCCCACGCCGACCCCCATCCCCACACCCGTACCGGCGCACAGCGCCTCCCCCCTTCATGCTCCGACCGGGCCGACCGCCCCGGTGCAGTACGAACCGCCTTCCACTCGTGCTTACACCGCTCAGAGCCCGCAGGTTCCGCTCTCGCACGCGCCAATTCCGACGGCCGGAAAGCGACCGGGACCGCCCCCGAAGGTTGCGGTCCCGGTGCTGATCGTCGCGCTGCTGTGTTTCGCGGTCGGTATCTGGGCACTGACCCAGGCCTGAACCTCCGGCCCTCAACTACCAGGAGGGCGGCGGCCCGTACTGCCCCGGCGCCTGTCCCGGGACGTGCCCTTGAGCCGGAACGTGCCCGTGGACCTGGCCCTGTGCCTGCCCCGGAACGTGCCCGTGGACCTGGCCCTGCGCCTGCGGCGGGAATGGAGCGGCCGGCCCCCGCGCCGCCTCGGGCACCGCACCCGGGCCCGTCCGCCGCCGGGCCATCAGCGTCCACACGCCGAGCCCCACCACCAGCACGGCCCCCGCACCGATCCCGGCCGCCGCGACCAGCTTCATCGTGTCGCTCTTCGCCTCCTGAGGCGCGCTCTTCCCGCTGTCCGCGGCCTCCTGGTCGTCCTGGGTGACCTCGAAGTCCCCCGCGGGCCCCGCGTATGCCGGAGCGCTCTGCGCCTCGCCCTCGACGTTCACCCGCAGCGTCAGCGGGATCGCCTTCTTGCCGTACTGCTCGCCGATCTCAGGGCTGAGCGTGACCGAGAGGTAGTACCAGCCGGCGAACCGCATGGCGCTGTTGGAGCTGTCGGAGTCGTGCCTGTTCTCGTACGCCACCGGCGGCAGCGGATCGAGCGCCAGCGTCTTCTGCTTGCCGTCGTAGTACATGCTCCATGCGTCCTCCACCATCCCGCGTGCCGGGTTGTGCAGGGCCATGACGAGTGCGTTGCCGACGCTCTGCGCGCTGTCGGGGGCCGCGCTGCTGCCGAGGTCGGCGCTGGCGAAGATCTGCTGTCCCCAGTTCACCGGAACCCGGTAGAAGAGGGTCTGGCCAGGGGTGATCTGGTCCTGCCACTCGCCTTCCTTCAGGCCGGTGGCGTCCGTGAAGCTCGTGCCGCCGTGCCGCTTCTGCGGCCCGCCGCCGGGCGCGGCGGGGGATGCGGACGGCCAGTTCTCGGGCGGCGCGGTCGGTCCGGCCGACTTCAGCCCCGGCTCGGAGGCGAAACGGATCTCCACGTCCCACGGCTCGGGCGTCGAGGTGTCCTCGCCGGACCGCTCCAGGAGTACGTAGTACGCGCCTGCCTCCTGGCAGCTGCTGCTGTCCTTGTCGATGGTCCGGTCGGCATACGCGGCCACCGGCCTGGCGTATGTGGCCGAGCCGAACTGGGCGTCGTCGTCACCGCACTTGATGCCCGATCGGTCCTCGATGCTCACCGCGAGCTTGTCCGCGTACGCGACCTTGGTCGCCAGCTTGGGGACAGCCACCGCCGAGATGTACGCATTGGTCTTGTCATCCAGGTCGACGCGGTAATAGCGCTTCTGGCCCGGCTTGATGGTGTCCCGGTAGGTCGATCCGGCCGTCAGGGGCGGCCCGTCGCTGTTCACCGCCGAGCCCTTGACCGTCTTGGCCTCGCTGTCGAAGGCGTACGGATTGGGCTCGCCGGCTGCCCAGGCCTGCCCGGGCAGCGCCGCCACCGCGCACATCGCCGCCAGGGCCGCCAGCGTCACCCGGCCGCTGCCGCGCTGCCTCTTCACGCGCTTCTCCTTGTCCGCCGTACCAGTACGAGCACCAGGCCCGCGATCAGGACGACTGCGCCGCCTGCCGCCGCGGCGGTCGCGGTGCCGGACCATCCTGCCCCGGCAGCCGCTGTGCTGTCTTCGCGGGCAGCCGAATCACCCTGCTTGTCCCCCTTCTTCGCGAGCGGGGGCGCGTCATGCTGCGGACCGGACAGTTCGTCACCCAGCACCGCCACCCGCAACAGGACGCCGATCTGGGGGTTCTCGGCGATTTCAGCGGCCTTGGCGCCGAGCGTGACGGCGATGTAGAAACCGCCCTTGGTGTGCACGGGGACGACATTGGGGTGGGACTCGTGGCGGTTGGTCCAGGCGACCGGCACGGTGCCCATCTTCAGTGCCATCGGCCGGCCGTTGTAGACGGACTGCGGACTGAACTCCCCGGTGCCGCCGCCGACCGGCGCCCTGCCCGGCGTGAAGACCTGTGTGGCTCCGTAGGACCAGACCGAGGAGGCGCCGTCCACAGTGGGCTCGTTGGCGAACTCCACGTCGTAGCGCAGCTGCTGACCCCAGCCGACCGGGACCCGGTACCAGAGCGTCTGCGACGGCAGCACCTTGTCCCGCCACACGCCTTGCCCGATCTCCCTGGCGTCGTTGAAGCCGGTGCCGCCCGCCACATCGCGAGGGTCCCCGGTCGGCAGCTGGGCGGCCTTGCCGCCGTCCCCGTACTCAGGCTGCGACTGGGCCGGCGTCACACCCTTGGGCAGCGGCTTCTCGGACCCGTACGTCAGCTCCAGCGGCCAGCGCGCGGCGTCCGAGCCTTTCTTGCTCTCCCGCTCGACGACGAGCCAGTAGCGGCCCGCCTTGTCGCAGGAGCTCGTGCCCTTCTCGCTGGGAATCCGGGCCACCGCCGAAGTCAGCGGGGTGGCCCCCTCCTTCTGGAAGAAGTGCTCGGTGCTCGTCCCGCAGGAACTGTCAGTGCCGTACGCGATCCTGGTGCGCAGTGCGTCCAAGGTGTCCACCGCCGCGCCGGGCTGGGGCACCGCCGTCGCCGAGAACTGAACAGTGCTTTCGGCATCGAGGTCGACCGCGTAGTACCGCCGCTCGCCCGGGCCGATGGTGTCTAGATACTGCCCCGGTAGGAGAGCCGGTGCCGCGTCCCGCTGCAGCGCGCCCTCGACCTGCTTGCCGCGGAAGCGGTATCCGTCGGCGGACAGCTGTGCGGAGCGCTGCAGCTGGCGGGCGAGCGCCTTGGCGTCGGGTGCGTCGTAGTAGCGGCCGTTGCCCGCCTTCGCGATGCACTCGAGCTGCGCTCGTGCCGCGCCCCGCACCTGGAAGCCGACGGTGTCGATGCGCAGCCCGATCCCGCCCTTGGAGAGCTGCTGGGCGACCTCGCAGGGCTGCGGGGAGCCGCAGTTGTCCTCGCCGTCGGAGATCAGCAGGATCGTACGGGTCCCGATGGAGCCCTCCGCGGGCGCCGGGAGGTCGTTGGCGGCCTTCTGCAGCGAGAGCCCGATGGGGGTGTCGCCCTTGGGCTGCACGGCTGCCACGGCCTGCGTCATGCCCGCGCGGTCCAGTGGCCCGACCGGTCGGGCCAGTCGGGTGTCGGTGCAGCCCTTGGGCTGGTCCGCGCCGTAGACCCGCAGGCCGGTGGGAAAGCCGTCCGGAAGGGCGTCGACGACCGTTCCGACGGCCGCACGGGCGGATGCCATCCGCGTCTGCCCGGTGCCGTCGTCGTCGGCCATGGAGCCGGAGGAGTCGAGCACCATGACCAGCCCGCTCTTCCCGTCGGGCACCTCGGCCCGCGCCGCCTGCCCGGCTTCCGCCGCCTGACCCGCTTTGCCTGCCTGCCCGGCTTCCGCGGCCGGTGCGGCTGCTCTCGCGACCGGCAGCGGGCCGGCCGCAAGGGCCAGCAGCGCCGCTCCGATCGTCGCCACCGGCGCGCGGTGGCCCAGTCGTGCCGTCACTCGTGTTCCCCTCCCGAGTCCCCCGCATTTGCTCTTGCAAGCTAGTGATTTGCTTCGGTGAACTCAAGAGCAAGATTGTCACGGTCCCGCAACGCCACCCCGCAGCGACCGGGCGCGGGCAGCACGAAGCCCCGGCCGCTTCAGCGACCGGGGCTTGGTGATCCAAGAATGCTGCGTCTCACACACCCGAACCTGCGGGCACGGAGTCGGTCGCCTCCGTCCACAGATCCTGCTCGGCGCGATCCGCCTGGATCTGGCGGTACACGAGGAGCCCGCCGATGGCGGCCAGTGCGACCAGGAGAAGCTTCTTCACCGCGCGACCTCGTCTTTCCTTGACGTATGAGGACTTCTGGCGCCCGACTATACACACCGACCGATACCGATCGGTGACCTGCGTACCAACCGTGCACGCCTCAACTACTGCTCCGGACAAAGCGATCGGCCCGTACGGAGAATCTCCATACGGGCCGAATCACGACTGTGGGGCTAACAGGATTTGAACCTGTGGCCTCATCCTTATCAGGGATGCGCTCTAACCAACTGAGCTATAGCCCCGCCGCGCTGCGCGCTGACTCATGAAGATTAGCGCACGTCGGGGCCAGTCCCAAAATCGGTTGTCATGCCTCACTCGTCCTCGGCGAGCGTGAGCTCGACACCGCCCACGAAACCGGCCGACAGGTTGTAGATGAAGGCCCCCAGCGTCGCCAGCGCCGTCGCCAGCACCACATCGATCACCGCGATCACCGAGGTGAAGATGAGCACCCGCGGCAGCGACAGGAACGACTGAAGGTCGAAGCCATTGCTCTCGTTGGAGCCGGTGGCCTCACTGATCGTCCCGCCGACCGTCGAGAAGACGCCCATCGCGTCCATGACCATCCACAGCACCGCGGCCGCGATCACCGTGCAGATGCCCAGCGCGATGGAGAGCAGGAAGCTGACCTTCATCACCGACCACGGGTCGGCCTTGGCCACCCGCAGCCGCGCCTTGCGGGTACGCGGCGTCGTGCGCGCCCCAGTGCGCGGCAGGCGCACGGCGCCCCCCGCCTGCGGCGCGCCGCCACCGCCCGGCGGCGAGGGATACGCCTGTGGCGGGTGGTACGGCTGCGCAGGCTGCTGGGGCGGCTGCTCGCCGCCGTACGTCTCGTAAGGGGGGTTTGCCCCCCGGGTGTCCGTCACCGTAACCCCCTGGGAGTCCGTGGCGGAGCCACGGGCACCGTTCGCTCCAGCAGCTCCAGCAGCGGCCGATCCGGCGCCCGTGGCTCCACTCACGCTTTACTCCTCGTGCTCCCCGGCCGAGGGCTGCGTGCCCTCGACTGCCACCTCGGCCGCCTCACCGTCGGCCTCTACGGTCCCTTCGACCTCTAGGGCCCCTTCGACCTCTTCCGCCTCACGACCGGCCTCGGCGTTACGAGCGATACCGACCACGGCATCGCGCTTGCCCAGGTTGATCAGTTGGACGCCCATGGTGTCACGGCCCGTCTCCCTGACTTCGTTGACTCGCGTACGAATCACACCGCCGCCCAGCGTGATGGCGAGGATCTCATCCGTCTCCTCGACCACCAGCGCGCCGACCAGCGAACCGCGGTCCTCGACGATCTTGGCGGCCTTGATTCCGAGGCCACCACGCCCCTGAACGCGGTACTCGTCAACGGCGGTCCGCTTCGCGTACCCGCCATCGGTGGCAGTGAACACGAACGTACCCGGCCGCACAACATTCATCGAGAGGAGCTCGTCTCCCTCACGGAAACTCATGCCCTTGACCCCGGACGTCGCGCGTCCCATCGGGCGCAGCGCATCGTCCGTCGCCGTGAACCGGATCGACTGCGCCTTCTTGCTGATGAGCAGCAGATCGTCCTCGGCCGACACCAGCTCCGCGCCGATCAGCTCGTCGTCGCTGCCGTCCTCCGTCTCACGGAGGTTGATCGCGATGACACCACCCGATCGCGGCGAGTCGTAGTCCTTCAGCGGCGTCTTCTTCACCAGACCGCCCTTGGTGGCGAGCACCAGATAGGGCGCGGCGTCGTAGTCGCGGATCGCCAGGATCTCGGCGATCTGCTCGTCCGGCTGGAAGGCGAGCAGGTTGGCGACGTGCTGACCGCGCGCATCGCGGCCGGCGTCCGGCAGCTCGTACGCCTTGGCGCGGTAGACCCGGCCCTTGTTGGTGAAGAACAGCAGCCAGTGGTGCGTCGTGGAGACGAAGAAGTGGTCGACGATGTCGTCTTCCTTCAGCTTCGTGCCGCGTACGCCCTTGCCGCCGCGCTTCTGCGAGCGGTAGTCGTCCGTCTTCGTACGCTTCACATAGCCGCCACGCGTGATGGTGACGACGATGTCCTCCTCGGCGATCAGGTCCTCGATGGACATGTCACCGTCGAAGGGCACCAGCTTGGAGCGCCGGTCGTCGCCGAACTTCTCGACGATGACGGCCAGTTCCTGGCTGACGATCTGGCGCTGCTTCTCCGGCGAGGCCAGGATCGCGTTGTACTCGTTGATCTTGGCCTGCAGCTCGTCGTGCTCGGCGACGATCTTCTGGCGCTCCAGGGCGGCCAGTCGGCGCAGCTGCATCTCGAGAATGGCGTTGGCCTGGATCTCGTCGATCTGCAGCAGGCCCATCAGGCCCTCGCGCGCGGTCTCGACCGTGTCACTGCGCCGGATCAGCGCGATGACCTCGTCGATCGCGTCCAGCGCCTTGAGCAGACCGCGCAGGATGTGCGCCCGCTCCTCCGCCTTGCGCAGACGGAACTTCGTACGCCGGACGATGACCTCGATCTGGTGGTGCACCCAGTGGCGGATGAACGCGTCCAGCGAGAGCGTGCGCGGCACGCCGTCGACCAGCGCCAGCATGTTCGCGCCGAAGTTCGTCTGCAGGTCGGTGTGCTTGTAGAGGTTGTTCAGCACGACCTTGGCGACGGCGTCCCGCTTGAGCACGATGACCAGGCGCTGGCCGGTGCGGGAGGAGGTCTCGTCGCGGACGTCCGCGATGCCGCCGATCTTGCCGTCCTTCACCAGGTCGGCGATCTTCTGCGCGAGATTGTCCGGGTTGGTCTGGTACGGAAGCTCCGTGACCACCAGGCACTGGCGGTTCTGGATCTCCTCGACCTCGACGACCGCGCGCATCGTGATGGAGCCGCGACCGGTGCGGTACGCCTCTTCGATGCCCTTGCGGCCCACGACCAGCGCGCCGGACGGGAAGTCCGGGCCCTTGATTCGCTCGATGAGTGCGTCGAGCAGCTCCTCGTGGGTGGCGTCAGGGTTCTCCAGCGCCCACTGGGCGCCCGCCGCGACCTCACGCAGATTGTGCGGCGGAATGTTGGTGGCCATGCCGACCGCGATACCGGCCGAACCGTTGACCAGCAGGTTCGGGAACCGGGCCGGCAGAACCGTCGGCTCCTGATTGCGGCCGTCGTAGTTGTCCTGGAAGTCGACGGTCTCCTCGTCGATGTCCCGGAGCATCTCCATCGACTGCGGCATCAGCTTGCACTCGGTGTACCGCATGGCGGCGGCCGGGTCGTTGCCGGGAGAGCCGAAGTTGCCGTTGGAGTCCACCAGCGGCATCCGCATCGACCACGGCTGGGCGAGACGTACGAGCGCGTCGTAGATCGAGGAGTCGCCGTGCGGGTGGTACGTACCCATGACGTCGCCGACGACGCGGGCGCACTTGTAGAAGCCCTTCTCGGGCCGGTATCCGCCGTCGTACATCGCGTAGAGCACACGACGGTGGACGGGCTTGAGACCGTCCCGTACGTCGGGCAGCGCACGCGAGACGATGACGGACATCGCGTAGTCGAGATACGAGCGCTGCATCTCCGTCTCGAGCCCGACGGGCTCGATCCGCAGCCCCTGCTCTTCTTCTTCGGTGATGGCGGGAGTGTTCTCGTCGGCCATTGCTGGTCAAGATCCTTTCGAAGCGGTCAGCTGAGACCGACTCAGATGTCGAGGAAGCGGACGTCCTTGGCATTGCGCTGGATGAACGAGCGCCGCGCCTCGACGTCCTCGCCCATCAGCACCGAGAACAGGTCGTCGGCCTGCGCCGCGTCGTCCAGCGTGACCTGGCCGAGCACGCGGTGGTCCACGTCCATCGTGGTGATGCGCAGCTCCTCGGCGTTCATCTCGCCGAGACCCTTGAAGCGCTGGATCGAGTCTTCCTTGATCCGCTTGCCGTTCTGCTTGCCCAGCTCGACGAGCGCGTCGCGCTCACGGTCCGAGTACGCGTACTCGAAGTCGTCCCGGCCCCACTTGATCTTGTAGAGCGGCGGGCGCGAGAGATACACGTGCCCGGCCTCGACCAGCGGCCGCATGAAGCGGAACAGGAAGGTCAGCAGCAGGGTGTTGATGTGCTGGCCGTCGACGTCGGCGTCCGCCATCAGAATGATCTTGTGATAGCGGAGCTTCTCGATGTCGAAGTCCTCGTGGACTCCGGTACCGAAGGCCGAGATCAGGGCCTGGACCTCGGTGTTCTGGAGGATCTTGTCGATCCGGGCCTTCTCGACGTTCAGGATCTTGCCTCGGATGGGCAGGATCGCCTGGTACATCGGGTTACGGCCGGACTTCGCCGAGCCGCCGGCGGAGTCACCCTCGACGATGAAGATCTCGCACTTCGTCGGGTCGTTCGACTGGCAGTCGCTCAGCTTGCCCGGCAGCGACGCCGACTCCAGCAGGCCCTTGCGACGGGTCAGGTCACGCGCCTTACGGGCCGCGACACGCGCCGTCTGCGCCTGGATGGCCTTGCGGATGATGTCCGCGGCCTCGTTGGGATTGCGGTCGAACCAGTCGGTGAGGTGCTCGTGCACGACCTTCTGGACGAAGGTCTTCGCCTCCGTGTTGCCCAGCTTGGTCTTGGTCTGGCCCTCGAACTGCGGCTCGCCCAGCTTGACCGAGATGATCGCGGTCAGACCCTCGCGGATGTCCTCGCCGGAGAGGTTGTCGTCCTTCTCGCGCAGCAGCTTCTTGTCGCGCGCGTAACGGTTGACCAGGCCCGTGAGCGCGGCCCGGAAGCCCTCTTCGTGCGTACCGCCCTCATGGGTGTGGATCGTGTTCGCGAAGGAGTACACACCCTCGGTGTACTGGGAGTTCCACTGCATGGCGATCTCGACAGAGAGCATCCGCTCCTTGTCCTCCGCCTCGATGTCGATGACAGTCGGGTGGATCAGATCGCCCTTGCGGGAGTTCAGGTACTTCACGAAGTCGACGATGCCGCCCTCGTAGTAGTACGTGACCGTCCTGGCGGGCGGCTCCTCGTCCGGCTCCTCGGGGGCGTCCGCGCCCGCGGTGGCCTTGGCCGACTCGCGTTCGTCGGTCAGCGTCAGGGTCAGGCCCTTGTTGAGGAAGGCCATCTCCTGGAAGCGGCGCGAGAGCGTCTCGAAGGAGTACTCGGTCGTCTCGAAGATGTCGGCGTCGGCCCAGAACGTGACCGTGGTGCCGGTCTCGTCGGTGGCCTCGTTCCGCGCGAGGGGGGCGGTGGGGACGCCGAGCTTGTAGTCCTGCGTCCAGCGGTAGCCGTCCCGCTTGACCTCGACGGAGACCCTGGACGACAGGGCGTTGACGACGGAGACACCGACGCCGTGCAGACCGCCGGAGACGGCGTAGCCGCCGCCGCCGAACTTGCCGCCCGCGTGCAGCACGGTGAGTACGACCTCGACGGCCGGCTTGTTCTCGGAGGGCACGATGTCCACCGGGATGCCACGGCCGTTGTCGACCACGCGTACGCCACCGTCGGCGAGGATCGTGACATCGATCCGATCGGCGTGGCCTGCGAGGGCCTCGTCGACAGAGTTGTCGACGACCTCGTACACCAAGTGATGAAGTCCACGCTCACCGGTCGAGCCGATGTACATGCCGGGGCGCTTGCGGACCGCATCCAGACCCTCGAGGACTGTGATCGCGCTGGCGTCGTACGAGGCGGTTACCTCGCCGTTCCCACCGGCAGGAGTGGACGGAATGTTCTCGTTGGGGTTGCCGGAATCGGCCACGAAGCGCCCTTTCTGGCACAGCACAAGCCGTTCTCCGGGCAGGCGGGAGCGGCTGCGTCGTTCGACATGTTCCGCGAGTGGGCGGGATTGTCTATCAGTCTACCGGTACCGCCGACCCGAATGGGGGTTTGCCGGTAGCTGAGTCCGCATGTGCCGCCCTGAACCGTAACGGTCCGACTCCCCATATCCGGGAAGGGGCTTCAGGAGGCTCACACGGGCATTGAGCGCTTCGGCCTGTCAACCACTGGCTACGGTGAGGGACACGTCACATGGGTCGGAGGGTGCGATCGGGGTGTGAGGGGCGGGTGGGGCGGGGCATGGGCGCGGCGACGCGGTTTCGGGAAGGGGCGGGGGAGACTCCCCGGCCTCAGCCGTACGTGTCGCCCGGTCCCACACTCCCCGGCGCCCTCAGCCGCCCGTACGTCCTCTGCGGCCCGCCCGGCCCCAGCACCTTGATCAGCCGTACCGTCCCATGCCCCAGATCCTCGTTCAGCCGCGCCACCAACCGCGGCGCCAGCAGCCTCAGCTGCGTCGCCCACGCAGTCGAGTCGCACTGCACCGTCAGCACGCGCTCGTCAGGATCCTCGTCGTACCTCAGCGGCACACAGTGGTTCGCCAGGTCCTCGCCCACGATCTGCGGCCAGCGCCCCATCACCCCGCCCACCGCGGCCGGCGTCTCCCAGCCCCGCTCGGTGATCAGCCGGTTGATCGCCGCACCCAGCGGCAGCGGATCGCGGCCGTCCGCCCGCGCACCCGACCGCAGCCCGCCGCCCCGCCTGGCCTGCTTCTTCTGCTGCGCCGCCGCGCCCCGCGCCTTCGCCTGCTCCTTCGCAGCGCGCAGCGCGACCCGCGCCAAGTCGACCCCCGACGACTCGGGCGCCTTCGGCGACAGCGCCTGAGGCTCCACGGGCTCCGGCACCTCGCTCATACCCGCTCCACCGCCCCGTCCGCCACCACATACCGCGCCCCCGCCAGCACCCGCGGCACATCGTCGTCGACCGCCGCCGTCACCAGCACCTGCTCACCCGGAGCGACCAGCTCCGCCAACCGCTCCCGACGTCGCGCGTCCAGCTCCGCGAAGACATCGTCGAGCACCAGGACGGGCTCATTGCCCTCCGCCCGGAGCAGGTCGTACGAGGCCAGCCGCAGCGCCAGCGCATACGACCAGGCCTCGCCGTGGCTCGCGTACCCCTTCGCCGGCAGCTGCCCCAGCTTGAGCACAAGATCGTCCCGGTGCGGCCCGACCAGCGTCACGCCACGCTCGATCTCCTGCTTGCGCACTTCGGCCAGCGCGCCGACCAACTGCTCGTAGAGCGCATCCCGCCCGTGAACCCCGCCCTCGCCACCGGCGGAGGAACGGTACTCCAGCGCAACGGGCCCGCCCCCGGGAGCGAGCGCCTCGTACGACTTCTCCGCCAGCGGCTCCAGCGCCGTGATCAGATCGATCCGCTGCGCCAGCAGCTCCGCGCCAGCCCGCGCGAGATGCTGGTCCCAGACCTCCAGCGTCGACAGGTCCATGCCACGCCCACCGTGCCGCCGCGCCATGGCAGCGGACTTCAGCAGGGTGTTGCGCTGCCTGAGCACCCGCTCATAGTCGGACCGCACTCCCGCCATCCGCGGCGAGCGCGCCGTGATCAGCTCGTCCAGGAAGCGCCGCCGCTCGCCCGGATCGCCCTTCACCAGCGCCAGATCCTCCGGCGCAAACAGCACCGTCCGTACTATCCCCAGCACGTCACGTGGTCTGACCTGCGAGGACCTGTTGATACGGGCCCGGTTGGCCCTACCGGGATTGAGCTCGAGCTCGACCAGCTGGGAGCGCTCGCCCTGCGTGACGGCAGCCCGGATCACCGCCCGGTCCGCCCCCATCCGCACCAGCGGCGCATCGGACGAGACCCGGTGGCTGGCCAGTGTCGCCAGATAGCCGACGGCTTCGACGAGATTGGTCTTCCCCTGCCCGTTCGCCCCCACGAACGCGGTGACGCCCGGGTCGAGCGGGACCTCGACCCGGGCGTACGAGCGGAAGTCGGCCAGCGACAAATGCGTGACGTGCATGGATGTACGCCGACCTCCCCCGGCTCAGGGCTACTTCTTGTTCTCGACCGCGTGACCGCCGAACTGGTTGCGCAGAGCGGCGATCATCTTCATCTGGGGGGAGTCGTCCTGGCGGGACGCGAACCGAGCGAACAGCGCCGCGGTGATCGCGGGCAGCGGCACCGCGTGGTTGATCGCCGCTTCCACAGTCCAGCGGCCCTCGCCGGAGTCCTGTGCATAACCCCGCAGCTTGTCCAGGTGCTCGTCCTCGTCCAGCGCGTTGACCGCGAGGTCGAGCAGCCAGGAACGGATGACCGTGCCCTCCTGCCAGGAGCGGAAGACCTCGCGTACGTCGGTGACCGAGTCGACCTTCTCCAGCAGCTCCCAGCCCTCGGCGTAGGCCTGCATCATCGCGTACTCGATGCCGTTGTGGACCATCTTCGCGAAGTGCCCGGCGCCGACCTTGCCCGCGTGGACCGAGCCGAAGTCGCCCTCGGGCTTGAGCGCGTCGAAGACCGGCTGCACGCGCTCGACATGGTCCTTGTGCCCCCCGTACATCAGCGCATAGCCGTTCTCCAGGCCCCACACACCGCCGGAGACACCGCAGTCGACAAAGCCGATTCCCTTGATGCCCAGCTCGACCGCATGCTTCTCGTCGTCCGTCCAGCGGGAGTTGCCGCCGTCGACCACCACGTCGCCGGGCTCCAGCAGCGCGGCCAGCTCGTCGATGGTGGACTGGGTCGCGGCACCCGCCGGAACCATCACCCACACCACGCGCGGGCCCTTGAGCTTGCCCACAAGCTCCTCAAGGCTGTGGACATCGGCGAGGTCCGGGTTGCGGTCATATCCGATGACGGTGTGGCCTGCGCGGCGGATGCGCTCACGCATGTTGCCGCCCATCTTGCCGAGACCGACGAGACCGAGCTCCATCAGAGATTCCTTAAGCGTTGTGTGCAGTTTCGTACCCGCGACCGAGCCTACGCCCGGACGCGGGTGCACACCTGTGGGGTCAGGCGCTCAGTCGCCGGGGCTCATCCGCTCAGGCGCACCGCCTTGTCGCGGGGGACAATCCCGGACCGCCGACCGAGCGGCCGAGCCCAACGCGCTTGTGTGCGTCAGCCCGAGAGGCGTACGGGCATGATCAGGTACTTGTACGCCTCGTCCGCCTCGGCATCCACCGCCGGCTTCCCACTCAGCAGCGCGGGCTTCGTCGAGGTGGTGAAGGAGAGCTGGGCCACCGGCGAGTCGATCGCGCTCAGACCGTCCAGCAGGAAGGTCGGGTTGAAGGCGATGGAGATGTCGTCACCCTCCAGCTGGGCGTCCACACGCTCCACAGCCTGTGCATCGTCGCTGGAACCGGCCTCCAGGATCAGCACGCCCTGCTCGAAGCTGAGCCGCACCGGGGTGTTCCGCTCGGCGACCAGCGCCACACGCTTGACGGCTTCGACGAAGGGCGCGGTCTCAATGACCGCGATGGAGTTGAACTCGGTGGGGAACAGCGTCCGGTACTTCGGCAGATCGCCCTCGAGCAGCCGGGTCGTGGTCCGCCGCCCGGCGCCTTCGAAACCGATGAGCCCCTCGCCCGCACCGGAGCCGGAAAGCGCCAGCGTGACCGTGTCACCGCTGGTGAGTGCCTTGGCGGTGTCCAGCAGCGTCTTGGCGGGCACCAGCGCGACGGCGGACGCCTCCGGGTTCTCCGGCTTCCACAGGAACTCGCGGACCGCGAAGCGGTAGCGGTCGGTGGAGGCCAGCGTGACGGTGTCGCCCTCGATCTCGATGCGTACGCCGGTGAGCACGGGCAGCGTGTCGTCGCGGCCCGCGGCGATGGCCACCTGGGCGGCGGCGGAGGCGAAGACCTCACCGGGCACGGTGCCGGTCGCGGTCGGCATCTGCGGCAGGGCCGGGTACTCCTCCACAGGCAGGGTGTGGAGTGTGAATCGCGAGGAGCCGCAGACCACGGTCGCCCGTACACCGTCTGTGGAAATCTCCACCGGACGGTTGGGCAGGGCGCGGCAGATGTCGGCGAGGAGCCGGCCGGAGACGAGCACGGTGCCGTCCTCGTCCACCTCCGCCTCCACGGAGACTCGCGCCGAGACCTCGTAGTCGAAGCTCGAGAAGCTGACAGCGCCGTCCTCCGCCTTCAGCAGAAGGCCCGCAAGTACGGGCGCCGGCGGACGGGCCGGAAGGCTGCGGGCCACCCAGGCCACCGCCTCCGCGAGTACATCGCGCTCCACCCGGATCTTCACCGGAACCGCCTCCTGCTGTTGCTGGCTCGCCCTTGCTGGCCTTCGTCGTCGGCTGTGTCGCCGGGGACCAGTCTGACGCACGGCACCGACAGTCGGTGCGGGTCGGGGTCAAGTCGTGGCAAGAGGTGTCGGGCGCTCCCGGCTCGAGTTGTGCACAGGGCCTTCTTCGAAGCGAATTTCCCGGTAACTCTAAGTGGGAGTAGTAGTAGGGCCTGTGGAAACCGTGGATAACCCCGTTTGCGCAGGTCAGACCCATTTTTTTGTCCACTGGACCTGTGGGTGGAGCCGGTGGACAACCCGGTGTTTCTGTGGATGCCGGAAAGTTCTGCACATCCGATGCACAGACCCGGGGGACTTCTCCCCAGTGCTGTCCCCAGCTTTACCCACGTTCCCCACAGCCCAACCGACCACGTTGGTGTGACGCCTTTCACTCGACGCGGTGAGCCCGGGTGTTTCGTTGCCGAACAGTGGACAGGGGTGTGGAGAAGCTGTGGGCAACGCGGCACTGCCTGTGGGCCACCGGTGGACAACCTTGAACACGCCCTGTGGACGGTTTCGGTGTCCACAGACTGTGGAGCACGGTTGGCCACAAATCCACAACCGGCTGACCTGGCGTGATGAAGTTTCAGCAACCGCCCTTGTGGATGCAATCTGGACAACTTCCCAGTCCCCAGGCTGTGGATGGAAGACCTTCCTCAGATCTGTGGAGAACACCTTCCCGTCGCCGCGGATTCGAACAGCGGACATCAGCGGGACAGGCTGGGGACGACGAAGGGCGCCCAGGGACTTGAGTCCCGGGGCGCCCTCGACGGTCTCTTGGTCGGCCGCGTCGGCCGCTTCAGTCGCTCGCGTCAGCCGTTCTTGATGCGGTTGGTGAGCTCGGTGACCTGGTTGTAGATGGAGCGCCGCTCCGCCATCAGCGCGCGGATCTTGCGGTCCGCGTGCATCACGGTCGTGTGGTCGCGGCCGCCGAACTGTGCGCCGATCTTCGGCAGCGACAGATCGGTGAGCTCGCGGCAGAGATACATCGCGATCTGGCGGGCCGTCACCAGCACCCGGCTGCGCGAGGATCCGCAGAGATCCTCCACCGTCAGACCGAAGTAGTCGGCGGTCGAGGCCATGATTGCGCTCGCGGTGATCTCGGGAGCCGCATCCTCCCCGCCCGGGATCAGGTCCTTGAGCACGATCTCGGTGAGCCCGAGGTCCACCGGCTGCCGGTTGAGCGACGCGAACGCTGTCACCCGGATCAGCGCGCCCTCCAGCTCGCGGATGTTGCGAGAAATCCGGGAGGCGATGAACTCCAGCACCTCCGGCGGAGCGTTGAGCTGCTCCTGCACCGCCTTCTTACGGAGGATCGCGATGCGCGTCTCCAGCTCCGGCGGCTGTACGTCGGTGGTCAGCCCCCACTCGAAGCGGTTGCGCAGGCGGTCCTCCAGCGTCATCAGCTGCTTGGGCGGCCGGTCCGAGGAGAGCACGATCTGCTTGTTGGCGTTGTGGAGCGTATTGAAGGTGTGGAAGAACTCCTCCTGCGTCGACTCTTTGCTCGCCAGGAACTGGATGTCGTCGACCAGCAGGATGTCCACATCGCGGTAGCGCTTGCGGAACGTGTCGCCCTTGCCGTCGCGGATCGAGTTGATGAACTCGTTGGTGAACTCCTCCGAGCTCACATACCGCACCCGCGTGCCGGGGTAGAGACTGCGCGCGTAGTGCCCGATGGCATGCAGCAGGTGCGTCTTGCCGAGCCCCGACTCCCCATAGATGAACAGGGGGTTGTACGCCTTCGCCGGTGCCTCGGCGACCGCGACCGCAGCCGCATGCGCGAACCGGTTGGACGCACCGATGACGAAGGTGTCGAAGAGGTACTTCGGGTTGAGGCGGGCATGCGGCTCACCGGGGCCGGGCGCCGGTGAGGGCTGTGCGCCGAGCGGTCCGGTCGCTCCAGGGCCGGTGCCGCGGTGCGGGGACTGGTCGGGAAGTTCGTGGCGTTCCGGGCGCCGCTGCTCGTACTGTGCCCGCTCGGGCGGCTGCGGCTGCCGGTAGTCGTGCTGGGGAGGGCGCGGCCGGGCGGTGGCGTAGGGCTCTCGCCATTGGTCGGCGGACGGGTCCCGGTCCTGGAAGCCGCCGAGCCGGGGCTGCTGCCAGGAGAGGTCCTCCTGAGTACGCGGCCACGCGCCGGGTTCCGGGCGCTGCTGCTGATACTCGGGATAGGCGGGGCGCACATCCGGCAGTCCGTCGTCGGCGGGGGGCCGGCGCCCGTAACTGTCGTAGGGGTCGTTCTGCCGCTCGTCGTGCTGCGGCCCCTGATAACGGGGGGCCTGCTGCTGGGCGGGAGGCGCCTGCTGCGAAGGCGGAGGCTCGCCTGCGGAGTCGTCCACCGTGATCGCGATCCGGATCGGGCGGCCGCACTCACGGCTGAGGGTCTCGCTGATCAGCGGGGCGAGCCGGCCCTCGAGGACACGCTTGCCCCATTCATTGGGTACGGCGAGAAGCGCGGTGTCGGCCACCAGTGCCAGAGGCTGGCAGCGCTCGATCCACTGCTTGTCCTTCGGCTCGATGCCCTGCTGGCCCTCTGCAAGGAGCTGTTCCAGCACTCGTGGCCACACTGCGGCAAGATCGGCAGGTACATCAGCCACAAGGCACGCTCTCTCGCAGGTCCCACGAATGTGTGGTTCTCGGGACGGGATGGGAAGACAGGCAGGAAAGGAATTCAAGTTCAGCCACGGTAGTCAGGGCGACCCGCGCGGTTCAAGTTGTTGTCCACAGCCTGTGCACAGTGGACCACGCCCTGGCCCTGGTTTGACCGGATGGCGTAGCCGCGCGTACCGTAACCAGGTCGAGTTGTCGATGGCTGCTGCCGCCTGCCTCCGATGGGCAAAGATCACGGTCTGTGATCGTGAAGCGGTGCACTCGGGCGTAAACGCGAGCTACTCGTGGGCGCACGGTGACAGCCAGGCGATGTCCCGCCACCACACAATCATTTCTGGAGCCCCCGAGTGAGCAAGCGCACCTTCCAGCCGAACAACCGTCGTCGCGCCAAGACCCACGGCTTCCGCCTGCGGATGCGCACCCGTGCCGGCCGCGCGATTCTCGCGAACCGCCGTGGCAAGGGTCGCGCCAGCCTGTCCGCCTGATCGCGTACAGGTCATGACGTGCTGCCTACCGAGAATCGGCTGAGGCGGCGCGAGGACTTCGCGACCGCGGTACGCCGAGGACGCCGGGCCGGCCGCCCGCTCCTCGTCGTCCATCTACGCAGCGGTGCAACGGACCCGCACGCGCCTGGGGAGAGCGCTCCCCCGACGTGTGCGGGTTTCGTTGTAAGCAAGGCCGTGGGTGGGGCAGTCGTCCGCAACAAGGTCAAGCGGAGACTGCGCCACCTCATGCGCGACCGACTCGCCGAGCTGCCCCCCGGTAGCCTGGTGGTCGTACGGGCGCTGCCCGGTGCGGGCGACGCCGACCATGCACAGCTGGCCCGAGACCTGGATGCCGCTCTCCAGCGGCTGCTGGGAGGGGGCGCTCGATGAAGTACCCGCTGCTGGCTCTGATCAAGCTGTACCAGTGGACGATCAGCCCACTGCTGGGGCCTGTCTGCAGGTACTACCCGTCCTGCTCGCACTACGGATACACGGCCATCGACCGGCACGGCGCGATCAAGGGCACAGCACTGACCGCCTGGCGCATCCTGCGGTGCAACCCGTGGTCGCCGGGTGGTGTGGACCATGTGCCGCCGCGGAAGCGACCGCGGTGGCACGAAATGCTGCGCGACGCCTTGCGTGGCAGCAAGGGCGGGCACTCCGCCGCCGATGTGCAGCCCCGGGGATCGACCCCCGAACCCCCGAGTCCGGCAGCAGAGACCTCGCCCAATGCTCAAGGAGCCTGATTAGTGGACACGATTGCCAGTCTCTTCAGCTTTATCACCACACCTGTTTCGTGGGTCATCGTCCAGTTCCACACGCTCTATGGGGCGATCTTCGGCCCCAACACGGGCTGGGCCTGGGGACTGTCCATCGTGTCGCTGGTGATCCTCATTCGGATCTGTCTGATCCCGCTCTTTGTGAAGCAGATCAAGTCGACCCGGAACATGCAGGCGCTCCAGCCGAAGATGAAGGCGATCCAGGAGCGCTACAAGAGCGACAAGCAGCGTCAGTCCGAAGAGATGATGAAGCTGTACAAGGAGACGGGCACCAATCCGCTCTCCTCGTGCCTTCCGATCCTCGCGCAGTCGCCGTTCTTCTTCGCCCTGTACCACGTGCTCTCCAGCATCGCCTCGGGCAAGACCATCGGCGTCATCAATGAATCGCTGCTGGACAGCGCGCGTCAGGCGCACATCTTCGGTGCCCCGCTCGCCTCGAAGTTCACGGACAGCCCGGAGAAGGTCGCTGCTCTCGGCGCCACGCTGACGGATGTGCGCATTGTCACCGCGATCATGATCGTGATGATGTCGGCGTCGCAGTTCTACACGCAGCGCCAGCTGATGCAGAAGAACGTCGACCTGACGGTCAAAACGCCGTACATGCAGCAGCAGAAGATGCTGATGTACATCTTCCCGGTCATCTTCGCCGTGATGGGCATCAACTTCCCCGTCGGTGTCCTCGTCTACTGGCTGACCACCAACGTGTGGACCATGGGCCAGCAGATGTACGTGATCAACCAGAACCCGACGCCGGGCAGCAAGGCCCAGGACCACTACCTGCAGCGGCTCCTGAAGAGCATCACCACCCAGAACGAGGTCAAGTCGCGCCGCAAGCGCAACGTCATCCAGGCGATCGTGGCCAAGGGCTCGGACCGCAACGAGAACGAGCGTCGCTTCATCACCGGCCTGGCCAAGGCGGGCCTCGCTGCTCAGGCGGACGGCACGGTGTCCAAGAGCGACACCGCTGTCGCCGAGGCCGAGGGCGGAGCGGCGCAGAGGCGGCAGCAGCCCAAGCGGCAGTCCAAGGCGCAACGTCAGTCCGCCAGTGCCCAGCAGGGCACGGACAAGAGCCCTGAAGACGCTGACGCCAAGCCTTCGCTGCAGAAGGACGCGCCTCAGGACGCGCACCCGAAGCCGGCGGGGAAGCCCGCCTCGGGCTCCGCGCGCCAGCAGCCCAAGTCCGGTCAGCGCAAGGGCCAGCAGCGCCCCAAGCACCCGTCGTCCAAGAAGTAATAAGAAGGAGTCCATCCGTGACGGAAGGCACCATCTCCGCCGCCGCCGAGGGTGGCGACACCCTGACCCGCCTTGAGCAGGAAGGGGAGATCGCGGCCGACTACCTCGAGGGTCTGCTCGACATCGCCGATCTCGACGGCGACATCGACATGGACGTCGAGGCCGACCGAGCCGCGGTCTCGATCATCAGTGAAGCGGGCAGCCGGGATCTGCAGAAGCTTGTCGGTCGTGACGGCGAGGTCCTGGAGGCTCTCCAGGAGCTGACGCGGCTCGCTGTGCACCGGGAGACCGGGGATCGCAGCCGGCTGATGCTCGATATTGCGGGTTTCCGGGCCAAGAAGCGCACAGAGCTTGCCGAGCTCGGTGCCAAGGCCGCCGACGAGGTGAAGAGCACCGGTGAGCCGGTGAAGCTGAACCCGATGACGCCCTTCGAGCGCAAGGTCGTGCACGACGCGGTTGCGGCCGCGGGTCTGCGCAGTGAGTCCGAGGGCGAGGAGCCGCAGCGCTTCGTCGTCGTACTCCCTGCCTGACCCTCATCGTTTCCTCGGCCCCGTCTGTTCGCAGGCGGGGCCGATCTTTGTCAGCCTGATAGTCAGCCACCACAGTCCACATTGCGACAGTGCGGTACGGAAGGACGGTTCCCGTGACGGAGCCAGCAGAGCTTCCCCAGGCGCCAGAAGTGGCGCGGACGGTATTCGGCGAGTTCTTTCCGGAGGCCGTGCGGTATGCGGAGCTGCTCGCGGATGCCGGAGTCAAGCGTGGCCTGATCGGTCCCCGTGAGGTGCCGCGGCTGTGGGAGCGGCATCTGCTGAACTGTGCGGTGCTCTCGGAGGTCGTGCCGGCGGGCGTCACGGTCTGCGATGTGGGCTCGGGGGCGGGACTGCCCGGCATTCCGCTCGCGCTGGTGCGCCCCGATCTGAAGATCACGCTCCTTGAGCCGCTTCTGCGGCGGACGAACTTCCTCCAGGAGGTGGTCGAGCTGCTGGGCCTGGACCATGTGAGCGTGGTCCGGGGCCGTGCCGAAGAAGTACTGGGCACGCTGTCCCCAGTCCATGTGGTGACGGCGCGGGCCGTGGCCCCGCTGGACCGGTTGGCGGGCTGGGGAGTGCCCCTGCTGCGTCCGTACGGAGAGATGCTGGCGCTGAAGGGCGACACTGCGGAGGAGGAGATTCAGGGGGCCAGGGCCGCGCTGAGCAAGCTCGGTGTGGTGGAGACCTCGGTGCTGCATGTCGGGGAAGGGTTGGTCGATCCGCTGTCCACTGTGGTGCGCGTAGAGGTCGGGGAGAGCCCTGGCGGAGTGCGTTTTGCGGCGAAGCGGGCCAAGGCCGCCCGAACCAGCCGAACCCGTCGGCGTCGCTGATCCACAGTTCGTACTGTCTATCAGCGATGCTCCATACAAGCTTCCATACGTACGCAATTCGGAGTGTCGAGCGACTGTAGGGATGCGGCGCGTGCATCGTGTTTCACGTGAAACATCGCTCACTGCTGCAGGGAATCATCAGCCGCGGCCGTGCTGCCGCCCCGCTGCGGGACCGCAAGCCCCTACTGAGGGCTACGGAATTATCCACAGATGTGGATTCATCCACAGAACCACGGGCCTCGCTGGTTCACGACCCCGAAAGCATGGCAGGCTCTGTTCATTGCGAGCCTGAAGTCGAGGAGAGTGAATCCTTGCGGTCCGACGCCAACATCGCGGGACCGATGACCGATCCGGTCCCCGGTCCCCGTACCGAGTCGTCGGGGGAGGATGTTTCACGTGAAACACCGCCCCCGATGGACGACACCCCCATTGGCCGTGCTGCCCAGCTGGCCGTGGAGGCGCTGGGGCGTGCCGGTGAGGGTCTTCCCCGACCTGAGCAGACACGCGTCATGGTCGTGGCCAACCAGAAGGGCGGCGTAGGGAAGACCACCACCACGGTCAATCTCGCCGCCTCGCTCGCGCTGCACGGCGCGCGCGTCCTGGTGGTCGATCTGGATCCACAGGGCAACGCCTCCACGGCGCTGGGGATCGATCACCACGCCGAAGTCCCCTCGATCTATGACGTCCTGGTGGAGAGCAAGCCGCTCTCCGAGGTGGTCCAACCGGTCCCGGACGTCGAAGGCCTCTTCTGCGCCCCCGCCACCATCGATCTCGCCGGTGCGGAGATCGAGCTGGTATCGCTGGTGGCGCGGGAGAGCCGACTGCAGCGGGCCATCCAGGCCTATGAGCAGCCACTGGACTACATCCTCATCGACTGCCCGCCGTCGCTCGGTCTGCTGACCGTCAATGCGCTGGTCGCCGGTGCGGAAGTGCTCATCCCCATCCAGTGCGAGTACTACGCGCTGGAGGGGCTGGGACAGCTGCTGAGGAACGTGGATCTGGTGCGCGGGCATCTCAACCCCACGCTGCATGTCTCGACGATTCTGCTCACCATGTACGACGGCAGAACCCGGCTCGCTTCGCAGGTGGCGGACGAGGTGCGCAGCCACTTCGGCGACGAGGTGCTGCGGACGAGCATCCCGCGCTCGGTGCGTATTTCGGAGGCGCCGAGCTACGGGCAGACGGTGCTCACCTACGATCCGGGTTCCAGCGGATCGCTGTCGTATCTTGAGGCGGCTCGTGAAATCGCCCTGCGTGGGGTCGGGATCCACTACGACCCGCAGCAGGGCCATGTGGGCAGCCAGAACAGCCAGCAGAACATCTCGGAGGGGATCCAGTGAGCGAGCGACGTAGAGGATTGGGGCGTGGGCTCGGTGCCCTGATCCCTGCCGCTCCCCAGGAGAAGCAGGTGCCCCCTGCTGGGGCTTCCAGCTCTCCGGGAGCGGCTCCGGTACTGACGGCGGAACGGGGGGTGGCAGCCGCCAAGGTGACAACGCTTCCGGCAGCCGCTGCCTCGCCCGAGGCGATCACGCCCGCGCCGGAGCCGGAGGCGGCATCGCCCACGGAGCCGGCCAGCGCGCACTTTGCCGAGCTGCCGCTCGACGCCATTACGCCCAACCCGCGCCAGCCGCGTGAGGTCTTCGACGAGGACGCTCTTGCCGAACTGGTTACTTCCATCAAGGAAGTGGGTCTTCTCCAGCCCGTCGTCGTTCGGCAGCTGGGGCCGGAGCGCTATGAGCTCATCATGGGCGAGCGCCGCTGGCGGGCCTGCCGTGAGGCCGCTCTGGAGCGGATCCCCGCGATCGTCCGGCACACGGACGACGAAAAGCTTCTCCTGGACGCGCTGCTGGAGAATCTGCACCGCGCGCAGTTGAATCCGCTGGAAGAGGCTGCCGCCTACGACCAGCTCCTGAAGGACTTCAACTGCACGCATGACCAGCTGGCCGACCGGATCGGACGCTCGCGTCCGCAGGTCTCCAACACACTGCGTCTGCTGCGTCTGTCGCCCCCCGTCCAGCGCAGGGTCGCCGCAGGGGTGCTCTCGGCCGGTCATGCGCGGGCGCTGCTCTCGGTCGAGGACTCCGAGGAGCAGGACAGGTTGGCACACAGGATCGTGGCCGAGGGGCTCTCGGTCCGAGCGGTCGAAGAGATCGTGACGCTGATCAACTCGAACCCGAAGAGCACGTCCAAGCCGAAGAGCCCCCGTGCCGGTGCCCGGCTGTCGCCTGCTCTGACGGACCTGGCCTCACGTCTCTCCGACCGCTTCGAGACCCGAGTGAAGGTCGACCTCGGCCAGAAGAAGGGAAAGATCGTCGTCGAGTTCGCCTCGATAGACGATCTGGAGCGGATTCTCGGCACCCTCGCACCTGGCGAGGGTCGGGTCCTGGAGAAGGGTCTCGCTGAGGAGCCCGAGGACGACGAGGTCTGAGGCTTCGGGACGAAAGGAAAGGGCGGGTCGTGTCCGGTGGGTTGACCGGATACGACCCGCCCTTTGCTGTAGGGCGGTACCCGTGCCGGGGCTGGGTGGATACGATGCGTTCTGGTATGGCGCATCCACCTTGATCCACCTCAGAGGGAGGGCGAGGGCATGCGAACGGTGAGCCGCAGCCAACTGGTGACAGCAGGCTTGGGCCTTGGGGCAGTCGGAGGTTTCATCAGCAGCCTGCTCCAGGAGCGGAGCGCGCTGGCAGCTGCTCGTGGAGCGGCGGGTGAAGGAAGCGAGGAACAGCCTTCATGGGGCGTCGGCTTGTACCGCTCACGCTGGACAACCTTTCGGACCTTCCCAAGCGTTGTCGTGCGTGCGTCTTCTGGGAGCTTGATCCGGTCAGTGGAGAAGCCGCGGTAAAAGCGGGAACTCCCGAGCTTGAGAAAGAGGCCTGGATCTCTGCCGTGCTGCTCGAATGGGGTTCCTGCGGCCGGGTTGTCTATGTCGACGATGTGCCGGTCGGCTTCGTGCTCTATGCGCCTCCGGCCTATGTGCCACGGTCCACGGCCTTCCCGACGAGCCCCGTTTCTCCTGACGCTGTCCAGCTGATGACCGCCTGGATCAGCCCGGGGTATCAAGGACAGGGGCTCGGCAGGGTCATCGTGCAGACGGTGGCCAAGGACCTCTTGCGACGTGGCTTCCGAGCGATCGAGGCATTCGGCGATGCCCGCTGGAAGGAGCCTGCCTGTGTGCTGCCCGCCGAGCATCTTCTGGCCGTCGGCTTCAAAACGGTGCGTCCGCATCCGACGTACCCACGGCTGAGACTGGAGCTGCGGACCACGCTCTCCTGGAAGGAAGATGTGGAGCTGGCGCTGGACCGGCTGCTCGGCGCGGTACAGAAGGAGCCCGCTCTGAGGCCCCTGTGAGACTCCGAACGCGAGAATGGGCTCATCCCCCCAGGGGATGAGCCCATTTGTGTTTCACGTGAAACAGCGAAGCCCGTGACTACTCGCCGATGAAGCCCTCAAGATCGCGGACGATCGCGGCCTTCGGCTTGGCGCCGACGATCGTCTTGGCGACCTCACCGTGCTGGTAGACGTTCAGCGTCGGAATGGACATGACGCCGTACTTGGCTGCCGTGGCCGGGTTCTCGTCGATGTTGAGCTTTACGATCTCGATCTTGTCACCGTGCTCGGCAGCAATTGCCTCGAGGGACGGAGCGATCTGGCGGCACGGGCCGCACCAGGCGGCCCAGAAGTCGACCAGTACGGGCTTGTCGCTCTTGAGGACGTCCTCTTCGAAGGATGCGTCGGTCACGTTCTTCAGGGCGCCGGCCACGGCGGCCTCCTTGTTTCTTTAAGCGGGTGAGAGGGGGATGGTGCGCAGGAGTCAGACCGCGGGGGTCTTTTCCAGCTCTGCCGCCTTCTCGCCGTCGGCGAGAGCGGCGAGGTAACGCTCGGCGTCGAGAGCGGCGGAGCAGCCGGTGCCGGCAGCGGTGATGGCCTGACGGTAGGTGTGGTCGACGACGTCACCCGCGGCGAACACGCCGCTGAGGTTGGTGCGCGTCGACGGCGCATCGACCTTCAGGTAGCCGTCGTCGTCCAGGTCGAGCTGGCCCTTGAAGAGCTCGGTCCGCGGGTCGTGGCCCACGGCGATGAACAGCCCGGTGACGGGGAGCGCAGAGGTCTCACCGGTCTTGGTGTTGCGCAGGGTCAGACCGGTCAGCTTCTGGTCACCGTGGATCTCCGCGACCTCGCTGTGCCAGGCGAAGGAGATCTTCGGGTCGGCGAAGGCACGGTCCTGCATGGCCTTGGAGGCGCGCAGGGTGTCACGGCGGTGGACGATGGTGACGGACTTGGCGAACCGGGAGAGGAAGGTTGCCTCCTCCATCGCCGTGTCACCGCCGCCGATCACGGCGATGTCCTGGTCCTTGAAGAAGAACCCGTCGCAGGTTGCGCACCAGGAGACGCCGCGTCCGGAGAGCGCGTCCTCGTTCGGCAGGCCGAGCTTGCGGTGCTGGGAGCCGGTGGTGACGATGACGGCCTTGGCCCGGTGGATGGTGCCCGCGGTGTCGGTGACGGTCTTGATCTCGCCGCTGAGGTCGACCGAGACGACGTCGTCCGGCACCAGTTCAGCGCCGAAGCGCTCGGCCTGGGCGCGCATGTTGTCCATCAGGTCGGGGCCCATGATGCCGTCGCGGAAACCAGGGAAGTTCTCCACATCGGTCGTGTTCATCAGCGCACCGCCTGCGGTGACGGCACCCTCGAAGACCAGCGGCTGCAGCGATGCGCGCGCCGTATAAAGCGCCGCCGTGTAGCCGGCCGGCCCGGAGCCGATGATGATCACGTTACGAACGTCGCTCACGGGTTTCTTCCTCGTCTCTGCGGACTGCGTGCTGCCTACTGGGCCGGGTCAATGACTCTCACCCCACCCAACGGATCCTACGGGGCTTGCATTCCCGGGATGCCCGAGCGACGCAGTGGTGTGTGTCAGCGGCGAGGATAGGTGTTCGTCAGCAGGAGTTTTCCCGTGGCCGCGGGCGCCGTGTCGACACATGCGGCGTCGATCACATAGGCCTGAACCTGCTTACTGTCCGTGGCGTGCGGGAGCACGACGAGGTAGGCGTTGTCACCTTTGTACTCGCCCCGCTCGAAGGCGATCGGGGACTCGGTCCGGCCGGTGCCCTTCTGGATGCAGGGTGGCACCGCCGGGCGCTCCAGCGTCCGGGGTGAGGCAGGACTGGCATGGCCTTCGATGGACGGGCCCTTCTCGATCCGCTGCTCCGGCTGACCGGAGCTGGTGGCGAGCAGTGCCTGTACGCGGTTCTGGAGGCCGGACGCGGAGAAATCCTGGGAGTCTCCTGTTGCTGAGCTGACGCTGGCGTCCTTCTTTGCCGAGTCGGCGCTGTTCCCACCGGTGGGCTGCAGCGACTGGAGGAGCAGGACGCTCATGCCGACCGCGGCCGCGCCGAGGACGGCGCCCAGCACAGTTTTGCGGCGGTGTGGCACCTTGCGGCTGCGGCCCGGGCCTGTGGCAGCACGCGCGTGGCCTGCTGGACGGTCGGCAGGGGTGGTCTCGGACGGCTGTAGGGAGGGCGATGTTTCACGTGAAACATGTGCCGCTTCCTCGGGCGTGGTCGCGTTCAGGAGAGCCTCAGCGGCCAGAGCGGCATCGATGCGGCCTGCGACATCGGCGGGCATCCGATGGGCTCCGGGCAGTGTGCCGAGCAGCCCGCGGATCTCTTCGAGGGACGCCCGTACATCGGCGCACAGGGGACAGCTGTCAAGATGCTCCCGTACCTCGGCAGTTCGGGACGGGGAGAGGAGACCTTCGGTCAGGTCGGAGATTTCTGAGACGTCCGGATGCTGAGTCGTGTCGGCCGTGGAAGTCACGCGCGCCCACCTCCGCCCTTCACAGCTGCAGGATCACTCGTCCCTGCGTTCTCTTGCCCCGACTCCGGTGGGACGGATGTCCCCGGCGTCCGGTTCCTTCCCATGCCGAGCTGCGGGTTATCCCCTGCATCACCGCGCAGATGGGTGAGCATGGGCAACAGCCGCGCCCGACCGCGAGCGCACCGGCTCTTCACGGTCCCGGTCGGCACGTCGAGGACGCGCGCAGCCTCCGCCACTGGATAGCCCTGCATGTCCACCAGCACCAGGGCGGCCCGCTGGTCGACGGGGAGCTTTGCCAGGGCAGCGAGGAGTTCGCGGTGCAGATCCTGACGCTCAGCCGGTGCCTCGGCGGACTCATGAGGTTCGAGGAGCTGCTCCAGTCGCTCGGTGTCGTCGACGGGAGAGGTCTTCCGTGAGGCCGCCTTGCGTGCCCGGTCCAGACACGCATTGATGGTGATGCGGTGGAGCCAGGTGGTGACGGCGGACTGGCCACGGAAGGTGTGGGCGGCCCGGAAGGCGGACACCAGGGCGTCCTGGACCGCGTCCGCGGCTTCCTCGCGGTCTCCCAGCGTGCGCAGGGCAACAGCCCAGAGCCTGTCGCGGTGTCGCCGTACGAGCTCACCGAAGGCATCCGGGTCCCCCGCGACATGGCGAGCCAGAAGATCCTGGTCGCTCGTGTCGCCGAGTGTCGCGTCGTCCAACGGTGAGCCCCCTCCCCTGGTGCCGTCAGCTGGTGATCTTGATCTCCGATACCTTGCCCCGCCAGTCGCCGTCGCCGCTCGGCGGCAGCTTGGTCAGCCAGAGCAGAACGTATCGCGTCTGTACCGGCTTGCCGGGCTTGAGGGACACATTTGCCCCGGTCCCGGCAGAGACCTTGGTGAACCCGTCGAACGTCGCCGGCTCCGCCGTGGTTCCTTCGGGTGCGGCCCGAAGTTCTACGGATGTCTCGCCGCCAAGGAATGAGACATCCACAGTGCCGACCTGCTGGACCTTGCCCAGGTCCAGAATGATGCCGACGCCGGCCTTCAGGTTGCCGAAGTTCGAGGACTTGTAGCCATCGGTGTTCCAGTAACTGGTCGGGTCGTTGTCGTAACTGTTCTTGACCCCGGCGGGCTTCTCGGAGTGATCCTGGCCGAAGGGGTCGAAGTCGCGGGCTCCGGCGATGGCGACCGGCTTGCCGGACTTGTCGTCGTCGGTGTTGTTCTCACCGCTGTTCGACTGCGACGTACCCGGATCGACCGGGTCCTTCTCACGGTCGATGAGCTTGTCGGCGATCTGCCAGCTGCCGAGTCCCAGCGCCGCGATGAGCAACGCGGCCACGGTCCACTTGAGGACCTTGCCGGTGCGGCTCTGGAGCGGCGCCGGTGGGGTTGCCACCGGCTGGGGTGCCGTGGGGCCGGGACGTGCCGCAGGACGGCCGTACGTGCCCTGCTGGTACGTGGTCCGCTGGTACTCGGGCGGGGAGGTGAACGCGGGCTCCGGCGGCCGGATGCGGGGCATCGCGGCGACGGCCGTGGCCAGTTCGTCGGGCGTGGTGCAGGGCGGCTCTTGGCGGGATGCCGTGGCGCCGTCGTTGACCAGGGCGCGCATGGCGAGCTCGGAGAGCCCGCGGTGCACCCCGGCCCGTACCTGGTCGGGAGAGAGGAGCCCAACGCCCTTGGGCAGGCCGGACAGTCCGTACGCGTCGTTCTCGTACGGCCAGCGCTGGGTCAGCGCGGCGTAGAGGAGGGCGCCGATCGCCTCGGTGTCGGTGCGCTGCGGCCGGTCGGCGGTGATTCCGCGCAGGGCGGCGTTCACCGCGAGGCCGCGGATGCGGTACTGGCCGGTCGAACTCCGCAGCACCGCGCCCGGGGTGAGCCTGAGGTGTGCCAGCCCTTCACGATGCGCCGCGGCCATCGCCTGGGAGAGCTGGTCGACGAGCTGGTACGCGTCGTGCGGCTCCATGGGTCCCATGGCGAGCAGCGCGGTGAGCTCTGTCGCGTCCGGAAGCCACTCGTGGACGACGTAGACGAGGTCGTTCTCCTCGACGGCGTCCAGGACCTGTACGAAGCGGGGGTCGCCGAGAAGCGCCGACGAGCGGGCCGCCGCGAGCACGGAACGGGCCCGTGGGTGATCGGCGGGGAGCAGATGGACGCCGACGGCGCGGCGCAATTTCTCGTCGACCGCACGCCAACTGCTGAAACCGTCCAGACGGGTGACGCACTCCTCGAGCCGATAGCGTCTGGCGAGCTTGTGACCACTGTGCAGTTCGGGCGTCGCGATGGTGGGATCGGTGTCCTGCCGTTCGCTGCCTGTGTCCGGTGCGGTCTTCTCCGCTGTTTCCTGGGATTCCGCCGCCCCGTCGGTCGTGGCCTTGCCCGCCTGCGCGGTCAGCGGATCGTCTCCGCTGTTGTCGGCCACGTCGACGGCAGCCGTGCTACGTTCCGCCACCGTCGTTCCTGCCTCCCCATCCGTTGCGCATATTCAACAGCCATGCCAATTGTGCCCACAGTCGGCCGCTATGCACGACACACGGCGGCCGACGATGGTTGTGCGGGACGCGCGGGCTCCTTAACGTCCGAGGCGCCCGCGCACCATGCCGACCATTGCGTTGAGCTCATCGATGCGCATCCGCTTCGCGGCAACGAAGAAGACGCCCAGCAACACGACCCCGCCGCCGGCCAGGGCGGCGAGCGAACCGAGGGCACTGGTACCCAGCGCCTTGATGATGACGAAGGCGACCGCACCTCCGGCCGCCGCTGCGGGAACGGAAGCCATGCAGAGGCGGGCGTACGTACGCATGACGTGCGAGCCGTCCAGATCGCCGCCGAGGCGGTTCTTCAGCCGTCGCCAGGCGATGCCCACGCCGACGGCGTAGGCGAGGCCGTACGAGGCGGCCATGCCTACGACCGCCCAGCGGGCCGGCAGCACGACAAAGCTGAGCGCGGAGGCCGCGGCATTGAAGAGGGCCACGATCACGGTGTTGTAGAAGGGGGTTCGGGTGTCCTCGTACGCGTAGAACCCGCGCAGCACGACGTACTGCACGGAGTACGGGATGAGGCCGAGACCGAAGGCCATCAGGGTGAAGCCGATACCGCGGGCGCCCTCGGCGCCCGAGCCCGCGTAGAGCAGCGTCGCCATCGGCATGCCGAGTGCGAGGAAGGCGAAGGCGCACGGCACGATCGCAACGGCGGAGGTGCGCAGCCCGTACGAGATGTCGTCGCGCACCGCGGCGGGGTCGCCGTCATGGGCCGATCGGGAGATTCTCGGCAGGACCGCGGTCATCACGGAGACGGTGATGATGGCCTGTGGCATCTGCCACAGCAGAAGCGCGTAGTTGTACGCGGTGATGCCGGTGCCGGTGAAGCCCTGCTTCTCGGCCACGGAGCCCGCCCAGGTGGCGAGCTGGGTGACAACGATCATGCCGAGCTGATTGGCGAGGACGAAGAAGAAAGTCCACTTGGCCAGCCCGACGGCCTTGCCCAGACCGTGGCCCCTCCAGTCGAAGCGGAGCCGCATCGTGAAGCCCGCTTCGCGCAGATACGGGACCATCGCAAGCGCCTGTACGGCGAGACCGAGAAGGGTGCCGAGGCCCAGCAGCCGGACGCCTTCCGGGGTGATGGTCTCGGCCTGCATCCGGGAGCCGGTGAAGCTGCCGAAGGCCCAGATGAAGGCGCCGAAGGTCGCGATGATCACGATGTTGTTCAGGACCGGGGTCCACATCATCGCGCCGAACCTGCCGCGGGCGTTGAGGATCTGGCCGAGGACCACGTGGAGGCCCATGAAGAACATCGTGGGCAGGCAGTAGCGCGCGAAGGCGACCGTTACTTCCATCCGTTCCGGGTTGGACGCGATCTCCGTCGACATCATCCGGATGAGGACGGGCGCGGCCAGCACACAGATCGTCGTGACACCGGCGAGCAGCACTACCACGAGGGTCAGCAGCCGGTTGGCGTACGCCTCGCCACCGTCGTCGTCGTTCTTCATCGCCCGCACGAGCTGAGGGATGAAGACCGCGTTCAGAGCACCGCCGCCGACCAGTACGTAGATCATCGTCGGAAGGACGTTGGCGACCTGGTAGGAGTCGTTGAGCGTGCCGACTCCGATTGCCGCGGCCATCACAAGGGTGCGCAGGAAGCCCGTCATCCGGGAGACGATCGTGCCGGCCGCCATCACAGCGCTGGACTTCAGCAGGCTGGAGGCCCGGCTGCCCGGCTTCTTGGGAGCCGGAGCTGCCGGGAGCGGTTCGGGGGCGGGCTCGGGCTGACCGGATGCCTGCTGGTCCCGGAAGAGGTGTGCGAAGGCGTCGGGCTCCGGTTCCTGCTCGCCGGCCCGGGTGACCAGATCGTCGACGCCGGTGAACTGGGTGGTTCTGGCGTCGTCGCCGTACGGCAGGTGACGGGACGGCCCTGCGGGCTCGGGCGGCGGGGTCTGCGCCCAGATACGCGGGTCCGGTGTGTGCTGAGGGGACGGCGGCTGCTGGTACAGCGGCTGGGGCTCCTGGTAGGTGCCCGGGGGTGGTGGCGGGTGCGCGGCGCGGTCGTAGAGCGCCTCGGTCACCGGGTCCTGGGCCGACAGATCCTGCGACCCGTAGGGATCATGGGCATAGGCGTCCTGGACGTACGGGTCCTGTGTGGAGGGCTCGGGGGTCGGCTGCGGCGGAACCTGGCCTGCCGGGTCTCTGCTCACACCCTGGCCGCGGTCACCGTCGTACGGCGCGTTCATTGCAACCCCACCTCATCGTCCCCGGCCGGCCGGCCACGACATCGCTCAACGGTCCACTTTCTCACCAGTGCCGGACGGGTCACCGCTTTCCGGTCCGGTGTCCGGTGTCGGGTCACTCGCCTGCCCGGGATCGGGGCCTTCGATGCCACCCTCGGCGTCCTCAGTCTCGTCGGAGTCGTCGGAGCCGTCCGCGTCCTCAGCGTCGGCGGAGTCATCCGAGTCTTCCAGCCCCTCCGGCCCGTCTGCATCGGCCGCCATCGCATCGCGGGCTGCCGCGCGCTTGCGCTGGCTGTACATCCTGATGCCTGCGAGGACGAGCAGCAGAACACCACCCGCGATGACAAGCATCACAGTAGGGGTGATCTCCGAGACCTTCACCGTGAACTCCATGGCATCGCCGTACGGCTTGCCGTCCTCGGTGAAGAGCTGTGCCGTCATTTTCACGGGGCCATTGGCGTTGGCCGACGCCGCGAACTTCACCGACTGGCTGTGGCCCCCTTCGACCTTGATCGGCTGCTCGGCGGTGCCCTTGTCGTGGTCGAGGTTGAGGCGAGTGGGGTTGTCCGAGGTAAGCCGCAGGACCAGATGGTCGATTCCCTGGACCAGCCTGTTCTGCACGGTGACCGGGATCGTCGCGCTGCGCCCCGAGAGCGTGATGGCCGACTTCTCGATCAGCTGCACCTCTTCGGTGAGGCTCCGCAGATAGGCCCGTACCTGGTCGCGGTACTCCTTGGCCTCCACCGGCTTGCCTCGCCAGGAAGTGGACATCTCCCGGTCGATCGCCCGGCCGAAGGGGGTCTCCACACGGTCCTGCGCCGTGAGGATGACCTTGAAGTTGTCGAGGGTGTTCTGCGTGTTCCTGATGTCCCGGAACGCCTGGATCCGCAGCTCCTGCTTGCGCAGATGCCCGGGGTACCGGGAAGTGCCGGGCACCTTGGTCGTGGCATTGGCGTCGGGCTTGGCGCCCGCGGCCGCGACCAGGTCGAGCGGCTGCGTCCAGCGCTGACCATCGAGGGCCTGCAGCGCACGTGCCATGGACTGAGCCTGGGACGCGGTGGGCATCCGCTGCGGGGCGACGACGATGCTCCGCTGGTTGTCCGGGTCCTGGAGGGTCAGCGCAAGTGTCTGGGCCAGGAACTTCTGGACCGCGAGCGTCGAATTCTCCGTGTTGATCATGTCGCCCGCGAAGGCGGTGGAGAGCCGGGAATCGGCGACCACCGCCGTCGTCCCGCCGCCGATCGGCCGGGCAGCGCTGGGCGTGTACGACAGGTCGTCCCGCAGGCTGTCGCTGCGGGCGATCACCTTGTGGGCGCCGGCCGAGGTGGCGACATCCACGATCGAGGAGTCGATGGCGCCGTCAACGGGCCAGGCAAAGTCGATGGACGGCTTCACATGGAGGATCGTCTCCACGGTCGTCTCGGCGACCTCGGTGGCCGGCTGAAGATGGCTGAGGGATCCGGAGACGTTCTTTCCGCGGTGTGCCAAGGACGCCAGATCAGGGTCGGCGAAGGGAAGCGCGACCACCCTGCTGCCCTGGACCGCGGCCTCGACGGCGCTCAGCCACCGCTTCGCGAGAGCCTGGTTCTTGCCCGCGACCGTGGTGTTCCCGTTCTTGACCTGGTAGTTCCTGGTCATCGCGTCGACGGTGGCCAGCAGGTCCGGGTCGATGACCCAGGTGACGGGCAGCGTATTGCCGAGCGAGACAAGCTGGTCCAGCCGCCCTCCCGGGGCGAGCTCCGCAGCCAGCGCCTCGTCCTCGAAGACGGGCGTCTGCTGCTCGTCCGAACCGGTCTCCGAGGTGAGGTGGGTCGAGGAGATCAGCGGCCAGAGATAGCTGAACTGCGTCTTCTTCTCGGTGGCCTCGGGCTGCCAGGGCAGGAAGGTCCGCTCGACGCCCAGGAGCTGATCGAACGGCTCGTCCGGGGTCTGGCCCGACAGGGAGACACCGAGCTGGTAGACGCCGTCCTCGTCGAGTTCCAGCTCATCGACCGGGATCCGGAGCGTGAAATCCCGGCTGATGCCGGAGAGGAGCTGTGGAATCTTGACGCTGTACTTGTCGCCGACGGGTGGTGCGTCGGCGACCGCGCCATCACCGGACCGCTCGGCGGCCCGGTCGATCGCGATCCTGCCGGACAGCCTCGGGCCCACCCGTAGATCGATCTGGGCATCGGTGACGGTCTGCTTGCCCTTGTTGGTGACCGAACCGGAGACAGTGAGTGTGTCGTGCTGCCCAGGAGCTGACGGCGTCAGAGTGTCGAGGGACACATCCACCGTCTGCGAGGCCGAGGCGGTCTCGGAGGCGTGCGCGGCCGGCGTGGCGGGACCGCACAGCAGCCCGGCCACAAGCGGGGCGCCAAGGATCAGGGAGGCTGTGCGGCGCAGCCACCGGCGGGCAGGAGAAGCACTCATCCCCTGGAAGTCTGCCGCGTCGGCCACGCGCTCGCCCGTCCCTCGTCGTCTGCTGCCGGTGGTGGTTCTCGGTTCTTGCGTCCACGCATGGTAACGAGGTGCGCGGCGTCGAAGTGCCGCGGAGTGCCCCACATGATCGGAAGGGACTTCCGGGTGGCCAAGAACGCCACTGTGAGCGGTTACTCTGTGCGCCGCCATAAACGGGGGCGCTCGGGTGGGCCGCGGCACGTACCCTTTTCTGTTGTGCCGAACGCCAACGAAGACAACTCCACCGCACTGAGCCAGGTGCAACGTCGCGCGGTCAGCGAACTGCTGCGTGTCTCGCCTGTCGCCGACGATCTCGCCCGACGCTTCCAGGAGGCCGGGTTCAGTCTTGCCCTGGTCGGCGGCTCGGTCCGGGATGCGCTCCTCGGCCGGCTCGGCAATGACCTCGACTTCACGACCGACGCCCGCCCCGAGAACGTACTGAAGATCATCCGTCCCTGGGCGGATTCGGTGTGGGAGGTCGGGATCGCGTTCGGCACGGTCGGCTGCCAGAAGGAGGGCTACCAGATCGAGGTCACCACGTACCGCTCGGAGGCGTACGACAGGACCTCGCGGAAGCCTGAAGTGTCCTACGGTGATTCGATCGAAGAAGATCTCGTACGTCGCGATTTCACTGTGAATGCGATGGCCGTGGCGTTGCCGGAGAAGGAGTTCATCGATCCGCACGGCGGCCTTGAGGACTTGGCCGAGCGTGTTCTGAGGACCCCCGGGACGCCGGAGGAGTCTTTCTCTGACGATCCGCTGCGCATGATGCGGGCCGCCCGTTTCGCGGCGCAGCTGGACTTCGAGGTCGCCCCCGAGGTCTTCACCGCGATGAAGGGGATGGCGGACCGTATCGAGATCGTCTCCGCCGAGCGCGTGCGTGACGAGCTGAACAAGCTGGTCCTCTCCGCCCACCCGCGCAAGGGGCTGGGACTGCTCGTCGACTCCGGCCTGGCCGATCATGTGCTGCCCGAGCTGCCGGCGCTGCGGCTGGAGAGTGATGAGCACCATCGGCACAAGGATGTGTACGAGCACTCTCTGACCGTCCTGGATCAGGCCATCGATCTGGAGGAGAACGGGCCGGACCTGGTCCTGCGGCTGGCTGCGCTGCTCCATGACATCGGAAAGCCGCGCACGCGGCGCTTCGAGGCCGACGGCCGGGTCTCCTTCCACCATCACGAGGTGGTGGGCGCGAAGATGACCAAGAAGCGGATGACCGCGCTCAAGTACTCCAACGACATGGTCAGGGATGTCTCGCGACTGGTGGAGCTGCATCTGCGGTTCCACGGCTACGGTGCGGGCGAATGGACCGACTCGGCGGTGCGGCGGTACGTACGAGATGCCGGGCCGCTGCTGAGCCGGCTCCACAAGCTGACCCGCTCGGACTGCACCACGCGCAATAAGCGCAAGGCGATCGCCCTCTCCCGGACCTACGACGGGCTTGAGGAGCGCATTGCGCAGCTGAAGGAGCAGGAGGAGCTGGACGCCATCAGGCCCGACCTGGACGGCAATCAGATCCAGGAGATCCTGGGAGTGGGGCCGGGCCCGGTGATCGGCGAGGCGTATGCGTTTCTGCTGGAGCTGCGCCTGGAGAACGGGCCGATGGAGCATGATGCGGCGGTCGCGGCGCTGAAGGAATGGTGGGCGACGCAGGGCTGAGAGTCGGCGCTGCATGTGGAGCGACCATGTTTCACGTGAAACATGGCGCCGGATCGACGAGCGAGGGGCGATGTTTCACGTGAAACATCGCCCCTCGGTGTACGCGGCTGCTTCCGCGCCTACTTCTTGATCTTGTTCAAGCAGAGCACGAACTGCTTGCCCGAGCTGCGCCTGCCGCCGCGCGTCTGCTCGAAGTAGCCAACGTCGGACTTGCCTTCGCAGAGCTTTTGGTCGGTCGTGTCGGGGTGAACCTCGACCACCTTGTAATCAGCCTTCGCGTCGCCGCACTTCACTACCTGGAGATCGGGAGTGATCGTGGAGCCGCTGTTGTGCATGCAGTCGCCGACCTCCGCCTTGTCGGCGTCGTCCTGGCTCGTGAAGTAGACGATCGCGAAGACTATGAGGGCGATGACAACGCCGATGATCTTCAGGATGTTCTTGATGCCGAGGCCACCACGCCTGGACGGAGCCGGCGGCTGCGGGGCGCCCCACTGCTGCTGCGGCGGGTACGGCTGCTGAGGCTGCTGGGGGTGCCCGTACCCCGGCTGCGGCTGCTGCGGGTAGGGCTGTTGCTGCTGCGGATATCCGTAGCCGGGCTGCGGCGGGTATGGCTGCTGAGGCTGCTGTGCGTACGGGTCGGGGTGTCCGTACGCGCCTGGGCCCTGCTGAGGCGGATGGGTCATGCGGGAGTCCCCCAGTGAACGTGTGCGATCGATTCTTTGACGCGCGCACGCTATATCACCGCGCCAACACGACTCCAACGGGCCATGGCTGCGGCGACGGTCGCGTAGATGACTGCGACCAGGACGGCGAGCTGAACCGACCGTCCGTCAGGAGGCAGCATCAGTGCGGCGATTGCCGCAGCACCCACGAAAGCGACGTTGAAGAGCACGTCGTAGATGGAGAAGACCCTGCCGCGGAAGGCGTCGTCCACCGACATCTGCACCACGGTGTCCGTGGCGATTTTTGCGCCCTGGGTGATCATCCCGAGGACGAACGCGGCGACCAGTATCGGCGCGGGTTCGAAAGGCAGCCCCAGCGCCGGTTCGAGGATGGCAGCCGTCCCCGCGCACACCGCCACCCAGCCGAACTGGCCGAGCCGGCCGACCGCCCATGGGGTCAGCACGGCCGCCGCGAAGAAGCCGGCGCCCGAGATGAGAATGGCCAGGCCCAGCAGAGCCAGGCCGTCTGACTGCTTCTCGTACCAGGCGTACCGGCACAGCATCAGCACCATGACGGTCAGCGCGCCATAGCAGAAGCGCATCGCCGTCATCGCGATCAGTACAGCGGCCGCCGCTCGGCGTTCGGCCAGATGCCGCAGTCCGCCCGCCAGACCGCGCGCCGTGGAGGTGAGGGCGGACATCAGCCGCGACTGCACCAACTGCTGTTCGGGGCCCAGCAGGTCACGCGGCATCCGCAGGGACGCAAGCGCGGCACAGAGGTAGAGGGCGGCACCGAGAAGCACCACCGCGGAGTCGGAGTCCGCCGACACCAACCGCACGGCGAAGGCGAGCCCACCGCCGGCGGTCGCCGCGAGCGTGCCCGCCGTCGGCGAGAGCGAGTTGGCAATGACGAGCCGGTCCGCGTCGACCACCCGGGGCAGCGAGGCGGAGATCCCCGCCAGTACGAAACGGTTGACCGCCGTAACGGACAGGGCGGAGGCGTAGAAGAGCCAGTCGGGTGCTGAGACGAGGATCAGCACGGCCGTACCGCTCGAGAGAAGGGCCCGCAGTAGATTCCCGTAGAGGAAGACCTGCCTGCGCTGCCAGCGGTCCAGCAGGACGCCGGCGAACGGACCGATCACGGAGTACGGCAGCAGCAGCACCGCCATGGCGGAGGCGATCGCGGTCGGTGAGGTCTGCTTCTCCGGGGAGAAGACCACGTACGTGGCGAGCGCGACCTGGTAGACACCGTCGGCCGACTGGGAGAGCAGCCGGACAGCCAGCAGCCGCCGGAAATTCGTCAGGCGCAGGAGTACGCGCAAGTCACGTACGACAGGCATGCGATCAAGCGTCACATACGCGGAGGGTCCCCGGGCGGATAACCCGGGGACCCTCCGCGGTCGAGCAGGCAAACGCTTAGCGCTCGACCTCGCCCTTGATGAACTTCTCGACGTTCTCGCGGGCCTCGTCGTCGAAGTACTGAACCGGCGGGGACTTCATGAAGTACGAGGACGCGGAGAGGATCGGGCCGCCGATGCCGCGGTCCTTGGCGATCTTCGCAGCGCGCACGGCGTCGATGATGATGCCCGCGGAGTTCGGGGAGTCCCAGACCTCGAGCTTGTACTCAAGGTTCAGCGGGACCTCGCCGAATGCACGGCCCTCGAGGCGCACGTACGCCCACTTGCGGTCGTCCAGCCAGGCCACGTAGTCCGACGGGCCGATGTGGACGTTGTCCTCGCCCAGCTCGCGGTCGCGGATCTGCGAGGTGACGGCCTGCGTCTTCGAGATCTTCTTGGACTCGAGGCGATCACGCTCGAGCATGTTCTTGAAGTCCATGTTGCCGCCGACGTTCAGCTGCATCGTGCGGTCCAGGATGACGCCCCGGTCCTCGAACAGCTTCGCCATGACGCGGTGCGTGATGGTGGCGCCGACCTGAGACTTGATGTCGTCACCGACGATCGGGACACCGGCCTCGGTGAACTTGTCCGCCCACTCCTTGGTACCGGCGATGAAGACCGGGAGGGCGTTGACGAAGGCGACCTTGGCGTCGATGGCGCACTGCGCGTAGTACTTCGCAGCGTCCTCGGAACCGACGGGCAGGTAGCAGACCAGGACGTCGACCTGCTTGTCCTTGAGGATCTGGACGATGTCGACCGGGGCCTCGGCGGACTCCTCGATGGTCTGGCGGTAGTACTTGCCCAGGCCGTCGAGCGTGTGCCCACGCTGCACGGTGACGCCGGTGGACGGCACGTCGCAGATCTTGATGGTGTTGTTCTCGCTGGCGCCGATGGCGTCCGCCAGGTCGAGGCCGACCTTCTTGGCGTCGACATCGAAGGCAGCCACGAACTCCACGTCGCTGACGTGGTAGTCGCCGAACTGGACGTGCATCAGACCCGGCACTTTGCCGGCCGGGTCGGCGTCCTTGTAGTACTCGACGCCCTGCACCAGCGAGGCGGCGCAGTTGCCCACGCCGACGATGGCTACGCGAACCGAACCCATTCCGGTTGCTCCCTGTGTGATCTCGGTATTCCGGATGAAACCCTGCGGAGCGCAGGGCCTCACTTGGCGGTGTCGTCGGACGGATCCGGCGGGGTCGAGCGCCCGGGGGGTGTGCCCCCGGACCGCTCGGCACCCCTGTGCCGGGGCAGGCCGCCCGTCTCTGAAGATGTGTTGTCCTGCTGAGCAGAGCTCTCGGGGGAGGACTGTCGCTGCTCCCGCCCCGCTCGCTCGCTCTCAATGAGCTCGTTCAGCCAGCGCACCTCGCGCTCCACGGATTCCATGCCGTGTCGCTGCAGCTCAAGCGTGTAGTCGTCGAGGCGCTCGCGGGTGCGCGCCAGGGAGGCGCGCATCTTCTCAAGACGCTCCTCCAGCCGGCTGCGGCGGCCCTCGAGCACCCGCATCCGCACCTCGCGCTCGGTCTGCCCGAAGAAGGCGAAGCGAGCGGCGAAGTGCTCGTCCTCCCACGTGTCCGGGCCAGTGTGGGAGAGCAGCTCCTCGAAGTGTTCCTTACCTTCCGCCGTCAACCGATAGACGATCTTGGCGCGGCGACCCGCGAGTGAAGCGGCCAGCGCTTCCTCGGGAGCGCTGCCCGGTTCCTCGATCAACCAGCCGTTGGCGACCAGCGTCTTGAGGCAGGGGTAGAGGGTTCCGTAACTGAAGGCCCGGAAGATCCCCAGCGAGGTATTGAGCCGTTTCCGCAGCTCATACCCGTGCATGGGGGCCTCACGGAGCAGACCGAGCACAGCGAACTCAAGGATGCCGGAGCGCCTGCTCACTGTTGCCTCCCTCGCCGTCCCGGTCGCTTATGCCGTGCTGATGTATCGATTCGATACATCAGCACGATAGAACGACGTACCTCCTGCGACAAGAGTGGCCATCGTGAGCGGCGTCACATCGCCAATTCATGGGGGGCGAGTTGCCTGATTTGGGGGGACCTTCGGCCCTAGGCGGGTTTTGAGCGTGCGTAGTCTGTGCGCCATGCACACCGCCGGGAACCACGTGACGCCAGTGAGCGTCCTCGTCGTGGGTGCACAGCGGATGAGTCCCCCACAGGGCTTGTCCGTATCCATTTCGGGGGGACCGGAACTCAACTGCCGCTTCCAGGCGTCTCGCCTGCCCGAGGAGTAGTCGTTCGATGAGCGAGCACCGTCGCAAACCGCCGCAGTCCCAGGGCGGCGGCCGTGCCGCGGCCAGACGCGCCGCCCAGCAGCCTTCTGGCCGCCGCGCAGCCCCCTCCCGGGGCGATGCCTCAGGATCTCCTTCCGCTTCGTACGGCCAGGAGCGTCCCCACGTCGGCCGGGCCGAGGCTCGCCGTGCCGCACAGCGGAGCGGAGGTGGTCGCCGGCGCGTTGACGAAGGCGCGGGATCCGGCCACGGGGGCCGGGGTGGCGGTCGGCGCGGAGGCGGCGGCGGTGGGCACGAGGGCCGCGGTCGCGGCGGGCGGCCGTCCAGGCCGCGGTTCATCGACTATCCGCGCCACAACAAGTACGGATGGCGGCGCTGGGTCCCGTCGTGGAAGCTGGTCACCGGCCTCTGCCTGGGCTTCATCGGCAGCCTGATGGCGGCCGCGACCATTGCGTACGCGATGGTGGGAGTTCCGAATCCGGACAGGACGGCCGAGGCGCAGAACAACGTCTACTACTGGGCGGACGGCACGCAGATGGCCGCGACCGGTGGCGAGATCAACCGGCAGATCGTCGGCATCGATCAGATCCCCGACGCCATGCAGAACGCGGTGATCTCGGCCGAGAACAAGACGTTCAGGACCGACTCGGGCATCGATCCGATGGGCATCGGCCGAGCCCTGGTCAACATGGCCAAGGGCGGCCAGACCCAGGGTGGCTCCACCATTACCCAGCAGTATGTGAAGAACGCGCGGCTCGGCGACCAGTCCCAGACCCTGACCCGTAAGTTCAAGGAGCTGTTCATCTCCATAAAGGTCGGCACGGACATGGACAAGCCCGACATTATGGCCGGCTATCTGAACACCTCGTACTACGGACGCGGAGCGTACGGAATCCAGGCCGCGGCGCGCACGTACTACGGCAAGAACGCCAAGGACCTGGAGCCCGACGAGTGCGCGTTCCTCGCCTCGCTGCTGAAGGGCGCCACCTACTTCGACCCGGCCGGCGCCAGGGACATCGACCCCGCGGCGACCCCGGAGGCCAACCTTGCGCGCGCCAAGGAGCGCTGGAACTGGATCCTCGACGAGATGGTCAAGGACGGGCATCTCAGTGCCGCACAGCGGGCCACGTACACCAACAAGTTCCCGATGCCCCATCCGATCAAGAAGAACGCGCAGCTGAGCGGTCAGGTCGGCTATCTGGTGGACCTCGCCAAGTCCTACTTTCTCAACAACAACGACCAGGGCATCGACGCCAACAAGCTCGCGCAGGGTGGCTACGAGATCCATACGACCTTCCAGAAGGACAGGGTCAAGAAGCTCGAGGCCGCGGTCAAGAAGGTCCGGGACGCCAATATCAATCCCAAGAAGCGCCCGGAAACGGACACGCACGTCCAGTTCGGTGGCGCCTCGGTCGACCCGAAGAGCGGGGCGATCGTCGCCGTCTACGGCGGTGAGGACGCGACCAAGCACTTCACCAACAACGCCGACCAGACCGGTGCCCAGGTCGGGTCGACCTTCAAGCCGTTTGTCCTCGCGGCGGCGATGCAGGAGGGCGTGCGCGACCCCGAGCTGGGGGAAGAGCAGGGGCCCGGGGAGCGCAAGATCGTCGATCCCGACAAGAGCCGTTACAGCGGCAAGAACAAGCTCAAGATCAAGAACTACGACGGCACCGTGTGGAAGAACGAGGACAACGAGGAGTGGCTGCAGACCAACGACGGCAATGAGTCGTACGGGAACATCGACCTGCGCGAAGCCATGGTCCACTCCGCCAACTCGCCCTTCGTACAGCTGGGCATGGACATCGGCATTCCGACGGTGAGAACGGCGGCGGTCAAGGCCGGGCTGCTCGAGTCCAGCCTCTCGAAGTCGAATGTGCCGTCGTTCTCGATCGGTATCTCCGACCCCAGTGCCATCCGCATGGCCGGCTCCTACGCGACCTTCGCGGCCAATGGTGAGCAGCGCGACCCGTACTCCGTCACCCGCGTCGACGAGCGCGGCAAGACCATCTTCAAGCCCGAGATCAAGCCCAACCGCGCCTTCACCACCGCTGTCGCAAGCAATGTGACGGACGTGCTCAGGTCCGTGGTCGACGACCCCCAGGGCACCGGCAAGAACGCCCGGATCCCCGGGCGGCAGGTGGCGGGCAAGACCGGTACGACCGACGGCAACAAGTCCGCGTGGTTCGTCGGCTACACGCCGCAGCTGTCGACCGCCATCGACATGTACCGGATGGACGACGACGAGAAGAGCGGCAAGAAGCGCGAGTTCCTCGAGATGTACGGAACCGGTGGCCAGAAGAAGATCCACGGTGCGTCGTTCCCGTCGGAGATCTGGCAGACGTACATGACGCAAGCGCTGAAGAACACGGCGGTGGAGACCTTCCCGGAGCCCGAGTCCATCGATGGCGAGGCCATCTGGGGCGGCGGCGCCTCCAGCCCGCCCCCGTCGCCGTCCACCACACCGTCCACCACCCCGTCGACGACGCCTTCGGGTGACCCGTCCACCACGCCGTCCGACAGCCCCGATCCGAGCCAGTCCTGCAACCCGTGGGAGGACATCACCTGCGGCACCAAGGGCGGCGCAGGCAACGGCGGAGCCAACGGTGACCCCACCGGCGATCCGACGATCAGTCCGTCGACGACACCACCAGGCACGAACGGTAACGGCGGCAACGGCAATGGCAACGGAGGCTTCTTCGGAGGCACGAGCAGTTAGCGGGCCGACCGGTCCGCCACGGCAATGCCATGAGGGCCGCCGCACCCGGTACGCACAGCACCTGTGTGATCCGGTGGTGGCGGCCCTCGCCGTATCCCCCACCCCGTACGGCAGGATGTGCAGCATGCCCAGCGCAGAAGAGATCAGCGTGTACCACGACCGGCCGGAGCAGCCGGAGCGGCCGGACGTACGGCCCACGCGGCGGGACTCCGTCGCCGCGTCCGGCAGTGAGCTGATCGGCGGTCCGGCGGGTCGCTGGGCCTGGCGTGGCAGCAGCGGCTGGCTCACTCCGGTACGCGTCGTCGCCCTTGTGGCAATCGGCATGTTTGCGCTTGGCATGGTCCAGAAGCTGCCGTGTTACAACTGGGCCTGGTTCAGGGGTGCCAGCTCCCAGTACACCCACGCCTGCTATTCGGACATTCCGCATCTCTATGTGGGGCGCGGTTTCTCCGAAGGGCTCATCCCGTACTTCGACCGGCTGCCCGGCGACATGCAGTACCTCGAATACCCGGTCCTGACGGGTCTGTTCATGCAGGTCGCCTCCTGGCTGGATCTCGCCGGCGGCTCCGTGCAGCACCGGGAGCAGATGTACTGGCTGGTCAATGCGGGCATGCTGATGATCTGCACCGCGGTCATCGCCGTCTGTGTGACTCGCACACACCGCCGTCGCCCCTGGGACGCCCTGCTGGTGGCTCTGGCACCTGCCTTCGCGCTCACAGCGACCATCAACTGGGACCTGCTGGCCGTGGCGCTCACCGCCGCCGCGATGCTGATGTGGTCACGCGGCAGGGCGCTGGCCTTCGGCATTCTCATCGGGCTCGCGACCGCCGCCAAGCTCTATCCCGTGCTGCTGCTCGGCCCGCTGCTCCTGCTGTGCTGGCGGGCGGGCAAATGGCGAGAGTTCGCCGCTGCGGCGCTCGGTGCGGCAGGCGCGTGGCTGGCGGTGAATCTGCCGGTGATGCTGATGGCGCCGGAGGGGTGGAAGAAGTTCTACACCTTCAGCCAGGAGCGGCAGGTCGACTTCGGCTCGTTCTGGCTGATCATCACGCAGCGCACGGGCGAGCCGCTGGAAGTCGACTCGGTGAACACGTACGCGACACTGCTGATGATCCTGGCGTGCGCGGGCATCGCGGCGCTGACCCTCGGCGCGCCCCGGCGGCCCCGTTTCGCGCAGCTCGCTTTCCTGGTCGTCGCCGCGTTCATCGTCACCAACAAGGTCTACTCGCCTCAGTACGTACTGTGGCTCATTCCGCTTGCAGCGCTCGCCAGGCCGCGCTGGCGCGACTTCCTGATCTGGCAGGCCTGCGAGGTCATGTACTTCCTGGGGATCTGGATGTACCTCGCGTACACGACCAGCCCCAAGCACCAGGGACTGCCGCCCGAGGGCTATCAGGTGGCGATCGCCCTGCATCTGCTGGGGACGCTGTATCTGTGCGCGGTGGTCGTGCGGGACATCCTGATGCCCGAGCGCGACGGTGTACGCCAGGACGGCTCGGACGACCCGTCGGGCGGTGTGCTCGACGGGGCCGACGACGTCTTCGTACTGGGGCGGGGGGCCCATCCGCCACGGCATGCGGCGCACGCGGTGGAGGGGCCGCGGGTGGACTGGGGGACGCCGCCCTCGCAGGGGTCCGGAGAGACGCAGCAGTCAGGCTGACGGCCCGGCGGTCCTTCCGCCTCAGCGGTCGACGAGACGGTCGAACTGGGTCGTCGTATGGCGCAGATGTGCCACCAGTTCGTCGCCGACCTTCGGCTCCTGCGAGTCGGACGGCACGAACAGGATCGAGACCTGCATGTGCGGCGGCTCGGCGAACCAGCGCTGCTTGCCCGCCCAGACGAACGGCGACAGATTCCGGTTGACGGTCGCGAGACCCGCGCGGGCGACGCCCTTGGCCCGCGGCATCACGCCGTGCAGGGCCTTCGGAGCCTCCAGGCCGACGCCGTGCGAGGTGCCGCCCGCCACCACGACCAGCCAGCCGTCCGAGGCCGCCCTCTGCTGGCGGTAGCCGAAGCGGTCGCCCTTGGTGACGCGGGTTACGTCGAGGACGGCGCCGCGGTACTCGGTGGCCTCATGGTCGCCGAGCCACAGCCGCGTACCCATGCGGGCGCGGAAGCGGGTCTGCGGGAACTGCTGCTGGAGGCGGGCCAGTTCCTGGGCACGCAGATGGCTGACGAACATGGTGTGCAGCGGCAGCCGGGCCGCGCGCAGCCGGTCCATCCAGCCGATGACCTCCTCGACCGCGTCGGAACCGTCCGTACGGTCCAGCGGCAGGTGCAGGGCGAAGCCCTCCAGGCGTACGTCCTCGATGGCCGCGTGCAGCTGGCCGAGCTCCTGCTCGGTGACGCCGTGGCGCTTCATGGAACTCATGCACTCGATGACGACCCGCGCGCCCACCAGTGCGTGCACACCGTCGACCGAGGAGACGGAGCGGATGACGCGGTCGGGCAGCGGGACCGGCTCCTCGCCCCGTCTGAAGGGCGTGAGGACGAGGAGGTCGCCGCTGAACCAGTCCTTGATCCGGGCTGCTTCGTAGGTGGTGCCGACGGCCAGCATGTCCGAGCCGAAGCGGGAGGCCTCCTCCGAGAGGCGCTCATGACCGAAGCCGTAGCCGTTGCCCTTGCAGACCGGCACGAGACCGGGGAACTGGTCGATCACGGACTTCTGGTGCGCCCGCCAGCGCGCGGTGTCGACGTAGAGGGAGAGCGCCATGGCCGGTCCGGAACCCTTCTGGTGTCTGCGGTGTATCAGAGGTATGTGCGAGATTTACGAGATTACGGCCGAGGTTACGGCGTCGTCAGCAGTCGCGTCAGCGACGCGACATGTACATGTCGAGCGCCTTGTGCAGCAGCTTGTTGAGCGGGAAGTCCCACTCGCCGACGTACTCGACGGCCTCGCCGCCCGTGCCCACCTTGAACTGGATCAGGCCGAAGAGGTGGTCGGTCTCGTCGAGGGAGTCGCTGATGCCGCGCAGGTCGTAGACGGTCGCGCCCATCGCGTAGGCGTCGCGCAGCATCCGCCACTGCATCGCGTTCGAGGGCCGGACCTCGCGGCCGATGTTGTCGGAAGCGCCGTACGAGTACCAGACGTGTCCCCCGACGACCAGCATCGTCGCCGCCGACAGGTTCACCCCGTTGTGCCGCGCGAAGTACAGCCGCATACGGTTCGGGTCCTCGGCGTTCAGCACGGTCCACATGCGCTGGAAGTACGAGAGCGGGCGAGGCCGGAAGTGGTCGCGCACGGCGGTGATTTCGTACAGCCGCTGCCATTCGGCGAGATCCTCGTAGCCGCCCTGGACGACTTCGACACCGGCCTTCTCGGCTTTCTTGATGTTGCGTCGCCACAACTGGTTGAAGCCCTTGAGGACATCGTCGAGCGAACGGTTCGCCAGCGGCACCTGGTAGACGTACCGAGGCTGTACGTCGCCGAAGCCGGCGCCGCCGTCCTCGCCCTGCTGCCAGCCCATCTTCCGCAGCCGGTCGGCCACTTCGAACGCCCGCGGCTCGATGTGCGTCGCCTCGACGTCCCGCAGCCGCTTGACGTCCGGGTCCTGGATGCCGGACTTGATCGCGGGTGCCTCCCAGCGGCGGATGACCACCGGCGGGCCCATCTTCACCGAGAAGGCGCCCTGTTGCTTCAGGTGGGCGAGCATGGGCTGCAGCCAGTCGTCCAGATTCGGGGCGTACCAGTTGATCACTGGACCCTCGGGCAGGTACGCGAGATAGCGCTTGATCTTGGGCAGCTGGCGATACAGCACCAGTCCCACGCCCACCAGCTCACCGCTCCTGTCGAACCAGCCCAGGTTCTCCGACCGCCATTCGGTCTTCACATCAGCCCATGCCGGGACCTGGCAGTGACTTGCCGCGGGCAGGGTCTGGATGTACGCCAGATGCTGCTCTCGGCTGATGGTCCTCAGGGTCAGGCTCATGCGGGGCGCTCCTCGGCAGGTGTGTCCCCATGGGTACAGGGGCTCCGGCTCTCGCGCCGAAGCCTACTGGGCCGTGAGAACGCCCCGCGTGGCCGAGGGAGAACGGAGCTAGTAGCCGATCAAGCCACCGAAGAGCCCGCCGTCTGCCATGCCGAGGTAGAAGCCGAAGGCGGAGGCGCCGAGTCCGACGATCAGGAGGAAGCGTTCACGGGTCGTGGCCGAGATGAACTGGCCGTACGCGCCCGTGAGGATCCCGATCAGTCCGGACCAGGAGCTGAGGATATGAAGGTTGTCGAACTGGGCGGTCACAAAGGACAGCACACCGAGCGCCAGGGTCACCACCATCAGGGTGTCCTGGAGCGGATGGGGTTTGCCGTCAGTAGCGAAGAGAGATCCTGTGGGGTTCGGTCGCATTGTCTGTGCCATGAAGCACCTCCTGGCGTTCCGGAAATGCGGCGCACTGTGACGCCGCCCACACCCGATGCGTACAGAGTGCGGTCCGTGACCACCGGATTTCAACCGGAAGGGCGGCAGCAGGTAGTCTGTACGGTCTGCACCGGTGTCTGCCCAGGCCAGAAGACGATCCTCCGCGATTGTCAGTGGCGGCGGATACCGTTGCTTACGCATCACGACCCTCCTGCCACGGAACGACCGTGGCCGCTGAGTCCAAAGGAGGTGGGTTCCACATGCGTCACTACGAGGTGATGGTCATCCTCGACCCCGATCTCGAGGAGCGCGCTGTCTCCCCGCTGATCGAGAACTTCCTCTCCGTCGTCCGCGAGGGCAACGGAAAGGTTGAGAAGGTCGACACCTGGGGCCGTCGTCGTCTCGCTTACGAGATCAAGAAGAAGCCCGAGGGCATCTACTCGGTCATCGACCTGCAGGCCGAGCCTGCGGTCGTCAAGGAGCTCGACCGCCAGATGAACCTGAACGAGTCGGTCCTCCGGACCAAGGTCCTCCGTCCCGAGACCCACTGAGCAGCTAGCTCAGAGGTCATCGGGTTCGAGTAGCAGCAAGCAGCCAGCAGCAATCCCGCCGAGAGGTTCACCCATGGCAGGCGAGACCGTCATCACGGTCGTCGGCAATCTCGTCGACGACCCCGAGCTGCGCTTCACCCCGTCCGGTGCGGCGGTCGCGAAGTTCCGTGTCGCGTCCACTCCCCGCACCTTCGACCGTCAGACCAATGAGTGGAAGGACGGCGAAAGCCTCTTCCTCACCTGCTCGGTCTGGCGTCAGGCCGCGGAGAACGTCGCCGAGTCGCTCCAGCGCGGCATGCGTGTCGTTGTCCAGGGCCGGTTGAAGCAGCGGTCCTACGAGGACCGCGAGGGCGTCAAGCGCACGGTCTACGAGCTGGACGTCGAGGAAGTCGGCCCCAGCCTCAAGAACGCCACGGCCAAGGTCACCAAGACCACCGGTCGCGGCGGCCAGGGTGGCTACGGCGGCGGCCAGCAGGGCGGCGGCAACTGGGGCGGCGGTCCCAGTGGTGGCGGTCCCAGTGGTGGCCAGCAGGGCGGCGGCGGTGCACCCGCCGACGACCCCTGGGCCACCAGCGCGCCGGCCGGCGGCGGCCAGCAGCAGGGCGGTGGGGGCGGCTGGGGCGGAAGCTCCGGCGGTTCCGGCGGCGGCTACTCGGACGAGCCCCCCTTCTAAGGGATCCCTCCCGGGGAGCTCGTACCCCACTTCTTGATCACACAGGAGATACACCATGGCGAAGCCGCCTGTGCGCAAGCCGAAGAAGAAGGTCTGCGCATTCTGCAAGGACAAGACCGTGTACGTGGACTACAAGGACACGAACATGCTGCGGAAGTTCATTTCCGACCGCGGCAAGATCCGTGCCCGCCGCGTTACCGGCAACTGCACGCAGCACCAGCGTGACGTCGCCACGGCCGTGAAGAACAGCCGTGAGATGGCGCTGCTGCCCTACACGTCCACCGCGCGATAAGGGAAGGGTGACCGAATCATGAAGATCATCCTCACCCACGAGGTCTCTGGCCTCGGTGCCGCCGGCGATGTCGTCGACGTCAAGGACGGCTACGCTCGCAACTACCTGGTTCCGCGTGGTTTCGCGATCCGCTGGACCAAGGGTGGCGAGAAGGACGTGGCGCAGATCCGCCGCGCCCGCAAGATCCACGAGATCGCAACCATCGAGCAGGCCAACGAGATCAAGGCCCGGCTCGAGGGCGTCAAGGTGCGTCTGGCCGTTCGCTCCGGCGACGCCGGCCGCCTCTTCGGCTCCGTCACCCCGGCCGACATCGCCTCGGCGATCAAGGCTGCCGGTGGTCCGGACGTCGACAAGCGCCGCGTTGAGCTCGGTTCGCCGATCAAGACCCTGGGCTCGCACCAGGTGTCCGTGCGTCTGCACCCCGAGGTTGCCGCGAAGCTGGGCGTCGAGGTCGTCGCCGCGTAACGCTGCGCACTGCAGAGCATGAGAGGGCCGCACCCCCCGGGGGTGCGGCCCTCTTGCTGTTCAGTCGGTCCGTTTCACGTGAAACATCGGCTCAGCGCGTAGCGCCGGTGACGATCCAGCGGCCGGAGCGCATGCGCAGCCACAGTGTCAGCATGCGGACCGTCATCATCAAAGTCATGGCCCACCACAGTGCCGTCAGCCCGCCGCCGACCATGGGGACGAGCAGGGCGACAGGCGCGAAGACGGCCAGCGTCACGAGCATCGCCCCGGCCAGATAGCGGCCGTCGCCCGCTCCCATCAACACGCCGTCGAGTACGAAGACCACGCCCGCGATGGGCTGGGAGACGGCGACCACCAGCAGGGCCGGGAGGAGGGTGTCATGCACTGCCGAGTCGCTGGTGAACAGAGGGATGAAGAGCGGCCGGGCGACCACTACCAGGATGCCGAGCACCACACCGGTGGCGATGCCCCACTGCACCATGCGGCGGCAGGCCTGGCGGGCGCCCTCGGCGTCGTCGGCCCCCAGATAGCGGCCGATGATCGCCTGCCCGGCGATGGCGATCGCGTCCAGGGCGAAGGCCATGAGGCTCCAGAGCGCGAGGACGATCTGGTGGGCGGCGATTTCGATGTCTCCGAGGCGGGCCGCCACGGCGGTGGCGATCAGCAGGACGGCGCGCAGCGAGAGCGTGCGGACCAGGAGGGGGACGCCGGCCTGGGCGCTGGCCCGTATGCCGACGGCGTCGGGGCGGAGCGACGCGCCGTGCCGTCGCGCGCCCCGGACGACGACGATGAGATAGGCGGCGGCCATACAGACCTGGGCGATGACCGTGCCCCAGGCGGATCCTGCGATGCCCAGGCCCGCCCCGTAGACAAGTCCTGCGTTGAGGGCTGCGTTGGCGGTGAAACCACCGACGGCGACATACAGAGGAGTCCGGGTGTCCTGGAGGCCGCGCAGTACACCGGTCGCGGCGAGCACGATCAGCATGGCCGGGATTCCGAGGCTGGAGATACGGAGATAGGTCGTGGCATACGGGGCGGCGGTGTCGGAGGCTCCGAAGGCCTGGACGAGCCAGGGCGCCGTGGGGAGGGTGACCGCGACGACGACGGTGCCGAGGAACAGCGCGAGCCAGATGCCGTCCATCCCCTGGCGGACGGCTGCCGCGAGATCGCCTGCTCCGACACGGCGGGCGACGGCGGCCGTGGTGGCGTAGGCGAGGAAGACGAAGACGCTCACGGCGGTCATGAGGAGCGCCGCCGCGACACCCAGTCCGGCGAGCTGGTGGGTGCCGAGATGGCCGACGATGGCGCTGTCGACCATCACGAAGAGCGGCTCGGCGACGAGGGCTCCGAAGGCGGGGACGGCGAGCGCCACGATCTCTCGATCGTGGCGTCGCCGGAGGGCCTTCGGAGCCGTTGGAGCCTGTGTCATGGCAGCAATCTAATCTTCCACAGGTAAGAGATGCAATTGCTTTGCACTCCTTACCTAGCCTCCAGGTGCGGGTTCTGCTCTGCGCTATTTGTTGTGATCTTGATCCAGCAGGGAAAGTTTTTCTCCCCCACAGCCAGTGGACGGAAAAAGGCCAGGTCAAAGCCGGTGCGGCGGGGTGGCTATGAGTTTGTCCACAGTGCTGTCCCCCGGTCCGTGCACAGGTTCTGCAGAGTTCTCCACAGCATCTGGTCCGTCGTCCACATGGCCTGTGGATAACCAGATTGGCTGACGGTGCAGACGGGCCTACCGTGGACCGTCGCCCGACGCGCCCGAAGCGGAGTCCGGCCGTTCGTTTTGTCAGTGCCGTGCCGTAGAAAGAGTGGCACGGCGAGGTCCGCGGGGCGGACGGGAGGAGGTGGCGCGGGTGAGCATTTCCGAGCCCTTGGACGACCCGTGGGCAGCCGACAGCGGCCCCGGTGACCGCCTGCCCGTCTCCCGTCAGCGCCGCAACGACAGCCGTGGGGGCCGAGAGGACCAGCACGAGCGCGGCAGGGACAGCGGCGGCTGGGACGGCGGCTCCCCCGGCTTCGAGCGCGTCCCTCCGCAGGACCTGGACGCCGAACAGTCCGTCCTCGGCGGCATGCTTCTCTCCAAGGACGCCATCGCCGACGTCGTCGAGATCATCAAGGGCCATGACTTCTACCGGCCCGCCCACGAGACCGTCTATACGGCGATCCTCGACCTCTATGCCAAGGGTGAGCCGGCCGACCCCATCACGGTCGCGGCCGAGCTGGTCAAGCGCGGTGAGATCACCCGGGTCGGCGGTGCCCCGTACCTCCACACCCTGGTCCAGTCGGTCCCGACCGCGGCCAACGCCTCGTACTACGCCGAGATCGTTCATGAGCGCGCTGTCCTGCGCCGACTTGTGGAGGCCGGCACCAAGATCACACAGATGGGATACGCCGCCGACGGCGATGTCGACGAGATCGTCAACTCCGCCCAGGCCGAGATCTACGCCGTCACCGAGCAGCGCACCAGCGAGGACTATCTGCCGCTCGGCGACATCATGGAGGGCGCGCTCGACGAGATCGAGGCGATCGGTTCGCGCAGCGGTGAGATGACCGGCGTGCCGACCGGGTTCACGGACTTCGACTCGCTGACCAATGGCCTGCACCCGGGCCAGATGATCGTCATCGCGGCCCGTCCCGCCATGGGTAAGTCCACGCTGGCGCTGGACTTCGCCCGTGCCTGCTCGATCAAGAACAATCTGCCGAGCGTGATCTTCTCGCTCGAAATGGGCCGCAACGAGATCGCGATGCGTCTGCTGTCCGCCGAGGCGCGAGTGGCGCTGCACCATATGCGCTCCGGGACCATGACGGACGAGGACTGGACACGCCTGGCCCGCCGGATGCCGGATGTGTCGCAGGCCCCGCTCTATATCGACGACTCCCCGAACCTGTCGATGATGGAGATCCGGGCGAAGTGCAGACGGCTGAAGCAGCGCAATGATCTGAAGCTGGTCGTCATCGACTATCTGCAGCTGATGCAGTCCGGCGGCTCGAAGCGCGCCGAGAGCCGTCAGCAGGAGGTCTCGGACATGTCCCGAAACCTCAAGCTGCTGGCAAAGGAGCTGGAGCTCCCGGTCATCGCGCTGTCGCAGCTGAACCGTGGTCCCGAGCAGCGTACGGACAAGAAGCCGATGGTCTCCGACCTGCGTGAATCGGGCTCCATCGAGCAGGACGCGGACATGGTCATCCTGCTGCACCGCGAGGACGCGTACGAGAAGGAGTCACCCCGCGCCGGTGAGGCGGACCTGATCGTGGCCAAGCACCGTAACGGTCCCACCGCGACGATCACGGTCGCCTTCCAGGGACACTACTCACGCTTTGTGGACATGGCGCAGACCTGATCCCAGACCGTGCAGTGGCCCGTACCGCGTACTGCCACGAAATGAACTCGACGTCGCCTTGGCTGCCCGATAGACCTGCCCCATGACCTCACCCCTTGAAGAGCTCCTCCCCGCCACGCAGCGGGCCCTTCTGCATCGCATCGCCGTCGCCCAGTCCGAGGGGCGTGCACCCTCGTTCGTCGCTGCCGTGGGGCGCGACGGGCAGCTGGCCTGGACGGGTGCACGCAGCTCGGTCGACGGGCATGAACCGGATGCGGACACCCAGTACCGCATCGGCTCGATCACGAAGACCTTTACGGCCGTCATGGTGCTGAGGCTGCGCGACGAGGGTCTGCTCGATCTGAACGATCCTCTGGAGAAGCGCCTTCCCGGCACCGGCGTGGGGGATGTGACCATCGCTCAGTTGCTTGGTCACAGCGCGGGGCTGAGCGCGGAGGCTCCGGCGCCGTGGTGGGAGCGGACGCCGGGCTCGCTCCGAACCGGACTTGCCGATGTACTCGGAGACCAGTCCCGGATGCATCCCGTCGGCCGGCGCCATCACTACTCCAACCCCGGCTATACGCTGCTCGGTTCACTGATCGAGGCGGTGCGTGGAGCGTCCTGGGAGGACGTTCTCCAGCGCGAGATCCTCGAGCCGCTCGCCATGCACCGCACGACTACGCAGCCCCGAGCCCCGCATGCCGGCGGCTGGGCGGTGCATCCCTGGGCAGATGTGATGCTGCCCGAGCCTTCCGAGGACCTCGGGCTGATGGCCCCGGCAGGACAGCTGTGGTCGACGGCAGCCGACCTATGCCGCTTCGCGGCGTTTCTCGCCGAGGGCGACGACCGTGTGCTGAGTGCGGCGTCCGTGCGGGAGATGCGTACGCCCTCCGTGCCGCCCGAGGCCGGGGAGTGGGACAGCGGCTACGGACTGGGGATGCAGATCGTACGGAAGGACGGCCGTACCCTCGTCGGGCACCAGGGTTCGCTGCCCGGCTTTGTTGCCGCGATGTGGGTGAGCGTGGACGACGGGCTCACCGCGGTCGCGCTTTCCAATGTCACCTCGGGGCCGCTCACCGGATCGGTTGCCGCAGATCTCGTACGGATCGTGGCCGAGGCCGAGCCGCGTATCCCCGAGCCCTGGCGACCGTTGCCGGAGGTCGACCAGGAGCTGTTGGAGCTGACCGGGCCCTGGTACTGGGGGACGTACTCCCTCGGACTGTGCCTGCTCGCCGACCGCGGAGTGGAGCTTCAGCCGCTGCGCGGCGGCGCCCGAGGGTCGCGCTTCTCCGCGGAGGCGGACGGGACCTGGACCGGCCTTGAGGGCTACTACGCGGGGGAGACCCTGCGTGTCGTGCGTCGGGAGGACGGCTCGGTGAGTCACCTCGACCTGGGGTCCTTCGTCTTCACCCGTGAGCCGTACGAGCCGGGGACGGCAGTTCCTGGTGGCGTTGACGAGGAGGGCTGGCGCGGGCTTCAGCTGTGAAACGGATGTGATGTTTCACGTGAAACCGCCCGAGGCTGATCCCGGTCAGCCGCCGGGCCGGACCCCGCAGTCGTCAGGCCGTCAACTCCCGCTCCAGTGGCGTACGGAAACGTGGCGTGATCCGGGCCTCGCCCACCCAGTCCGACAGTCGTGAGGCCTCCGCTGCGATGGCGGCGGTGGCTTCGCGGCCGGGATCGGTCAGCAGCCGCCACACGATTTCCCCGTCCGGGCGTTGTGCCCAGCCGCCGATGATCTCCCCGTTCCACCACACCGTGGGGCCGATATTGCCCGTGCGGTCGAAGAGGACCGCGCGATGGTCCGCGGCGAGATGGAGGCCGCGGCCCGCCCAGGCCATGGCGCTGGGATCGAGTGCGGGAAGCAGCGCTGCCCAGGGCTCCACGGCCGGTTCGGGCGCGGTGTCGCCGGGCGCCACATAGCCTGTGCCCTCATCGAGCTGGACTTCCTCCGCAGCCACGGCGGCCAGCGCCTTGCGTACGTCGCCGAGAGTCCAGCCCGTCCACCACTTGAGGTCGGCCTGGGTGGCGGGCCCGTACGAGAGCAGCCAGCGGCGGGCGAGCTCGGCCCGCGCCTCGGCAGCCGACAGGGCGGGCCAGGGCTCGCTGGCTGTCCAGCGGAACTGGCTGGAGGTCCAGGAGCCGCGTGGCCGGTCCCGCCGGATGCGGCCGTCGGCGGCAAGCAGCCGGATGACACGGGTGGCGACGCCCTGCACCGTTTCGTACTTCTTGCCGGGGAAGACGGTGATCTTCGTCTGCAGGGCCGGGACGTCGGCGGAGAGTTGGCTGCCGGTTGCGGAGTCACGCGTGGCGAGAGCGGCAAGCACCGCTTCCTCGGCCTCCGCGAGCCACTGCTCGTCCAGCCCGTTCGCCTCCTCCGCCAGGTGACCGACGAGTGTCTTGCGCTCCTTGACTGCGATGGCGCGCGCGGTGGAGGCGTCGACATACGGAGCAAGTTCGGCTGAGACGGCGAAGAGCGTGTGCCGCATGGAGAGGAGCCGCACCAGCGCCACGTCCTCGTACAGGGCCTGTTCCACCGCCTCGACGCTCGGCTCGGTGAGGCGGGCGCAGGCGGAGAGGAAGACCGTGGCGGCGTCGGTGGCGTGCAGCGCGACGACCGCGTCGGCGGCGGCCACCGATGAGTCCGTCCGCAGTGAGGGGGCGAGCAGTTGGCGGCGACCGAGCCGGATGCGGCGCTCCTCGTCACTGATCCGAAGCACGCTGAACTCCCTTGGTCAGAGCTGGAGTTTAAAACCGACGTGGGAAGGCTCGAAGCCGAGGCGCTCGTAGAAGCGACGGGCGTCGGTACGGGATGCGTCCGAGGTCAGTTGAACCAACTGGCAGTCATGGCGGCGGGATTCGTCGATGGCCCATTCGATGAGCCGGGTGCCCAGTCCGCTGCCGCGCTCGTCGGCGTGGATCCGTACGCCTTCGATGATCGAGCGGGTGGAGCCGCGCCGGGACAGCCCGGGGATGATCGTGAGCTGAAGAGTTCCCACCACCCTGTCCTCGCGTACGGCGACCGCCTGCATCTGGTTCGGATCCTGAGCCAGTCGCTCGAAGGCCGCGGTGTACGGGGTGAGGTCTTCCGGCGACTCGCGCCGGGCGCCCAGTGGGTCGTCGGCGAGCATTGCCACGATCGCCGGGATGTCTTCCAGTACGGCGGGCCGTATCTCCAGATCGCTCATGATCCGCAGATTACGCGGGGACCCGCAGTTCCTCGACTGTCCTGACCAGGGGAGCCAGCTCGGGGTTCTTGGCGGCTTCGTCGAGAGCCTCGCGCAGTGCCGTGTCGTTGGTGGGGCGGGCTTCGGCGAGCAGGGCCAGGCCGGCCTCGGTGACATCGGTGTAGATGCCGCGGCGGTCGGTGTCGCAGAGATAGCGGGTCAGCAGACCGCGGTCCTCGAGGCGGGTGACAAGGCGGGTGGTGGCGCTCTGGCTGAGGACGACGGCGTCGGCCACCTGCTTCATCTGCAGATGTCCGCCCGGGCCGCTGTGCTGGCGGCTGAGGACATCGAGGAGTGAGTACTCGCGCATGCTCAGGCTGTGCTTGCTCTCTAGGGCACGCTCGATGTGCGCCTCGATCTTTCCGTGGAGCAGGGAGAGAGCGCACCAGCTTTGGGTGAGCGCGGTGAGCGCGGGGTCGGTCGCGGTCATGTGTCTTCCTCCTCCGTGCCTGAGCGGCTCCTATCCAGGATAGACGACGAGTGCAATATCCCGCGCTTGCAAATATCCCGGGGACGCGCCACGGCTCGCCCGGCTGCCTTCCCGGGGTCAGCCCGCAGCAACCGTCAGCGGAGCGAAGCGACGGGTCCAGTCGCCGGGGAGGTCCGGGATGCCGTAGGTCATCACCGCGTTGAAGGCGACCGTCTCGAGACCGCGTTCCTTCAGCCAGACGATCAGTTCCTCGTGGCGTACGTCGATGTCCGTACGGAACGGCCGGTCCGTACCTGCCGCCAGGGAGGTGATCAGGGCCTTCGCCGTCTCCGGGTCCCGGGCGATCAGCGGGCCGATGACATGAGTCTCCATGCTCGGCCAGGCCGCCGCGTATCCCGTCAGGACGCCGTCCTCTTCGGCCACCCGCAGCTGGTCGGCGAAAGCCGGCAGACGCGTGATCATGTGGGTGCGGTCGAGGCCGAAGACCTCGGTGTCCAGGCGCAGTATGGCGGTGAGGTCATCGGCGGTCGCCGGTCGCGTGGTCATCGTCGCCTCGGGGGCACGGTCCTCGGCCTGGAAGTGGCCCCGGACCATCTCGGCACGGCCGACGTTCACAAAGCCCAACTGCTCATAGAGCGGCTGCCCGTACGGGGTGGCGTGGAGCGTGACCGGTGTGTCTCCGGCCTCTGCCAGCACATGCGTCATCAGACGGCGTCCGATGCCCTGGCGGGCGTACCGCTCGGCGACAAGCACCATCCCGATCGCGCCGAGCCCGTCGCCGTACGACGTCAGTACGCAGGCGGTCACCAGTCCCTTGCCCGCCGGGTCGTCGATCCCGTACCCCTTCCCCGCTGCGAGCAGCAGGCCCCATTTGTGCTCCTCGCGCGGCCACCCGCGGTCCTCGGAGAGATCGGCGCAGGCAACGAGGTCGTCCGTGGTCAGACGGCGAATGGGCAGCTCGGGGAGCGGAGTCGGCATAGTGGTCAGGCTGTCGGACGCAGTGATCGTTCGTCCAGTGCTTTCCGGGAAGTGGCCAACGCGCGCTTTCGCCGACCGCGCCGCGTGAGACCCCATGGCTTGAGCACGGAGATGACGGTCATGAAGACATAGGCGCTGAAGGAGACGACCGGTCCCATCACCAGGTCGAGAGGGTCGGCCGGTGGTGAGCCCGCGGCGACGGTTTCGACGGCGGCATTGACGCCCGGACGCAGCGCGTAGACCGACGCGGTGATGGTGACAAGGGTCAGCCAGAACTTCGTAAGGACCCAGTGGTGCCTGGCGAGGCCCCACTTCGTACCGAGCGAGAGAACGAGGCCGCTCAGCAGGGTCAGCAGCGCGACGGGAATCACCAGCCAGTCGGTGAACACCTTCATCGAGCGGCAGGCGGCCTCGATCATGGGCGCGGATTCCGTGGTGGCTGCGGTGAGAGCCAGCGCGAGCAGGCCGAGCGTAAGCCCGAGCCAGGCGGCGGACGCGGCGACATGGACGACGAGGAGGGCCCGGCGAGCGGAGCGCTTGAGTGGTTTCACGTGAAACACCGTGCCGGGAAGCGAGTCATATCGCGTCTGACAGCGGGAGTAGTCCCGGGTACTAACCTCGGCGTACATGGCGGACAAGGAGAGAACGCGCAGGCTTCACATCTTCGATCTCGACGGCATGCTGATTCGTGGGTCCGCCGCGGCGGTGGAGATATCCCGGCAGCTCGGGCTGCTGGAAGAGATCGGCGAGCTGGAGCGGGAGTTGATCGCCCGCCGGATCGGACCGCCGGAGTTTGCGGAGCGCGTGCACGCTCTGTGGAGCGGTCTCACCGAGGCGCATGTTGCGGCGGCCTTCGAGGCGGCCCCCTGGCTCGCCGGCATCCAGGAGGTATGGCGGGAGATCCGTGAAGGCGGGGACTACTGCGCCGTCATTTCGCTCTCGCCCTCGTTCTTCGTGGAGCGGCTGCTGAGCTGGGGAGCTCATGCGGCGCACGGCTCGCGCTTTCCCGAGTTGCCGTTCACCCAGCCAGTGGACCCGTCGGGCATTCTCAACGCGGCAGCGAAGGTGAAGATCGCGGACCGGCTGTGTGCAGAGTTCGGGGTGACTCTGGACAGATGCGTTGCATACGGTGATTCCATGTCCGACGCGGAGATCTTTGCGGTAGTGCCCACAACAGTGGCGATGAATGCGGATCACCATCTGTCCGGGCTGGCCACACATTCCTATACGGGGGGCGATCTGCGCGAGGCCTACGAACAGGTGCGATTCGGCAGGTAGTTCACGAGCCCGGGGAGCCCGGGAGACCCGGCACATGGACACGGGGGCAATGAAGCGTAACGGGAAAGCGGGTTCGGATGCCCGGACTTTCCGCTCTTTGTCCCCCGTGCTGACAGCGCCTGGCATCCTGCGACGACGGGCGCTGCGGGCAATGTCACATTCCGGGCTCAGACGCCCCGGTTCGGCGCGCGGCCGAGGTTAGTGTGGCTGGCAGTAGTCCTGAGGCAGAGCGGGGAATTGAGGCACGTTCCGGATTCAACGGAAGTGCGTGGACCGACCGAAAGATGTTCGAGGCGAGGCAGACAATGGACGCTCCGACCACCACGTCGGCCGACAACGGCACTTCAGGGGAGAACGGCGGGGGCGGATGGTTCACCCCTCGTAAGACGCCGGTCCAGGGCAGGCCCGCCCCCGGTGAGGGGGCTTCCGGGGGTGACACCGAGCAGGAACGAATAGCCGCGCAGAGGCGTCCCGTCGCCTCCATACGGCCGGTCGGCTCCGAGGGCTCTCGGCCTGGCCCGCCACCGGCGAGGGAGGCACCCGGAACCGCCGAGGAGGGGCCACCGGACACCTCGATGGACCAGGCCCTCGTTGACGACCCCCCGGCAGATGACATTCCGGCCGAGCATGCGGCGGCCGAGCGGGCCCCCGACGACCCGGCCGGGGGAGCCCACGCAGGGCGCACGGCTCGCGGCGCCGCCGATCCCTCCACGGACCCGAGAGCCCGCGAAAGAGACGCGGAGCCCCGGGTCCCGAGTCCCCGCGAGGCCTCGCACCCCGCCGGGGCCCCTCGGCACCGTGAGGCGGCCTGGCCCCCGGAGCCCGCAGGGCGGTTTCATACGGCAGGCCGGCCCCACGAGGCCCCTTACAACGCCGCTGCACCGCGCCAAGCCGCGGCCCCGCACAACCCCGCCGCGTCTCACGAAACCGCGGCACCCCGCGAAGCCACCGGGCCGATCGAGGCTCCAGCCCGCAACGAAGCCTCCGCTCGCTACGAGGCCCCGGTCCACCACGAGGCTCCCGCCCGCCGCGAACCTGCCGCGGACGACGCGTCCCCCGACGCCATCCTCATCCGCCGCACCATGGCGGAGATCGCGCCCGTGGCGGACAAGGTCACGTCGTACTTCTACGCCCTGCTCTTTGTCCGGCACCCCGAGCTGCGTGGTCTCTTCCCCGCCGCCATGGACGCCCAGCGCGACCGGCTCCTCAAGGCCCTGCTCACCGCCGCCGAGCACATGGACAACGCGGCCGTGCTCACCGACTACCTCCAGCACCTGGGCCGCGGCCACCGCAAGTACGGCACCCAACCGGCGCACTATCCCGCCGTCGGTGAGGCCCTGATCGGCGCGCTGACCCGGTACGCCACGAGTACCTGGGACGAGGAGACCGAGGCCGCCTGGGTGCGGACATACACCACGATCTCCCAGATCATGATCGACGCAGCGTCCGAGAACGAGCGGCACGCGCCCGCCTGGTGGCACGGCGAGGTGGTCTCGCACGACCTCAGGACCCCCGACATCGCCATCATCACCGTCCGCCCCGACCAGCCGTACGCCTTCGTGGCGGGCCAGTACACGAGCCTGGAGACGCCCTGGTGGCCGCGGATCTGGCGCCACTACTCCTTCGCCGGGGCGCCTCGCGCCGACGGTCTGCTCTCTTTCCATGTCAAAGCAGTCCCGGCCGGCTGGGTCTCCAACGCCCTCGTCCACCATGCCCGCCCCGGCGACGTCCTGCGCCTCGGTCCGCCCGCCGGCTCGATGACCGTCGACCACACCACCGACAACGGTCTGCTCTGCCTGGGCGGCGGCACCGGCATCGCGCCCATCAAGGCGCTGGTCGAGGATGTCGCCGAGCACGGTGCGCGGCGCCAGGTGGAGGTCTTCTACGGGGCGCGCACCGACTACGACCTCTATGACATCGACACCATGCTGCGGCTCCAGCAGACGCACCCCTGGCTGTCGGTCCGGCCGGTGGTCGACGGCCGTTCGCAGTTTCCCGACGCCGTGCGCGAGTACGGCCCCTGGTACGAGTACGACGCATATCTCTCCGGCCCGCCCGGCATGATCCGCAGCGGCGTGGACGCACTGCGTGGCATCGGCATCCCGTTCGACCGGATCCGCCACGACTCCCTCGAAGAGCTGGTGGCAGCGGGGGACTAGCGGAGATCAGCCCAGGTCGGGGGCGTGCATCGCGCGTACGCCCTCGATATTGCCGTCCAGATAGTGCCGCAGCGACAGGGGTACGAGATGGACGGCGGCGATCCCGACCCGGCTGAACGGCACCCGTACGATCTCGTACTCCCCGCAAGGCTCGTCGATCTCCGGGCCGTGCCGGCGCGAGGGGTCCATGGACTCGAGGCGGCAGACGAAGAAGTGCTGCACCTTCACGCCCGTCACACCCCCGTCCGCGATGTGCTCGACAGTGTCGACGAAGCAGGGCACCACATCGGTGATCTTGGCGCCGAGCTCCTCGTGCACCTCCCGGTGGAGTGCGTCGACGACGGTGGCGTCCTCGGGCTCGACCCCGCCGCCCGGCGTCACCCAGTACGGATCAACGCCGGGTTTGGTGCGCTTGATGAGGACGAGGTCGTCTCCGTCGAGCAGGATGGCGCGTGCGGTGCGCTTGACCACTGGCCGTTCGGTCATGGCTAGAAAATGGCCCGTGACGCCCGTTCTGAAACTCCTGCCCGCCGGGCGATCACCAGTCGACGGCAGCGCGCAGCAGCCACTCGTGCGCCCGCGCGATGTGCGGAAGGGAGAGTGTGCCGGTCCGTACGGCGAGAAAGTACGTGCGCAGTGGGGGCACCGGAGGATCGAGGAGCGGTACGACCCGCCCGTCCCGGATGGCCTCCTCGCACAGATAGCGCGGAAGTACGGCGAGCCCCGCGCCCGAGGCCGCGGTCTCCAGGACGGCCCGGAGGTCGGGGACTATGACGGCGCCCGCGGCGGCCGGACGGGAGTCGAAGACGGCGGACCAGTAGCGAGAGACCAGTGGCAGGGACTCATGGACCTCCACCACGGGCAGCTGCTCCAGCACCACATGCCCGCCGCGCAGCACTCCAGGACTCAGCCGGGCCGCCCAGCGCGGTGAGGCGACCAGTACATGCTCCTCGTCGCAGAGCGGAGTCGACGTGAGCAGTCCGCCGCGTGGCCGGGCGGTGGTGATGGCCAGATCATGATGTCCGGCGGCCAGCCCTTCCAGCGTCTCCTCGGCGTTTTTGAAAGAGGCCCGGAGGGTGAGCCCTTGCGAAATCAGCGGGGTGAGGGCCGGCAGGGCGCGTAACGAGATGAACTCCGGAGGCCCGGCGAGATGCAGCGTCCGTACGCCCGATTCCTCGTCCAGGCCGGTCTCGGCGATCTCCACCAGGGCGTCCAGATGGGGGGCTGCCCGGTGTGCGAGTTCGTCCCCGATGGTCGTGGGGGTCACGCCGCGGGCCTGGCGCAGAAACAGCGGGCGTCCCAACTGCCGCTCCAGCGTGCGGATCTGGCCGGTCACCGCGGGCTGGGAGAGCCCGAGCAGTGCCGCAGCGCGGGTGAAGGAGCCGGCCCGGTGCACCGTGACGAATGTGCGCAACAGGGCCAGATCCATGCCAAGCCCCTCCCGGCCGACGATGCCCACGGACTCGGACAACTATAAATAAGTCGATAGGCCGCTGTCGCTACTGTGATTGGACACTGACGCACAGTCAACTAGCCTTGTTCACACGGTTCTTTGCGCGTGGAACCGGGGCGGTCCGAGCCATGAGGGGGGAGGCTCGGACCGCCCGTTTGCGGTAGGCGCCGCTCAGCGCCCGGGCGTACCCCGGCGTACGCCCCCCGGCCCGCCGAACGCCCCTATACCGGCGCCCTAACGCTTCGCCTCGTCCAGCGCCCGCAGCACATCCGCCACGAGGTCCGCCGCGTCCTCGGCGCCCGCCGAGAAGCGGATGAAGCCCTCGGGAACGGCGTCGCCGCCCCAGCGCCCGCGGCGTTCCGCGGTGGAGCGCACCCCGCCGAAGCTCGTCGCGTCGTCCACCAGCCGCAGACCGCCCAGGAATCGTTCCGCGTGCCCGCGATCGGGCAGTACGAACGAGACCACGCAGCCGAAACGCCGCATCTGCCGTGAGGCAATCTTGTACGAGGGGTCCGTCGGCAGGCCGGGGTGGCGCAGCCCGGTCACCTCGCCGCGCCTGCCCAGCGCCTGCGCGAGCGCCAGCGCATTCGCGCACTGCCGCTCGATCCGCAGTTGCAGCGTGGCCAGCGAGCGATGTGCGAGCCATGCCTCCATCGGGCCCGGAATCGCCCCGACGACCTTGCGCCAGCCCCGTACACCGACCGCCAACTGCGGATCGCGGCAGGTCACATGGCCGAGCAGGATGTCGCCGTGGCCCGTCATGCCCTTGGTGTCGCTGGCCACCGAGAAGTCCGCCCCCAGCTCCAGTGGGCGCTGCCCGAGCGGCGTCGCGAGGGTGTTGTCGACCGCGACCAGCGCGCCGGCCGAGTGCGCCGCCTCGGCCAGCCGTCGCACGTCGCACACATCGAGCCCCGGATTGGACGGCGTCTCGATCCACAGCAAACGCGCCCCGTCCAGCACGGACAGCTGTGCGTCGTCGCCGGTCGGCGCGGTCCTGACCTCGACGCCGTACGCCTCCAGCCGTTCGCGCAGGAGCGGCAGCGCCTGATAGCCGTCCTCCGGCAGGACCACCGCGTCCCCGGCCTTCAGCTGGGAGAAGAGCACGGCCGAGACCGCCGCCATTCCCGAGGCGAAGACGGTGGTCTCGACGGGCTCGCCCGGTGCCTCCAGCTCGCCGATCGCCCGCTCCAGATGGGTCCAGGTCGGGTTGGTGTCACGGCCGTAGGTGTACGGCCCGGTGGGCTCGCCGGACAGATGGAAATGGGCGGCGAAGACCGGTCCCGGCAGGGTCGGTTCGTACTGCTGCGGCTCGGGCAGCCCCGCCCGCACCGCCCTCGTACCGTCTCCAGCGCCGGCACCGCTCACGCCGCTCATGCCGCCTGCTCCTCCACTGCTGTACGTACGGCGTCGAGCAGACCCTCGCTCGCCGCCTCCACCATTGCCAGGCACTCCTCGAACCCGCCCATGCTGCCGTAGTACGGATCCGGAACATCCAGATCCACGGCCGCCAGGTCGGGCGACGGGCGGTCGTACGACCGCAGCAGCCGCACCTTCGCGGCGTCAGCGGCCGTCGGCGCGAGCTGCCGAAGCTCCCGCGCATGCCCCTCGTCCAGGGCTATCACCAGATCGAGGAGCGGGAACCAGGCGACCCGGAACTGCCGTGCGCTGTGCTCCGATTCGTACCCATTCGCCTCCAGGACGGCGACCGTGCGCCGGTCGGCGCCGTCGCCCTCGTGCCAGGCCCGGGTGCCGGCGCTGTCCACCTCGATCACCTCGCCGAGTCCTGCCTCCGCCACTCGCGCGCGGAAGACGGACTCGGCCATGGGCGAGCGGCAGATGTTGCCAGTACAGACGAAGCAGACGCGATACGCAGATCTCACGCGGTGTTCAGTCCTTGTCCGGGAGGGCGACGTTCAGCGCCCATGAAACGACGGAGATGATCAGGCCGCCGAGCACGGCCGTTCCGAAGCCTTCGACATGGAAGTTCAGATCGAACTTGTCGGCCAGCCAGGAGGTCAGCAGCAGCATCAGTGCGTTGATGACCAGCGTGATCAGACCGAGGGTGAGTATGAACAGCGGCAGTGTCAGCAGTTTCACCACGGGCTTGACGATGAAGTTGACCAGGCCGAAGAGCAGTGCCACCAGGAACAGGGTCAGCGCCTTCTTGCCGGTGCTGTCGCCGGTCAGTGTGATGTCCTGCAGCAGCCAGATGGCCACCAGAAGGGCCGCTGCATTGGCGACCGTCTTGACTACGAAATTCATCATGTGTCTGATCGTGACAGACGTGATCGGGACAAGGCAGGGGCGGACAGGATGAAGGCATTCCGACTGGATGATCTGGAGGCAGAGCGCGCCGCCAACGACGGGGCATATCTGCAGTTCCTTCGCGAGCGGAACATGTCGGTCGGGCTCTACGCACTGGACGCCGGCGAGCTGGACCCCCAGCTGCCCCACCGCCAGGACGAGGTCTACTTCGTCGTCAGCGGCCGCGCCTCCATCGCGGTGGGAACGGAGACGACACAGGTCGGGCGCGGCAGCGTGGTCTACGTCCCGGCCGGAGTGCCCCACAAGTTCCATCACATCACCGAGGATCTGCGGGTCATGGTGATCTTCTCTCCGCCTGAGAGCTGACCGGGAACCCGCCGTTCCCTAGGGGTTCAGTCAGGGGAGATCAAGGGCTCGCGGGTCCCCGCGCACCACCCCCTCCCGCCTAGCATCGAGGGCAGGAAACCTAGCGAAACGAGGTAAGGGCAATGGCTGTGCGGGAAGTATTCACGGGGATGCCGTGGTGGGTGAAGTGGGTCGCCGTGCCCGTCATCGCCCTTGTCGTATTCGGCGGGCTGATCGCGAGCGTTGTCGGCTTTGTGATCGGGCTGCTCTTCAAGGCTCTGGTGTTCGTCGCTCTTGTCGGCGGACTCATCTTTGTCGTACGGAAGTTCATGTCGTCATCGAGCTCGAGCAGCGACTGGTAGCCCGCGCCCGGACGGGCGTTAGCCCGGCCGGGGGAACGCTCCGGCAAACCCCCGGTCCCGCGCAGGGGCGGCCCATACAGTGACAATCCGCTGCCGCCCCTGGGAAATCTGGCCCTTGGGAAATTCGTGTGGCGGCCCTCGGGGGCGGCCCCCGCGGGCGAGTTGCCCGTCACCATGCCTGGGGGTGCCCTATGGCCACGGCTACGGCTACGAATGTTCCGTCCCCAACCCTGATCGGTTCAGTGCAGCGGGCGCTGAGACTGCTGGAGGCCGCGGGCTCGCATCCCGCCGGAGCCCCCGCAAAACAGCTGGCCCGCGAGGCGGGGCTCCCGCTTCCCACCGCGTACCACCTGCTGCGCACCCTGACGCACGAGGACTATCTGCGCCGCGAGAAGGGCGTGTTCGTCCTCGGCGACGCGGTCGGGCGGCTCGCCTTCGGTGGCTCTCTCCACCATCAGGAATGACCACTTCTCGCCATCGAACAGCTACGCAAAGCCATGGCGGGCTGCTCAACTCCCTTGTGTTCTCTATCAGTATCTGAAAAATCACTCCTTGTGATCACTTAGTACTTACTGGACGATTGCGTCAAGAGGGCCATGGGGGATCATTCCTGGCCGTTTTGAGCCGAGTTATGTGTTCAGTGCTTGATCCAATGTGGGGTTACAAGATGCGCGAGTCGGTCCAGGCCGAGGTCCAGATGAACTTCCTTGTCTCCGAGGAGCTCTCATTCCGGATCCCGGTGGAGCTCCGATACGAGACGGGAGATCCGTTCGCGGTGCGGATGACCTTCCATCTGCCCGGAGACGCCCCGGTGACCTGGGCCTTCGGGCGGGAGTTGCTGCTCGACGGGATCAACGGGCCGAGCGGGGACGGTGACGTGCGCATCGCGCCGACCGGGCCCGAGGGGCTGTCGGACGTCGTCGTCCAGCTCCAGGTCGGTTGCGACCGGGCGCGGTTCCGGGTGGGCGTGGCGCCGCTCGTGGCCTTCCTCGACCGCACCGACAAGCTGGTGCCCCTGGGGCAGGAGCGTACGTTCGGTGACTTCGAGGTCAGTCTCGAGGATGCGCTCGGGCGCATCCTCGCCGAGGAGAACGCCGGCTGAGACCACCGCCCGTGTGCCTGGTCCGGTGAGCCACGTGGCGTCCTCGGTGGGCTACGTCTTGCGGCGACGGCCCCTGCCGCCCCGCACCGGCGATCTGCCGGCCTTCGCAGGCGCCCCCGGCCGGTCGGCGGAGACCACCAGCCCCGCGAGCGCGGTGGTCACCGGCACCGAGGCGACCAGGCCGATCGACCCCACCAGCATCCGTACGATCTCCTCCGCCACCAGCTCACTGTTGGCCACCGTCCCCACGCTGCTCTGCGCGATCGAGAAGAGCAGCAGCAGCGGCAACGCCGCGCCCGCGTAAGCCAGTACGAGCGTGTTGACGACGGAGGCGATGTGGTCCTGGCCGATCCGCATACCTGCCCGGTAGAGCCTTCGCGGGCCCATGTCCGGGTCCGCCTGGTGCAGTTCCCACACCGCGGAGGTCTGGGTCACCGTCACGTCGTCGAGCACGCCGAGCGAGCCGATGATGACTCCGGCGAGCAGCAGACCGCTCATGTCGATGTTCGGATACAGGCCGTGGATCAGGCCGGTGTTGTCGTCGGTGTTGCCGGTCAGGCTCGCCCAGCCGATGAAGAGCGAGCCGAGCAGTCCGGTCAGCAGCAGCGAGACCAGTGTGCCGAGGACCGCGACCGAGGTGCGCGCGCTGAGACCGTGGCACAAATAGAGCGCGATCAGCATGATCGCGCCGCCTCCGACCACCGCGACGATCAGTGGATTGGAGCCCTGCAGGATAGCGGGCAGGATGAACAGCGTCAGGACGGCGAAGGAGGCCGCGAGCGCGATCAGAGCCATCACGCCGCGCATCCGTCCCACCACCACCACCGCGAGTGCGAAGATCCCGGCCAGCACCGCAATCGGGAACTTCCGGTTCACATCGGTCACGGAGTACTGCAGATCGCGGGGCGCGTCGGGGGCGTACGCCACCACTACGCCCTGGCCCTCGCTCAACTGCCGTGACGCGTCGGGCTGGATGATCTCGGTGAAGGTGCGGCCCTTGTCCTTGCCCGTGGTGACCTCGATCGTCGCCTTCTTGCAGCTGCCCTTCCGGGAATTGACCGCCTCACGTCCCTCCGGCGTGGATGTGTCACCGGTCGGCGGGACCGCGACGTTCACGTCCTTGCAGTTGACCTTCTCGACCTGCGTGACCTTGCCCTGCTGGGTCTGCCGGTCGAAGCCGACGCCCGTGCGCTCATGGCCGGGGGCGCCGCCCGGCCAGAGCACGACCAGGCCCACGACGACCGCGGCGGCGAAAGGAATCAGCACCGCGGCAATGACCTTGCGGAGATGCAGCGAGACGGGCGCGGCGGGCCCATGGCTGTGGGAATGGCCATGGGACTCGGGCGGCTGCGGCGATGAGGTCGGCGATGCTGTCACCGACCGATCATCGCAAGAACGACAGGGCCCCTCTGTTCAGCACGCCAGAAATGACGCTAGCGTGGTGGCACCTTTGCACACGCGGGAGCTCGGAGCACCGGGCTGAGAGGGCGCTGACCTCCGTACGAGACGTACGGAAGCCGCTGCGTCGACCGCCGAACCTGTTACCGGGTAATGCCGGCGTAGGGAGTAGGTCTCATGACCGTTCAGGATGCACGCACGCCTGCCACCAGCCAGGACGAGCGCAAGCCGGGCTGGCACAAGGGGTACGTCGAGGGCTCGCGCCCCGACCTCCGGGTGCCGGTCCGCCAGGTGCACCTCACCAACGGCAAGGACGTGACGCTGTACGACACGTCCGGTCCGTACACCGACCCGAGTGTCGAGACCGACGTCCGCCGCGGTCTGGCGCCGCTGCGGGAGAACTGGATCATCGGCCGCGGCGACACCGAGGAGTACGCGGGCCGCCCGGTCCGCCCCGAGGACGACGGGATCAAGCACACCTCGCCGCGGGGCGGTCTGCGCAACCTCGACGCCGTCTTCCCCGGCCGCCCGCGGCAGCCCCGCCGGGGCCGTGCCGGAGTGGCGGTGACGCAGCTCGCGTACGCCCGACGTGGCGAGATCACGCCGGAGATGGAGTACGTCGCGATCCGCGAGAACGTCTCCCCCGAGGTCGTACGTGAGGAGATCGCCGCAGGCCGTGCGGTCCTGCCCGCCAACGTCAACCACCCGGAGATCGAGCCGATGATCATCGGCAAGAGGTTCCTGGTGAAGGTCAACGCCAACATCGGCAACTCCGCGGTCACTTCCTCCATCGAGGAGGAGGTGGAGAAGATGACCTGGGCGACCCGCTGGGGTGCGGACACCGTCATGGACCTCTCCACCGGCCGCAACATCCACACCACGCGCGAGTGGGTGCTGCGCAACTCCCCCGTGCCGATCGGTACCGTGCCGCTCTATCAGGCGCTGGAGAAGGTCGACGGCAAGGCCGAGGAGCTGACCTGGGAGATCTACAAGGACACGGTCATCGAGCAGGCCGAGCAGGGCGTGGACTACATGACGGTCCACGCGGGCGTGCGGCTGCCCTACGTCCCGCTGACTGCCAACCGCAAGACCGGCATCGTCTCGCGCGGTGGCTCGATCATGGCGGCCTGGTGCCTGGCGCACCACAAGGAGTCGTTCCTGTACGAGAACTTCGAGGAGCTCTGCGAGATTCTCGCCGCGTACGACGTGACGTACTCCCTCGGTGACGGACTGCGGCCCGGCTCGATCGCGGACGCCAACGACGAGGCGCAGTTCGCGGAGTTGCGCACGCTCGGGGAACTCAACACGATCGCCAAGCGTTTCCATGTGCAGACGATGATCGAAGGCCCCGGTCACGTCCCGATGCACAAGATCAAGGAGAACATCGACCTCCAGCAGGAGATCTGCGAGGAGGCCCCCTTCTATACGCTCGGCCCGCTCACCACGGACGTGGCCCCGGCGTATGACCACATCACCTCCGGCATCGGGGCGGCCATGATCGCCTGGTGGGGCACGGCAATGCTCTGCTACGTGACGCCCAAGGAGCACTTGGGCCTGCCCAACCGCGACGACGTGAAGACCGGCGTCATCACCTACAAGATCGCGGCACATGCTGCCGACCTCGCCAAGGGCCACCCGGGCGCGCAGGAGTGGGACGACGCGCTGTCCGACGCGCGCTTCGAGTTCCGGTGGGAGGACCAGTTCAATCTGGCTCTCGACCCGGACACGGCACGGGAGTTCCACGACGAGACGCTGCCGGCCGAGCCGGCGAAGACCGCGCACTTCTGCTCGATGTGCGGCCCGAAGTTCTGCAGCATGAAGATTAGTCAAAGCATCACAGAGCAGTTTGGCGGTACTGCGGCCGCGGGGGCGACGGCTGAGGAGGTCGCTGAGGGGATGCTCCGGAAGTCGAAGGAGTTCGCCGAGGCGGGGAACCGCGTGTACCTGCCGCTCGCCGACTGAGGACGTCGGCCGTGCCCCTGTCCGTCTGGCCCAACCCGCGCGGTGGACCGGAACGGAACAGGGGCACCGTTCGGACATTGAGTTCGACCACTGTCCGAGACGACGGTGACGGCCAGGGAGAGCCGAGTCGGGAGGGTGGTTGCCGGTATGGGCGGCAGCCCAGGGTCCGGTGAGAACTACTCAGATCCGAGCGCCGGTCCTTGTCGGGCAACGTCGCTGCCGTCGTTCGGGGCGGCCTGCGGTGTCGTCACCAGGGGCGGTGGGGTGGCCGGTTCCAGCCCCAGTTCCAGTTCTGCCAGTTGCCGGTGATGGTGGTGGGGTTGGTGGCGGTGTGGGTGGTGGTGTCGCCGCCTCCGGTCACGGTGGCGGTGTTGGTGACTGAGGCGGGGGCGTTGCGAGCGATCTGGACTCTCAGGGTGATGGGCGGGTAGCTGCTCCCGGCGGCCAGGACGTTGCTGCGGGTGCAAGTGAGGGTGGAGCGGGTGCAGCGCCATCCGGAGCCGGTGATGCTGGCAGCAGAGAGTCCTGCTGGGAGGGTGTCGTGAACGGTGACGGTGGTGCCATTGGTCGGGGCAGTTCCGTTGTTGCCGACGGTGATGGTGTAGGTGCCCTGCCGGCCTCGGACGAAGTTCCCGGTGTGGCTCTTGGTGATGGTCAAGGCAGGCGCCGACGGCAGGCTGATCAGGCTGATCGCGACACCACGCGGCCCGCTTCCGACGAGGACGCTGGTGGTGACCGTGTTGGTGGCGGTGTCAATCACCGCCACACTGTCCGCGGTTGCGCGGGGGACGTAGGCGTGCTGGCCGTCCGGGGTGATCGCCACCTCGGCCGTGTTGTCGCCGACGGGGATGGTGGTGGTGACCGTGTTGGTGGCGGTGTCGATCACCGACACGGTGTCCGGGATGCTGTTGACGACGTAGGTTTGCTGGCCGTCCGGGGTGATCGCCACCCCCACCGGCTGGTTGCCGACGGCGATGCGGGGCAGGATCTCCGTGTTGGTGGTGGTGTCGATCACCGACACGTTGTGCACGTTCTGGTTGGTGACGTAGGCGCGCAGGCCGTCCGGGGTGATCGCCACGCCAGACGGGCCGTCGCCGACGGGGATGCGGGGCAGGATCTCCGTGTTGGTGGTGGTGTCGATCACCGACACATTGTCCGAGCCGTAGTTGGTGACGTAGGCGCGCAGGCTGTCCGGGGTGATCGCCACAGCGACCGGTACGTTGCCGACGGGGATGGTGGTGGTGACCGTGTTGGTGGCGGTGTCGATCACCGACACATCTTCCGAGTTCACGTTGGGGACGTAGACCTGCTGGCCGTCTGGGGTGACCGCGACAGCGAACGGGCCGTTGCCGACGGGGATGGTGGTGGTGACCGTGTTGGTGGCGGTGTCGATCACCGACACATTGTCCGAGTCCAGGTTGGCGACGTAGGCGTGCAGGCCGTCCGGGGTGACCGCGACATCCAACGGGTTGTCGCCGACGGTGATGGTGGCGGTGACCGCGTTGGTGGCGGTGTCGATCACCGACACCGTGTCGTCGTTCGTGTTGGTGACGTAAGCGTTCGGGCCCGGTGCGGCCCAGGCCGGTGACGAGGCGATGACCGGCAAGGCCACTCCCGCCAACATGGCCAGTCCCGCCATGCAGGCCCGCAGCCACGCCCATGACCACGGCCGAAGCCCACTCCTCTCGGGCCCCGGACCGCGATAGGACCCAGTCTGTTTGCCCTTGCGTCTGACCACCGGTACCTCCGTCGCACGAAAAGGGGCCGGCCTCCGCCGGTCGCACCGATGGCGCCGACAACAAGCCGCGGATCACCCAATGTGATCACTCGTCAGGTTAGGTGACGATTCCGCTATTCTGGCGATATGACACGGTTCGTCGACTCGTGCCGAGGGCATCAGCATGATGGCCAGCCGCGGGCGGACCGAGACCCCCCACTCCCCGATACCGTCGATGCCGTGTCCGGCCCACGTCGGGTTGGTCACCCGGCGCGCACCCCGACTCGGAACTGTACGACCGGCTTCTGTCTGAGTTCCTGGCCTGGATGACTGCCGTCAGTCAGGCCGGCATCCTCTGAGTCGACCCTGTTGAGCCTTTCAGGGGTGCAGTTGTCCAGCATGAAGATCTCTCAGGACATCCGGCGGCAGCACGGCGGCTCGCAGCAGGAGATCGAGGACGGCATGGCGGAGAAGTCCAAGGAGTTCGCCGCCGCGGGCAACCGTGTCTATCTGCCGATCGCGGAGTAACGACTTCGCTCGCGCGGACGCCTGCGCACCGGGAGTGACCTCCGGGAGGGAGCTGCTGACCTCCGGGAGTGAACCTCCCGGCCCCGAGCACCAGCCGGAGTGACCTTCCGCCCCGAGCGCCGGCCGGGGGTCACTCCGGCTGGTGCTCGGGGCCGCCGAAGTCCGGGCTGGTGAAGTCCGGGCTGGTGAAGGTGGGCCGCTGTCCCGCCGTCGAGCCCTCGTTCGGGCTGGAGTAGTCCGGGCCGCTGTAGCCGACCTTCGGGATACGGCTCACATGGCGCGGTGGAGCCGACGAGGTCGGGTCGGCGCTGGGGTCCGCCAGCGCGGCCCGCAGGAAGGGAAGGAGTCCACGCTCAAGCAGGGCGTGCCGCCAGGCCTCCTTGGCCCGGGACACCTCGTCGGGCAGCTCGCCCGTCGACTCCTCGGCCGGGACCTGCGTAGCGCCGTTGCGCAGAGCCGTCAGCAGCAGCGCGATCGCTGCGAACAGAATGGCGACAGCCGTCAGAGCCCCGAAGAACCAGCCTGCGGAGACCATGGTCTCGGCGAAGGACGGCGCGGGGCTGAGCATCTTCAGTATGTAGCCGACCAGAAGGAAGATCAGCGCGGCCGTCCCCGCGAGCACCGGGGCCAGCACGGCTATGACGGCGGTGAATCCGGCGCCGCGCTCGGAGTCCTCGTCCTCCCCGGCTGGGGCCAGCACGGAGTTGCGCACGGAGTCGGCGGCCGTCGGCGCCCGCATCTCCTCGCGGATCTTGATGTAGTGCTCGTACTCGGCAGCGGCGGCGGTGGTGATCAGTGCCGTCGCGTTGAGGGCCATCGTGCGCAGTTGTTCGGCGTTCAGTCGCTGTCCCACGGCAGCGAGATCCGGACGGTCATGGGCGTTGCGCAGCGCGTCGTCGAGGATGCGCTCGTACTCGGCGCGGTCCTCGGTCAGCAGGTGCGGAGCGCTGTTCATGTGCATCCCCCGATGCTCCGTAGGGCCGGATCGCCCGCATCGATCGGGCAGTTGGGCAGAAACGGAGGAGAGCCTGCTACGGATAAGCCGATGGTAGAGCGGTTACGGCACGGGGTGACAGGGGGTTTCAGTAAATCGCCTGCCGGGCTCGCCTCAGTTGGACAGCGGAAGTTGGACGACAAGGAGCTTTCCGGCCATGGTTACGCCGCCGTCCATGGCGATCGCGAGCCCGTCCGCGTACACATGCGGGCCCTCGACGACCGGACGCTCGCCGTCCTCGCCGTCCTCGGTGCCGACCTCGCCGAGGAGATACGGAATCGGGCTGTGGCCGTGCACGATGCGGCGGCCGCCGTAGGCGGCGAGCAGTTCGCGTACGGCCTGCGGCCCGGCCTCGTCGCGGAAGGCGAAGCGCTTGGTGAACTTGCGGAACAGGTCCCAGCACTCGTCGGCGTCATTGCGCGTGAGGATCTCGTGCACGTTGTCGTTCACGTCCTCGATGCTGGAGCCGTACTCCAGATAGGCGGTCGTGTCGGAGTGCATCAGCAGATGCTCGTCCTCTTCGATCACCGCGTCCAGCCGCGCCATCCACTGGAGGTGGACCTCCTGCAGCCGGTCCATGTCGGACTTCTGGCCGCCGTTGAGCAGCCAGGCGGCCTGGAAGGTGGCGGTGCCGGCGCCGGAGTTGACGGGGGTGTCGCCGAACCGCTTGGCGCCGAGCAGCAGCAGCTCGTGGTTGCCCATCAGGGCCTTGCAGTAACCGCCGGCGGCCGCGGCCTCGGCGGAGAGCCGCATGACGAGATCGATGACGCCGATGCCGTCGGGGCCGCGGTCGGTGAAGTCGCCGAGGAACCAGAGGCGGGCGTGACCCGCGGCCCAGTGGCCCTCGGCGTCGATGAGGCCCTGTGCGCCGAGGGCCGCGACGAGTTCGTCGAGGTAGCCGTGGACGTCACCGACCACATAGAGCGGGCCGAGGCCGTCGGGCGCGGGCGCCTCGTCCGGGTCGACCTGGACCTGGACGGTGTCGCCGGGACCGCCGAGGTTGATCACCGGGAGATCGCGCTCGGTAGGGGTGTAGCCGTCAGGGGCCTCGCCCTCCGGGACGGCGTTACCGGGATGGGCGGGCTCCGGCGGCTGCTGCGACTGCTCAGTCCGAGCAGGCGGTGCCTGGTCCTGCGGCATCACGTGCTCCTGAGCTGCCTGTTCCTGCGCTGTCTGTTCCTGAGCCGCGTGTTCCTGAGCCACGTCTGCGTGCGGCGGAACCTGCGACTGCACGGGAACCTGCGCGTACGGCGGAACGCGGAAATCGCGCAATGTTGCCGTCCGCACCACGGGTCCTTGACCGGCCCCCTGAGTCATCGACCCCTCCACCACCGTCGCGCCGCCGTTCACCTCTCGGCCCAGCCTGGTCGGGGTGGTCCGCGGTGTCGTCCGCCCATCATAGGAATGAGGTCCGCGCTGTGTGACGCACCAGGGGTGGTGAATCCGTTTGCACCCCTGGTTCGCCGGTTGTTTCGTCCTGATTAGGCAGACCTAGTCCGGTGAAGGGGATCGCGGAGCGCTGACAGTCGTGCGCGGAGGGCGGCGTTGTGAGGACGTCCGGACGATCAGTTCGGTCGGTATCACCTGCTCGACCGGCCGGTCTTCGGCGATTCCCTCGATCGCGTCGATGAGGAGCTGGACGACGGCGGTGCCGATCCTGCGGGGTTTGAGCGAGAGCGTGGTGATGGGCGGGTCGGTGGCGGCGTACACGGTCGACTCGCTGCAGCACACCAGCAGCAGATCGTCGGGGACGCGCAGGCCGTACCGCCGGGCGGCGGCGAGCAGATCGGTGCCGTTGGGATCGAAGAGTCCGTACACGGCATCGGGCCGGTCCGGGCGGGCGAGCAGCCGGTCGGCCGCGACGGCGCCCGCGCACGGATCATGGGCGGGATAGGACTCGTAGACCGGGTCCTGGCCCATGCGCTCGCACCAGTTCAGATAGGCGGTGGTGGACAGGCGGGTGTAGGTGTCTGTGGTGGTGCCGGTGAGCAGGCCGATCCGGCGGGCGCCGGCGGCGGCGAGATGGTCGAGGAGATCGAGTACGGCGGCTTCGTGGTCGTTGTCGACCCAGGCGGTGACCGGAAGAGTGCCGGCCGGGCGGCCGTCGGAGACGACGGGCAGGCCTTGGCGGACGAGTTCGGTGACCACTGGATCGTGGTCGGAGGGGTCGATGACGACGGTGCCGTCGAGGGCGACGTTCGACCAGACGTCATGGCGTGAGGTGGCGGGCAGGATGACGAGGGCGTAGCCGCGCGCGAGCGCGGCGGAGGTCGCGGCTCTCGCCATTTCGGCGAAGTACGCGAACTCGGTGAAGGTGAAGGGTTCATCCCCGTACGTGGTCACTGTCAGGCCGATTAGGCCTGACTTACCGGTACGGAGTGTTCGGGCTGCGGCTGAGGGCCGGTAGCCCAGCCGATCGGCGACTTCGCGGACGTGTCGGCGGGTGGCGTCCGGGAGCCGCCCCTTGCCGTTGAGTGCGTCGGAGACAGTCGTGATGGAGACACCGGCTGCGGCGGCCACGTCCCGGATGCCCGCTCGACTCTGCCGGCTGCCCCGGCGGGATGTCTCCGTCCGGCTCACCTGGTGCTTCCCTGCTGCTGTCATGGCGAGCCGATAGTAGGGCTCGGGCGGGTGGTTGGGCCGGTCGCATATTCACTCGTTGACAGGCACGTTTCTGCATGATCGTTTTCGTCCAACTTCATTGGAAGTCAAGGCAGTTGAGCGACACACCAACAGGGTCTCGGGTATCGAGCCGTGCGGGCCTGTCGAATGGTCGATGTTTCGAAGAGGTCTCAACTCACCACTACGGGGGATGCGCGCCACGGAGTGAGCTACCGGCGCACGCCCTGGAAGGAGCGCGCCCCCTTTCCCGGCCACTGCCATTCGCACCGGCCGGGAATCCTCATAAGGTGAGCAGTATTCGAATCTGCTGAACGCATGAGAAGGCACGAAAAGGCACGAGGAGGACCTGCGGTGAGCGAGACCAGCCCCAAGCTGCGCGCCGAGCTGGACGGCATCCCCACCTACAAGCCCGGCAAGCCCGCGGCCGCCGGTGGCCCGGTCGCGTACAAGCTGTCGTCCAATGAGAACCCCTATCCGCCGCTGCCGGGTGTCATGGAGACCGTGATCGCCGGGGCGCACGGGTTCAACCGCTATCCCGACATGGCCTGCACCGCTCTGATGAACGAGCTGGCGGACCGCTTCGGTGTGCCGGTGACGCATCTGGCCACCGGCACGGGATCGGTCGGCGTTGCCCAGTCCCTGCTGCAGTCCACGTCGGGACCGGGCGACGAGGTCATCTACGCCTGGCGGTCCTTCGAGGCGTACCCGATCATCACGCGGATCAGTGGTGCGAAGCCGGTGCAGGTGCCCCTGACCGCCGGCGAGGTGCACGATCTGGACGCGATGGCGGACGCGATCACCGACCGGACGCGGCTGATTTTCGTCTGCAACCCCAACAATCCGACCGGCACGGTGGTGCGCCGGGCAGAGCTCGAGCGCTTCCTGGACCGGGTGCCGTCGGACGTCCTGGTGGTGCTGGACGAGGCTTACCGCGAGTTCATCCGTGACGTCGAGGTGCCGGACGGCATCGAGATCTACCGCGACCGCCCCAATGTGGCGGTGCTGCGTACCTTCTCCAAGGCATACGGACTGGCCGGGCTACGGGTCGGCTTTGCGGTCGCGCATGAGCCGGTGGCCGCCGCGCTGCGTAAGACCGCGGTCCCCTTCGGCGTCTCACAGCTCGCGCAGGACGCGGCGGTCGCCTCGCTGCAGGCCGAGGACGAGCTGCTCGGCCGGGTCGGCTCGCTGGTCTGCGAGCGCACGCGGGTCTACGACAGCCTGGTCAAGCAGGGGTGGACCGTGGCCGAGACTCAGGCGAACTTCGTCTGGCTGCGGCTCGGCGACCGTACGCTCGACTTCGCCGCGGCGTGTGAGAAGGCCGGCGTGGTGATCCGGCCCTTCGCGGGTGAGGGCGTCCGGGTCACCATCGGGGAGGACGAGGCCAACGACATCTTCCTGCACACCGCGGAGGCCTTCCGCAAGGAGCTCTAGGCTCCGGCCTCCTCGGCCACCAGGCACGAAGGCCGCGACCGGAGCGGCAGAGCCCCCATGAGCGCCCTTGCTCGTGGGGGTTTCTTCGAGGTCGCGGTCAGGTGGATGCGAACAGGTACCCCCCGCTCGACAGTGCGGATTTCGCATGGGTCATAATGCTTGTGAATGTGAACGCGTTCACAAGCGCGTCCCGTTTCTCCCGTGATCACTGGGATTAACGGGGCAAACCGCCGCTTGCCCACGGCGATGTAAGGAGATGACGACGTGGACCTGGCTCTGGCGCCGGAGACTTTGGCGCGCTGGCAGTTCGGCATCACCACCGTTTACCACTTCCTCTTCGTTCCCCTCACGATCTCGCTCGCCGCGCTCACCGCGGGCCTGCAGACGGCCTGGGTGCGGTCGCAGAAGGAGAAGTACCTCAGGGCCACGAAGTTCTGGGGCAAGCTCTTCCTGATCAACATCGCCATGGGCGTCGTCACCGGCATCGTCCAGGAGTTCCAGTTCGGCATGAACTGGTCCGACTACTCGCGCTTCGTCGGTGACGTCTTCGGCGCCCCGCTCGCCTTCGAGGCGCTGATCGCGTTCTTCTTCGAGTCCACCTTCATCGGGCTGTGGATCTTCGGCTGGGACAAGCTGCCGAAGAAGGTCCATCTGGCCTGCATATGGATGGTGTCCATCGGCACCATCCTCTCCGCGTACTTCATCCTGGCTGCCAACTCCTGGATGCAGCACCCCGTCGGCTACCGGATCAACAAAGAGCGTGGCCGGGCAGAGCTCACCGACTTCTGGCATGTGCTCACCCAGAACACCGCGCTCACCCAGTTCTTCCACACCATTACGGCCGCCTTCCTCGTCGGCGGCGCGTTCATGGTCGGCATCGCCGCGTTCCATCTGGCGCGCAAGAAGCACATCCCGGTGATGCGGACCTCGCTGCGGCTCGGGCTCGTGACCATCGTGATCGCGGGACTGCTCACTGCGGTCAGCGGCGACCTGCTCGGCAAGGTCATGTTCAAGCAGCAGCCGATGAAGATGGCCGCCGCCGAGGCGCTGTGGGACGGCGAGGCGCCCGCACCCTTCTCGGTGTTCGCGTACGGAGATGTCGAGAAGGGCCACAACACGGTAGCGATAGAGGTCCCGGGACTGCTGTCCTTCCTGGCCAACGACGACTTCTCCTCGTACGTCCCCGGCATCAACGACGTCAACAAGTCCGAGCAGGAGAAGTTCGGGCCCGGCGACTACCGGCCCAATATCCCCGTCGCGTACTGGGGCTTCCGCTGGATGATCGGCTTCGGCATGACGTCACTCGGCATCGGTCTGCTCGGGCTCTGGCTCACCCGCAAGAAGTTCATGCTGCCGCCGGGCCTGCGGACGAGCGAGGACGAAGTGCCGAATCTGGTGGTCTTCAAGAGCAAGGCGTTGAGCCCCAGGTTCACCAAGTGGTACTGGATCATCGCCCTCTGGACGATGGGCTTCCCACTGATCGCCAACTCCTGGGGCTGGATCTTCACCGAGATGGGGCGTCAGCCCTGGGTCGTCTACGGCGTGCTGCGCACCCGCGACGCGGTCTCCCCCGGTGTCTCGCAGGGCGAGGTGCTCACTTCGATGATCGTCTTCACTCTGCTCTACGCGATGCTCGCCGTCATCGAGGTCAAGCTGCTCGTGAAGTACGTCAAGGCCGGACCGCCCGAGCTGACCGAAGCCGACCTCAACCCGCCCACCAAGATCGGCGGCGACGACCGTGACGCCGACCGGCCGATGGCCTTCTCGTACTGAGGCCCTGAGGAGCTGCTGAGGCATGGAACTTCACGACGTCTGGTTCGTACTCATCGCCGTCCTGTGGATCGGCTACTTCTTCCTGGAGGGCTTCGACTTCGGCGTCGGCGTCCTGACCAAGCTGCTGGCCCGGGACCGGACCGAGCGGCGGGTGCTGATCAACACCATCGGGCCCGTCTGGGACGGCAACGAGGTCTGGCTGCTGACCGCGGGCGGCGCGACCTTCGCCGCCTTCCCCGAGTGGTACGCCACGCTCTTCTCCGGCTTCTATCTGCCGCTGCTGCTCATCCTGGTCTGCTTGATCGTGCGCGGAGTCGCCTTCGAGTACCGGCACAAGCGGGACGAGGAGCGCTGGCAGACCAACTGGGAGCAGGCGATCTTCTGGACCTCGCTGCTGCCGGCTCTGCTGTGGGGAGTCGCCTTCGGCAACATCGTGCGCGGCGTGAAGATCGACGGACACAAGGAGTACGTCGGCAACCTCTTCGATCTGCTCAACCCGTACGCGCTCCTCGGCGGGCTGGTGACGCTGACCCTGTTCACCTTCCACGGTGCGGTCTTCACCGCGCTGAAGACGGTCGGGGAGATCAGGCTCCGGGCGCGGGCTCTGGCGCTGAAGCTGGGGCTGCTCACGGCCGTGCTGGCGCTCGGTTTTCTGCTGTGGACCCAGGCTTCGCGCGGAGACGGCACCAGCCTGATCGCGATGATCGTCGCTGTGCTCGCGCTGGTCGGGGCGATCGTGACGATCAAGGCGGGGCGCGAAGGATGGTCGTTCGCGCTGTCGGGTGTGACGATCGTGGCCGCGGTCGCGATGCTCTTCCTCACGCTCTTCCCGAACGTCATGCCGTCCACCCTCCATGAGGAGTGGAGCCTGACGGTCACCAACGCCTCGTCGAGTCCGTACACCTTGAAGATCATGACCTGGTTGGCAGCCATCGCCACGCCGCTGGTGCTGGCCTACCAGGGCTGGACGTACTGGGTGTTCCGCAAGCGGATCGGTACGCAGCACATCGCCGATGCGCATTAGTGGGGGATGTTTCACGTGAAACCGATCGACCCGCGTCTGCTCCGGTACGCCCGGGCCACCCGTCGATTCCTGATCGCGGTGGTGCTGCTCGGACTTGTCGGGGCGGCGCTGGTCGTCGCCCAGGCGATGCTTATCGCCGAGGTGGTGGTGGGGGCCTTCCAGAAGGGGCTCTCCCCCTCCGGTCTCGGTACGCCGTTGGCGCTGCTGGCGGCGGTTGCCGTCGGCCGGGCGGTTGTCTCGTGGCTGACCGAACTGGCCGCGCACCGGGCGAGCGCGGCGGTCAAGTCTGAGCTGCGGGGGAGGCTGCTGGAACGGGCCGCCGAGCTGGGGCCCGGGTGGCTGAGCGGGCAGCGAACCGGGTCGCTTGTCGCGCTCGCCACGCGTGGCGTCGATGCTCTGGACGACTACTTCTCGCGCTATCTGCCGCAGTTGGGGCTCGCGGTGGTCGTGCCGGTCGCGGTGCTCGCGCGGATCGTGACCGAGGACTGGGTCTCGGCGGCGGTCATCGTGCTGACGCTGCCGCTGATTCCGCTGTTCATGGTGCTCATCGGCTGGGCCACGCAGGCCCGGATGGACCGCCAGTGGCGGCTGTTGTCCCGGCTGTCGGGGCACTTCCTGGACGTGGTGGCCGGACTGCCGACCCTCAAGGTCTTCGGGCGGGCGAAGGCGCAGGCCGAGTCGATCCGGGCGATCACCTCGGAGTACCGGCGGGCCACGTTGCGGACCCTGCGCATCGCGTTTCTCTCGTCGTTCGCACTGGAGCTGCTGTCGACGCTGTCGGTGGCGCTCGTGGCCGTCGGTATCGGCATGCGGCTGGTGCACGGGGAACTGGATCTGTACACGGGGCTGGTGATCCTGATCCTGGCGCCCGAGGCGTATCTGCCGATCCGGCAGGTGGGGGCGCAGTACCACGCGGCGGCCGAGGGGCTTTCGGCCGCGGAGGAGATCTTCGAGGTCCTGGAGACCGAGCCGAGGGCGGTCGGTACGGGGGAGGTGCCCGGCACGCTCCGGCTGGAGCTCGACGGGGTGACCGTCCGGCATACGGGTCGCACTGAGGCGTCGTTGGACGCCGCAACGCTCGTGGTGGAGCCCGGCGAGACGGTGGCGCTGGTCGGGCCGAGCGGGGTCGGGAAATCGACGCTGCTGGATGTGCTGCTCGGGTTCGTCGAGCCTGCCGCGGGGCGGGTGCAGGTCGGGGGCGTGGACCTTTCCGCGCTGGACCTGGCGCGGTGGCGGGAGCGGATCGCGTGGGTGCCGCAGCGGCCGTATCTCTTCGCGGGGACGATCGCGGAAAACGTGCGGCTGGCGCGGCCGGACGCGGACGACGCGGCGGTGCAGGAGGCGTTGCGGGACTCGGGGGCGTACGACTTCGTGGCGGGACTCCCCCAGGGTGTGGACACACTGCTCGGGGAGGACGGCGCGGGGCTCTCGGCCGGTCAGCGGCAACGACTGGCGCTGGCCCGGGCGTTCCTCGCGGACCGGCCGCTGCTGCTGCTCGACGAGCCGACAGCGGCGCTGGACGGGGGGTCGGAGGCGGGCATCGTCGAGGCGGTGCGGCGGCTGTCGGCGGGGCGGACGGTACTGCTGGTCGTCCACCGGCCGGCGCTGCTGGGGGTGGCGGACCGGGTGGTCACGCTCTCCCGCTGCGACGGGGTGGGTGTTTTCCCCGCCCGCGCGCCCCTGACGGGAGAGGGAGGTGCCGGGGTGGTGCGGCAGTCGGCTTCGCCGGACGGCCCGGTAGCCGGCGCCGTCGAGCGGCAGAGCGCCCCCGCCGAGCGTTGCTCAGGTCGCGGCGGGGAGCCGCGCCGCGCGCGGGCCGTCGGGGGTGTACTTGCGCGGGTGCGGGGGATGGCCGGCGCGTTGCGGGGGCAGCTGGTGCTTGCCCTGGGGCTGGGTAGCCTCGGCCTCGGTGCCGCCGTGGGGCTGATGGCCGTCTCCGGCTGGCTCATCTCGCGTGCCTCGGAGCAGCCGCCCGTCCTCTATCTCATGGTGGCCGTGACGGCGACCCGGGCCTTTGGCATCGGGCGGGCCGTCTTCCGCTACGCCGAGCGGCTCGTGTCGCACGACGCCGTACTGCGGATGCTCGCCGAGCTGAGGGTCGCCGTCTACCGCAGGCTGGAGCGCATCACACCCGCCGGGCTGCGGCAGACCCGGCGCGGAGATCTGCTGTCCCGGCTCGTCGCCGATGTGGACGCCCTGCAGGACTACTGGCTGCGCTGGCTGCTGCCCGCGGGTGTCGCCGTCACCGTGGGAGCGGGGGCCGTCGCCTTCACCGCGTGGCTGCTGCCCGAGGCCGGGGCAGTGCTCGCCGTCGGGCTGCTCGTCGCCGGGGTGGCCGTGCCCCTGATCAGTGGGACCTTTGCACGCCGGGCCGAGCGTCAACTCTCGCCCGCGCGCGGCACGTTGGCCGCCCGAGTCGTCGACCTGCTCGGCGGGACCGCCGAACTGACCGTCGCCGGGGCGCTGAAGGGCCGCCTGAACACGGCGCGAGAGGCCGACCGGCAGCTGACGCGGATCGCCTCGCGGACCGCCGCGGCCACCGCGCTCGGCGCCGGGCTCTCCGCGCTGGCCTGCGGACTGACGGTCGTGTGCGCCGCGTTCGCGGGAGTGCAGGCGGTGCGCGACGGGCGGCTCGACGGAGTGTCCCTCGCGGTCGTCGTGCTCACCCCCCTCGCCGCCTTTGAGGCGGTCACCGGCCTGCCGCTCGCCGTGCAGTACCGGCAGCGCGTCAAGCGGAGCGCCGAGCGGGTGTACGAGGTGCTCGATGCGCCCGTTCCCGTACACGAGCCGGAGCGGGCGGCAACACCGCCCGGGACGCCGTTCCCGCTCCAAGTGCGGGGGCTACGGGCGCGGTACGCAGGGCAGGAGCGGGACGCGCTCGACGGTTTTGATCTCACCCTCGACGCGGGAAGGCGCATCGCCGTCGTCGGTACCTCGGGGTCGGGCAAGACCACCCTCGCCCAAGTGCTGCTCCGCTTCCTGGATGCCAAGGAGGGGACGTACACGATCGGCGGTGTGGCGGCGGCAGCGCTCGACGGGGACGCGGTCAGGCGGTTCGTCGGGTTGTGTGCGCAGGACGCCCACCTCTTCGACAGCTCCGTGCGGGAGAACCTGAGGCTGGCCCGCACCGAGGCGACGGAGGACGAACTCAGGCAGGCCCTCGCCAAGGCACGGCTGCTGGAGTGGATCGACGGGCTGCCCGCCGGCCTCGACACCCTCGTGGGCGAGCACGGCGCACAGCTCTCCGGCGGTCAGCGGCAGCGGCTGGCGCTGGCTCGTGCGCTCCTCGCCGACTTCCCCGTACTCGTACTCGACGAGCCGGCCGAGCATCTCGACCTGGCGACGGCGGACGCGCTGACCGCGGATCTGCTGACGGCCACCCAAGGGCGGACGACGCTGCTGATCACGCACCGGCTGCGGGGACTGGACGCCGTGGACGAGATCGTCGTCCTGGAGGCGGGGCGTACCGTGCAGCGCGGTTCGTACGAAGAGCTCGCCGCGGCCGAGGGGCCGTTTCGCCTGATGCTGGAACGCGAACGGGCGGCGGACCTGCTGGGCGCGCGGCTCGCCGAAGCCGAGGATCCGGCTTCCCTCGTGACATAGGTCGCTCCGGTCGGCGCGACCCGGCACGCGTCGAGGTCGAAGCCCGAGCGGGGACCCGCCAGGCAGGTCGGGAATCTGGGCCAGGTGGCGGTACGACACCTCGCGGGTACCCGAAATCGCCGCGGCGCCGGGTAACGATCCGTCCATGCGTTTGAGACCCCGCGACCGGCTGCTGCTCGTCCCGGCGGCGTTGTGCGCGCTCCTCGGTACGGCGGCGCCGACGGCCACGGCATCCGACGGGCCGGAAGCCGGCACCAGTGCCGAGGTGGCGCGCCTCTTCGAGGAAGCGGCGAAGGCGACCGCGACCTACGAAAAGGGCAGGCACGTCGCCGAAGCGCAGCGCACCACGGCAGGCCGGCTCGAGGGACTGCTGATCCGACAGCGGCGTGAACTCGCGAAGGTCCACGACGCGGTGGGCGGCGTCGCCCGCGCCCAGTACCGCACCGGCGGCCCGCTCGCGCTCACCGCGCAGCTGCTGCTCGCGAAGAATCCGGACGAGCTGATGCGCTCCCGGCGGCTGGCGTGGCAGGCGGAGATGGCTGTGAACCAGCTGCTCGGCCGGGCGAGGCAGGCCGAGCAGCGGTTCACCGCCGCGGAGGGGAAGGCCCAGTCCGCCTGGCGCGAACTCGACGTACGCAGGGAGCAGCTGGCGACGATCAAACGCGGCATCGAGACGAAGCTGGAGGCCGCGCAGTGGCAGCTGCAGGAGGAGGCGGACAGCAGCGTCGCGGCCGGAAAGTGCACCGGTGCCGTAGACCTCAAGGGGAGCGGGGGCGTGCCGCGCGGGCGTGCGTGGGTGACGCCGGTGGAGCACTACGAGCTCTCCGCAGGGTTCGACAGCCAGGGCGAGCACTGGGCACATCGGCACACCGGGCAGGACTTCGCGGTCGACATCGGGACGCCGGTGCGGTCGGTCGGGGCGGGGCGTGTGATCTCGGTCTCCTGCGGCGGGGCCTTCGGGATCGAGATCGTCGTGCAGCACCCGGGTGGCTACTACACGCAGTACGCGCATCTTGCGGCGGTAACCGTCGACCAGGGCGAGCAGGTGCGCACCGGGCAGTTGATCGGGCAGTCGGGCACCACGGGCAACTCGACGGGGCCGCACCTGCACTTCGAGGTGCGGCTCACGCCGTATCTGGGGTCCGGGGTGGATCCGGCGGTGTGGCTGCGCGAACACGGCGTCGACATCTAGCCGCGCCTTGAGCGTCCCGCTAGAGCCCCGCGCTGCCGTCCTGGAGCCTGGTGCCGCCGTTCCCGAGCTCCGTGCCGCCGCTCCAGCGCTTCGTACTGCCGTCGGCTTCCGCGCGCCGGGCCAGGATCTGCTCGATGACGATGGCGACGCCGTCCTCGTTGTTGGCAACGGTCCGACCGGACGCCGCGGCGATCACGTCCGGATGGGCGTTGCCCATCGCGTACGAAGTGCCTGCCCAGGTCAGCATCTCCACGTCGTTCGGCATGTCTCCGAAGGCGACGACCTCGTCCGAGGAGATCCCGCGCTCGGCGCAGCAGAGCGCCAGGGTGCTGGCCTTGCTCACGCCCGGGCCGCTGACCTCGAGCAGAGCGGTCGGGCTCGACCGGGTGAACGACGCGAGCTCGCCGGCCACCGTACGGGCCAGGGTGAGGAAGCCGTCGGGCGTCAGCTCCGGGTGGTGGGCGAGCAGCTTGATCACCGGCGCGTCGGCGTCCGGGTGCTCCGTGTGAAGCAGCTTCTCGGCGGTGGCGATGGTCGCGACCGGGTCGCGATGGAACGGCGGATAGTCCGGCTCGTAGTGGATGCCGGTGGTCAGCTCGACCGCGAAGGAGGTGCCGGGAGCGGCATCGCGCAGCGCCCGTACGACCTCGAGGGCGGTGTCCCGTTCCAGAGCACGGACCTCCAGCACCTTTCCGCCGGCATGCAGATCGACGACGGCGGCGCCGTTGGCGCAGATCGCCAGCCCGTGGCCGTGGACATGATCGCTGACGACATCCATCCAGCGGGCGGGCCGCCCGGTGACGAAGAAGACCTCGATCCCTGCCTCCTCGGCGGCGGCCAGGGCGGCGATCGTACGTTCCGACACGGACTTGTCGTCGCGCAACAGCGTTCCGTCCAGGTCTGTGGCGATCAGCCGGGGGACAGCGGGCAGGGCGCGTGAATCGATAGCTGAGGTCACAGATCCATTCTCCCGTACGGCTGCGCACGGGCGTGCGAGTGGGCGCACATCTGAGTGCTCACCGGCCGCTGCCGTGAGTGTGCACCGGCACCTGTGGAGCCACGTACGCTCGAAGGCATGCGTTTGAGTACCGTGATCCTCCCTGTCCGCCGCTGGCACGACGGTGGCCGCGACGAGTGGCTGCGAGCAGAGCAGCTCGGCTTCCACACCGCGTACACCTATGACCACCTCTCGTGGCGGACCTTCCGCGACGGCCCGTGGTACGGCGCGGTCCCGACGCTGACCGCCGCTGCTGCTGCCACCGAGCGGCTGCGTCTCGGCACGCTGGTCACCTCGCCGAATTTCCGGCATCCGGTGACCCTCGCCAAGGAGCTGATCTCGCTCGACGACATCTCCGGCGGCCGCATCACGCTCGGTATCGGCGCGGGCGGTATGGGCTTCGACGCGACGGTTCTGGGCCAGGAGGCCTGGACGCCGCGCGAACGGGCCGACCGCTTCGGAGAGTTCGTTCCGCTGCTCGACCGGCTGCTGACCGAGGACTCGGTGACGTACGAGGGGACCTTCTACTCGGCGGTGGAGGCCCGCAACATCCCCGGCTGTGTGCAGCGGCCCCGGCTGCCGTTCGCGGTCGCGGCCACCGGGCCGCGCGGGCTCAAGCTCGCGGCGAAGCACGGGCAGGCATGGGTGACCACGGGTGACCCGAAGCTCTTCGAGACGGGAACGCCGGAGCAGTCCGTCGAGGCGATCCGCGGCCAGATCGACAAGCTCGGCAAGGCGTGCGCGGAGCTGGGCCGGGATGTGGCCGAGCTGGACAAGATCCTGCTCACCGGCTTCACTCCGCAGCCCGGCCGGGTACTGGAGTCCCTCGACGCCTTCGTCGACTTCGCGGGCAGGCACTTCGAGCTCGGCTTCACGGAGATCGTGCTGCACGCTCCGATCCCGGACTCGTACTTCGCCGCGGACCAGACGGTCTTCGAGCAGATCGCGACGGAGGGCCTCGCCCAGCTCACCCGCTGAGGATCACCGGCTCACCCGCTGAGGATCACCGGCTGATCCGCTGAGGCTCACCGTCCCGCCGTCGCGGATCGGCGGACGCGCTCATGCGCCGGGGAAGCGCAGAAACTCCGGCGGTACGGCGTCGGCGAGCCATACGCCGTTGGCACTGACGTGGAATACGTGGCCCGCCCGGTGCATCGCCCCGGCGTCCACGGACAGGACGACCGGGCGGCCGCGGCGGGCGCCGACGCGGGTCGCGGTCTCGCGGTCGGGCGAGAGATGCACATGGTGGCGGTTCATGGGGCGCAGGCCCTCGGCGCGGATCGACTCCAGACTCCGGGCGACCGTGCCGTGGTAGAGATACGCGGGCGGCTCGGCCGTGGGGAGGTCCAGGTCGACCTCGACGGTGTGGCCCTGGTTGGCGCGGATGCGGGTGCCGTCGATGGTGAAGCGCCGCTTGTCATTGACGGCCACGACATGGTCGAGCTCGGCCCGGGTGAACCGGAAGCCGTGCGCGGCCGCGGCCCGCATCAGTTCGTCGACCGCCACCCAGCCGTTCTCGTCGAGGATGATGCCGATCCGCTCCGGCTGATGCCGAAGATGCTTCGACAGGTACTTGGACACCTTCACGGTGCGTCGGTCATCGGGTCTCTCATGAGGTCGGTTGTCGGGTCGGTTGTCGGGTCTTTCGTTCATCCCGTCAGCGTGCCCTCGTCCCGGTTCCGTCGCCACTGAAAAAAATCGCTCTACAGGTTTGATCCACAGCCAACTGTAGTTATCCACAAGGGAATTGACGCTTCTGTGGACAACGGAACGCCAATTTAGGCTCTTTGGGCAAATTACCCTGAATGAACACTCCTTGAGGCAAGAGCGTCCAATGTTCTGGCCTGTACCTCCCGTTCGGCCGCCGCCGCGATGAAGGCGGCCGCGTTCTCCTCGCCAACCAGTGCCTGCACCGCTCGAATTGTCTCCGGGGGCAGCAGCACCGACCGGGGCTCGCTCTCCACCGGTGGCGGTCCGTCGGCAGTCAGATGCTGATGCAGATGCCGGGTGGCGAACGTCCGCATGGCACGGGCCAGTTCGGCGTCGACCGTCTGCTGTGCGAGCGGTCTCAGCCGCCGCACCAGAGCCGCCGCCTCGGCCGCGTCCGCGTCTGTCGGGGGCAGATGGCCGAGACAGCGCGCGAAGACATGCTCGGTGGTGAACTCCAGGAAGCGGGAGGCCATGTGCTCGACCTGTCCACGAAGCTCCCGCAGATGACCGGAGATTGCCGGGAGCGGCACCCCCGCTGCGTACAACTCGGCCGCCACGGCGAGCTCTTGGGGACTGGGCACCAGAAACTCGTCGTCCCGCCCCGGGATGCGTTCCAGTACCCCGAGCTCCACCGCCTCCTCGACGGCGACTTCGTCCGGCTTCCCGCCGAACTTCCCGTCCAGCTCGGCGCGGGTGATCCGGGCCGCCTCCTCGTCCGTCCACGGCCCCTGCACCTCCGCCACCAGACCGAGCACCCCGCCGAGCCCACGCCCGGCGTCCCAGGCCTCCAGCAACTCCTTGATCGAGGCCAGGGTGTAGCCGCGGTCCAGCAGGTCGGCGATCTGCCGCAGCCGGGCCAGATGGGTGGAGCCGTACACATTGGCCCGCCCGCGCCGCTCCGGTCTGGGCAGCAGTCCGCGGTCCTGGTAGGCGCGGATCGTACGGACCGTGGCACCGCTGTGGTGCGCCAGATCCTCGATCCGGTACTCGGCTACTGACTGTGCTCCCACGGTGCTCACAAGGGCGGCTCCCATCGTGCTATTGCCCGCAGGCTCCGGGGCATGAAACGGGACATGAAGTGGGCGCCGCGCGCCTCGGGCGTCACCGGTACAACCGCCTGGTTCCTGACGACGGCGCGCAGGATCGCGTCGGCGACCTTCTCCGGCGGGTAGTTGCGCAGCCTGTACAGCCTGGCGGACTTCTTCCGGCGCCGCTTCTCCTCGGCCTCGTCAGCCCCGGCGAAGCGCGCAGAGGCCGCGATGTTGGTGTTGACGATGCCGGGGCAGATCGCCGAGACCCCGATGCCCTGGCCGGCCAGCTCCGCCCGCAGGCACTCGCTGAGCATCAGCACGGCCGCCTTCGACGTGCTGTACGCGGGCAGCGACTTCGTGGGCTGGTAGGAGGCAGCGGACGCGGTGTTGACGATATGGCCGCCCTGGCCACGCTCGGCCATCTGCCTGCCGAAGAGCCGGCAGCCGTGGATGACACCCCACAGATTGACGTCGAGGACCTTCTTCCAGTCCTCGGCGCTGGTCTGCAGGAAGGAGCCGGACAGCCCGATGCCTGCGTTGTTGACCAGAACGTCCACCACGCCGTATTCGGCGGCGACCTTGACGGCGAGCTTCTCCATCGCCGGCTCGTCGCTCACGTCCACGGTCTCGCCCCAGGCCTCGGGCGCACCTATCAGCCGGGACAGTTCCGCGGTCCTGGCCGCGCCTTCGGCATCCCGGTCCACCGCCACGATCCGCGCCCCCGCCTCGGCGAATGCGAAGGCCGTGGCCCGCCCGATGCCGCTCGCAGCGCCAGTCACCAGGACGAGCTGGCCCCCGAACCGCTCGGCATAAGGCCCCTTGGCCACGGTCTGACGCGCGGCCATGCCCGCCGCGAAGTGCTCGTTGGCCGTGACGAACTCGCCGATCCAGGCCGACAGCTGGTCCGGCCGGGTGCGCGGTATCCAGTGCTTGGCGGGCAGCGAGCGGCGGGTCAACTGCGGGACCCACTCGCCCAGTTCGTCATTGAGCCGCTCGGACAGGAAGGCGTCGCCGGTCGGCGTGATCAGCTGGACCGGCGCGTGGGCGTAGGCGTCAAGGCGCGGGCGGCGCAGCCTGGCCCGGACATTGTCCCGGTAGAGCCATGCGCCGTGCGCCGCGTCCTGCGGCAGCGACGGCGTCGGGTAGCCGCCCGCCGGCACCTTCTCCATCCGCTGCAGGATCTTCGGCCACTGCTTGCCCAGTGGCCCGCGCCAGGCGAGCTCCGGCAGCACCGGCGTATGCAGCATGTACACATACCAGGACTTGGCGCCCTGGCCGAGCAACTGCCCCACTCTGCGGGGCGTCGGCCGGCTCATCCGCCTCTTGATCCAGTGCCCGAAGTGGTCGAGGGACGGGCCGGACATGGAGGTGAAGGAGGCAATACGGCCCTCGGTGCGCTGTACGGTGACGAACTCCCACGACTGCACCGACCCCCAGTCGTGGCCGACCAGATGCACCGGCTTGTCCGGACTCACCGCGTCAACGACCGCCAGGAAGTCGTCCGTCAGTTTCTCCAGGGTGAAGCCGCCGCGCAGTGGAGCCGGCGAGGTGGAGCGGCCGTGCCCCCGGACGTCGTACAGCACCACATGGAAGCGGTCCGCGAGGCGCCCGGCGACCTCCGCCCACACCTCCTTGCTGTCCGGATAGCCGTGCACGAGCAGCACCGTCGGCTGCGTCGCATCACCCAGCTCGGCGACGCACAGCTCGATTCCGCCCGTACGGACCCAGCGCTCCCGCGCCCCCTTGAGACTCACGCCGGCTCCTTCTCATGGTTGTCTCCCAGAGCCGACATCCGGCACGAGTCATCCGCCCAGCGCCGCACATGCGGCAGATCGTCGTCCAGCCAGAACGCGCTCTGCTCCGGGTCGGTGGAGTCGGTGACGACCAGGATCTCCTCGAACTTCGCGCCCGTGCCCCGGAACCCGAGGTGCGGCTCGACAGCCCACAACCCCGGCCGGGGCGGGTGGTCGGAGAATGCGTACGGACTCCACAGGGGCGACCAGCCGTCCCGGTGGCCGTGCAGCGCGTCGCTCGCCAGTCCCTTCAGCGACTGGGCGCCGAAACCGAACAGATGCGGCGACCAGCGTCGCTCCTTCACCCGGTCGATCTTGTGGGCGATGACACCGAAGGGGTAGGCGCGGTGCCGGTTGGCGTACCCCTGGCGGATCATCAGCCGGTCCACGTCCTCGTAGATCTCGCGCAGTGAGCGCCGCTCCCGCACCTCCCGCAGGATCAGCTCGCGGTGTGCCTCCAGGTCGGTCAGCAGCTTGTCGTGCACGGGGTTGAGTCCGAGGCAGCCCGAATACCCGATGTCGGCGGTGAAGCCTTGGTGGACAGGCGCCATGTCGAGGATGAAAGGCATCCCCGCCTCGAGCTTCCGGTTGGTCGGGAAGAACTGGAGCGGTATCCGGAAGTTCACGAAGGCCGTACGGTCCCCCAACCATGCGAAGGGCAGATGGAACCAGTCCCGCACGCCACGCTCGCGCAGCCACTCCCGTTGCATCCGGGCCGCCTCGCGCTCGGTCACACCCGGCTTGAGCTGTGCCGCCACTGCCTCGGCGCATGCGTACGCGAGGCGCTGCACCTCCTTGAACCCCCGTAGTTCCGCGGTCAGTTCACTCTCCGCTGCTGAGCTCATGCCACCCGCCCGTCCCGTGTGCGGTGCTCGCTCGTCACTGACACCGATGAATGTGACAATGACCGGCGGCTGCGTCAAGGGCCGTGCATCAGCCTGTGGAAAACTCACCGGTCGCGGTGGCCCGGTCGACTTTGGTCGCAGGCCCCTACGGGTCCGTACCTCTGGAGTCGGACACCGATCCAGCCGTCAGGGCTGACGCCCGTTGTGTCGTGCGCCACTACCTTCGAAATGTGACTGTGATCGCGACCGAAAGCCTGAGCAAGCGGTTCCCCCGGGTGACCGCGCTTGACCGGCTCTCGTTGGACATCGGACCCGGTGTGACCGGCCTGGTGGGCGCCAACGGAGCCGGCAAGTCCACGTTGATCAAGATCCTGCTGGGTCTGTCCCCCGCCACCGAGGGCCGGGCCGCCGTGCTCGGTCTCGACGTCGCCACCAGTGGCGCCGCCATCCGGGAACAGGTGGGGTACATGCCCGAGCACGACTGCCTGCCGCCCGATGTCTCGGCCACCGAGTTCGTCGTCCACATGGCGCGCATGTCCGGGCTGCCGCCGACGGCGGCCCGCGAGCGCACCGCCGACACCCTGCGCCATGTCGGCCTGTACGAGGAGCGCTATCGCCCCATCGGCGGCTACTCGACCGGCATGAAGCAGCGCGTCAAGCTCGCGCAGGCCCTGGTCCACGACCCCAAGCTGGTCCTCCTGGACGAGCCGACCAACGGCCTCGACCCGGTCGGCCGCGACGAGATGCTCAATCTGATCCGCCGCGTCCACACCGACTTCGGCATCTCGGTCCTGGTCACCTCGCACCTGTTGGGCGAGCTCGAGCGCACTTGTGACCACGTCGTCGTCATCGACGGCGGCTCGCTGCTGCGCTCCAGCTCCACCAGCGACTTCACCCAGACCACCGCGACCCTCGCGGTCGAGGTCACCGACACGGACACGCACCCCGACGGCACGGCGGTGCTCCGGAAGGCACTGGCCGCCGCCGGAGTCACGCTGCACGCGCGCGTGGAGGACGGTCTGCCCGGAGCGGGCCACATCCTGCTGATCGAGGCGACGGGCGAGGAGACGTACGACGTCGTGCGCGACACAGTCGCCGGGCTCGGCCTCGGTCTCGTACGGATGGAACAGCGCCGCCACCACATCGCGGAGGTCTTCCGTCCGGAGGCGGCGGCACAGCCCATGGAGGTGCAGGCGCGATGAGCACAGAGCTCACCGGGGTCCAGAACGAGACCACCCGGATCCACAACATCGGCTACCGGAACTACGAGGGCCCGCGGCTCGGCCGTGCGTATGCGCGCCGCTCCCTCTACTCCCAGTCGCTGCGCGGCGCCTACGGCCTCGGCCGCTCGGCCAAGTCCAAGGTGCTGCCGATGATCCTCTTCGCGGTGATGTGCCTGCCCGCGGCGATCATCGTCGCCGTCGCAGTCGCCACGAAGCTCAAGGACCTCCCGCTCGACTACACCCGCTATGCGATCGTCACGCAGGCGGTCATCGGCCTCTTCCTGGCCGCGCAGGCTCCGCAGTCCGTCTCGCGCGATCTGCGCTTCAAGACGGTGCCGCTGTACTTCTCGCGCCCGATCGAGCGCATCGACTACGTCCTCGCCAAGTACGGCGCGATGGCCTCGGCCCTGTTCGTGCTCACCGCGGCGCCGCTGGTCATCCTGTACGTCGGTTCGCTGCTTGCCAAGATGGACTTCGCGGACCAGACGAAGGGCTTCGCGCAGGGCATGGTCTCCGTGGCGCTTCTCTCCGTCCTCTTCGGCGGGATCGGACTGGTGATGGCCGCGCTCACGCCGCGCCGCGGTTTCGGCGTCGCCGCCGTGATCGCCACGATGACCATCACCTACGGCGCCGTCTCCACCGTCCAGGCGATCGCCTGGGAGACCGGATCGCCCGAGGTGATCAAGTGGCTGGGCCTGTTCTCACCGGTCACGCTCATCGACGGCGTACAGACCGCCTTCCTCGGCGCCACCTCGGCCTTCCCCGGTGAGGCCGGTCCGGGAGCCGGGCCCGGCGTGGTCTATCTGCTCGTCGTCCTCGCGCTCGTCGCCGGCTCGTACGCCGTACTGATGCGCCGCTACCGAAAGGTCGGGCTGTGACCGCCCACCCGTCGCCCGCCACCACCCCTCCAAGGAATGGGCTGCGCCCATGAGCACTCTTCACATCGAGCACACCTCCCGGTGGTTCGGAAATGTCGTGGCCGTCAACGACGTGACCATGACGATCGGCCCGGGCGTCACCGGTCTGCTCGGCCCCAACGGCGCCGGAAAGTCCACGCTCATCAACATGATGGGTGGTTTCCTCGCCCCGTCGACGGGAAGCGTGACCCTCGACGGCCACGCGATCTGGCGCAACGAGTCCGTCTACCGGCAGATCGGCGTCGTACCGGAGCGGGAAGCGATGTACGACTTCCTCACCGGCCGCGAATTCGTCGTGGCCAACGCCGAGTTGCACGGCCTGGGCAAGAAGGCCGCCCAGAAGGCGCTCGCCACGGTCGAGATGGAGTACGCGCAGGACCGTAAGATCGCGACGTACAGCAAGGGCATGCGGCAGCGCGTGAAGATGGCATCGGCCCTTGTGCACGAGCCGTCCGTGCTGCTGCTCGACGAGCCCTTCAACGGCATGGACCCGCGCCAGCGCATGCAGCTGATGGACCTGCTGCGGTCGATGGGCGCAGAGGGCCGGACCGTGCTGTTCTCCTCGCACATCCTGGAGGAGGTCGAGCAACTCGCCTCCCACATCGAGGTGATCGTGGCCGGTCGCCATGCCGCATCCGGTGACTTCCGCAAGATCCGCAGGCTGATGACGGACCGGCCGCACCGCTATCTCGTACGGTCCAGCGACGACCGGGCCCTCGCCGCGGCCCTGATCGCCGATCCGTCGACGGCGGGTATCGAGGTCGACCTGGCCGAGGGCGCGCTGCGTATCCAGGCCGTCGACTTCGGCCGGTTCACCGAACTGCTGCCGAGGGTCGCCCGCGAGCACTCCATCAGGCTGCTGACGGTCTCGCCTTCGGACGAGTCCCTCGAGTCGGTCTTCTCCTACCTCGTAGCGGCCTGAAAGGAGCTGTGACGTCCATGTACAACCCCACAGTCGCCCGGCTCACCTACCGGGCCGTGCTCGGCAGGCGCCGGGCCGCGATCCTGTTCGTACTGCCCGGTCTGCTGCTGCTCATCGCGGCGGCGGTACGGAGCTTCAACGGCGTCGACGACCAGGTCGCCGCCGATCTCCTGGGCGGGTTCGCCATCGCCACGATGGTGCCGCTGATCGGGGTGATCGCGGGCACCGGGTCGATCGGCCCCGAGATCGACGACGGGTCGATCGTCTATCTGCTCGCCAAGCCGGTGAAGCGTCCGACGATCATCGTCACGAAGCTGGTCGTGGCCATCGCGATCACGATGGCCTTCTCGGCGATCCCCACGCTGATCGCCGGGTTCATCCTCAACGGCAACGGCCAGCAGGTCGCGGTGGCGTACACCGTGGCGGCGCTGGTCGCGTCGATCGCCTACAGCGCACTGTTCCTGCTGCTCGGGACGGTCAGTCGGCATGCGGTGGTCATCGGACTCGTCTACGCGCTGGTGTGGGAGACGCTGTTCGGCAGCCTGGTGCCGGGGGCGCGCACGCTGAGCGTCCAGCAGTGGTCGCTGTCGCTCGCCGAGAAGATCGGCGGGGAGGGCCTGATCGGCTCGGACGTGGGGCTGCCGCTGGCGGTGGCGCTGCTGGCGGGGGTCACGGTCGTGGCGACGTGGTACGCGGGACAGAAGCTGAGGGTGCTGAAGCTCGCCGGCGAGGAGTGAGACGAAGACCCTTGCGTTGTCGGTCAACCCCCGTCCGATGGACGGGGGTTGACGTATATGCGCGTAACTGTACGTTTATCGGCTCGTTGTTCACTGCGCGTGGAGGCAACTGGAGTTCGTGACGACGAGAGTTCGTAGGTTGCGGCATCGCCGCATCGGTCGGCATCCTCGCCTACCGGCTTCCGTACCCCTGGCGCCGGCTCTATCTCGCGGGCGCGCTCGCCTTCTTCGGCGTGCCGCTTGCGACCGGCGGGACATTCACCGACCTCGGGCATGCCATCGCCCTTGGCATCGGCCTCCTCTGCCGGCCACTCACACGGAATCCGGCCGGAAGAAAATCAGTGGCGGCGAACCGGCTGCCGGGGCAGAGTAGTTGAGCCGGCGCACGCCAGTGCGACCGACGCCATCCGACCGGGAGAGGAGCGCGGCGATGACCGAGAGTACGAGTGCGAGTCCGTCGAGCTCCCAGCAGGGCAGCGCCGGGCAGGACGCGGAGTAGCCACCGACACTCCGCGGAGCCGCCCGCGAGCAGTTGCCCGGGGGGCGGCCGCTTCGAGCGCGCATCTGCGCGGGCCGCCCCCTCCCGGAGGATTGGCCGAGTGGTAAGGCAGCGGCTTGCTAAGCCGTCGTCGGGGTGGAAGCCTCGCGCGCGTTCGATCCGCGCATCCTCCGCAGGGCCCTTGGGCGGGCCGCAAGACAGGCCGGACTAGCCCAGCAGGTGTTCCAGCGTCATCGCGATGCCGTCGTTGTCGTTCGACGCCGTGATCTCGTGCGCCACTGCCTTCAACTCGTCGTGCGCGTTGGCCATCGCCACACCGTGCGCCGCCCACCGGAACATCGGGATGTCGTTCGGCATGTCACCGAACGCGATCGTGTCCGAAGCCCGCAGCCCCAGCCGTCGCGCCGCCAGCGAGAGTCCGGTCGCCTTGCTCAGCCCCAGCGGCAGGATCTCCACGATCGCCGGACCCGCCATCACCACGTTCACCAGGCCGCCGATCGTCGCCCTGGCCACCTTCGTCAGTGCGTCGTCGTCCAGCCCCGGATGCTGCATATAGAGCTTGTTGATCGGGGCGGACCACAGTTCGGACCGGTCCTCGAAGGTCACCACCGGCAGCGGGCCCTCCTGCACCCGGTAACCCGCGCCGACCAGCACCTCGCCATCGAGCCCGTCGCGGCTTGCGGCCAGCGCCAGCGGGCCGATCTCCGCCTCGAGCTTGGCCAGTGCCAGAGCCGCCAGTTGGCGGTCCAGCGTCACCGACGTCAACAGCCGCTGTTCGCCCGCATGGTAGACCTGCGCGCCCTGGCCGCAGACCGCCAGGCCCTCGTACCCGAGGTCGTCCAGGATGTGCCGCGTCCAGGGAACGGCGCGGCCGGTGACGATGATGTGGGCGGCGCCCGCCGCCGTCGCGGCGGCGAGCGCGTCGCGTGTGCGCTGCGAGACCGTGTCGTCGCCCCGCAGCAGCGTGCCGTCGAGATCCGTTGCTATCAGGCGGTACGGGAAGGGGGCGGGGCTCACTTGGAGACCGGCTCCAGCACCTCACGCCCGCCCAGGTACGGCCGGAGCACCTCGGGCACCCGTACCGAACCGTCTGCCAGCTGGTGGTTCTCCAGGATCGCCACGATCGTGCGCGGTACGGCGCACAGCGTGCCGTTCAGCGTCGCCAGCGGCTGCACCTTCTTGCCGTCGCGCATGCGCACGGACAGCCGGCGGGCCTGGAAGCTGTCGCAGTTCGACGCCGAGGTCAGCTCGCGGTACTTGCCCTGGGTCGGGATCCACGCCTCGCAGTCGTACTTGCGCGAGGCCGATGCGCCCAGGTCACCGGTCGCCACGTCGATCACCTGGAAGGGCAGCTCAAGGCCGGTCAGCCACTGCTTCTCCCAGTCGAGGAGCCGCTTGTGTTCGGCCTCCGCGTCCTCGGGCGCGACGTACGAGAACATCTCGACCTTGTCGAACTGGTGCACCCGGAAAATGCCTCGGGTGTCCTTGCCGTACGTCCCGGCCTCTCGGCGGAAGCAGGGCGAGAAGCCCGCGTACCGCAGCGGCAGCTTCTCGGCCTCGATGATCTCGTCCATGTGGTACGCGGCGAGCGGGACCTCGGAGGTGCCGACCAGGTAGTAGTCGTCCTTCTCCAGGTGGTACACGTTCTCCGCGGCCTGGCCGAGGAAGCCGGTGCCCTCCATTGCGCGAGGGCGGACCAGCGCCGGGGTCAGCATCGGGATGAAGCCGGCCTCGGTCGCCTGCGCGATCGCGGCGTTGACCAGCGCGAGCTCGAGCAGCGCGCCGACGCCCGTCAGATAGTAGAAGCGCGAGCCCGACACCTTGGCGCCGCGCTCGACGTCGATGGCGCCGAGCGCCTCACCGAGCTCCAGGTGGTCCTTGGGCTCGAATCCCTCGGCGCCGAAGTCGCGGATGGTGCCGTGTGTCTCCAGTACGACGAAGTCCTCCTCGCCGCCGACCGGGACGTCCGGGTGGACGATGTTGCCGAGCTGGAGCAGCAGCCGCCTGGTCTCTTCGTCGGCCTCGTCCTGCGCGGCGTCGGCCGCCTTGACGTCGGCCTTCAGCTGCTCGGCCTTCTGCAGCAGCTCGGTGCGCTCTTCGGGAGAGGCCTTGGGGACGAGCTTGCCGAGCTGCTTCTGCTCGGAGCGCAGCTCGTCGAAGCGGAGGCCGGACGACCTGCGCCGCTCATCGGCCAAGAGCAGGGCGTCCACAAGAGAGACGTCCTCTCCACGGGCGCGCTGGGAGGCGCGAACACGGTCGGGGTCCTCACGAAGCAGGCGAAGGTCAATCACCCCACCAGGCTACCGGTGCGGACCGGTGGCACCTCAATCGATATAGCCTTGCGTGTCACTTTGTCCGAATTGCTTGAATTGTCGGAGTTTAGAAAACCCTGGGAAATTGCTCCGAGGGTAAGCGTCAATAAATGCCACGCTATTCGCTGAAATGGGGCATCTGGCGAAGGCTCACATTGACCGGCATCCCTTGTGGGGTGGGGGCTGGAGCCCGACTGTCCACAGGGGATACGGCCCTTCGCAAAGTTATCCACAGGTTGTGTGGGGGGTCTGTGGACCGCGGAAAAGATCATTCCAATGCAGCGGGTGAGTCGGAGGATTCACCACGCAAACGCACCTCACGGGCTCATTCGGGCGGGAATTCCTCGCTCTAAAGAGTTGATCAATGGAATTGAGGTGACACGGGCCACCGTGCGGCCCTGTGGACGGAGTTGGGGTGACTGAGCAGATTTGTCGACCATGTCGGGTTGTGTTGTCGACTTGTCCCCAGGTCGAGAAGCAAGCCTGTGGATAAGTTCTGTGGACAACGAAAATCTGCAGGTAGGACCGGGCCGCTGCTCCACTGCTGCCAGCTGCTCTACCGCCGCTCCACCGCTCAGGCCCGGCCGTCCTGGCAGCGCGCCAGCCAGTCCGAAGCGGCCGTGAACTCCTCGTCCGACGTTCCCGCCCGCAGTTGCCGTAGGTCCTCGACCGCCACGCCCGCCCTCGGATACGAGCCGAGGAACCGCACCTTCGGGCAGATCCGCTTCAGCCCCATCAGCGCCTCACCCACCCGCCGGTCCGAGATATGGCCCTCGGCGTCCACGGCGAAGCAGTAGTTCCCGATGCCCGCGCCCGTCGGCCGGGACTGGATCAACATCAGGTTGACCCCGCGTACGGCGAATTCCTGCAACAGCTCAAGCAGCGCACCCGGGTGGTCCTCGCCCATCCAGATGACCACCGACGTCTTGTCCGCACCGGTCGGCGCGGCGGGCCTGGCGGGCCGGCCCACCAGGACGAAGCGGGTCTCCGCGTTCTCGGCGTCGTGAATCTCGGTGACCAGTGGCTCAAGGCCGTAGGTGGCCGCCGCGAACTCACCGGCGAAGGCCGCGTCGTAGCGCCCCTCCTGGACGAGGCGCGCGCCGTCGGCATTCGACGCGGCCGACTCCCACAGGGCGTCCGGCAGGTTGGCCCGCAGCCAGTTGCGCACCTGGGGCTGAGCGACCGGATGGCCGGTCACCGTCTTCACCTCGGACAGCTTGGTGCCAGGACGCACCAGCAGCGCGAAGGCGATGGGCAGCACCACTTCGCGGTAGATCATCAGCGGTTGGCCCGAGGCCAGCTCGTCGAGGGTCGCGGTGACGCCGCCCTCGACGGAGTTCTCGATCGGTACGAGGGCGGCCGCGGCGTCCCCGTTCCGTACGGCATCGAGCGCCGCGGGTACGGACACCATCGGGACCAGCTCCCGGGTGGCTGCTTCCGGGAGGGTGCGCAGGGCGGCTTCGGTGAAGGTGCCCTCGGGACCGAGATACGTGTAGCGCGTGGCCGACATACCGTCACCCTAATGGGCCCGCGAACCGGACGACTCGCGATCTTCAGGACTCCAGCAGCCGCTGTCCCACGTACTCGCCCTTCTTCGGACCGCCCGGCACCGCGAACAGTCCGCTCGCCTCGTGCCGGATGAACGCCGACAGCGCATCGCCCCGGTCGAGCTTGCGCTGCACGGGAACGAAGCCGCGCAGTGGATCGGCCTGCCAGCAGATGAAGAGCAGCCCCGCGTCCGGCGTCCCGTCGGCGGCGATGCCGTCATGGAAGGAGAACGGCCGCCGCAGCATTGCCGCGCCGCCGTTCTGCTCCGGGGCGGAGATCCGGGCATGTGCGTTGTCCGGGATGACCAGCTTTCCGTCCGGGCCGGTCTCATCGAGCGCGGGCTCGGTCAGCTCGCTGCCGCCGGTCAGCGGTGCGCCGTCGGACTTGCGGCGGCCGATGACCTGCTCCTGCTTCTTCAGTGAGAGCTTCTCCCAGTCGTCGAGGAGCATGCGGATCCTGCGTACGACGGCGTACGAGCCTCCCGCCAGCCACTCGTACTTCGTCCCCGGCGGCACGAAGATCCGCTTGTCGAAGTCCGGCTCGGACGGCTTGGGATTGCCGGTGCCGTCGATCTGGCCCATCAGATTGCGGGCGGTCATCGGCTTTCCGGTGGCGCCGGGCGAGCGGTTGAAGCCGTTCATCTGCCATCGCACCCGGGCCGCGTCCCCCGCCGCCTTCTGGATCGCGCGCAGCGCGTGGAAGGCGACCAACGCGTCGTCCGCGCCGATCTGCACCCACAGATCGCCGTCCGACCGCTTGGCGTCCAGCTGATCGGAGGAGAACGCGGGCAGCGGGTCCAGCTCCGGCGGACGCTGCGCTGTCAGCCCCGTACGGTCGAAGAAGGTGTGGCCGAAGCCGAAGGTCACGGTCAGCGATGAGGGCCCGGCGTCGAGGGCGACGCCGGTGTCGCCGTCGCCGGCCGACCGGCCTGCCATCAGATCGCCCGCGAGCGTGGACCAGCGGCGCATCAGTGCGGCGGCCTCCTTGCGGCCTGCTCCCGGCGCGAGATCGAAGGCGATCAGATGGCCGCAGGCCTGCAGCGGCGTGGCGATGCCCGCCTGGTGGGTGCCGTGGAAGCCGATGCCCGTCGAGCCGAGCGTGGTCAGTGCCGTCGGGGCGTCGCCGGCCGCGGCCGCGTGCGCCGCGGCGCCGCCCGCCGCTCCCAGGACAAGGCCGGTCGCGCCCGCCCCGCCCACGGTGCCGAGCAGCCGCCGCCGGGAGATGTCCTTGTTGCTCACGGGATTGTCGCTCACAGGGTTGTCGCTCACGAGGTTGTCGCTCACGGGTGGTTCAGCCGATCTTGATGTTCTTGTCGACGGTCGTCTGGTCGATGTCGGAGGTCCGTACCATCACCTGGACCTGCCAGTCGCCGGGCATCGGGATCTGGACCGGGTCCGCGCTCCAGTGTCCGACGGTGACGCGGTCGGGCGTGATCGGCAGCGGGCCGATCTGCTTGGCCTTGAGGGTGAAGGAGACCTTCACCTCGGGCACGTCCATCGGCTTCAAGTCCGGGTTGTAGATCCAGACGTGCATCGCGTTGCCGCCGGAGGTGGCGGGGTCGAGGCTGAGCCGGACGGTGCCCTTGCCGTTCTGGCCGCCCGTGTCGAAGGGCAGCTTGATCTCGGTGGGGCCGGCCGGCGCGTTGGAGGCCGCCCGGGTGCCCGATGCCCCCGCGGACTTGGCCGCCTCCTCTTGCGTACGACCCGGTTCGGTGGACGTCAGGATGGTGGTCACCGCCAGCAGGACCACGGCGATGCCCGCCTCCGCCAACACGGAACGGCGCAGTCCGGAACGCTCGGGGTCGGCATCCCTCGCCCTCTTCTTCAGGGCCGTGGCCACCGCGGCCTTCTGCCGGGCGAGTTGGGCCGCACGCTCGGGGTCCGCGTCCGCCTCGTCCTCCGCCTCCGCGGTGTCCTCGGCCTCCGTCACCTCTCCCAGCTGCGCCGTCCACCGCCGCGAGATCCATGCCACGCAGACCATGACGACGACCAGCGCGACCTTGACCAGCAGCAGCTGTCCGTACGACGTCCCGGTCAGTGCCGACCAGGAGCCGACCTGCCGCCAGGACTGGTAGATCCCGGTCGCGGTCAGCACGACGACGCTGCCGAACGCCACCCGGGAGAACCGCCGTACCGCCGCCCGCTCGATCGAAGGTGCCAGGTAGAGCACCGTGAGCAGCGCCGCGAGCCCGCCCAGCCAGGTCGCCACGGCCAGCAGATGCAGGACGTCCACCGGCATCGCAAGGCCCGGCTGGATGCCGGTCGACGCATGTTCCGACAGGGCCCACGTCCCGGCGATCCCGGCCGCGACGACCGTGCCGCCGATGGCGAGTCCGAAGGTCAGATCCTTCTTCTCGCCCTCGCCCTCGCCCTCGCCCTCGTCCCCGTTCTCGTCCTCCCGCTTCGCGTACGCCCCGAAGAGCACGGCGACGAACAGCGCGGCCGCCCCGAGCAGCAGCAGCCGCGAGATGAGCGCGGCCCCGGTCTTGGTCTCCAGGACGTCCCGCAGTCCGCCGAGGTCGAAGGCGTCCGCCAGGTTCCCGGAGCCGGTGTACGGGGTGCGCAGCAGCAGCATCGCGAGCGTTGCCGCGGTGAGCGCCACCCAGCCCTGTGCGACGAGGCGTTGCAGCGGGCGTACGGAAGCGCCGCGCTGCCAGCACGCGAGGACGAAGGCGGCGCCGCCGACGAGCAGCACGAAGCCCGCGTACGCGGCGTAGCGCGCGATGTCGTAGAGAACGCCGACCACTCCTTCGCCGGCCTTCTGGTCGGGCAGGGCGGCGGAGGTCGCGGAGGGCGCCCCGATGGCGAAGGTGAAGGCCCCGGAGACGGGATGGCTGTCTGCGGAGACGGCCTGCCAGGCCACGGTGTACGTGCCGTTGGGCAGTCCCGGCAGCAGATCGACGCCGTAGGTGACCTTGCCGCCGGTGCTCAGGTTGCGGATCTTGGCCTTGTCGGCGCGTTTGCCGCTGGGTTCGAGGACCCGGATCGAGTCGTTCCCCATGGCGACCTGCTCGGAGAAGGTGAGCGTGACCTCCTTGGGGGCGGTGGCGACCACCGCCCCGTCCTTCGGGTTGCTCCCGGTCAGCGCGGCATGTGCCGAGGCGGGGCTCGCGCCGGCCAGCAGCGCGCCGATGAGCGTGCCGATGAGCACGGTCGCGGCGAGGAGCAGCCGGACGACCGGGGCTGGGCCGAAGCGCGGGGCGGTGGCTGTCATGGCGTGATCAGTCCCTCGGTGCTCAGTGCTTCTCCGGGTTGTACGTGGGCTCCTTGACGGGAAGTTCGACCTTGATCGGGTCGGACTTCTCGAATCGCAGCTCCACGGTGACCTTCTCGCCCTGCTTCGGCTGTTGCTTGAGCTTCATGAACATGATGTGGTTTCCACCGCGTTCGAGGTCGAGCTCACCGTCCGCCGGGACGTCGAAGGCCTTCACCTTCTGCATCTTCTGGTTCGTCGACTCGTGGATCGTGATGTCGTCGGAGATGTCGCTGGTGACGGAGGTGAGCTTGTCCGCTCCGCCTCCGGTGTTCTGCACCGTCAGAAACCCGGCGGCCATGTCGGCGCCGACGGGCTGTGGCATGAACGCGCCGCTCACCTTCAACTCGGGCGATCCGGACAGGCCGTCGGACGAGCAGCCCGCCACCGCCAGGCCCGCGGTCAGGGCTATGACGGAGGCGGCGGTGGAACGGCAGTTCACGGGTTCTCCCCACGGATGATCTTCGGCAGGTCCTTGGCGTACTCGTCCGCCGAGGTGTCGTCGCCGTAGAGCACATAACCCGCGTCGGTCTTCGGGGAGAAGGCGATGACCTGCGCGCCGTGCATGGAGACGATCGTGCCGTCCTTCTCCTTCTTCGGCGGGTCGATGCCGATACCCATCTGCCGCGCACCGGCCTGGATGGTTGCGAAGTCGCCGGTGAGACCGGTGAAGGACGGGTCGCCCGCGCTGGGCAGCCATTTGGCGAGTTCGGCCGGGGTGTCCCGCTCGGGATCGGTGGTGACGAACACGACCTGGAGCTTGTCCTGGTCGGCCTTGGCGAGCTTCTTCCTGGCGATGGCGAGATTGCTCATCGTCAGCGGGCAGACGTCGGGGCAGTGCGTGTAGCCGAAGTAGATCAGCGTCGGCTTGCCCTTGGTCCGCTCGCGCAGGTCGTACTTCTTGCCGTGGGTGTCCGTGAGCACGAGGTTCGGCTTGGTGAACGGCTGGTCGAGCACGGTCGCCGGCTTCTGGACAGCCGCGGAGACATCGGTTACGGGACCCTTGGCGGAGTCGCTGCCCGAGCAGGCGGAGAGGGTGAGCGCTGCGGCCACGACGAGCGTGGCCGCGAACACGGTCTTCTTACGCATGGAGAAATATCCCAAATGTGGTGTACGGGGCCTCAGGAGGCGCATCACGAGGCGCGCCGGGTCCCGCGTCCGGAGGAGCGTTCGGAGGAGCGTCAGGAGGAGCGGCGACGGCCGGCCAGGACGCCGAAGGCGACACCGGCAATGCCGGCGAGGATGCCGACGATGCCCAGGACGCGCGCCGTCGTGTCGCTGCTTTCGTCGGACGCCGTCTCGGACTTGGCGTCCTCGTCGTGCCCGTGCCCGGCGTTCTTGCCGTCCTTGGCGGATGCTTCCTTCGCGCCGCCGTGCTCGTCCTCGGTCGCCGCCGAAAGCTTCAGGACCGGCGCGGGGGACTCGGGCTCGGGAGCACCCTCCTTGGTCTCCTCGATCCAGCGCACGACCTCCTTGTTGTCGTACGTCTGCAGTGCCTTGAAGACCAACTGGTCGGCGTCCTCGGGCAGCCGGCCGAGGGAGAGCGGGAACTGCTGGAACTGGCCCGGCCCGATCTTGGAACCGTCAGCGGTCCAGGTGACCTTCGAGACGGCCTCGGTGATCTGCTTGCCGTGCACCTCGAGCGGCTTGGCCAGCTTCGCCTTGGTGACCTCGACCTTCCAGCCGGGCACGGGCTGCGGCATCACCGACGCCAGCGGGTGCTCGGTCGGCAGGTTGACCTCGAGCTTCACGGTCGAGGCGTTGTCGCGCTCGTTGGGGACCTTGAAGTTGACCGTCGCATAACCGCCCTTGGCGGCCTCGCCCTGCGGCTGCACGCTGACGTGCGCGAAGGCGGTGCCGGACAGCAGCAGCACGGAGGAGGCGGCAACACCGGTCGCGAGAGCGATACGGGAAACGTTCATGGCGGTGGACACTCCACAGTTCAGAAGAGGTGGGTGTGTGCCGGGCACATCGGGGTGCGCGGGCACCACGGCACCACTCCCGTCGAGTGGGCCGCGTCAGGCTGCGAGAGCGAGCTGTGCGGGAGGCCCGCGCCTGATCACCGTGTGCTGGAGTGCCTCGCCGGCCGATGGCGCGGGAAGGCCGGACGCGCGCCGGGGAGCGCGCGGATCCACCGCGGGTGCCCCCGCCAGACCGGCGCGCAAGGCGCGTACGAGTCCGAGCGCCGCGCGCAACGGGCGCAGCCACGCCACCTCGGCCACCTCTTGGGCGGAGTCCGCCGACAGCCGGATCAGGCGCCCGAGCGCCAGATCCCCGCGCCGCAGCAGCCAGCCGGTCGCGAGCGCGGCCAGCAGATGTCCCAGCAGCATGGGGAGTGTGGGCAGCAGCCGCGGCGATGCGGCGGCTGCCTCGGCCATGTGCGCATGGGCGGCGTGCCCGGGCGGGATGATGCCCGCGTTGCTGACGATCCGCTGGGCGTCCGCGGGGCTCAGCGAGGCAGCACCTGCCCCGCAGACCAGCCTCGCGGCCATCCTGATCAGCGCGTCGTCCGCCGTCGGGGCGAGCTGCAGCCGGTGCTGCTGCCCGAGCCCGAACAGCGCGTGCAGAGCAAGCTGTCCGACGGCCAGCGCGACGGTGATCGACGGCAGCGAGCGAACCCGCCCGGCGAAGGGCGCGACCAGCACGAACACCCCGATGAACCCTGCGGCCAGCGTCCACCACGGGACCGCCGCGCAGGCGGCCAGCGCATGTCCCGTCGCGGACAGCACAACGCAGACCGCGGTGAACACCGCGGCCCTCAGCAGCCGGGGACCGGCTCCGGCGCGTGCAACGGGGATGGACGACATGGCCGGGTCATCATCGCACTGTGGTGGGACGGCTCATGCGCCAGGTCCGGAAGATCCCCTTTGTCGAAGATCCTCAGGGGCGAGTGCACTGCTTGACGGGTGCGCGGCGGCATACACCGCCGCGCGAGCCGCGCGCGTCCGCCGAATGAGCGCAATCACGTCAACTGTGCGCTTACGGACCGTGTCTTGTGGCAATACGTATCGGTATGTCGAGCCGCAGCCAGGAGGCTGGAGCATGAGCATTTGGTGGTCTCTCCACTTGCGGCGCGAAGCCGCGAGCGTCCCGCTCGCCCGTCGCCTGCTGCTCGGCACGATGGAGACCGCGGGGGTCGATCCCGACGTCTCCTACGAGCTCTCGGTCGCACTCGGCGAAGCCTGTGCGAACGCCGTGGAGCACGGCGGCGGCCAGGACTCCGGCGATGCCTCGGCGGCGTACCGCGTGACTGCCTATCTCGACGGCGAGAAGTGCCGTATCGAGGTGGCCGATTCGGGCCCGGGCTTCCCGGTGCCGGATTCAGGCTTCGCCGTACGGCACGGCGAGCAGTGCCCGTACTCCGTGCCGCAGGCTTCGCCGACCGCCGAGAGCGGCCGCGGTCTGTGCCTGATCGAGCAGCTCGCCGACCATGTCGACTTTCGCAACCGGCCGGGCCACGGCGCGGTGGTCAGTTTCGACAAGATCCTGAAATGGCGGGAGAACGCGCTGCTCAAGGTCTCCTGAGCCGCGCGCCCTCCGCTCCCTACGTCATTACGCTCCGTACGTCATTCCGCACGTCTGTCCGACGTCGTACGGTCAGCCCCTGAGCGAGGCCATCCACGCCTCGACCTCGTCGGCCTGCCGCGGCAGCGCCGCCGACAGATTCCTGTTGCCGTCCTCGGTGACCAGGATGTCGTCCTCGATCCGGACGCCGATGCCCCGGTACTCCTCCGGCACCGTCAGGTCGTCGGCCTGGAAATAGAGCCCGGGCTCCACCGTCAGGCACATGCCCGGCTCCAGCGTCCCTTCGACATACGCCTCGGTGCGCGCCGCGGCACAGTCGTGGACATCCATGCCGAGCATGTGGCCGGTGCCGTGCAGCGTCCAGCGGCGCTGCAGACCCAGCTCGAGGACGCGCTCCACCGGGCCCTCGACCAGACCCCACTCGACGAGCTTCTCGGCGAGCACGTGCTGCGAGGCGTCGTGGAAGTCTCTGAACTTGGCGCCCGGCTGCACGGCCGCGATACCGGCCTCCTGCGACTCGTAGACCGCGTCGTAGATCTTGCGCTGCAGCTCGTTGAAACGGCCGCTGATCGGCAGCGTGCGCGTGACGTCCGCGGTGTAGAGAGAGTCCGTCTCCACACCGGCGTCCAGCAGCAGCAGCTCGCCGGAGCGGACCGGGCCGTCGTTGCGCACCCAGTGCAGCGTGGTGGCGTGCGGGCCGGCCGCGCAGATCGATCCGTAGCCGACGTCGTTGCCCTCGACGCGGGCGCGCAGGAAGAAGGTGCCCTCGATATAGCGCTCGCTGGTCGCCTCGGCCTTGTCCAGGACCCGTACGACGTCCTCGAAGCCGCGCGCGGTGGAGTCGCACGCCTTCTGCAGCTCGCCGATCTCGAACTCGTCCTTCACCGCACGCGCCTCGGAGAGACAGACGCGCAGCTCCTCGTCGCGCTCCGCGGTGACCTTGTCCGTCAGCGCGGCCTCGACGCCGGTGTCGTGTCCGCGTACCACGCGGACCGGTCCACTCGCCTCGCGCAGCCGCTCCGGCAGCTCGCGCACGTCCTTGGCACGCAGACCGAGCAGCTGCTCGGCCTCGGCGAGAGAGTGCCGGCGGCCGACCCAGAGCTCGCCCTGGCCGGAGAGCCAGAACTCGCCGTTCGCACGGTTGGAGCGGGGCAGCAGATGGATGGTGGCCCGGTGCCCGTCGCCCTTGGGCTCCAGGACCAGGACGCCGTCCTCGGACTGGTCACCGGTGAGGTACGCGTACTCGGTGGAGGCGCGGAAGGCGTACTCGGTGTCATTGGAGCGGGTCTTCAGATTGCCCGCGGGGATCACCAGACGCTCGCCGGGGAAACGCGCCGAGAGAGCGGCACGGCGGGCTGCGGTGTGCGGGGCCTGCGCGATGGGCTCCAGATCGCGCAGTTCGGTGTCCGCCCAGCCACTCGTCATGTTCTCGGCGAGCTCGTCGGACACGCCCGGGTACAGGCCGTTTTTGCGCTGCTTGATGGGCTGCTCTTCTTCGTCCGGGCCCGCTGCGTCAGCAGCAGGATCGGATGCCGCCGGGGTGAGCTCCTCGGCCACGTCTGCCTCCTCGATACGACTGGACCGCCTTCCATCGTATGTGCGACGGGAAGACGGCCCGGCGCCCTGTGGACAACGTGCGAGGAATCAGTCAAAACGGGCGGCGAGCAGCACGACGTCCTCACCGCTGCCGGCCTCGTCGAGCCCCTCCGGCAACACCGTGCGCAGCACATGGTCGGCGATCGCCCCCGGGTCGCCGCGCAGCGACTTCGGCACGCTCGCGGCCGCGGCATGCAGCCTGGCGAACGCCCGGTCCATGGGATCTCCGGTACGCCGCAGCAGCCCGTCCGTGTACAGCAGCACCGTTTCTCCAGGTTCGGGGGAGAGCTCGACGCTGGGCGCCTCCCAGCAGGCGAGCATCCCCAGCGGCGCCGAGAGGGACGTCTCGACGAACTCGGTGCGCCGCTCGCCGACCACCAGCGGCGGCGTGTGCCCCGCCCCGGCCAGCACGATCTTTCTGTTGGCCGGCTCGGCGTACGCGAAAAGCGCGGTCGCCGTGCGCGCCGGCTCGGTCAGCCGCAGCAGCAGCTCCAGATCGGAGAGTACGGCGACAGGGTCCTCACCCTCCATCACGGCGTACGCCCGCAGCGATGCGCGCAGCCGCCCCATTGCGGCCATCGCGCTCGGCCCGGATCCGCTGACCGAGCCGACGGCGAGCCCCAGCGCGCCCTCGGGCAGCGGCAGCGCGTCGTACCAGTCGCCGCCGCCGTGCTCAGTCGTGCGGTGCTTGGCCGCGAGCTGGACACCGGGCACCCGGGGCAGTCTGCTGGGCAGCAACTCCTCGGCGACGGTCGCCACCGTCTCCCGGGCGTGTTCCAGCTCGAGCAGACGGGCCAGGTGCTCGGTGGCGTACCGCATATAGAGCCCGACGAGATGGCACTGGCGCTCCACCGGCGTTGCGGGCTCGTCGTACATCCAGACGACCGCGCCGAGCGTGCCGGCCGCCTCGGAGGCGAGCGCCACGGTGTAGCTGGCCGCGTAGCCGAGGCGGCCGGCGACCTCTCGGTGGCGGGTGTCGAGGCTCTTGTCCCCGAGCAGATCGGACTGGGCGACGGCCTGGAGGGGGCCGGCCGGACCGGACCGCCCGTCCGGGAGCCGGCCGTCGAGGATCCGGCCGTACGCGGTCGCGTCGCGCGGCACCGTCTCGATGTGGCCCAGTTCGGCATGGGTGAATCCGAGACCCTTGGTCAGGGCGGGGCCGCGGTCCGGTTCGAAGCAGTCGGCCCCCGAGGGATCCGGCACAGGTTCGAGGACGACCAGGCCGCGGCGGGCGCCGACCAGGGCGGCTCCCGCGCGCAGCAGTTCATGCAGGGCATCGTCCAGAGAACCGGTTCTGGCCAGGCGCTCGGTGAGTTCGTGGAGGGTGGTCAGATCGGAGACCCAGCCGGCCAGCCGGTCCTGAATCACCGCGCCGGGAGGGGGCTGAGCGGCAGGGATGGCGGGCAGGTCCGCCGCAGTGTGCGGGTGAGCCGGAACCGCTGAATCGATTCCAGCCACTTTCGGCAGGTGAGGGGCGCTCATGGCAGCCGGCTTTCCGACTGGTGCGTTTCGCTCAATAGCATCGCAAACCCCCATGTCATTCTGCGCCGCTATCAATGCATCCACATGTACACGCACAAGTAAGGGGATGTCCAGCATTGGACCAGTGGGATTGGTGGTGTCTACGTGACCTTGAACTTGGCCGAAAAATGCGCCCCCTGGCGGCCAATTGAGGTCGACTGAAGGCGTTCGGCAACGCGTCATTCCAAGCGTGATGGGTACGTAAACGGTGATGGCCAGGGGCAGTTGGGATCGCCCCGGAACCTGGCGACGGGCCCGGGCGTCCTAACATCCGGAGACCCACGCCTCATCCCCGAGTGGCGGGGAAAAAGTTCAACGGGACAGCAAGCGCCAGGCGCGCGCCACCCCTCGCCACGCGTTTAATGGACTACAGCCCACGTTCGGCCCCCGGGCGGCGATCCTGTCGCAGGCGAAGCGGGGGGTCGCCCATGCCACCGGCAAGGGGCGGTGATGCGCCGATTTGTACGCACAGTGAAGAGCTGCACACATGGTGTGATGTGGACCTCGGCGTTCAACGGAAAGGAACGAGCGCTCATGCGCGAGATCCTCGGAAGGCGACGCAGGCTCCGGTTCCGGCGCAAGAGGGGGCCTGTTCAGCTTGAAGCGGCGCTCACCTGCGCCGCCGAGTGGAAATGGCCCGTGCTCCCCGGTGTAGGACTGAAAGTGGCCGGAAGTCGCGGTGACCGCGGGCGCGGCTGCGCCTGCCCCGACCCCGAGTGCGTCGTACCCGGCGCGCACCCCTTCGACCCCGGAATCCTCGCTGCGACCACCGACGAGCGGATGGTGCGCTGGTGGTGGACCAACCGGCCCACCGCTCCGATCATGCTGGCCACCGGAGGCCGCGCGCCCTGCGCGGTGAGCCTGCCCGCTGTCGCGGGGGCTCGTGCGCTCTCCGCGCTGGACCGGATGGGCATGCGGCTCGGCCCCGTTGTGGCGACGCCCACCCGCTGGTCGCTGCTGGTGGCTCCGTACACCCTCGAACAGCTCGGTGAGCTGCTCTTCGTCAAGGACTGCGTGCCGAGCTCGCTGCGCTTCCACGGCGAGGGCGGCTATCTCGTGCTGCCGCCGTCCGAGACAGGGACGGGCCAGGTGCGCTGGGAGCGCGCGCCGCTGCCCGGCTCCGCGGCTCCCTGGCTGCCGGATGTGGAGGCGGTGGTGGACGCGCTGGTCGAGGCGAGCACGAGCGCACCTGACGGCGGCAGCCGCCTCGCCTACTGAGTCCAGGGATCTCGACCACCCGGTCGAGGGGTCACGACCACCGAGTCGATGGATCTCGACCACCGAGCTCGGGGATCACGACAGCAGAGCCCGGGGATCACGACCACCGAGCCCAGGGATCACGAACCGGGCCGGCTGCGTCACTCGTACGGGTAGCAGCCGGCCCGACTTGTACGGGAATTGGGCGCGCGGCTCCCCGGGCGCCCGCATTCCGTCGATATCTTCGGCCCACCGTCAGGAATTCCCGCGCACTCGGCAGGTGGACCCATGAATCTCCGCATGATCGGGCTCGCCGTGGCCGTGGTGTTCACCGCGCTGCTGCCGCTGGCCGCCGAGGCCGGCCCTATTGGGGGTACCTCGCGGGCCAAAGGCTCCGGCGGAGGACTATGGCCGGTATCCGGCGCCGAGCCCGCGGACGAGGCGAAGCCGAAGAGCGAACGGAAGCCGGCGGCGCGGCCCGGGCTCGGCGGTGCCGCCACCCCGTCGGCGCCATCCCCAGTGACCGGCGCGACTGCCCCGCAGACCTCCGCCCTATGTGGGCCGGAACTCACCTCTCCCGACGGGGTCGAGGCGCAGACCTGCGTACTGACCGAGGGGCACGACACCTGGGCGCGTACCTACTACCGCAATGCGACGGGCGGGAAATTGACGTCCGTACTCACCCTGATGGGGCCGGGAGGGCGCACTCTGCAGACCAACTGCGCGGTCGGCGAGAGGGATGATCCGGATGCCTGTGAGACGCCGCGTGAGCCCTCTCGGGGCGCTGTATCGGCATATTCCGCGGTGGCGGAGTTCGCGACTGCGGACGGTTCTGGGGAGGGGCCGCTGCTGCTGCGCTCGGGCAGCAACTCGGCTGCTCCTGCTGGCCATTGATGGAACCAACCGTTCCGCGGAAATGGAAGCGCCCGGTCGCTGGCGACGGGGGATGCACCAGCGACCGGGCTTCTAGAACGGTAACAAGAGATCTGCAGTTCGCAAATTCGATCTCGGGTATTCGGACAGTGATTTAGCTGCCGATAGCGCGAGTTGTGACTGGAGTCACCTATCGGTCGACAGAAACCGTCACTCTCAGCTCAGGGTGACCTGCCGGTTGGTGAGCCCGCCGCGCGCCCGGCGCTCCTCCGCGCTGAGGGGAGTGTCGGTCTTCAGCGCCTTCGCCAGCCGCTCGGCGAGCTCGGCCGCCGGCTTCTCGCACTCCTCGGCGCCCATCGAGCTCGGCAGGTCCCAGACCGGGACCATCAGCCCGTGCGCACGGAAGGAGCCGACCAGGCGGGTGCCCTCGCCGAGCGTGGACCCACCGGCGGCGTGGAGACGGGCGAGCGCGTCGAGGAGCTGCTCCTCGGGGTGCGGCATGACCCAGCGCAGATGGTTCTTGTCCGGGGTCTCGCACCAGTAGGCGGCGTCGACACCGGAGAGCTTCACTGTCGGGATCGCAGCGGCGTTCGCGCGCTCCAGCGAGGCGGACACCTCGGGGGTGGCGCCCTCCGCCGAGTCCGGGACCCAGAACTCGAAGCCGGAGTGGACGGTCGGCTCGAATCCGGCGCTCTCGTCGAGGAGGTCCTGCAGCCGCGGGCCGTCGGCCGACGCGCGCTGTCCTGCGACCGGGGTGCCGGGCTTGGCCGTCAGCGCCCGCTGAAGGGTGTCGGCGAGGTCGCGGCTGAGGTCGCCGGACGATGTGTCGTTCTGCAGGCCGATCAGGACGGAGCCGTCCTCGCGGCGCAGCGCCGGCCAGGCCATCGGCAGTACGGTCGCAAGGGTCACTGACGGCACGCCCTCGGGCAGTCCGTCCTTCAGGGTGAGCGTGGCGGTCGCGGCGGGAACCAGTTCGCGCAGGGCCACCCAGTCGGACTCGCCGGCGAGTCCTTCGAAGGGGCGCTGGACCAGCTCGGTCACGGCGTGTGCGGCGGCCCGGCCGTGACAGGCCTTGTAGCGGCGGCCGGAGCCGCATGGGCAGGGCTCGCGGGCTCCGACGACCGGGACGTTCACATCAGCGCCTGCGGCGCGGGCTCCGCCGGCGGTCTGCGACTTGGCGGCCTTGGTCTGGGGGCGCTTCTTGGCCATGATGCGGCTCTCTCCCGACTGCGGTGGTGCTGTGTCGGGCGCGAGCCTAGCCGCCCGCCGCCGCTTCGGGGGCTCAGTGGCGCGGGTCCGGCGTTGGTCGAGCGAGCCGGTCCGGCATCGGGCGAGCCGGTCCGGCATCGGGCGAGGCTGTCGTACGCCCCGCGGGTCCCGCCCCCGCTCCGCCCCGGGCCGGGACCGTCGCACCATCCCGCGCGCCCCTCAGTCGAGATGGTCGAACGACTCCGCGAAGTCGAAGCCGGGACCAGCGACGCGCGTAGCAAAATCCTCATGGCGGTGGCCTTCGGTGACGATCACCCACACCGTGACCTCACCCGTCGCGCCGTCACGGACACCCCAGTCCTGGGCCAGCGCGCTGATGATGTTGAGCCCCCGGCCGCCACGTGCGGTGACCGAAGGCGTGGCTGGAACCGGCCGGGTCGGGCCGCCTCCGTCCGTCACCTCGACGGTGAGCCGACCCGCCCGGTCGAAGCGCCAGGCCGCGCGGATGTCACCGTCGCCCACATCGGCGCGACCCAGCGGTCTGCCGTGTCGGCATGCGTTACTGAGAAGTTCGGAAAGGATCAGAACTGCATCGTCGACCACCGATTCGGAGACCCCGCTGCGGCGCAATTGCTCACGCATACGGTGTCTTGCCTTACCCACGCCCGCAGGGCCATGGGGTACGGCCATGCTCGACGACGTGGGCACCTCCTGTGCCACCACAAACGCCACCCCCGAGACCTCCTTTGCCCCACGCCACGGTGTGAATGCCCCAATGGACTGGACCGGAAACCGGCCAAGTGCGAGGCAGTGACGCACTCGTAACGATCCAGTACGGAGCGAACGCGCCGGTGCACTCCCTGTAACTGGCTTTAAAGGCGACCCAGTTGGGACAGCACCTGTTTGGGGCGGTTGGTAATGATTGCTTCCACGCCGAGGCGGGCGCAGAGCTCGACGTCCTCCGGCTCATTGACGGTCCAGACATGGACGCGGTGGCCCGCGGCGTGCAGCCGGGCGATGTAGCCGGGTTGGTTGCGTACGATCCGCATGCCCGGGCCCGCGATCCGCGCCCCGGCGGGCAGCCGTCCGTCGCGCAGCCGCGGCGTCACGAACTGCATCAGATAAACGGTGGGGATGTTCGGCGCGGCCGCCGCGATCCGGTGCAGGGAACGTGCCGAGAAACTCATGATCCGTACGGGCGAGTCGTCGGCGGTCACCGGGTCGGCGAGACCGAAGCGCCCGAGCAGCTGGATCAGTCGCTCCTCCACCTGACCGGCCCAGCGCGTGGGGTGCTTGGTCTCGATGGCCAGTTCGATGTGGCGGCCGGAGTCGGACACCAGCTCAAGGAGCCGTTCGAGAGTGAGTACGGAGGTGAAGGACCTGTCCCCCCAGTCGGGGCTCTCCTCGCTGTCCTTCCAGGAGCCGAAGTCGAGGGCGGCGAGATCCGCGAGCTCCAGTGCGGAGACCGCGCCCCGGCCGTTGGAGGTCCGGTTGACGCGACGATCGTGGACGCAGACGAGGTGGCCGTCGGCGGTGAGCCGCACATCGCACTCGAGGGCGTCCGCGCCGTCCTCGATGGCCATCTTGTACGCGGCCAGGGTGTGCTCGGGGGCGGCTTCGGAGGCCCCTCGGTGGGCAACGACCTGGATGTTGTGCTGCCGTGCTTGGGTCACCGCGTCATGGTGCCACCGTGACGGGGTAGGCGCGTGCACGGGGCCGTCCGAGGGTCGTTCGGGTTAGTCCGAGGGGCCGTACGGTGGCGTTGGAGCTGCATCCGTTTTGTCGGAAGTAAAGGATTGCCCGAGACATGCACAGGTCCTGCTTACAGCGGCCTGACGTGCGGTGGGAAAAGCTGACGGCAGACAGCTGCAGAGCGGACTCTTGCCGAAGACTGACGTGGAACCTGAGGAGAAAGAGCTGTGAGCACCGAGAACGAGGGCAACGAGGGCACTGCGGTTCCGGCCGCCCCGTCCGTACCTCCTGTGCCGGTCGCCGCTCCCGAGGGCACGCCCGCGTCCGCACCGGGAGCCGAGACGTCCGGTTCGGACGGGACATCGGACACGCGATACGACACCCACCGCGGAACCGACGAGGGGACACACGACGGGACGCACCAGGGGACACACCCCACTGAGCCGGCAGCGGCCGCGGCGGAGCGGCCCGGGCATCCCCCCCAGCCCGAGCCCGCCACCGCGCCGCTGCCTGGTCCGCTCCCGGGTGCCGCGCCGGCCACGGCGCAGCACCCGGAGGCCGGATGGCCGCCGCCCCCACCCTCCCTCCCCTCCTACGGGGGCGGGGGCAGCGGCGTCGGTCCGGCATGGGGCGCGCCGGACCAGGCCTCGCAGCCACCGCGCAAACGCTCCGGCGGACTGGTCGCAGCAGTGCTCGTCGCCGCACTCGTCGCGGGCGGCGTCGGCGGCGGCATCGGCTACTGGGCAGCCGAACGCAACGACGACAACTTCGGCTCGACCACGGTCGCTGCGCAGGACGCCCCCAGAGACCTCAAGCGTGATCCGGGAACGGTCGCCGCGGTCGCGGCCGGGGCCCTGCCGAGCGTCGTCACCATCGAGGCGAAGGCGGGCGGCGGTGGCGACAGCGGAGAGAGCACCGAGGGTGGCACGGGCACCGGCTTCGTGTACGACAAGGAAGGCCACATCCTCACGAACAACCATGTGGTGGCCTCCGCAGCCGACGGCGGCACGCTCTCCGCGACCTTCTCCAACGGCAAGAAGTACGACGCCGAGGTCGTGGGCCGGGCGCAGGGTTACGACGTCGCCGTAGTAAAGCTGAAGAACGCGCCCTCGGGGCTGACCCCGCTGGCGCTCGGCGACTCCGAGAGGGTCGCGGTCGGCGACTCGACCATCGCGATCGGCGCGCCCTTCGGCCTGTCCAACACCGTCACCACCGGCATCATCAGCGCGAAGAACCGTCCTGTCGCCTCCGGCGACGGCTCCAGCGGCAAGAACTCGTACATGAGCGCCCTGCAGACCGACGCCTCGATCAACCCGGGCAACTCCGGCGGCCCTCTGCTCGATTCGCGCGGCGCGGTGATCGGCATCAACTCCGCGATCCAGTCGGCGGGCACCGGCGGCTTCGGCCAGACGCAGGCCGGCTCGATCGGCCTCGGCTTCGCGATCCCCATCAACCAGGCGAAGAACGTCGCCGAACAGCTGATCAAGACGGGCAAGCCGGTCTACCCGGTGATCGGCGCGACGGTCGACATGTCGGGCAAGGACCAGGGCGCCAAGATCGCCTCCGAGGGCGCGGGCGGCACGGAGGCGGTGACCCCGAACGGCCCGGCGGCGAAGGCGGGGCTGAAGGCGGGCGACGTCATCACGAGGTTCAACGGCAAGCCGGTGGAGAGCGGCCCGACGCTGATCAGCGAGATCTGGAACCACAAGCCGGGTGACAAGGTGACGCTGACCTACCAGCGAGACGGCAAGGAGCACACGGCTGAGGTCACCCTGGGCAAGCGCACGGGCGACAGCTGACCACGCCCCTCCCCCGGGCGGGCTCGGGAGCGCCGGCCGGCGGTGTCCTCCCTCGGGCTCGCGCCTGCGGAACGCTGCTGCGGCGCACTACGCCGGGCCGGTAGTCTGTAGCCCGCTCCGGGGCAGGTGGCCGGGGCGTGGGTGGGTTGCCCGAGCGGCCTAAGGGAACGGTCTTGAAAACCGTCGTGGCAGCGATGTCACCGTGGGTTCAAATCCCACACCCACCGCAGCAGGTCAGAAGGTTGCAGGTCAGAAGGGGGTGCCACTCTCCGGAGTGGCACCCCTTCTCATGCACCCTGTCTCACCCTGACTCGCCCGTGTCCCAGGTTTGACCAGTGCGTATGGGCCATCTGTGGGCCAGCCTCCTAGGCTTGCGGCGTCCGAGCGACGCCTGTCTGAACATCACTGGCGACAGACATCGTGAGCGCCCCGTCGGTCAAGACGATCGCCTGATACTGCTCCTGCACCTCTGTGGCAGACCGTTCTGAGGGCTACTTGCTCATCAAGTAGTCGCAGGCTGCGCCGACGACGGTGAAGTATTTGAAGTGGTCTAGACATTTTGCAGGGTTCGGTCCATTGTGAGAGGTGGACCGAAGAGTGGGAACGGCAGAGCCGCAACCGGCCCACGCCACCCGCTTCCCGAGCCGAACCCTGTTTGCGGGAAAGCCCTGAGAGAGCAGCCCCGCAGAGCGCTGCCGATCGCGGCGATTTGCAGGTCCGGCCTATGCCCGCCCCGTCAAGCCACCCACCAGGCGGCACCGCGTCGGACACGCACAGCCACGTTCTCAAGCGTCGGCACCCATCCCAGCCTCCTCGTTCAGGCACCGGGCACAAACGAGCGGAATCGCAGGGCCGGCACGGCTCTTCGCTCAGCTAGGAACGTCCCATGACCAGCACCCACCCCTGCCAGATCGGCACCCCCACCGCGGCCTACCTGCGCTGCTTCCCCTACGACATCTGGGGCATGACACTCCATGTGCGAGCGCTGGAAGTACACGCAGACATCCTTGGACTCCACGCCCCCTCTGTTTTCCTGGACAATGGCGTCTCCCACCGGATGGTTCAGCCCCAGCTGCGGCTGCTGCTCGCCCGGGCGTCGGTGGGCCTCATTCACACGGTCCTTATCCCTGGACAATGGGTGTTCTCCCTCGACGACCGTAGGGCGGGCGCCGTCAAAGACTTCTTGCAGGCGGCCGGAGCACGGGTCGTGGAACTGCCGCACTACCGGGACGGCTGGACGGCCCTGGCTGTGCGACCACGCGCTGGCGCAGTGCGTGAAGACGGATGCCGGGATAGCAACGCCGACGCGTTCGCACCGGCAAGAGAGGCGCAACCCCCCTTCCCAGGTCGTCCGACACCAGCCACTGCGGGCCGGTCCCCTTCGCCACGACCCGCCCCAGTTGGCTCCTCTTAATCCTTTTAATCCTTGTTCAGCTCCTGCGCGATGAGCTGGTTGGAACGGGACTGCTCGCCGCGCAGGAGCTTGGCGTAGAAGCGGAACAGCACAGCGATGCTGTGGCCGGCCCGGCGGGCGACTTCCACGTGTTCGACAGGCCGGCCAGGAGTCGAACCAGATTGCGTCCTCGTGCCTGCCGGGCCTCACGGTCGGCGAAACGGCGGTCCATGAGCTCGGTTCGCCGCGGATTCAGCGATGAGACCTCCGCCACGTGGACGAGCTCAGGTCGGCGCTTCGGGAATTGCGGTCGGGTGAGCCCGACTTGGCGCCGACGGCCATGCTGCTGACGGCGATGCGGCGATGCGGGCCCGCGGCGGGTTCAGGATCGGGGCGGGCGAGGTCCGGCGACCGCCTCGGCGAGCAGGCGGCGCCCGGCCGGGGTGGTGAGGACGCCGCGCAGGGCCGCGTCCCGTACGGCGCGGGCGGGTGCCGAGCGCAGCGTCCAGGCGCGGGTCGCGAGGTCGGTGCGGGCGAGCACGCGCAGGGCGTCGGCGCGGCGGGCGCGGCGCCAGGCCGTGAGCGCGTCGGCCGCCGGGTCGGGCGCACCGGGCAGCGCGGCGGCGAGGGAGACGGCGTCCCGCAGGCCGAGGTTGAGTCCCTGCCCGCCGACCGGGCTGCACACATGGGCGGCGTCGCCGATCAGCAGTACCCGCCGGCTCCCGTGGCGTGCGGCTATGCGTCGGTGGGTGCGGAAGGTACTCGTCCAGCGGCATTCGCGGACGGCCGCCGTCCACCCCCGGGCCGCCGCTTCGGCGGCGAGCAGCGCCGGGCCGTCCGCACCGCTCGGCGCGGGGCCGTGCGGCAGGTGCAGCACCACCCGGGCCCAGCCGTCGAGGTGCATCGGCAGTACCACGAGAAGGCCGCGCGGCCCGCCGACCATGTGCACTCGCGCCGGGTCCAGCGAGGGATCCTCGACCCGCAGGTCGGCGAGCTGCCACGTGCCGGCATAGGTCCGGCCGCGAAATGCCGTACCGGCCAGGGCGCGCAGTGTGCTCGACGCACCGTCGGCCGCCACCACCCAGCGGGCGCGCAGCGGGTCGAGGGCGTCCGACCGTACGGTCACGCCGTCGGCGTCCTCGTCGACCGACCGGACGGCCACCGAGCGGTGCACACGCACACCCGCGCGCTCGGCCTCCGCGGCGAGCAGGCCCTCGGTCGCGCATTGCGGGACGGTCAGGATGTACGGGTACGGGGAGCGCAGCCGTGCCAGGCCGAAGCCGCCGAGCCTGCGCCCTTGCGACCACATCTCCACCATGTCCACGCGCCGGCCCAGCGGGTGCAGCGACTCGGCCAGCCCGCTCGGGGCCAGGGCCTCCATGGTCCGCGCGTGCAGGTCCGTCGCCCGGGACTCGGTGACCGGATCGGGACAGCGTTCCAGCACCACCACACCGAGCCCCGCCCGGGCGAGCAGCAGTGCGGCGCTCAGGCCGACCGGCCCTGCCCCCACCACCGCCACATCCGCGTCGAACGCCATGCCCGGCACTCTAGTCAGGGCCCGGCGGGGCGCGGATTGCGGGCTCAGTACCCGGTCGGCGTGCTGTCCTGACGGGCAGTCAGCCGCAGGTGACGGCGTGGACGGTACAGCGCGGTCGGTGTGGCGGCTCAGGCGGTGTGGCCGTCTGCTGCACAGGCGTCGAACAGACCGGCCAGGCGGGCTCGAGTGATGACTGCGATGGTGAAGCCGTCGGTGATGGCTCCGCGTCGAATCATGTCCTCCGCCTCGGTGAAGGGCACGATCATCGCGCGACGAATGCCTTCGGCGGTGTTCAGACTTCCCACGTCGTGGATGCGCGCGGCGTACAACTCGGCGCGGCCGCCCAGCAGTCCGCTGTCGGCATGCACTTCGCCGAGGGGGATCAGCACGTCGGGCTGCGTACCCAGTTCCTCCTCGAGTTCGCGTGCCGCGTCCTCTGCCCCGGCTGTTTCTGCCTCCCCCATGCCGCGGGGTGCCTCGAGGTGCCACGCACGGGTGGCATGCCGGTAGTGCTCAACCAGGACCAGGTCGGGTGCGGAGCCGAGCAGCGGCAGGACCACCACACCAGGAGTCGCCGACGTAGGCAGGATCCTCACGTAGAGGCCCAAGGCCCCGCCCGGGAAGCGCACCGCGTCGCGGACGATGGTGATGAACTGGTCGGCGTACACCACACCGACCGGCTCTGCTTCTCCGGAGCCGGCGCTGTGTCGGGCCGCCTCGATGTCGTCGGGATCGAAAAGGATCTCAATGCCGCTCGGGTCATTGTCGAACAGTTCGGGGTGGGTCCGGCGCAGGGCCTCGTAGTTAGTCACAGGACGATTCGCAAGGCGCTCAGTACTCCGGAATCTCTTCGCGTTCCTGGATGGTGGTGGTACTGGTGGCCGCCGGTGCGCCGACCCCCTCCTCGTACCCGGGCAGCCTCTGGACCAAGTCGTGGAACTGGCGCCATTCGGCTTCGCTGTCGAGCCGGACGGTGGCCATCTCGCGGGCGAACTTCTGCTCGCGGCGCCCTGCCAGCCGATTGCGCAGGGTGAGTTGTACAGAGCCGCCGAACGAGCCGGTCGACATCGCGCCGATACTTCCGGCCACGGCCCAGCCCTCGTTGCCGGTCACCGCGGTGAAAACTGCGCCACCGACTGTGACAGCCACCTCGACAATCGGCACCCAACTATTCGCCTTGGCCCTAGTGCCGGGCCGTGCCGAAGCCAGGCTGACGATTTCGGAGTTGAGCTTGACGTAGCGATCGAAGACGTCGCCCACGCTGTCGTGGAACGACGCCGGGTCAGCCGTCAGCGATCTGAACGCTTTCATGTAGTGGTTCCAGGGGGCGCTTTGGCGGAGCAACCAGATGTCTTCGAGGGACAGCGTGTCTATCTCGGAAGGAGTGAGGCGGTCCTGAACAGTGGCGAAGGCTTGCTGCTGCAGGAAGAGGACGAGCTGTTCGGGGTCCTGGATGGTTTCGCTCGACGGGGTGGCGCGCACGTCCCGCCACTCTTGCAGCGCGACTCTTCGCAGGCTCCCGATCGGGGTGAGCGGGTACATTCCCAAGGCGTCGGCAAGATTGACGTTGTAGATGAGGTCCAGGAGTTGCTTGATCTCCCCGGCGAATGGCTTGGTCTTGTCGTACCTGCCGTCGGAGACGGGTGAGCCGGGGACGGACACGAACTTCTCGTACAGCAGATTCCGGGTGACCACCGCGTCGCGGATCCGCCGTTCGTTACTGAACTGGACGACTTCGCCGATCGTCTCCGCGAACTGCGGGACTTTCTCCTCCGGTACACCGACCTGGGAGGCGAGCAGGGGGATGTCCTTGGCAGTTAACCCTTGCACCTTGGCGGCAAAAGGGTTGATGAGCGCCGAATTTGTGTCCCTCACGTTGTCCTGGTCATTCCAGGACATGCGAGCACACGTCACCCGGTCTGTGGCGGGCATGCTTTCCACGGTGTCCTGCCACGCGGTGAATGCGGCCTCGTCCACATGCACTCCTCGTGGGCGGTCGGTAGGCTCCCGCTCGCTCAACAGAAAAGGAACCAGGGCGCCTTCCGCCAGCAGTTTCTGGTGTGCCCGGCGGGCCTCACCACCCTCGACAAGGTCGCGGCTGACGGCGAGATTGTTGTAGAAGAAGACGCGGTTCACGACCACCTGCCGCGTATTGATGAGGCTGCGGAAGTATTCGGCACGGACCTCATTGCCGCGCAGGTCCGCCATGTCCTGCAGCGATTTCCCTTTCTTGATCATCTGCTGGGTCAGCTCCGCACTTACCCACTGGTTGTCCAGCGACTGTGCGATCACCGCTCCGGGGTCCAGATCCGCCGGCCGAGCCCTGACCACCAGGTCATCGCGGTCATGCGTACCAGCCATAGTCCCTCCGCATCTTTCGATCAGCCCGGAGCGGCCACGTGCCGCTGTCACCTTCGCCCGTCGGCACGCACGAAGCGTCTCCGAAGATGGGAATCGAGTGGAGGAGCGGTACATCCGGACGCCGAGGGCCCCTGACGAGCCCGTTCATTCTGCCAACTGGAGGGGTTGCTGGACAGCGAGTTGGACCTTCCCGCTGTGCGGCTCGATCCCGTGGACGAGTCGACTTGTGCCGTCGCCGGCCGTCCCCCGGTCAGCGGCCGCGGCCCCGCCCCGAGGTCAGCCGGTCCGCCGAGGCGATCGTCGCTCGGGCCTCCCGTTCGGTCAGGCCCGCGCGGACCGCGGCCTCCGTCAGGGCGTCCGCGAGTTCGTCACCGAAGCCGTTTTCGTACGCGCGGCAGGCCGCCCAGAACAGACGGGTGTTGCGCTGGCCCTCGTGTGCCGCGAGTACGAACTGGACCAGGCCCTGGCCCTGGGGCGGACGGGACTGGGCGGAGTGTGTGGGGTCGTGGGGGCGCGCGGGGGGTGTGATGAGGCGGAGCAGTGCGCGGGGGCAGGGCGCCGGGTTGAGGTCCCCGGTGCCCGGAGCCAGGCGGTACGCGCCATGGGCGGTGACCGAGCCGGGTCCGACGAGATAGCCGCCGGCGCCGCGGACGTCGATGCCGGGGGCGAGTCGGCTCGCCGAGTTCGGGACGACGACGTCCGGCGGGCCGGTGAGCCAGAGGTGGCGGCCTCCGCTTGGCGTGAGGACGGTGACCGTCTCCGGGATCGTGAACAGATGCCGAAGCGCCAGATCTTGGAGCGCGGCCACGGAGTCCGTCGAGGACTTGGTGTCGAGGTCGATGCCGATCAGATGGTGCCGCGGCCGGCCACAGGCGATGCCGTAGCCGGTGGCCCAGGGGGCGGCGGCGAAGAGGGCGCGCACTCCGGCGGGGTCGGCGGTCGCGTCGTGGACGCCATGACCGGGGAGGCCGCACTCGCCGCGGCACAGGACCGGCTCCGGGTCGCCCCGGTGGGGGGAGCGCAGGGCCGGGAGCTTCGTGGGGGACAGCGGGATGACGGCGAGCCCGCGCTCCGCGGCGGAGAGAGCGTGGGCCAGGGCCAGGGTGGCGGTCTGCCGGTCGGTGGTGGCCATGGCTCTATTTTCGTACGAGTGTTCGAAGAAAGGAAGGGGGAAAATTCGGCCGAGAATATTACGTACCGCTTCATCCCTTGCCTCGGCCGGGTTTCCCGGCGTGCACCGGCCCCGAACTGGGGTTCTGCGGGCGTGAAGGGGGTTTATTGATAGGTCATCACGCTTGAGGAGGAATTGGGGGGCATCGGGTGGTTCGGCGGTGATTCGGTGGGCAACTCTGATCCCGCGACGTCGTGACCACGATCCGGGGCGGTCGGCCAACTGCCTTGGGACAAGCCGTACTTCAGCAGTTCCGCTACCTGGAGGAAATGACATGGCAAGCATCCGTACCGCCCGCGCCCTCGCCGTCGTCGCCGCCCTGCCCCTCGCGGCCACCCTCTTCTCGGGTGTTGCCCTGGCCGACAACGGCGCCTTCGCGGACGACGGATCGAACGCGACGGTGGCCTCGATCAGGGGCAGCGGCGTCGGCGGTGACAACTGGGGGAATTCGACAACCACCCAGCAGGTGGCGAGCGGTGCCGGCGCGTCCAATCAGAACAACACCGCGAGCGTGAACGGTTCCGGCTTCACGGCCATCCATCAGTCCAACGCGGTGGTGAACTTCACGAATCTGTGGTGGTGACCGGCCCGATGGGGGGTTGAAGCAAGGGGCGAACGACTGCCTGCGCGACGGCACTTCGGTGTCGTCGCGCAGGCGGTTGTGCGTACGGGCGCCCGACGCGGCAGTGACCTTGACAGCGGCCACGTTTCTGACGGACAGTCAGGAATCCTGATTCGTGTCCCTGATTCCTGTCCCTGTCATTCGTGCGATCCGTGCGATCCGTACGTCCGGGAGGCGGCCGCCGTGCACCTCGCCCCTACGGAGCGGCAGCAGCAGCTCCGTGCCGAACTTCGCTCGTACTTCCGCGGACTGATGCCGGACGGGCCGCCGCCCACCGGCGACGACCCGGGTGGGCGCACGCTGCTGCGACGGATCGGCGCGGACGGGATGCTCGGGCTCGGCTGGCCCGTCGAGTACGGAGGCCAGGGGCGCGGCCCGGACGAGCAGTTCGTGTTCTTCGACGAGGCCTACCGGGCAGGCGCGCCCGTCTCCATGGTGACCCTGAACACCGTCGGCCCGACCCTCATGAAGTACGGGACCGAGGAGCAGAAGGCCTTTTTCCTGCCGCGCATCCTCAGCGGCGAGATCGTCTTCGCCATCGGCTACAGCGAGCCCGAGGCCGGGACGGATCTGGCCTCGCTGCGTACGCGCGCCGTGCGTGACGGCGACTCGTGGGTCGTCGACGGGCAGAAAATCTTCACCAGCAACGGTCAGCACGCGGACTGGATCTGGCTGGCCTGCCGCACGGACCCGCAGGCGCCCAGGCACAAGGGCATCTCGATCCTCCTGGTGCCCACGGACGCGCCCGGCTTCGCATGGACGCCGATCGAGACGGTGGGCGGTCTGACCACGACGTCGACGTACTACGACGGGCTGCGGGTTCCTGCCGCGAACCTGGTCGGCGAGGAGAACGGTGGCTGGGGGCTGATCACCAACCAGCTCAACCACGAGCGGGTGGCGCTGGCCGCGATCGGAATGCAGGCCGAGGACTTCTACCAGGCGGCGCTGGAGCGGGCCCGTACACCCGATCCGATAACGGGCGAGCGTCGGATTGACGAGCCGTGGGTGCAGTCCAGAGCGGCCGAAGCGCATGCCCGGCTCGCGGCAACGCGCCTGCTCAACTGGCGTTTGGTGGGGGATGTGGGTGCTGGCCGGCCGGCCCCCGGCGACGCGAGCGGCGTGAAATTCGCGGGAACCGAATCCGCGGTCGAGGTGTATCGAATGTGCCAGGAAATCACGGGGGAGGCGGCGCTGATCCGGGCCGGATCGCCCGGCTCGCTCGACTTCGGAGCTCCTGGGGACGGGGAGCTCGAGCGGATGAACAGAGCGGCGCAGATCAACACCTTCGGGGGCGGGGTGAGCGAGGTGCAGCGGGAGATCGTCGCGACGATGCGGCTCGGCATGAAGAGGGGGAAGAGGTGAGCGAGGACCTTTACGCACGGCTGAAGGCGTACGAAGGGCAGGCCGCCACGACCGCCGGCGCAGGGAAGGACCTGGTCAACGAGCCGATGATCAGGCACTGGTGCGAGGCAATGGGGGACACCAACCCCGCCTACACCGGGCCGGACGCCATGGCGCCACCGACGATGTTGCAGGCGTGGACCATGGGCGGTCTCTCGGGGCACACGGACAGATCGGCCGCACAGGACGAGCTGTTCGGGCTGCTCGACGGTGCGGGATTCACCTCGGTGGTCGCGACCGACTGCGAGCAGGAGTATCTGCGGCCGTTGCGGCCGGGGGACCGGATCACCTTCGACGCGGTGATCGAGTCGGTGTCGGAGCGCAAGACGACGAAGCTGGGGACGGGGCACTTCGTCACGACGCGTATGGATGTCCGGGCGGATGGCGAACCGGCGGGCACGCACCGCTTCCGGATCCTGAAGTACGCCCCGGCCGCCCGCGCGCAGCTTGAGCATCAGCCCGCGAAGGCAGAGCCGCAGCCCGCGAAGCCAGAGCCGCACTCCGAGGGCAAGAGACCGCGGCCCGTGATCAACAGAGACAACGCCGGATTCTGGGAGGGGGTCGCCGAGCACCGGCTGCTGATTCAGCGGTGCGAGGGATGCGGGGAGCTGCGCTTCCCCTGGCTGCCGGGGTGCAATGCATGCGGATCGGCCGATTGGGACACGGTCGAGGCAGGTGGCCAGGGGACCGTCTACTCGTACGTGGTGATGCACCACCCGCCCTTCCCCGCCTTCGATCCCCCGTACGCCGTAGGGCTGATCGAACTCGCCGAGGGCGTGCGGATGGTCGGCAACGTGGTCGGTGTGCCCCACGACAAGGTGCGGATCGGGATGCCCGTCCAGCTCGAATTCCTGCGCGTCGATGAAGAGTGGGAGCTGCCGGTGTTCAGGGGACTGCCAGGGGGTGCGGGCTGACCATGGACTTCACACCCACGGAGGAGCAGACGACGGCGCGGGAACTCGCGGCGCGGATCTTCGGCGATCTCTCCACGCACGACCGGCTGACCGCCGCCGGGACAGGAACGGACGCCGAGCTGTGGAAGGCGCTCTGCGCGGCGGGCCTCCCCGGCGCTGTCGAGGACATGGGCCTGCGCGGACTGGTGCTGCTTCTGGAGGAGCAGGGACGGACCACCGCGCAGGTGCCCTTCGCGGCGAGTTGTGTCTACGGACTGCTGGCGGTCGCAGCCCACGGCACGGACGAGCAGAAGGCGCGGCTGCTGCCCGGCCTGCGCGACGGCACGTCAGTGGCGACCGGTGCGTTTCCCGAGCGCGGTGCCATACGAGCCGCGGCGGGCGAAGGGGTACCGGCCGCACCAGGCGGCCTACGGGCTACGGCCCGCGGCGGCCTACGGGCTATGGCCCGCGGGGGCGTACGGGCCACGGCCCGCGGGGGCGTACGGACTGCGGCACCAGGGCAGTTGACCGGCTCGTTGCCGTTGGTGCCATGGCTGCGGGACGCCACGCATGTGCTGCTTCCCGACGCCGACGGGGCGCTCTGGCTCGTACGGACCGCCGACGCGGAGGTGACGGCGGTGGAGACCACCGCTCCCTGGGCGGCCGGACGGCTCGTCCTCTCCGGGACCCCCGGCGAACGCCTCGGCGGGCCCGATGCGTACGAGTCGGTGCTGGCCATGGCCCGTACCGCTTTCGCGGGACTCCAGGCGGGTGTGTGCGCGGGCTCGCTGGCCCGGGCGGTCGCGTACACCTCGACCCGTGAGCAGTTCGGGCGGCCGCTCTCCACGAACCAGGGCGTGCTGCTGCGTGCGGCCGACGCGTACATGGACACCGAGTCGATCCGGGTCACGGCGTACGAAGCCGCCTGGCGGCAGGACGAAGACATGGACGCGGCCGCCGAGGTGCTGACTGCGGCCTGGTGGGCCTCTGAAGCGGGCAAGCGCGTCGTCCACGCCGGCCAGCATCTGCACGGCGGGGCCGGTGCCGACCTGGACCATCCGGTCCACCGGCACTTCCTCTGGGGGCGCCAGCTGGACGCCTACCTCGGCAGCGGCCCGGAACTCCTCGCCGAACTGGGCCAGTTGCTCGCAAGGGAGCCCACGCCCGCAAAGGCGACCGCACGCGCAAAAGCGACCGCACGCACAAAGGAGCCCTCTCGTGAAAGCCGGTGACGAACTCGCGCCGCTGACCATCCCCATCACCCGCACCCTGATCGTCGCCGGTGCCGTGGCCTCCCGCGACTACCAGGACGTGCACCACGACGCCGAGCTCGCGAAGGAGAAGGGATCACCGGACATCTTCATGAACATCCTGACGACGAACGGCCTGGTCGGCCGGTACATCACCGACCACTTCGGGCCCAACGCCCGGTTGCGGTCAGTGAGGATACGGCTGGGTGCGCCCAACTACCCGGGGGACACCATGACGTTGACCGGTACGGTCGCGGCCGTCGACGGGGACACGGCGGAGGTCCGCGTCGTCGGTGCCAACGGCATCGGGAACCACGTCACCGGCACGGTGACGGTGAGCCTCTCCAAGAGCCCGGAGGCCGCCATATGAGCATCCGCAGCCGGGACTCGCTCGGTGGCCGGGCGGCAGTCGTCGGCATCGGGGCGACCGAGTTCTCCAAGGACTCCGGGCGAAGCGAGCTGAAGCTGGCCGTCGAGGCGGTGCATGCCGCCCTCGACGACGCCGGCCTCTCCCCCGCCGACGTCGACGGCATGGTCACCTTCACGATGGACACCAGCCCCGAGATCACCGTTGCCCAGGCGGCCGGCATCGGTGAGCTGTCCTTCTTCTCCCGCATCCACTACGGAGGCGGCGCGGCCTGCGCCACCGTGCAGCAGGCGGCCCTCGCCGTCGCCGCCGATGTGGCCGAAGTCGTCGTCTGCTACCGGGCGTTCAACGAGCGCTCCGGACGGCGCTTCGGGTCGGGGGTGCAGCATCGCGAACCCTCCGCCGAGGGCACGGCACTCGGCTGGAACCTGCCGTCCGGGCTGCTCACTCCCGCCTCCTGGGTCGCCATGGCGGCGCAGCGCTATCTGCACACGTACGGGCTGACGCCCGAGGCGTTCGGCCATGTCGCCGTCACGGATCGCCGTCACGCGGCGAACAACCCCGCCGCGTACTTCCACGAGAAGCCCATCACCCTCGCCGACCATGCCGCGTCGCGCTGGATCGTCGAGCCGCTGCGTCTCCTCGACTGCTGCCAGGAGACCGACGGCGGCCAGGCGATAGTGGTGACCAGCGTCGAGCGGGCCCGCGATCTGCGCAGGCCGCCCGCAGTGATCGTCGCGGCAGCGCAGGGGGCGGGCCGGGCGCAGGAGCAGATGACCAGCTTCTACCGCGACGACCTCACCGGCCTGCCCGAGATGGGCGTGGTCGCCCGGCAGCTCTGGCAGACCTCGGGGCTCACCCCGTGCCAGATGGACGTCGGCATCATCTATGACCACTTCACCCCATTTGTGCTGATGCAGTTGGAAGAGTTCGGGTTCTGCGACCCGGGCGAGGCCGCGGAGTTCGTGGCGGCGGACGTGCTGCCGCTCAACACCCATGGGGGTCAGCTGGGCGAGGCGTATCTGCACGGGATGAACGGCGTGGCGGAGGCGGTCAGACAGCTGCGCGGCACCTCGGTGAACCAGATACCGGGCGCGGCGAGGGCACTGGTCACGGCGGGCACGGGCGTTCCCACATCCGGACTGATCCTTGGTACGGACGACTGAGCGAAGAGTGGCACGGACGATTCTGCCGACCGCCCTGGCCCGCATCCCTCCCTGAGGGTCTCCTCCACCTGAAGGAGGTGGGGCCGGCACCAGCAGTACAACCTGAGGCGGACACCGCTTCGGGACTTGGGGCCGATCCGCGACAGTAGTAGCCGCTCCTAGCGTGGACCCATGACCACGCCAGTCTGCACAAGCGCTTCGAAGGCCGCCTCGCCGCTGCCTTCGTACGCACCGACCGTGCGCCATGCCGCCTATTCGTCGTTCTCGTCGTACGTACGGGCGCGGGGGCCCGTGCTGCTGCGAACCGCCCGCTCGCTCACCGCGAACCCGAGCGATGCCGAGGACCTGCTGCAGACCGCGCTCACGAAGACCTACGTCGCGTGGGAGCGGATCGAGGACCACCGGGCACTCGACGGCTATGTCCGGCGAGCCCTGCTCAACACCCGTACCTCACAGTGGCGCAAGCGCAAGGTCGACGAGTTCGCCTGCGACGAGCTGCCCGAGCCGGAGACCGTGCCCGAGCCCGACCTCGCCGAGCAGCAGGTGCTGCACGACGCGATGTGGCGCGCCGTGATGAAACTGCCGGACCGGCAGCGGGCGATGGTCGTGCTGCGTTACTACGAGGATCTCAGCGAGGCCCAGACCGCCGAGGTGCTCGGCGTTTCCGTCGGCACGGTCAAGAGCGCGGTGTCCCGGGCGCTCGGCAAGCTGCGCGAGGACCCGGAGCTGTCGCCCGTGCGCTGAAGGCTGCCCGCGCCGCCCGGGCCTCTGGTTTCTCCCGTGCCTCTCGTGTCTCCCGCGCGCTGAAGGTCCGCGGATCCCTCGCCGAATCCCACTACCCGGGGGTAGTGACATACCGCGCGGTATGTGAGCAGAATCGTCACACCCTTACTGCCACGTAGCGCTAGCGCCCACCGGGAGGACGCCGTGCTGAGCACCATGCAGGACGTACCACTGACTGTGACCCGCATCCTTCGCCATGGGATGACGATCCACGGAAAGTCGCAGATCACCACTTGGACGGGGGAGGCCGAGCCGCAGCGCCGCAGTTTCGCGGAAGTCGGCGAGCGCGCCACCCAGCTGGCCAACGCCCTGCGCGACGAGCTCGGGATCGACGGCGACCAGCGCGTCGCCACACTGATGTGGAACAACGCCGAGCATGTCGAGGCGTACTTCGCGATCCCTGCCATGGGCGCCGTACTGCACACCCTCAACCTCCGCCTGCCCGCGGAGCAGCTGGTATGGATCGTCAACCACGCCGCCGACCGGGCCGTCATCGTCAACGGCTCGCTGCTCCCGCTGCTCGCACCGCTTCTGCCGCATCTGCCGACGATCGAGCACATCGTCGTCTCCGGCCCCGGCGACCGCAGCCTGCTCGACGACGCCCAGGCGCAGGTGCATGAGTACGAGGAGCTGATCGCCGGCCGCCCGACCACGTACGACTGGCCGGAGCTGGACGAGCGCACCGCGGCCGCCATGTGTTACACCTCCGGCACCACCGGCGACCCCAAGGGCGTCGTCTACTCCCACCGCTCGATCTATCTGCACTCGATGCAGGTCAATATGACCGAGTCGATGGGCCTCACGGAGCGGGACACCACGCTCGTCGTGGTCCCGCAGTTCCACGTCAACGCCTGGGGCCTGCCGCACGCCACGTTCATGACCGGCATCAACATGCTGATGCCCGACCGCTTCCTGCAGCCCGCGCCGCTCGCCGAGATGATCGAGCGCGAGAAGCCCTCGCACGCCGCCGCCGTCCCCACCATCTGGCAGGGCCTGCTCGCCGAAGTCACCGCGAACCCTCGCGACCTGAGCTCCATGAAGCACGTCACCATCGGTGGCGCGGCCTGCCCACCGGCGCTGATGGAGGCGTACGACAAGCTGGGCGTGCGGCTGCTCCACGCCTGGGGCATGACGGAGACCTCCCCGCTCGGCACGATGGCCCACCCGCCGGCCGGACTGAGCGCGGAGGAGGAGTGGCCCTACCGCATCACCCAGGGCCGTTTCCCGGCGGGCGTCGAGGCGCGGCTGGTCGGCCCCGGCGGCGAGATCCTGCCGTGGGACGGCGCGTCGGCGGGTGAGCTGGAGGTGCGCGGCAACTGGATCGCGGGCGCGTACTACGGCGGCGCGGGCGGCGACGACTTCAAGCCCGAGGACAAGTTCAGCGAGGACGGCTGGCTGAAGACCGGAGACGTCGGTGTGATCAGCACCGACGGCTTCCTGACACTGACCGACCGGGCGAAGGACGTGATCAAGTCCGGCGGCGAATGGATCTCCAGCGTTGATCTGGAGAACGCGCTGATGGCGCACCCCGAGATCGCCGAGGCCGCGGTGGTCGCAGTCCCGGACGACAAGTGGGGCGAGCGCCCGCTGGCGACGGTGGTGCTCACGGAGGGGTCGACCGCGACCTACGAGTCGCTGCGGGACTTCCTCGCCGAGCGGATCGCGAAGTGGCAGCTGCCCGAGCGGTGGGCGGTGATCCCGGCGGTGCCGAAGACGAGTGTGGGCAAGTTCGACAAGAAGGTGATCCGCAAGCAGTACGCGGACGGTGAGCTGGACGTCACCCAGCTCTAGTGCGGAGCGCGGAGGGGCGGCCTTGACAACTGCCGCCCCTTTCGCGCGAATTCACACCAATTCACACCAATTCGCGTCACATCGCCTGCGGCCTCATGCCGCCTCATACGGCATCTCATGCCGCATCGCATGCGACATCTCGCGTCACATCAATTCGTGCCGATCTTCGCGAGCAGATCGACGATGCGGGCCTGGACCTCGTTGCTGGTGGAGCGCTCCGCGAGGAAGAGCACCGTCTCCCCCGACGAGAGGCGCGGCAGCTCCGCCCGGTCGAGGCCCGCCGATGTGTAGACGACCAGCGGCGTCCGGTTCAGCCGGCCGTTCGCACGCAGCCAGTCGATGATCCCGGCGCGTCGGCGGCGTACCTGCATCAGGTCCATCACCACCAGGTTCGGCCGCATCTGGGTGGCGAGCGTGACCGCGTCCGTGTCCGCGCCGGCCCGGGCCACCTGCATGCCGCGGCGTTCCAGCGTGGCCGTCAGCGCGAGCGCGATCTCCTCGTGCTCCTCGATCAACAGCACGCGCGAGGGGTGCTGTTCACTGTCGCGCGGCGCCAGCGCCTTGAGCAGTACCGCCGGATCGGCGCCGTACGCGGCCTCCCGCGTCGCCTGCCCCAGACCGGCCGTCACCAGCACCGGCACCTCGGCGGCGACCGCGGCCTGACGCAGCGACTGCAGCGCCGTCCGGGTGATCGGGCCGGTCAGCGGGTCGACGAAGAGCGCCGCCGGGAAGGCAGCGATCTGCGCGTCGACCTCCTCGCGCGAGTGCACGACCACAGGGCGGTAGCCGCGGTCGCTCAGCGCCTGCTGGGTCGAGACGTCGGGCGCCGGCCAGACAAGCAGACGGCGCGGGTTGTCCAGCGGCTCCGGAGGCAGTTCGTCGTCGACGGGCTGCGGCTGCGGCCGGTTGGCCACCTCGACCGCGCCACCAGGTCCGTCCAGCGGCTCGGGGCCTTCTGCGCCCTCGTCGGGGGCTCCTATCGCGTATGCCCGGCCCTCGGTCCGATCGGCGGCCAGCCGCGGACCGGTCTGCGCCGGGGCCTGCGGGTGCGGACGGGCGCCGGGTTCGGTCCTGGGCTCGGGCCGCTCGCCCTCAGGAGGCGTGGCCAGCTTGCGGCGGCGGCCGGAGCCGAGCGTCTGGTTCTGCTTCTCGGCGATCTGCTGCGAGAACGGCACGCCCTGCCCGAGCGTGCGCACGCTGAACGCCCGTCCCTGCGTGGAGTCGGCCGGCACCGGCGCCTCCGCGGGCAGCGGCTGCGCGGCCCGCGGCGTGGCGGGCTCGGCGGCGGGCAGCGGCTGGGGCAGGGCTGTCGAGCCGGTGCCCTGGGAGGTCGGCTCGACGCCCTGAGCCGGGGCGGCCTGGTCGGCGGTCGCCGTGTGCTGACCGGTGGAGTCGTCGGAGGCGAGCGCGGCGAGACCGGCGCCCAAGCTGCCGTTCTCCCCCCAGCCCGTCTGCACGCCAGGCTGCACGCCGGTCCGAACCTCCGGCTGCGCGTCCACCGGCGCGTCCACCGGCACATCCGGCTGCGCATCGTGCTGTACGCCTGCCGACGCGTCCGGCGCCGTCTCGGTCGGCAGCGACTGCGCCTCCTTGCGGGCCCGTCGGCGGCCCGTCGGCACCGGATGCGGCTGCGGCGGCGTGTGGTGGTGCGTGCCCGGCTCGGTGCGTACGGCCTCGTGCTCACCCGGCAGCGACCCCGGCAGCGACGCATCGGCCTCACCGGCCGTCGGCGGGATCCGGTCGGCCTCGGCCGGCGGAAGCGCGAACGCCGTGCGCGCGCCCTCCACCTCGGCCGGCGCGGTCGCCAGCGCCCGCCTGGCCCGCCGCCCGGCGGGCGGCACCGGAGCAGCGACCGGAGCACTGAGCGCGGGAGGAGCGGCAGACAGCTCCGGCAGCCCGCCTTCGGCGCCGCGCCGCGCGCGCCGCCCTGTTCCGTGCGCGTCCACGGGCACACCCTGCGGAGGCACCGCCTCGCCGAGCGCCGCGCGCCCGTTCGCCGCGGCCGCGCCCTCGGCGGCCGTCACGACCGCGCCCTCGGCGGGTCGGCCGGCTCCCGCGGCGACCACGACGGCTTCGTCGGCAGGGCTCGGCCGCCCGCGCCGCCGTCCGGTCCCGCCGCCCTTGCCCTCACTCGGGTCCTGGGCCGGGATCAGTTCCTGCCGCGGCTCCTCGGTCTGGCCCCGGCGACGCCCGGTCGGCGGGGTTGCCACCGGGTCCTCCATGGCCACCGGGCTCTCCAGGAAGGCATCCGTGGAGGCCCGCCGCGCGCGCCGCCGGCCGCCGCCGGACGTACCGGGGGAGCCGCCCGTCTGCTGCTCCGGCAGAGCGAGGGCACTGCCGACGGCCGGTTCCGGAGGAGTCACGGTCCCCGAGCCGTCGCCGAGCGGCAACTCCAGGACATACGCGCTGCCGCTCATCCCCGGCACCTCGTGGGTCTGCAGCACACCGCCGTGCGCCCGTACGATTCCGCGCACGATCGGCTCGTGCACCGGGTCTCCCCCGGCGAACGGCCCGCGCACCTCGATCCGTACGACATCACCGCGCTGCGCCGCCGCGATCACGACCGTCGAGTCCACATACCCGCCGCCCGGCACCACCCTGGTCTTGCCGGTGGAGTCGACCCCGGCCACGTCCGCGACCAGATGCGCGAGTGCGGTCGCCAGACGCCCCGCGTCCACCTCTGCCTCTATCGGCGGCGTGTGCACCGCGAACTGCGCCCGCCCGGGGCCGATCAGCTCGATCGCGCCCTCGACGCCGGCCGCAACGACGGCGTCGAGCAGCACGTTGGCCTTATGAAGCTCTTCCGCGCCCGTGTCGAGCCGCTGATAACCCAGGACATTGTCGACAAGCGTCGTCATACGGGCATATCCGGCGGCCAGATGATGCAGGATCTGATTGGCCTCGGGCCACAGCTGTCCGGCCGGATCGGCGGCCAGCGTGCCCAGTTCGGCGCGGAGTTCCTCCAGTGGCCCGCGCAGCGACTCGCCCAGGACGGCGGTCAGCTGGGCATGCCGGGCGGCCAGCTCCTCGTACCGGTCCGTCCGCTCCTCGATCTCGGCCGCGTACCGCTCCGACTTGTCCGCGAGCTCGGCCGTCAGCCGTTCGGTCGTCTCCTCGACCTCGGCCGTCAGCCGCTTCGTGGTCTCCTCGAGCTCCGCGGCGTGCTGCTCGGCCAGTTCCTCGTACGGCCGCCGGTCGGTGAAGGTCATCACCGCGCCGACGAGCTGGTCCCCGTCCCGTACAGGCGCGGTCGTCAGATCGACCGCCACCTTCGAACCGTTCTTGGCCCACAGCACCTGCCCGCGCACCCGGTGCTTGCGGCCGGACTTGAGCGTGTCCGCGAGCGGCGACCCTTCGTACGGGAAGGGCTCACCGTCCGCGCGCGAGTGCAGGATCAGCGGGTGCAGCTCCTGGCCGCCGAGGTCGCTCGCCCGGAACCCGAGGATCTGCGCGGCGGCCGGATTGACCAGCACGACCCGCCCGTCGGTGTCCGTGCCGACCACGCCCTCGGACGCCGCCCGCAGGATCATCTCGGTCTGCCGCTGCGAACGCGCCAGCTCCGCTTCCGTGTCCACGGTGCCCGACAGATCCCGTACGACGAGCATCAGCAGCTCGTCGCCGGTGTAGCCGCTGTACGAGTCGTACGCCTCGCGCCCGTCCTCCAGGCTCGCGCTCGTGACCTCGACCGGGAACTCACTGCCGTCCGTGCGCCGCGCGATCATCCGCGCGGGCTTGGTGCGCCCGCGTTCGTCGGCCGCCTCGGGGCGTCGCATGGAGCCGGGAATCAGCCGCGAGTCGAAGGAGGGAAGCAGATCGAGCAACCCGCGTCCGACGAGCGCGGTGCCGGGCGTCTCGAAAAGTTCGAGGGCGATGGTGTTGGCGTTGACGACCGTGCCGTTGCAGTTGACGAGCACAAGCCCGTCCGGAAGGGCGTCGAGTATGGCTGCGAGGCGAGCAGCGCCTCGGGATGGCCTGCTGCTCACGACGACGGTTCCTCCCTGACCTACTGCATATTGCGGACGGCCGGTCCCATCTTGCCTCTCGGGCCCCAGCCTGTCACTGGAGGGAGTCTAAAGGCAGCAGATGCGCGGGCGCGGCGGATGAGGGGGAGCTCTCACCAAGGTTGTGTGCACATGGCGTACGCCTTGGGCTTATGACCTGGTGTTCGGCAGTACGGGTTCCAGGGTCTGCCACCGCGAGATTTCACAGCCGTTGCTCCGGCGGAACGTGGCGTCCACCTGACGTCCCTGCCAGGTGCCGGTGACCCGCGCGGTGGCCGGCCCGCCCATCTGCTGCGTACACATCATGTCCTCCGGCACCGGCGCGAAGGGGTCCTGCCCATCCTGCGCGAGCTGCTCCAGCCGTTCGCAGGCCCCCTCCGCCGCGGGATGCGTCCCACCGGTGGGCTCGCACTCGAGCTCGTATCTCCCGTCGGTCCGCGTGTTCCCCGTCTCGGCAACGATGACCGTCAGATGATCCGCAGGCTCCGACAGCAGCGGCAGCGGAAGGGGGAGGGGGAGGGGCGAGGCCCCGGCGACAGGCACGCCGCCGACGAGGGCGGCGGCGGAGACGGTTGCGATCAGGACGATGCGACGCAGCATGGGTGCTCCTCGAACTGAAGGGTCACGGTTTTCGTGCGAGGCGCCAGGCGCCTGCATCTCTAACGCTCCGTGCGCCCGGGCGTTGCGCAACCGGGCCGCCGCCGCCGGGTGACGCGCGGCGCCCTCGCGGGCTTTCGGGGGGACACCCCATGCCCCGGGACTTTGCCCTGCGGCCCGCGTGCCTAGTACCGTGGACAGCGATTGGTGACACCCCGCCCGGCTGTGTCATCATCTGCACGCACCACTCGCGCCCGCGCGGGTGTGCTGGAGGCGTCGCCTAGTCCGGTCTATGGCGCCGCACTGCTAATGCGGTTTGGGTCTTAAAGCCCATCGAGGGTTCAAATCCCTCCGCCTCCGCCGGCTGATCACCGAAGCCCCGTCCTGATGGCCGGGGCTTCGGTCGTTCGCAGGGGGCTTCGGGTGGGCGTTTCTGGGGCGTTTTCGCAGGTCAGGTGGGTTGTGGTTAACGGATTTCACCTGACGGCGCGGGTCATGTAATGTTGTTCCCGCAACGCCGACCAGGCACAACAGCCCGGAACGCCAAGCACTCGTAGCTTAACGGATAGAGCATCTGACTACGGATCAGAAGGTTGCAGGTTCGAATCCTGCCGAGTGCACAACAGGCCAGAGGCCCTGTCGAGAGATCGACAGGGCCTCTGGTTTTGCGTTGACGGCGGTGGTTGACGGCAACCGCTTCTAGATCGCGGCGATTACTCCAGGTGTGCCGTCATCGCCGTCCGGCCGGTTGCCGTCAATGCCTGCCAGCGCATCACTGACGCGGTCGAAGGCGGCTCGCTGGGTGTCCGGCCGGACGAAGGTGTAGGCGTCCATGGTCACGCGGATCGAGCTGTGTCCGAGGACTTCCATGATCGTCCTGGCGTCGGCCCCTTGATCGTGGAGCAGTGAGGCGCAGGTGTGCCGAAGATCGTGGAAGCGCACGTGCTGCCGGATACCCGCGCGCCGACTCGGGGTCTCGAAGGCGCGGTTCAGGCTGCGCGGCTCTATCGGTGTCCCGTTGCGGGTCGTGAAGACCAGATCAGTCGTCGTCCACTTGTCCCCGCGGGCCAGCTGGTCGGCACGCTGCTGAGCACGACGAGCGCGTAGAGCGGTCACGCACTCGGCGGGCAGTGGCGCGCGTGGAGCGACGCGTCTTGGTGGCTGCCCGCACCAGCTCACCGCCGACCCGCTGGAGACTCTGCCGAATATGGATCACACCGTCATGAAGATCCACGTCCTTCCACCGAAGGCCGAGCACTTCGCCCCGTCGCAGGCCCAGCCGTACGGCCAGCTCGTACACAGGAGCACCAGGAGGAAGCGCGCCGTTCGATCCGAGTGGTACCTCTCGCAGCACTCTCCGACGGCACAGCACCGCTGCTTGCGCTCCGGCCACTTCTTGTCCTTCTCCAGCGCGCAGCACTGGCAGGTGCGTGCCACCTGGCCGAGGAACGCGCGGATGTCACGAGCAGCGAGACGGGCCATCTTCTTCCTGCCGATGCCCGGAACGATGTAATTCCGCACCAGGGATTCGTAAAGTTGTTCGGCGTCCGGGAGGGCTGGGTGAGGCTCTAATACTGCTTGCCGAAAAGTCATCCCTTGGCGCTGGATCGTCAGGGCACCTCCCGACGCCTCGCCCACGGCTGCGAAACCAATCCGCACCGGTTTGAAGCCATGATTCACCTCGCGATGATCGACATCATCCGCAGGCGACTCACCCGTGAATCCACGCCGAACTGGCGCGACACCTGAAAGCCCAATCCGAAAATCATCCCCGGGATAGAACGCTTTTCGAGAATGTCTTCGACAGGGCAACCGGGAGTTACCCCTATCAGGGTGGCCCTTTCTGGGCGCTCGGTGTAGTGGGTGTGCCGACGGCAACGATGCGGTGTGGGCTGAAGCTTGGCAATCCGAGGCCAGGCGTGGCATTAGGGCCCGTTCAGTTGTGCGAGAGAAAAGGACACCATCGTGAAGAAGCTTGTTCCTGCTGCCGTGTTCGTGGGTCTGCTCCCCGCCCTGTTGGTCGGCGCCACCACTGCGTCCGCTACAGGCCACTACAGCTGCAGCAACGGCCTCGCCAACGTAGTCACCTGCAACAACACGAACGTTGGCCCAGTGATCGTGAAGATCACCGGAAACCGGACGCTGACCGGTAACGAGCTCAGCGTGCTGGAGAACAACCTCAACAACGCCACCGTCAACGTCACGACCCTGAAGAACGTGACCGTGAACACCTACAAGTCCTTCAACCCGAGCGTCACGATCAAGAGCATCAACGTCTGCATCGCGTCAGTCTGCAAGTAGCCCCGCCAGCTCAGGGCGGACCGACGACGCCGGGGTCACCTGTTCATCCAGGGGCCCCGGCGTTTTCGCGGCATTACCTTCCGGCCCCACACAGGCAGTTGCGTCTTCACCGCAGATTCGCGTCGTGAGGACGTGTCGTTTCACCCGGATGGGTGGGCGCGAGTCGCGGAGCCGTGCGATCAACATGAGGCTGACCTGGGAATCGGTTATCTCACATGACACATGGTCAGTGAACCGTCCCCTTGGCCTCACAGGAGCACAGCGTGCGTCACTTCAAGCATGTCAGTCTGAGCACGGCCGCCGGATTGGCTGCCCTCCTTCTCTGCTCTCACCCAGTGTCGGCAGCTTCGAGCAGTTCCGGGGGGAAAGAGGAGGTCTTCGAGCTGGTCGCGCAGCAGACTCAGGGCAGCGGTTTCATCGATGTTGACGGGTCCTCCGGTCCCAGCCAAGGGGACGAAATCGTCATCAGTGGAGACCTTTTCGTCGGCGCCACCGCGGTCGGCAACTACGGCGAGATTTGCACGCTGACCCGTACCGCCCCTGGTGATGAGTTCGACATGCAGTGTGCGGGCTCCCTTGCCCTCGCCCAGGGGCAGATCACCATGCAAGGACGGTTTACCGTCACCAGCGCTGGTCCCGGCGACACCAACTTTGCGATCACCGGAGGCACGGGGGGCTACCGCACCGCCCGCGGCTTCATCCACTCTGTCTACGTCAGTGACACGGAGACGCAGCTCACCGTCCACCTCATCCGCTGACAGGGCAGGAGAGGGCAAGAATACAGGCCTTGATCATCAAGGTGCCTCGCATCGAGGGGGTCTGGGGTTCAAATCCCCACAGGCCCTACCGCAGCTGAGACTCCCGATCGGCGCCGGGCGAAGGATCGGTCGAACACCGACCACGACACCGAGGGGAAAGAACACCGGTGAGCAACTCGCCGACCGGGCCACACCCTCCATGCCTGCCCAGTAAGAGGGCGGCCCCCCGCTGCCAACGCGGCGGGGGGCCACTTTCTGTGCTCAGCGCTCACTCTCCCGGCGGGGGCCAGAGGGAGAGTCGCTACCTGCGCGCGCTACCTGTTGGCTGGGCCGTCCGGGTCATCGCTCGCCGGGGGCAGCGGGCGATGGCCCTCACTGTGATCGTTCACCCAGCCGCAAAGGGGGCACGCATACCGGCCATCAAGACCGGCGATTCGAGTGCCGCACTGGCGGCAATCAGTTTCCGTAATCTCGGTCGGTGCGGGTTCCGGAAGCTGGGCCAGCCATGGTGCGCAGGCTACCGGCCGCGGGGCCACGCCGCTTTGCCATCCGCAGGTGCCGCACAGCCAGCCTCCCGTCGGCCCCTGCTGGGTAGATGCCCCGCAGTTTGGACATTGCATCAAGCTACCTCCCCAACTGACCGAGCAACTGATGGTGATGATCAGCAGTACGCCTGTGAATCGGGCAGCGGTGTCGTACAAGTGCCTCACCGCCGGCCCTCGGCGCTCGAAGCAGGCCGCGACACGTGCGGTGACAGGGCCTTGAGCTTCAGCGTCCGGTTCGTCTCCAGAGTCTCGCGCTCGCGCCGACTGGCCTGACGGCAGTGATATTTCGACGCCCACCACGTCAGTCCCGACGGCCGGACGATCTCCAGTTCGTCACCTTCGATGGCATTAACTTCACCGACCTGGCATCGGATGCCGTCACTTACGACGTCGCCTACGCGGAACCACTCCGTCATGGCTGGGCCACTCTGAGCGCCTTCGGGGCCTGTCTCCGTCTTGGCCACGCTGGCATCGTGCCGCCCCATCAAGGACGTATCTGCCCCCAAGCTAGGGACAGTTGAGACGTTCGGCAGTAGCGTCTGAGGAACGCCCAAACGTCCCAGGAGAAGTCTTGAACACTGCTCTACGATCGGCTATGTCGGCGGCGGGCATGTCTGCGCGGCAACTGGCGATCCTGCCGAGTGCACACAGCTCAAAGCACCCTCGGGATCATCCCGCAGGGGGCTTTGTCGTGTCGTACAGCAGCGAAGTACAGCAACGGCCGAAGGCTACTGATCTCTGGGCCGAGCCGCGTAGGTAGGGTGTCCGCTCGATGTCGTGCCATGCCGGGGGGTTCTGGCAGCAGTGCCGCGACCGGAGGGGGCCTACATGAAGTTCAACTGTGGATTGGTCGGGCTTGCGGCCATTGCGCTGGCCGCACTGGCGGGCTGCCGGCCAGCCTCTCCAACGACAGTGGGCGCTGGTGCCTCGTCTGCGGAGCTGCAGGGCCACTGGTGGACGTGGGCAGCGTCCGAGCCCGAGGAGACGAACCCCATTGCCGACGATGACGGAAGCGCATGTGATCGAAACCAACCACGAGACATGTGGTTCCTGGCAGGCACCTTCGGTGGCCACGCCAAGCGTGCGTGCACCATTCCCGCCGGTCGCCCGGTCGCTTTCCCCGTCATGAATAGCTTTGGCGATCATACGGACTGTGCAGCCTTCATGATCAGCGCATACGGGACAGCGTTCCTGGATGGCGAAATGCTCGAGCCGGAGACCTACGAAGGTGAGTCGATCACGTTGCACAGCGTTCGGGGCAACGCGGTCACCGGAACAGAAGGCCACATCAGAGCTATTGGGTGCGGCCTGTGGGTCCGGCTGCAATCGCTGGAGCCCGGGGCACATGCGCTGAGGATCCGAGGTCAGTCAGGTGAATTCTCGACGGGCGTGGACTACGCGCTGACCGTAGAGGCCCCGTCGTCGTAGGCCAGCCGTAACAGCGAAGACCCGGGGGCAGTCCCCAGGTCTTCTGCACTGCTACGCGGGCGGCTGTGGATGACTCAGCCGGTGCCGCCCAACGCCTCGGACTGCTTGCCGCGGGACACCGATGGAGCCGCGCAGCCTGAACCGCGCCCCTCTGCCACCGACAGCAGTTCGATCTCCCGTCGTGTCCCTGTGCTCAGCTCGACGTTCCGAGCAACGTTCCGCGGTAGCTCGTCCTCCCGTACGGCGTGCTGGAGCGCCGACCGCAGGAGCACCAGGAGCAAGCGCACCGTTCGATCCGATGGGTACTTCTCGCAGCACTCTCCGACGGCACAGCACCGCCGCTTGCGCTCAGGCCGCTTCTTGAATTCCGCACCAGGGATTCGTCATTGACCCAGGTAACCCGGCGCACCTTCGGTTTCGAGACGTGCTCCAGCCAGTACGCCAGATATTCGGCAACGGTCTGTTTCATGACCGACACAGCTCCCGGACGTGGGCACGGGAGTGATCGCGTTGAGAAGTCATCAAGGTGCGCCGTACTCGTGAATCCCAAGCCCGACCCGAGGTCCTGAGCATGGCTCCCGCTCAGGAAACGGTTGAATCGTCGGCATGACCAAGAGAGACGTCGCGGCCCTGTTCGGAAACCGCTTCCTGACCGAGCCCGCTCCCTCGGAGACCTTCCCCGAGGAGGGCATGACCGCGACGGACACCATGAGGCTGCTGGATGAGGACCTCGTCATGGAGGGGGACCCGCAGCGCAACCTCGCCACGTTCGTCACCACCTGGATGGAGCCGGAGGCGCAACGGATCATCGCCGAGAACCTCCACCGCAACTTCATCGACCACGCGGAGTACCCCATCTCCGCCGAGATCGAGCAGCGCTGCGTGCGCATGCTCGCCGACCTCTTCCACGCGCCGGGCAGGACCACCGGATGCCGGACCCAGGGCTCGTCCGAGGCGATCATGCTCGGCGCGCTGTCGCTGAAGTGGAAGTGGCGGGAGCGCCGCCAGGCGGCCAACCTGTCGGTCGACCGGCCCAACCTGGTCTTCGGCGGCGACGTCCACGTCGTGTGGGAGAAGTTCTGCCGCTACTTCGACGTCGAGCCGCGGATCGTGCCGCTTGCCGAGGACAAGTACACGATCGGCCCGGAGGACGTGGAGCCCCACATCGACGAGAACACGATCGGTGTCGTCGCCGTCGTCGGCACCACGTTCACCGGCCACAAGGACGACGTCGTCGGGATCGACAAGCTCCTGCGGGACGTCCGCAAGGAGCGGGACCTCGACATCCCGATCCACGTCGACGGCGCCAGCGGCGGCTTCGTGTGGCCCTTCCTCTATCCGGACTCGAAATGGGACTTCCGGCTCGAGCAGGTCCGCTCGATCAACGTATCGGGACACAAGTACGGCCTGGTCTACCCCGGCATCGGCTGGCTGGTCTTCCGCGAGGAGTCCGACCTGGCCAAGGACCTCGTGTTCTACGAGAACTACCTGGGCAAGACCGACGCGACGTTCACGCTGAACTTCTCGACCGGCGCGTCGATGGTGCTCGCCCAGTACTACAACTTCGTGCGGCTGGGTCGCCAGGGCTACACCTACGTCATGGAGACGATGCAGAAGAACGCCCGCGCGTTGGCGGACAACCTGCGGAGCAGCGGCCGCTTCGAAGTGATCGGCAGCGACCTTGAGCAGCTGCCGCTGGTCGCTTTCCGCCTCGCCGGCAAGCACGCCTACGACGAGTCCGACATCGCCTGGCAGCTCTCGGCCGAGCGCGGCTGGATGGTGCCGGCGTACACGCTCCCGCCCAACGCGGAGCGGGTGAAGATCCTGCGTGCCCTGGTCAAGGAGACCCTGAGCCGCCAGCAGATCGAGCGTCTGACCCAGGACATCGCCGACGCGTGCGACACCTTGGACCACAAGGGTGGGACCACCGAGGTCGAGCGGGCCCAGATCAAGCGCGGCACCGGTTACTAACGCCGGCAGCCGGCACCTTGGAGAGATCCAAGGGGCCTCTTGCGTTGTCCCGAAGCGGACGTCAACCGCCGTACCGTTTCGCCGACTCGTCCTCCTGGGCGAGGCGCCGCAATGCCAGCAGTGCCGGCTCCAGCAGCAGCGTCAGCAGCACCGCCCGCTCGGCCCGCTCCACCGTGTCGGCGGCGTCGTCCAGTTGGTCGAGGTCGAGGGTGGCGGTGCGCTGGGCGAGGGCGGCGTACGGGAGCAGGGAGCGCCAGTCGTAGTCCAGGCCGAGTGAGCGCAGGGTCTCCAGGGTCTCGGCGACGATCTGTTTGGCCGGCGCGTGGGGCGAGACGTCCCAGCCCATTTCCGACAGCAGGGCGTCCGCGTCGGCGACGCCCGGGCGGTCCTCTGCCTCTTCGGACTCATCGGAGTCGGTCGGGGTGACCGGCCTGGCGCCGAGAACGAGGCCGAGGACCTGGTGGGTGTCCGCCTCGTGTTCGGAGACGGCGCTCAGGACGTCACGTGTGGCGCTGATCGACAGCCCCCGGATGCCGATGAGCGCCCGGATCAGCCGCAGGCGGCGCAGGTGCGAGTCTCCGTAGTCGGCCTGGGTGGCTGCCGTCGGCCGGCCGGGGGGCAGCAGGCCTTCGCGGAGGTAGTGCTTGATCGTCGTGATCGGTACCCCGCTGCGGCGGCTCAGTTCGGAAATGCGCACCTGTACTCGCTCTCGGGTAGCAATTGGAGAGTGTGACTCTCTAATATGAATAGTGCCACTTCCTATGAAGGCGAGGAGTACGGTGCCGACACTTCCCTGGGTCACTCCGAACCCGGCTCCGCCCCACACTCAGGCTTACGTCATGGCCTCCCGCTTCGAGGTGCTAACCCTCAGGGACGTGCCCCGCTTCTTCTGGAAGTCGCTCGCTGCGTGGAAGCAGGTGCGCGCCGCGCCGGGAGCCCTGGGTGCGTCCCTCGTCGCCCGGCCGATGAAGCGCGTCTTCTGCACACTGTCCGCGTGGGAGAGCCGGGACGCTCTGTACGCGTACGCGAGGACCGAGCCGCATCGCGGCGGGCGACGCCTTGACCAGCAGCGACGGGCCGACGCCGCCGAGGGCGGTGACGTTGCGGTCTGACGAGGACCGTACGCACCACAATGGGCATCCCCGCCCACGATTGGGGTGCCCAGTGCGCCAGCTCGCGATCATCGAGGCCCCATCGGTCCTCGGGCTGCGGCCCACCGGCGTGGAGGGCATGGCCGCGGCCCTGCTCGGGGCCGGGTTGGCGGACGGCCTTGGGGCCATGGCGGGCGGGCGCGTTGACGCACCTGCGTACGACCCGAGGCGCGACCCCGGCTCCGGGGTGCTCAACCCGGGTGGGATCGCGCAGTACTCCAGCAGGCTGGCGGACCGTGTCGGCCAGGTGATCGACCGCGGGCTCTTCCCTCTCGTCCTCGGCGGGGACTGCAGCATTCTGCTCGGCAACCTGCTCGCGCTGAGGCGGCGCGGACGTTACGGCCTGCTGTTCCTGGACGGGCACAGCGACTTCTACCAGCCGGACGCCGAGCCGACCGGGGAGGTGGCCTCGATGGAGCTCGCCCTGGCGACGGGGCGTGGGCCGCGGGTGCTCAGTGATCTGGGAGGGCTCGGGCCGCTCGTGCGGGACGAGGATGTCGTCGTTCTCGGGTTCCGGGACGCAGCCGAGTCGGCCGCGGCCGGGATGCAGCCGTTGCCGGACGCGTTGCATGCGGTCGACCTCGACGGGGTGCGGGCCGTGGGGGCCGCCGCGGCGGCGCGGCACGCGGTCGGGCGGCTCGGCGAGTACTGGGTGCACCTCGATGTCGATGTGCTGGACGACGCGGTCATGCCCGCGGTCGACTACCGGCTGCCCGGTGGGCTGAGCTGGACCGAGTTGGAGAGCGTGCTGCGGACCGCCCTTGCCGACGAGCGGGCCGTCGGCCTCGATGTCACGATCTTCAATCCCCGACTCGACCCCGACGGGAGCATCGCCGCTCGGCTGATCGAGTGTCTGCGCCGCGGTCTTGCGGCGCGGACAGGTGGCGGCTGAGGCAGCCGGCGCCAAGCAACGGCAGCCGGCGCTTCGCGGCAACCGGGCACAAGGCCGCGACCGCTGTCCGTGGGCTCGGGTAACCTCCCCGTTTTCGGCCGGAGGTGTGTGTATGGCATGGCGGTGCGCGGGGCTCAGCTGGCCGCAGGGGGCGCGGATGCCCGTACTCCGTTGGGAGGGCGGCCCGGTCAGTCCGCTGACCGGCGGGAAGGAGCTGGGGTTCCGGGCCGAGGGTCCCCGGCGGTGTGTCGGGGCGCGCGGGAATGCCTGTCCGGCCGGGGCCGTCGTCGCCGGGCGGGGGACGCAGGCGCGGTGTGCCGAGTGCGCGCGGCTGGACCGGGCGCATTCGGTGGCCGCCGACACCATCGCCGACGACCCCAGGACGTACCGCGTCTATCTCGCCTGGTTCGGTCCTGCGATGGTCAAGGTCGGCATCACCGCCGAGCAGCGCGGGCCCGCGCGGCTCCTCGAGCAGGGGGCCGTTGCCTTCAGCTGGGTGGGGCGCGGTCCGTTGATGGCCGCGCGGCGGACGGAGGAGCTGCTGCGCAGTGCGCTGGGGGTGCCGGACCGGATTCCGTACGCCGACAAGCGCGCCGTGCGGACCGCCCTGCCGGGCGCGGCGGAACGGGCCGCCGAGCTGTCGGAGCTGCACCGGCGCGCGACCGGGCTCGCCGGGTGGGCCGAGTCGCTGGAGCGGCTGGAGTTCGAGGCCGTCGACCACGGGGAGATGTTCGGGCTCGACGGGCTGCCGCCCGCGACCGGCGTGGTGCGCGAGCTGGTGGACGGCGGGGTGGTCGCGGGGCGGCTGCTGGCCGCCGCCGGGCCCGATCTGCATCTGCGGACCGCCGGGGAGCGGCTCGTCGTCCTCGATACGCGGCTGATGACCGGGTGGGCCCTGGTCGGCGCGGACTCGGCGGCGGGGGTGACGGTGCCCGTTGTCGGACTCCGCACCGGCCCCGACTCCGTGCAGGACGGGCTCTTCTGACCGGCGCCGACCCGATGGTCAAGTCTTGGATCCCGTTCGGATCCCTTACGGCAATGAGGGTGGACACCCGCCTGACCGGGACCGGAAGGTGGGCGTCATGAGTATCGAGAGCATCAAGCCTGTCGCCGCACATGAACCGCCCTATTACACCGTCGTCTTCACCTCGGTTCTGACCGAGCGGCCCGACGGATACGCCGAGACCGCCGAGGTGATGAAGGAACTCGTGAAGGACGTGCCCGGCTTCCTCGGATACGAGTCCGCCCGCACCCCCGGCGGACTCGGCATCACCGTCGGCTACTTCAGGGACGAGGAAGCCATAGCCACCTGGCAGCGGAACCTCGATCACCAGGCCGCGCAGAAGCGCGGACGCACCGAGTGGTACGACAGCTACACCGTCCATGTGGGCAGGGTCGAGCGGAGCTATGGCTTTGAGCGAGGCTGAGGACGTCAAGAGGTTCTGGAGTCGGCTCGGACTGCCCGGGCTCGTCGACATACACACCCACTTCATGCCCGAGCAGGTCCTGAAGAAGGTCTGGGCCTACTTCGACGCGGTCGGGCCGCTGACCGGCATGGAGTGGCCGATCACCTACCGGCACGAGGAAGAACAACGGGTCGCTCTGCTGAGGGAGTTCGGGGTGCGTGCCTTCACCTCGATGCTCTATCCGCACAAGGCGGGCATGGCTGCCTGGCTGTGCGGCTGGGCGGCGGACTTCGCCGCGCGGACGCCCGAGTGTCTGCACACCGCGACCCTCTTCCCCGAGGAGGGCGTGGACCGGTACGTACGAACGGCTCTTGAGAGCGGGGCGCGGGTCTTCAAGGCGCACCTCCAAGTCGGGGCGTACGACCCGAATGACGCGCTGCTCGATCCCGTGTGGGGGCTGCTCGCCGAGGCTCGTGTCCCGGTGGTGATGCACTGCGGGTCCGGGCCCGTGCCCGGCAAGCACACCGGGCCCGAGCCGGTGGGGCGGCTGCTCGCGCGGCATCCGCGACTGCGCCTCGTCGTCGCGCACATGGGCATGCCGGAGTACACCGACTTCCTGGAACTGGCGCAGTCCTACGACGGTGTGATGCTGGATACGACAATGGCCTTCACCGATTTCAGCGAGCGCTTCAGCCCCTTCCCGAAGGGGGAGCGGGCACGGCTGCTGGAGGTGCAGGACCGGGTGCTGCTCGGAACGGACTTCCCGAACATCCCGTATCCGTACGCCCATCAACTTCAGGCGCTGGAGCGGCTGGAGCTGGGAGACGAGTGGCTGCGCGCGGTCTGCCACGACAACGGCGCACGGCTGTTCGCGCTCCCCGTCCCTTAGCTCTTTCTCAGGGAATTCACAGGAAAGTGCAAGGAGCCTCTCAGGGCGGGGTCGCAAGGTGACCAGCATGACCACGACCTCGCCCCAGGGGCGTACCGAAATGCTCAGGCCGGACGGCAGCCCCGTCCGGGTGCTCGTCGTGGACGACGAGGCGGCGTTGAGCGAGCTGCTGTCGATGGCCCTGCGCTACGAGGGCTGGGAGGTGCGCAGCGCCGGGGACGGGGCGGGCGCGGTGCGTTCCGCGCGCGACTTCCGGCCCGACGCCGTGGTGCTCGATGTGATGCTGCCCGACATGGACGGGCTCGCCGTGCTGGGGCGGCTGCGGCGCGAGCTGCCCGAGGTGCCGGTGCTCTTCCTCACCGCCCGGGACGCCGTCGAGGACCGGATCGCCGGGCTGACGGCGGGCGGCGACGACTATGTCACCAAGCCGTTCTCGCTGGAGGAGGTCGTGGCCAGGCTGCGCGGGCTGATCCGGCGTTCCGGGGCCGCGACCGTACGCAGTGAATCCCTGCTGGCCGTGGGGGACTTGACCCTCGACGAGGACAGCCACGAGGTCAGTCGGGCCGGCCAGTCCATCCATCTGACGGCGACCGAGTTCGAGCTGCTGCGCTTTTTGATGCGCAATCCGCGCCGGGTGCTCAGCAAGGCGCAGATCCTCGACCGGGTCTGGTCGTACGACTTCGGCGGCCAGGCCAATGTCGTCGAGCTGTATGTCTCGTATCTGCGGAAGAAGATCGACGCGGGGCGGGCGCCGATGATCCACACCCGGCGCGGGGCCGGCTATCTGATCAAGCCCGGTGAATAGGTGAGCAGGGGACGACGGCGCAGATGGTCGCTGCGGACCCGGCTCGTGGTCTCCGCGGTGACACTGATCGCGGTGGTCGCGGCGGTGATCGGGACGGTCACCACGGTCGCGCTGCGCGGCTCGCTGTACGACCGGCTGGACAGCGAGCTCGCGAGTGTGGCCAGGCGGGCGGCGGGACCCGCCCCCGGCACGCTGAAGCCGCCCGGCACCGGGTTCGTCCTCATGGAGGGGGGCCCGCTGGACTTCGTGGTCCGGGGCGGGCAGCAGATCGGCACCATCGGCGCGGTGGTCGGTCCTGACGGCGAGGTCACGGAAGCCGCGGTCAGTAACGAGCCGCAGGAGAGCACACCCAAGCCGTCGGCGAGCCCCTTGAGCAAGGCGCAGATCGACGCGCTGGAGGATGTGCCGCGCGACCGGGACCCGCACAGCGTCGAACTGCCGGGCGGGCTCGGCGACTACCGCGTCGAGTACGCGGAAGGAATGCACGGCTCGTTCCTCGTCGGCATCCCGGCCAAGTCGGTCCAGGACACGGTCGGCACTCTCGTCGTGGTCGAGCTGTGCGTCACCGGCGCCGGGCTCGTTGCCGTCGGCCTGGCCGGTGCCGCGATGATCGGTGTTGCGCTGCGGCCGCTGCGGCGGGTCGCCGCGACCGCGACACGCGTCTCCGAACTGCCGCTGCACAGCGGCGAAGTGGCCCTGCACGAGCGGGTCCCGGACGCCGAAGCCGATCCGCAGACCGAAGTCGGGCAGGTCGGCGCGGCGCTCAACCGGATGCTGGGTCACGTCGGTTCGGCGCTCACCGCGCGGCAGGAGAGCGAGACTCGGGTACGGCAGTTCGTCGCGGACGCCAGCCATGAGCTGCGTACGCCACTGGCGTCGATCCGCGGATACGCCGAGCTGACCCGGCGCGGCCGCGAGCATGTCGGCGCGGACACCCGGCACGCCCTGGGGCGGATCGAGGCCGAGGCGACCCGGATGACGGGCCTGGTGGAGGATCTGCTGCTGCTTGCGCGCCTCGACGCCGGACGCCCGCTCTCGTACGAGAGCACTGATCTCTCCCCGCTGGTCGTGGACGCTCTCAGCGATGCCCGTGCGGCGGGGCAGGACCACACGTGGCGGCTCGAGCTGCCCGTCGAACCGGCGACGGTACTGGGCGACGGCGCCCGGCTCCATCAGGTGCTGGTCAATCTGCTGGCGAACGCCCGCACTCACACACCACCCGGGACGACCGTCACCGCGCGCGTGCGGTGCGGCGGCCCGGCGGTCGTGCTGGAGGTCGAGGACGACGGTCCGGGCGTCCCGCCCGAGCTCGTGCCGCACATCTTCGAACGGTTCGCGCGTGGCGACGCGTCCAGGTCCCGGCACGCCGGATCCACCGGTCTGGGGCTTGCGATCGTGCAGGCGGTGGTCTCGGCGCACGGCGGCACAGTGGGGGTACGGTCGGAGCCGGGGCGCACGGTCTTCGCCGTGCGTCTGCCCACAGCGCGGGCGCCCGGCTCGCGCGCCCCCTCGGCCCCGGTCGGCTCGTACGCGCACGACTCACAGACAGGCCACAGGCGCATCACACAGCTGTGACAGCGCGCCCCCCGAGTGTCGATGTCATGCGAACCGACACCCCAAGGGGGACCCTGCCGGCCCGGGAGCATCTGCTCGCCGACACGGCCGGCCTGCCCGTACTCGACGTGGTGATCCCGGTCTACAACGAGGAGGCCGACCTCGAGCGGTGTGTGCGCAGGCTGCACGACCACCTTGTGCGGACCTTCCCGTACGGCTTCCGGATCACCGTCGCGGACAACGCGAGCACCGACAGCACGCCCCAGGTGGCGAGCCGGCTCGCCCACTCGATCGCCGAGGTGGAGGCGTACCGGCTGGAGGAGAAGGGGCGGGGGCGGGCGCTGCGCACCGTCTGGTCGTACTCCGACGCTCCCGTACTCGCGTACATGGACGTGGATCTGTCCACCGACCTCAACGCACTGCTGCCGCTGGTCGCGCCGCTGATCTCGGGGCACTCGGATCTCGCGATCGGGTCCCGGCTCGCGCGCTCGTCGCGGGTGGTGCGTGGCGCGAAGCGGGAGTTCATCTCGCGGGCCTACAACCTGATTCTGCGCGGCTCGCTCGCCGCCCGGTTCTCCGACGCCCAGTGCGGGTTCAAGGCGATACGGCGCGACGTCGCCGAGCGCCTGCTGCCGATGGTCGAGGACACCGGCTGGTTCTTCGACACCGAGCTGCTGGTGCTTGCGGAACGCGCCGGGCTGCGCATCCACGAGGTGCCCGTGGACTGGGTCGACGACCCGGACTCGACCGTGCACATTGTGAGTACGGCGGCCGAGGACCTCAAGGGCGTGTGGCGGGTGGGGCGTGCGCTGGCGGTCGGCGCGCTGCCGCTGGACCGGCTGGCGCGACCCTTCGGGGACGATCCGCGCGACCGTCAGCTGACCGGGGTGCCGGGCGGACTCGCCCGCCAGCTGGTCGGTTTCTGCGTCGTCGGCGCGCTCTCCACGCTGGTCTATCTGCTGCTGTACTCGCTCTTCAGGGCCGGGGCCGGACCTCAAGTCGCCAATGCCGGCGCGCTGTTGCTGTCGGCGGTCGCCAACACGGCCGCGAACCGGCGGCTCACCTTCGGGGTACGGGGCCGGGACCGCGCCCTGCGCCATCAGGCCCAGGGCCTGGTCGTGTTCGGCATCGGTCTTGCGCTGACGAGCGGCTCGCTGGCGGCCCTGTCTGCGGCCGCCGGGAATCCGTCGCACGCCACCGAGCTGACGGTCCTGATCGCCGCGAACCTGGCGGCGACGGTGCTGCGGTTCCTGCTCTTCCGGGCCTGGGTCTTCCCCGACCGGCGCGACGACGAGCCCGCCGCGCCCAACGAGTCCGACGCCACCCACCTTCTTTACGACGTGAGGAACACCCGATGACCACGACTCTTCCGCACGACGGGCCCGCGGTGGCCCGGGCGGCGGGCCGGCCGCATGCCCGCTCCGGCGCCGGACCGCTTGCCCGCCTCTGGCGCGGGCGGGCCGACGACGCCCCCTGGGTGCGTCCCGTCTTCCTCGGCCTTCTGCTGGTCACGGTGCTGCTCTACCTCTACGACCTCAGCGCGTCCGGCTACGCCAACTCCTTCTACTCCGCCGCCGTACAGGCCGGCAGCGAGAGCTGGAAGGCCTTCTTCTTCGGCTCGTCCGACGCCGCGAACTCCATCACCGTCGACAAGCCCCCGGCCGCGCTCTGGCCGATGGCCCTGTCCGTACGGCTCTTCGGGCTCGGCTCCTGGCAGATCCTCGTCCCCGAGGTGCTGATGGGCGTCGCGACGGTGGCTGTGGTGTACGCGGCCGTACGCCGGCGCTTCACCCCCGCGGCGGGCCTGATCGCGGGCGCGGTGCTCGCGGTCACGCCCGTCGCCGCGCTGATGTTCCGCTTCAACAACCCGGACGCGCTGCTCACCCTGCTGATGACGGTGACGGTGTACTGCGTGCTGCGCGCCCTCGAAGGGGCACGTACGAAGTGGCTGCTCTGGGCGGGTGTGGCGATCGGCTTCGCGTTCCTGACGAAGACGCTGCAGGCGTTCCTGATTCTGCCGCCGCTGGCTCTGGTGTACGTGGTGTGCGCGCCGACGACGCTGCGGCGGCGGCTCGGTCAACTCGCCCTCGCCGGGCTGGCGGTGATCGTATCGGCCGGCTGGTGGGTGGCGGTCGTCGAGCTGTGGCCGGCGTCCTCGCGCCCGTACATCGGAGGCTCGCAGAACAACAGCTTCCTGGAGCTGACCTTCGGCTACAACGGCCTCGGCCGGATCAGCGGCAACGAGACCGGCAGCGTGGGAGGTGGCGGAGGCGGAGGCGGCCGTGGTGGCGGTGGCTGGGGCGAGACCGGCATCGACCGGATGTTCAGCTCCACCATCGGGGGCCAGATCTCCTGGCTGCTGCCCGCCGCGCTGCTGCTGCTTGTCGCGGGGCTCGTCGTCACCTGGCGCGCCAAGAGGACGGACACGGCCCGGGCGGCGTTCCTGGTCTGGGGCGGCTCGCTGCTGATCACCGCGGGGATCTTCAGCTTCATGGCGGGGATCTTCCACGAGTACTACACGGTGGCGCTGGCGCCGTACATCGCGGCGCTCGTCGGCATGGGTGCCACGGTGCTGTGGGAGGAGCGGACGAAACTGCTCGGCTCGGCGGCGCTGGGTGGCACGGTCGCGGTGACGGCGTACTGGTCGTACACACTCCTCGGCCGGAGCTCGGACTATCTGCCGTGGCTGAGGTGGGCGGTGCTGATCGGCGGTCTGGCGGCCGCGGTCGGGCTGCTGTTCGCGGGTCGGGTCGGGCGTCAACTGGCGCTGGGAGCAGCGGCGTTGGGTATCGCCGCTTCGCTGGCCGGGCCGGTGGCGTACTCCCTCACCACGGTGAGCGAGGCGCACGCGGGGTCGATCGTGACGGCGGGACCGGCGTCGATGCGCGGCGGTCCGGGCGGTGGCGGTATGCGCTTCGGTCCGGGTGGTCCGGGTGGTCCGGGCGGTCCCGGGGGTATGGGCGCCCGGATGCTGCCGCCCGGCCAGCAGGGGCAGGGGCAGCAGCAGGGCCAGGGCCAGCAGGGCGGGCCCGGTGGCGGCATGGGCCAACCCCCGAACGGCGGGCAGCAGGGCCAGGGCCGCACAGGTCAGGGTGCTCCGGGTCAGGGTGCACCGGGCCAGGGCCAGCTGCCCGGTGGCTTCCCCGGCCAGGGCGAGCGCGGCATGGGCGGCGGTATGGGCGGCCTCCTCGGAGGCGCGAAGGTCAACGCCGAGGTCGAGGCCAAGCTGAAGCAGAACGCCGGCGACTACACGTGGGTCGCCGCGGCCATCGGCTCCCAGAACGCCGCCAGTTACCAGCTCGCCACCGAGAAGCCGGTGATGGCGATCGGCGGCTTCAACGGCAGCGACCCCTCCCCGACGCTCGCGCAGTTCAAGCAGTACGTGGCGGCCGGGAAGATCCACTACTTCATCGCGGGCGGCGGCCAGGGCGGCGGTCCCGGCGGCAACTCCAGCTCCTCCATCACCACATGGATCGAGGCGAACTTCACCAAGGTCACCGTGGACGGCACGACCCTCTACGACCTGACCGCGAAGAAATAGCCCTATACGGTGTATGGCATTTCCTTGTACGGTGTACGGCGAAATCCCGTACACCGTACAAGGAGCGTGTATGACGGCAACGACCGCCGAGCACCGCACGGCCCCCACGGGCCGCCATCCGCAGCGCTGGCTGATCCTCGGCGTCATCTGCCTCGCCCAGCTCACCGTGCTGCTCGACAACACCGTCCTCAGCGTTGCGATCCCCTCCCTCACCCGGGAGCTGGACGCATCGACCGCCGACATCCAGTGGATGATCAACGCGTACTCGCTGGTCCAGTCGGGGCTGCTGCTCACTGCGGGCAACGCGGCCGACCGCTACGGCCGCAGGAAGATGCTCATCTGCGGCCTCGCACTCTTCGGCCTGGGCTCACTCGCCGCGGGCCTCGCGCAGTCCGCGCCCCAGCTGATCGCCGCTCGCGCGGGCATGGGAGTCGGCGGCGCGCTGCTGATGACCACGACCCTCGCGGTCGTCGTGCAGATCTTCGACGACGCGGAACGGGTCAAGGCGATCGGCCTCTGGTCCACCGTCAACTCCCTCGGCTTCGCGGCCGGTCCGCTGATCGGCGGGGTGATGCTCGACCGGTTCTGGTGGGGCGCGATCTTTCTGGTCAACATCCCGGTCGCGGCGATCGGGCTGTTCGCGGTCGTCGCGCTCGTGCCGGAGTCCAAAAACCCCCGGGGGGACCGTCCCGACCTGCTCGGTGCGCTGCTCTCCACGATCGGCATGACGGGGGTCGTGTACGCGATCATCTCCGGGCCCGAGCACGGCTGGACCTCCACCGAGGTGCTGGTCCCGGCGGCGGTCGGCGCCCTTGTCCTCGGGGGCTTTGTGCTCTGGGAGCTCCGTATCCCGTATCCGATGCTCGATATGCACTTCTTCCGCAACCAGCGTTTCATCGGGGCGGTCGCGGGCGCGATTCTCGTTGCGTTCGGCATGGGCGGCTCGCTCTTTCTGCTCACCCAGCACCTTCAGTTCGTCCTCGGCTACGGACCGCTGGACGCGGGTCTGCGTACGGCGCCGCTCGCGCTGACCGTCGTCGCCCTCAATCTGAGCGGCGTCGGGGCGCGGCTGGTGCCGAAGCTCGGCACGCCGGGGACCATCGCGGTCGGGATGACCCTGGTGGCCGCGGGCCTGGCGGCGATCGCTGTCCTCGGCGGGCGGCACGGGTACGGCGGGATGCTGCTCGGTCTTGTGGTGATGGGCGCGGGCGTGGCGCTCTCCATGCCGGCGATGGCCAACGCCATCATGAGCGCGATTCCGCCCGAGAAGGCGGGGGTGGGCGCGGGCGTGAACGGCACACTCGCCGAGTTCGGCAACGGTCTTGGCGTCGCCGTCCTGGGCGCGGTCCTGAACTCCCGCTTCGCCGCACTCGTGCCGGCAGTGGTGGGCGCAGCCTCGCTGCCCGCCGCGCTGGCGGCCGGGGACGGCCCTGCGGAACGCGTCCGCGTGTTTGACGCCTTCGCCTCGGGCCTTCAGACGAGTCAGCTGGTCGGCGCGGTGGCGGTGCTGGCCGGTGGCCTGCTGGCCGCGATGCTGCTGCGGCGGGCCGAGCGGGCAGACTCACCCAAGGCAGCGGCATAGCATCGGGACCGGGGGCGAGTTCGAGGAGGATGCGCGATGGTGAGTGCGGCCGACCGCGCGAAGGGTCCTGCGCGGACCAGTGTCTGGCTGGAGGGGAAGGCGGACCGGGAGCGGGGCCGTAAGTCGGGCCAGCCGGCCGGTCTGGACCGCGACAAGATCATCGACGCGACGGTACGGCTGCTGGACTCCGAGGGCGCGGCGAAGTTCTCGATGCGCCGCCTGGCCGCGGAGCTGAACGTCACCGCGATGTCGGTCTACTGGTACGTGGACACCAAGGACGACCTGCTGGAGCTTGCCCTCGACGCGGTCTTCGGGACGTTCCCGCTGCCGGACGTGAGCGCGGAGGGCGACTGGCGCGAGCAGCTGCGGGAACTGGCCACGGGATACCGGGATCTGCTGGTCCGCCACCCTTGGGTGTCGGCGCTGATCGGCACGTTCCTCAACATCGGCCCGCACTCGATGGCTTTCTCGACGGCGGTGCAGCAGGTCATGCGCAACACGGGCCTGCCGCCGCACGGCCAGATGGGTGGTCTTTCGGCGGTATTCCAGTTCGTGTACGGCTTCGGCACGATTGAGGGCCACTTCATTGCGCGGTGCGCGGCGGCGGGGATGAGCCAGGACGAGTACTTCCGCGAGGCGATGGGGACGATCAGCGAGCAGCCGGCCTTCGCGAAGAGCTTCGAGAGCGCGACGGAACTGATGGAGGCGCGGGGCGGGGACACGGTGGAGGAGATGAGGGAGCGGGACTTCAGCTTTGCGCTGGACCTGCTGGTGGCGGGGATCGAGTCGATGGTGGCGCGGTCGAAGGGGTAGCTGCGGTCCCCCACCCCGCCCTTTCCCGAAACCGGGGCTGTGCCCCGGACCCCCGCCGGGGGGAGGGACTCGCGGGGCTGACGCCCCGCGCCCCGAGAGCGCCAGCTCTGCGGCGCGAAACGTCCACGCCCCTGCGGCGCGAAGCTGCCGCTACCGGTGACGGTCAGCGGCTGACGCCCCGTTCCCGAAGGCGCCAGCTCCGCGGCGCGCGGTTCCGCTCCTCCGGCCGGACGAGACGTCCCACGGGCGCGAAGCTGCCCACTACCGGGGCGGGGTTCGCGGGGCTGACGCCCCGTTCCCGAAGGCGCCAGCTCCGCGGCGCGAAGCTGCCCGCTACCGGGGGCTTCCCCTCAGGGGTCTGGGGGCGCAGCCCCCAGTTACGGGATGGGGGTACCTCCCACGGCCGCCAGGCCGTAGGGGGAGGGCGGGTAGGGGAACAGACCCCCGCCTAGGACCCGCTCAGCCTCGCCGGGAAACCCCCCGTCGCCACCGGCCCCCACCTCTCCGGTGTCACACGGATGATCGACTTGCCCTGCTTCACCATCGCCTCCCGGTACTCGTCCCAGTCAGGATGCTCCCCGGAGATGTTCCGGAAGTACTCCACCAGCGGTTCCACCGAGTCCGGTGCGTCGACTACCTCCGCCGTGCCGTCGATCTGGACCCACGGGCCGTTCCAGTCGTCCGACAGGACGATCACGCTCACCCGCGGGTCCCGCTTCGCATTGCGGGTCTTCGCGCGCTCGGGGTAGGTCGAGACGACGATCCGCCCCGAGTCGTCGACCCCGCACGTCAGCGGGGACCCCTGCGGGGTTCCGTCGGAGCGGTGCGTGAGCAGGATCGCGCGGTGGCGGGGGCGCACGAACTCCAGCAACTGCTCCAGATCCACCGAGGTGTTGCTCGCGATGTTGGGTGCCATGCACCGCAGACTAGGGGAGTTCCCCCTGCACCGCCTGGACGCCGGCTCCGCCTTCGGCGTCGTGCCGATCGCAGAGATTTCCGCCCCCACCACCTGTGCAAAGAGCGGGGCGGCAGGCCGTCCCCTGCCCGCCGCCCCTTAGGGGGTGTCTTTCGGATCTTGCCGGGCTCGCGTGCCCTGGCACGGCACCTCGCTGCGTTGTCGTCAGTCGCCGATGCTCCGCATGGGCTCCTTCCTCCGCCTTGCGATGCACCACGCCAGACCCCGCTCACTGATCCGGCCTGGTCCAAAAGACACCCCCTATGCCCCGGCCGCCTCTCCGCTCGAAGCACGGCCGGGAGATCAACTACTCGCCGGGGTGGGCGAGTTGGTGGGCGAGTTCGATGTCGTGGCCGTCAACCCCGCCACCGGCCACGGTCAGCGCGCTCGCCACCGGCGGGTACCCGGTCGCGACGACCGTGTACTCCCCCGCGTCCAGGTCGGCGAAGGCGTACGCCCCGTCGTCCCCGGTCGTCGCGGACGCGAGCACGTTCCCCGCGGCGTCCACCAGGGTCACCCGGGCATCGGCCAGCGGCCGGAGTGCCGAGCCGCGGACGGTTCCCCGGACCAGCGCGCCCACCTGCAGGACCGCCTCGATACGGGTCTCGCCCCGGTCGCCGATCTCCACCGGCAGCGCCAGCGGCTGGAAGCCGACTGCTTTCACCGCGACGGTGACCGGCCCCGGCACCAGCTCGCCGAACGCGAACTCGCCGCCTTCCGCGCTCCTCCCGGTCGCCAGCACATCGCCGCGCACATCGGTCACGACGACCATCGCGCCCTCGACCGGCGCCTCGCCCTCGGCGGCACGCACGGTCCCGGCGAGACCGCTGGTGCCGCACAGGAGGATGTCGTGGGCAAGCGGCTCGGCGCCGACGACCACCGTGGACGCCTGCGGCTGGAAGCCGTCGGCGGAGGCGATCAGTACGTACGAACCCGCACCCGGCGCGTCCAGGGCGTAACTGCCGTCGGCCTGGGCGACCGAGAGGCCGAGCTGGCGTCCGGCCTGGGAGATGAGCGTGACCGCGGCCTGCGGCACCGCCGCGCCCTCGTTGCCGCGCACCACGCCGCGTACGACTGCCGCCGTGACCAAGGCCACCGGAGCCGCGGGAGTGTCAGCGGCTGTGGCGGCGGCCGCAGGGGCGGCTGCGGGGGCCTCAACAGCGGCGGCAGCAGGCTCCTCCGGCCGCGCGTGGCTCTTCAGCGCCACCTCCTTGATGAACAGCGTCACCAGGAACGCAAGCACCGCGAACGGCGCCGAGTACAGGAAGACATCGCCGACACCGTGCCCGTACGCGCCCTCCATCACCGTGCGGATCGGAGCCGGCAGCTTGTCCATGTCGGGGATGCCGCCGCCCGTGCCGCCGCGGCCCAGCGCCGCGCCCTGCGGGCCGAGTTCGGCGAGCCCGTCCTTGACGTAGTGGGTGACCCGGTTCGCCATGACCGCGCCCAGCGCCGAGACGCCGATCGCACCGCCCAGCGAACGGAAGAAGGTGACGACGGACGAGGCGGAGCCGAGGTCCTCCGCAGCGACCTGGTTCTGCGTGCACAGCACCAGGTTCTGCATCATCATGCCGAGGCCGAGACCCAGGACGGCCATGAAGACGGCGATGTGCCAGTACTCCGTGTCGTACCGGATGGTGCCGAGGAGCCCGAGGCCTGCCGTCACCAGCACGCCGCCGCTGACCAGCCAGGCCTTCCAGCGTCCCGTCTTGGTGATGATCTGGCCCGAGAGGGTCGACGAGACGAACAGGCCGCCGATCATCGGGATGGTCATGACGCCGGACATCGTGGGCGACTTGTCGCGCGCAAGCTGGAAGTACTGGCTGAAGAAGACTGTGCCCGCGAACATCGCGACGCCGACGAACAGCGAGGCCAGCGAGGCCAGCGTGATGGTGCGGTTGCGGAAGAGGCGCAGCGGGATGATCGGCTCGCTCGCCTTCGACTCGACGAGGAGGAAGAGCCCGCCGAGCGCGACCGCGCCGCCGACCATCGCGTACGTCTGCCAGGAGATCCACTCGTACTTGTCGCCCGCGAAGGTCACCCAGACCAGCAGCAGCGAGACCGCCGCGCTGATGAAGAACGCGCCTGCCCAGTCGACCTTGACCTGCCGCTTCACCACCGGGAGCTTCAGGGTCTTCTGCAGGACGAGCAGGGCGATGATCGCGAAGGGCACACCGACGTAGAAGCACCAGCGCCAGCCGAGCCAGTCGGTGTCGGTGATGACGCCGCCGAGCAGCGGGCCGCCGACCGTGGCGACGGCGAAGGTCGCACCCAGGTAGCCGCTGTACCGGCCGCGCTCACGCGGCGCGATCATCGCGGCCATGACGATCTGTGCGAGGGCGGTGAGACCGCCGACGCCGATGCCCTGGACGACACGGCAGGCGATGAGCATGCCGGTGCTCTGCGCGAGACCGGCCACCACCGAGCCGGCCACATAGATGATCAGGGCTATCTGGACCAGCAGCTTCTTGCTGAACAGGTCCGAGAGCTTGCCCCACAGCGGGGTGGTCGCGGTCATCGACAGCAGCGCCGCCGTGACCACCCAGGTGTAGGCGCTCTGCCCGCCGCCGAGGTCGGAGATGATCTGCGGCAGGGCGTTGGAGACGATCGTGGACGACAGGATGGCGACGAACATCCCGAGCAGCAGCCCGGACAACGCCTCCATGATCTGCCGGTGTGTCATCGGCGCGCCGCCGTCGGAGCCGTGACCGCCGCCCTGCTTGGCGTGGCCGCTGCCCTGCTTGGCGTGGCCGCCGCCGTGCTTGGCGTGGCCGCCCCGCACACCGGTTGGTATGGTCGTAGCCATTTACTTCCTTTCCAGCGTTTCAGCACACGGGTGTACGGGAGTACGACTCATCGTGATGGCGCGCCCTGCAGTCTCCGAAGGAGTCGCGCAGGCGCGCCAGCATCGCGATGAGCTGCCCGACGTCGTCGTCGGACCAGTCGCCGAGATTGCGGGCGAACATGTCGGCGGTTCGCTGGGCGAGTTCGTCGACCATGTCCAGCCCCGCAGGGGTGAGCCGCAGGATGCGGGAGCGCCTGTCTCCCGGGTCGGGGAGCCGTTCGATCCAGCCGCGCTCGGCGACGTGGGCGACATGCCGGCTGGTCACCGACATGTCGACGGCCAGGAGCTCGGCGAGCCGGCTCATCCGCATCTCACCGTGCCGGTCCAGCAGGGTGAGTACGGCGGCCGAACCGGACGGGCACTCGCCGGGAAGGATCCGCGCGAGGCCGCGCTTCACGGCGCCGAGGGCGCTGAGCTGACGGGCCAGTTCCGCGTACTGACTCTGTGCGGCCATGGCCGTCCCTCCCGGCATCTTGTTGCTTAGGGCAACCATAGAAGCTGTTGGTTGCTACAGGCAAACGAAATGGCGCTCCCGGTGGTAAAGGAACACCAAAGGCTTCGCCCGCCGCCGCTCATGGTCATGGAGGGTGTGTGTCTGCTACCCGCCCGGGGTTGGGCCTCGACCGAGGGTTCGCTAGGGTCCTGCCCCATGGCACACAACCCCCACGCTCCCCAAGGTCAGGGCCCCGAGGGCAACTACGACCCGGCGGGCAGCACCCAGATGTTCCGGGCCTTCGTCGACGAGGGCGCGCCGCAGGGCCGCCGGGCGGCGGCGCCGGCCCCTCAGTCCTCTTCGCGCGTCGGACTGATCGTCGGCGTGATCGCGGCCGTCCTGATCCTCGGCGCGGTGGCCTGGCTGGCCCTCGGCTAGGTCATTCGTCCCTCGGCCGGGTCATTCGACCCCGTCCGGGTCATTTCCATACGGCGGTGACGTCCTGGGTGTCGATGTGCATGCCCAGCGGCACCCGCCAGGCGTCCACGCACACGGTGTACGCCTGCTTGCGTACGGCCTTCGGCGCGATCGGCGCGGGCAGCGGCTGAGTCGACTCGATGGTCGCCCAGTCGATCCCGAGCGGGCCGATGATGTGCGTCGCGAAGGTGACGGTTCCCGACGTCACGGGCGAGCCGCCGGTGTTGCGGAACTCCACGGTCACCTTCTCGCACCAGCGTTTGTCCAGGGCGGTGCGGACGGGCTCGCCCAGCGTGAGTACGGCAGGTGTGGCGGGGGGCGGGGCAGGGCTCGGGGTTGGTGTGGAGGGGGTGCCGGGCGACGTGGGCCCGCCGGAACCTGAGCCGCCGGAGCCGCCCGACTCCCCGCCGGTGCCGGAGCCTGAGTTGCCCGTACCGTCCGAGGTGCCCCCTGTGCCACCCTGCGCTCCCGTACCGCCTGAGGACCCACCCGAGCCGGCGCCTGGTACGCCGGGCAGTCCCGGTCCGCTCGCGCCGCCACCGACCGGCTTCCCGGGCTCCGCGGGCGGCTTGCCCGCCGGGCTGCCGGTCGCGGTGACACCGTCCAGCGGTACGAGTACGACCCTGCCCTTCGGCGGCACGGCCGCGGTGGGCGCCTCATCGGGCCCGGATCCGGCCGCCCCGACCGCCACATAGCCGTCGCCACCCCCGCTCCCGCACGCGGTCAGCGCCCCGCCGAGGCAGAGCGCGACCGCGGCGAGAGCGGTGCTCCGACGTCGTCGCATCGCGCCAGTGTGTCTGACGCACCGTCAATAAGGAACCCTGCGGAGGGGTACGCCCTTCGGGGCACGTTCCCAAATCGCCGGACCGGCCTGATGCACAGGCCCGTCCGGCGGTCGAGGACAAGGAGATCGGTCAGTCGCCGATCAGGCCCTCCCGCAGCTGCGCGAGCGTACGGGTCAGCAGTCGCGAGACATGCATCTGTGAGATGCCGACCTCCTCGCCGATCTGCGACTGGGTCATGTTCGCGAAGAACCGCAGCATGATGATCTGCCGCTCGCGGGGCGGGAGTTTGGCCAGCAGGGGCTTGAGCGACTCGCGGTACTCCACGCCCTCCAGCGCCGAGTCCTCGTACCCCAGCCGGTCCGCCAACGAGCCCTCGCCGCCGTCGTCCTCGGGCGAGGGCGAGTCCAGCGAGGAGGCGGTGTAGGCATTGCCGACGGCGAGACCGTCGACCACGTCCTCCTCCGACACCCCGAGCACCGCGGCGAGTTCGGGCACGGTCGGGGAGCGGTCCAGCTTCTGTGCCAGCTCGTCGCTTGCCTTGGTGAGCGCGAGCCGCAGCTCCTGGAGCCGGCGCGGCACCCGTACCGACCACGAGGTGTCGCGGAAGAAGCGCTTGATCTCGCCGACGACCGTCGGCATCGCGAACGTCGGGAATTCCACGCCGCGTTCGCAGTCGAACCGGTCGATCGCCTTGATCAGGCCGATGGTGCCGACCTGGACGATGTCCTCCATCGGTTCGTTGCGGCTGCGGAAGCGGGCCGCGGCGTACCGCACCAGGGGCAGATTGAGCTCGATCAGTGTGTCGCGCACATAGGTGCGCTCCGGAGTGTCGCCCGTGCCCGCTTCGTTCTCTGCGTCCAGTGCGCGAAGCCGCAGGAACAGGGAGCGGGACAGAGTGCGCGTGTCGATGGCTTCCGAGCTGTCAGGCACGACGGGTGCGGGTGCGCTCTTGGCGAGCGTGAGCACTTTCGAGCTGCCCTGTTCTACGGACATGCCACCCCCTTGAGGTCGCGGACGGTCGCAACGGCCACGACCATCGGAGGAACGCAGCCTCCACCTGAATACCGGAGGCGGAGCTGCGGCAAACGCGGTTCCCGCAGAATGTCACATGTCGGCAACACGCTGTAGTGACATGTCGACAAGTATCCGGCAAAACTATGCAGGAAACAGGGGGTGTACGGCTTTTGGGCAGCCCGAAGCGGCCCCGAAACGGTCTACCCGTTTCAGCTACGCCTCGATCCTGTTTGCGGATCTGAGTCGGGCAAAACTTCTGGCAAGCAGCCTTGACACATGCATCTGGGAGACACCGAGCTCCTGGCTGATCTGTGACTGCGTCAGATTGCTGTAGTAGCGCAGCATCAGAATCCGCTGCTCCCGCTCGGGCAGCTGTACGAGGAGATGACGTACGAGGTCGCGGTGCTCGACGCCCGCCAGTGCGGGGTCCTCGTAACCGAGCCGGTCGAGCAGTCCGGGCAGCCCGTCGCCCTCCTGGGCAGCCTCCAGCGAGGTCGCGTGGTACGAGCGCCCGGCCTCGATGCAGGCCAGCACCTCGTCCTCACCGATCTTCAGCCGGTCGGCGATCTCGGCGGTCGTGGGCGTGCGCCCGTGAGCCGTCGTCAGATCCTCGGTGGCGCCGTTCACCTGGACCCATAGCTCGTGCAACCGCCGCGGCACATGCACGGTCCGTACGTTGTCGCGGAAGTACCGCTTGATCTCGCCCACGACCGTGGGCATCGCAAAGGTCGGAAACTGCACCCCGCGGTCCGGGTCGAAGCGGTCGATCGCGTTGATGAGCCCGATGGTGCCGACCTGGACGACGTCCTCCATCGGTTCGTTGCGGCTGCGGAAGCGGGCGGCCGCGTACCGCACCAGCGGCAGATTGGCCTCGATCAGCGCCCCGCGCACCCGGGAGTGTTCCGGGGTGCCCGGCTCGAGATCCTTGAGCTCGCCGAAGAGCACCTGGGTCAGTGCCCGGGTGTCTGCGCCCCTGGTCTGCGGTTTTCCGGCGGCCGGAGGGTCGTCCGGCCGCTCGTTCTGGGGTGGCACCTGAGGCGCAGTACTGGCCGGCACGGTCACGCCACCCCTTTGCGGTCAACAACGGTCCACTCATTCGTCAAAAGCGGTCATAGCATCACAAGACATGTCCACTGTGTGCAAGCACCCGATAACACCGTGTTGAGGGCAAGTTGGCATTTAAACCAGAAAAGGCCCCCCGCCGTGATGGCGAGAGGCCCGGGGAGCGCGGGGCTCAGAACTCGTAGTCGGCGATCACCCACGTGGCGAACTCGCGCCACTGTCCGGCGGCCGCCTGATGGGCCGGATGCTCGATGTACCGCTTCAGCGCATCGCGGTCGGCGACCGCGGAGTTGATCGCGAAGTCATAGGCGATCGGCCGGTCGGTGATGTTCCAGGCGCACTCCCAGAACTCCAGCTCGGGCACCTGCCCGTCCAGCTCCTGGAAAGCCTTCGCACCCGCGACCACACGGGGCTCGTCGCGCTCGACGCCCTCATTGAGCCTGAAGAGGACCAGATGGCGGATCAAGGGGACTCCTAATTGACGAGCTCGGTCATGAACTCTCCGACGCTCTGCGCTGCGCTCGAAATGCCCTCGAACCCTATCTGGACCAGGTCGGCAGCCTTGGCCGGGGACGTGATGATCGTGTACAGCACGAAGACGACAACAACATAGAGAGCGATCTTCTTCGTTTGCACCATCAGCCCCTGCCTCCCCTGTGACCCCTTTGGCCCCCTGGCCGTGCGTCGCGTGAGTCTAACCGAGCCCTATCGGACCAAGGACAGGGTCATCGGGCCTTTTGCCGCCCGGGCCGCGGTGTCCGTACGCGCGGCACCGCGGTGTCCGTACGCGCGGCACCGCGGTGTCCGTACGCGCGGCACGTCGAAGGGCCCCGACGCGATGCGCCGGGGCCCTTCGACGAGAGCGGTAGCTGACCTCGCCTGCGTACGCCCGTGAACGTCGACGGACTGGGGTGAACGAGACGGAAAGTGAGACGGAGCGCCGCGACCGGGCACTACCCATTGGCCTGTGAGAGCCATTGCGCCAGGCGGCGGCCTCAATCGCCCTCGATTCCCGGCATACCGCCCTCGGACTCGTCGCTCTCGTACACGCGAGCCGAGCGGTCGGCCTGTGCGAGCCGCCGCAGCGACGCGAACAGCGTGTCCCCGAGCACCGTGCCCACGACCACGCTCTCCACCAGGTCGTCAAGACCGGCCCGGCCCGCGACATAGGCGAGATCCGCCCGCGCGACCTGCTCCGCGGCGTCCGCGTAAGCCTCCAGCACCTGGGAGAAGGCCCCGTGGCCGACCCTCTCCAGCGCGGCGAGCGCTGCCGCCAGGGCCTCCGCAGCGGGGAAGTCCCCGTCGACCAGCCAGCCGCGTCGGGCGATCAGCTCGCGCACCTCGTGCCGTGCCGCGTCCAGTTCGGCGTCCGCTTCCTCGTCCGCGTACTTCGGGACGATCAGGGCGGTCGCCACCCCGAGGACCTTGTGCACGGACTTGCCCGGGTCGTCCACCGCCGCCAGGACATCCGCGATCGCGGCCACCTTCAGTCCGCCCACATCCAGCAGCGCGCGGATCAGCCGCAGTCTGCGCTCGTGCGCATCGTCGTAGGTCGCCTGGTTCGGGCTCGTCAGCCGGCCGGGCGGGAGCAGCCCTTCCCGTACGTAGTACTTGATCGTCGGCACCGGTACCCCGGTCCTGCGGCTCATTTCGCCAATGCGCACTGCCCGTTCACCCTTCCGCCTCTTGCCAAGGTCCCCTCTATCGTTGATAGTTTAACTATCGGATAGTGGATAGTGTCGCTATCCATGCACGGGAGACGCTCGTCCCGCTGCGGGAAGCGGACTTTCCCGCAGTACGGCGACCGGCACGAGGCGACTGGCCGCTTCGCCGACGAGCACCTCTGTGGCGCCTGCTACCGGACCCTCACGCCGGAGGACCAGGAGCGCGCCTTCGAGCACGAGCAGCCGGAGCTCACCAGCGAACAGCCCCGAAGGCGGGGCCCACCACATCGACAGGAGCCCCCGCCATGGGCATCGTTCTTGCGCTGCTCGTCCCGATCGGCATCGCCATCAGGGCCCTGTACGCGGCCGTCTCGTGGGCGTGGTCCCGCTACAAGGCCACCGCGATGGACGGCGTGTACCCGGGATCCCCGCAGCACCAGGCCGCGCTCAAGTCGGTCGAGGACCGCACCGCGCCGGCGTTCACCGCCTGGCCGTCCCTGCCGACCGAGGTGCAGGCCGCGCACGACCAGGCCGCCACCGACGCCGACACCGACCGGGGGTGCGGCCGTTGTGGTGCTCACCGCCACGGCGGCCCGCCGCCATAAGGTGACCGGGCTCGACCGGCTCTCCCGCTCCGTGCTGCGCCTGGTGACCCTCGGCGCCGAGCTGCGCGAGCGCGGCATCGGGCGGCACGTCATCGAGCAGGGCATCGACACCGCCACGATGGAGGGCCGGGCGATGGGCGGAACTGCGGCACCACGCCCGTGCCTCCGGACCGCAGTGCGGGAGCGGGGCGAACTGAGACGGAAGATCACGAAGGGCCCGGTCCAACGGACCGGGCCCTTCGTCTACCTGCGGTAGCGGAGGGATTTGAACCCTCGGTGACTTGCGCCACACTCGCTTTCGAGGCGAGCTCCTTCGGCCGCTCGGACACGCTACCGGGAGAGAGCTTAGCCCAAGGTGGGCCGTGCTCTGAAATCCGTATCCGAACCCAGTGGATCAGCGGTGGAAGAGCCGCGGACGAGCGGGGGACGAGCGCCGGATCAGCGGTCGCGGAAGAAGCCGGTCAGCTGCTTCGCGCACTCCTGCTCGAGCACACCGAGGATCACCTCGGGCCGGTGGTTGAGCCTCCGGTCCCGTACGACGTCCCACAGCGAACCGGCCGCGCCCGCCTTCTCGTCGCGTGCCCCGTAGACCACCCGGTCCAGCCGCGACTGCACGATCGCGCCCGCGCACATCGTGCACGGCTCCAGCGTCACGACGAGCGTGCAACCGGACAGCCGCCACTCGCCGAGCTGCGCGGCGGCCCTGCGGATCGCCAGCACCTCGGCATGCGCCGTCGGATCGCCGGTCGCCTCGCGCTCGTTGTGCCCGATGGCGAGCACCGTGCCGTCCCGGGACAGCACAACGGCACCGACCGGCACCTCGCCGGACTGCACCGCGCGCTCGGCCTCCTCGAGGGCGAGACGCATCGGCGCCTGCCACGGATCCCGTATGGGATCGGGCACAGGATCAGGCATGGGTACGTGCATGGGTACGGCCGAATTCACTAGCGGACGGTCTCCAGCACCTCGGCGGCGCCCAGCGCGTCCGCGATCTCCAGCAGTGCGTCCGTGTCCAGTGCCAGCAACTCCTTCTCCGAAAGTCCGAGGTCCATGAGGATGTCCCGGTCACCGACGGGCCCCGCCGGCACCAGCTCGCCGGCCGGAGACGACTCGGCGTCCTCCTCGTCGTCCTCGTCCGGCTCTCCGTCCTCGGTGCCGTCGAGGTCCAGCGTGTCGAGATCGTCGGCCGGGTCGTCATCCTCCCCGCCGAGCAGTTCATTGGTGAGGATCTCCCCGTACGAGGAGCGGGCGGCCGCGGCCGCGTCCGAGACGAAGATACGAGGGTCCTCCTCGCCCTCCACCCGGACGATGCCGAACCAGGCGTCCTCCTGCTCGATGTAGACGAGCACCGTGTCCTCGTCAACCGAGGCCTCACGGGCCAGGTCGGTCAGATCCGACAGCGTCTCCACATCGTCGAGCTCTGTGTCGCTCGCTTCCCACCCGTCTTGAGTGCGCGCGAGCAGTGCGGCGAAGTACACCGTGACTCTCCCACTGATCAGAGGTGTGACGACCGGCGGTGCGCTCCTGCGTGCCCCGCCCACTCGGAATCGTGGCAGAAACCTGGGCTTTGCGAGAGGTCTTCCGTCGTTGCGTCGGCCATCAGTTCTTCCAAGGACCCTCTGGAAGGATCTGTTATCGGCGGACCCGTTACCAGCGGAAGGTGCGCATGCGCATCTGCTGGCGCATCCGGGCCGCTCGGGCCCGCCGGGGCTGGACCCGCTCGCGCAGGGCTTTTGCCTCGCCCAGTTCGCGGAGGAACTGGGCGCGTCGCCGCCTGCGGTCGGCGTCGCTCTCGGTCTCCGGCTCGAACTGCTCGGCATCTCGCTCCGGCATCGGCCACTCACCACCCCACGGCTGAGTCCGTCTGCCTCCACCTTCCCTCCGGACCCGTCCTTGATGCGACCCCCGGCTACTGTTGACGACATGCGGATCCATGTCGTCGACCACCCGTTGGTGGCGCACAAACTCACCACTCTGCGCGATCAGCGCACCGACTCCCCGACCTTCCGGCGCCTGGCCGACGAACTGGTCACCCTGCTCGCGTACGAGGCCACCAGGGACGTGCGCACCGAGCAGGTGGACATCAAGACCCCGGTCACCGGGACGACGGGCGTCAAGCTCTCGTACCCGCGCCCGCTGGTCGTGCCGATCCTGCGGGCCGGCCTCGGCATGCTCGACGGCATGATGCGGCTGCTGCCGACCGCCGAAGTGGGCTTCCTCGGGATGATCCGCAACGAGGAGACGCTGGAGGCGTCGACATACGCGACGCGGATGCCGGAGGACCTCTCGGGCCGCCAGGTGTACGTACTCGACCCGATGCTGGCCACGGGCGGCACGCTCGTCGCGGCGATCCGGGAACTGATCAAGCGCGGCGCTGACGATGTGACCGCGGTGGTCCTGCTGGCGGCGCCGGAGGGCGTCGAGGTGATGGAGCGCGAGCTGGCGGGGACGCCGGTGACGGTGGTGACCGCGGCGGTCGACGAGCGGCTCAACGAGCACGGCTACATCGTGCCGGGGCTCGGGGACGCCGGCGACCGGATGTACGGCTCGGCGGAGTAGAACCTGCCGTTGTCCTCGTCGCCGCTCCTCCGTCGCCGGACGGGCCGGCATGCAGCGCGACCGGCGGGGAGGAGCGGCGTCAGCACTTTCCGGAGGGCTCCGGTGCGGGCTCGGCCAACGTGGCCAGCGCCGCGTCGGAGTCCTTCTTCGGTGCCAGGGTCGTGAAGGCCGTACCGAGAATCAGGTCGACGTCCGCCGTCTTGCGGGCGTCGGTCTTCACCTGGCTGCCCCGGAGCTGCGTGGCGAGCACGCGGAACGCGCCCTGCTGTGCCTCGGTGCCGCCCAGCAGTATCCCGGCGCCGGGCACCTTCTTGTCGTACGCCTCCGGGGCATTGCCCACCTTGCCGATGGCGAAGCCGCGCTTCTTCAGCTCGTCGGCGGCCGCCTTGGCGAGTCCGCCGCGCGGGGTCGCGTTGTAGACGTTCACCGTGACCTGGCCGGGCTTGAGCGACACGGGGGGCAGCGCGGACGGCTTCGGTGCGGCTTTGCAGTCCGCCTTGCGGGCGGCCGCGGACGACTTGGTGTCGTCGCCGCTGAAGACGTCGATGAGCTGCAGTGTTCCCCATCCGGCCAGGCTGAGGGCGACCACCGCGGCGACGGCCGCCAAAATGATCCTGCCTCGCCGGCGAGGGCGTCGCATTCGTGGGTATCTGTCGCCCGTGATGCGGTACTTTCCGCCCATGCCGGGGGGAGTGAGCATGCTCATGGGCGCAGCGTAGTGCGGCCGGAAGCCAATGCCTACTAAATGATCAATGGATTGCGTCCGTAGGGTCCCGAAAAGGCCCGAAAGGCTCAGTCGCCGCACCGGCCCGGGGACCGGTGCCGGGGCTCAGCCCAGCTCGAGGACCCGGGCGTGCAGAACCTGGCGCTGCTGCAGTGCCGCGCGCACGGCGCGGTGCAGTCCGTCCTCCAGATAGAGGTCGCCCTGCCACTTCACCACGTGGGCGAACAGGTCCCCGTAGAACGTGGAGTCCTCGGCGAGCAGCGTTTCCAGGTCCAGTTGGCCCTTGGTGGTCACGAGCTGATCGAGGCGGACCGGGCGCGGCGCGACATCCGCCCACTGCCGGGTGCTTTCCCGGCCGTGGTCGGGATACGGCCGCCCGTTACCGATGCGCTTGAAGATCACACGGAGAGCCTACCGGGCGAGCGGCAGTCGGCGCAGCCAGGCAGCGGCGGTGTAATTCTGGACAAAATGATGCAGAACCGAAATAGAGACCGCCATGAGCGCAAGCGAACAGCCGCCGATCGCGCCGGAGGCCGGGGTGCCCACCGCCACACCAGCACCCTCGTCCCCATCCGCGACTGCCCCCGGGCCCGGTTTGTCTCCGCCACTTCGTGGCGGGTCCACGGTGTGGGACGGGCGCCCACACAGACGTGGCCGCCCGCGGGGCCGGATGGCTCCGCGGGCGGCCACGCAGCGTCGGGCTACTCCGTCACGTCGTGATCGTGGCCCTCGTGCAGGCCGCCGCCGCTGCCCGCGTCGCCGCTCGTCGGGACCGGCGTCACCGGCTTGCGCAGTGAGCTCAGGTCATGGGCGTATGTGCCCACCGCGTTGGCGATCACGCCGATGTTGACGGCGAACGCCTTCATGTTGATGTTGCTCAGGTTGTCGCCGGCAGCGTGGTAGTTCACGTCGTAAGCGACCCCCGCCGTGCCGCCGAACTTCGCCGCCTGGGCCGCCGTCTTGATGCCCTCCGCGCCCGTGAACGTGCCGCCGGACGGGATGCCGACCTCGATGAACGGCCCGTAGTCGGAGCGGCCCGTGAAGTCCGTGCCCTCGTGCGGGGTGCCCCGCTTGTCGAGGAACTCGTTGATGTCGCGCTCGAGTTGGGCCGAGCCCGCCGGGCCGGGGCCCGCCCCCACGTGGTCCGAGTCGTCGCCGTCGTAGACGAAGAGCCCGTAGTTCGGCGAGGCGATCATGTCGAAGTTCAGGTAGAGCTTGATCTCCTTCTTGCCCAGCGAGCTCAGCTGAGCGACGTACGCCTCCGAGCCGAGCAGGCCGTTCTCCTCCGCCGACCACCAGGCGAAGCGGACCTTGTTCGCGGGCTTCGACTTCGACTTGGCGAGTTCCTGGGCGACTTCGAGGAGTCCGGCCGAACCCGAGCCGTTGTCGTTGATGCCGGGGCCCGCGGTCACCGAGTCGAGGTGGGAGCCGAGCATCACGGTGTTGGCCGCGTTGCCGCCGCGGGTCTCCGCGATGACGTTGTTGGTGGAGCGGTTCTGCTGGAGCTGGCGGATCTCGAAGGAGATGTTCACCGGGCCCTTGGCGAGGTCGGCGACGAGCTTGTCGCCGTCCGCCTTGGTGACACCGCCCGTCGGTATCCGGCCGGTGGCCGGGTCGCCGAGGGTGCCGGAGAGCGCCCCGTCGGTGTTGTTGTAGATGACCGCGCCGACCGCACCCGCATCCGCCGCGGCCGCCTGCTTCGCGCCGAAGGTGCAGCCGCCGCGCTTGATCAGCGCGATCTTGCCGGTGAAGGTTCCGGAGGCGTAGTCGGCGGGCTCGCAGCCCGTGGTCGCATCCTCGGGCACGGCGGCCAGATCGGCCTTGATGCCGCCCACCGGAGTGGACTTGGTGTAGGTCATCGCCTTGATCGCGACATCGTGCGGCGCGGGCGAGAGCACCGAGAGCTTCTCGGCCTGCGTCTCGGTGTAGAGGAAGTCGAACCGGTGGTACGAGACGTCGTAGCCGTACTTCTTGAGCTGCTGGTAGACGTACGCCGCGGAGGCGTCGTGCCCGAGCGTGCCGGCGGCCCGGTTGCCGTCCGTCGTGTCTGCTATCTGCTGGAACTTCTGCAGATGCTTGTACGCGTCCTCTGCGGACGACTTCGCCACCAGCTTCCTGGCGAGCTTCGCGGCGTCCTTGGCCGCCTGCTCGCCGGGGTTCTGGCGGGCGGCGGAGGGGGAGGCGGATGCCAGCAGGAGCGGGGTCGCGAGTGCGGCTGCAGCCATGGTGGCCACGGCTCTGCGATGGGTTGCCTTCACAGAGTTCCTTCCCGGTGTGTACGAGGTTGAGGGGAAGTTAGCGATCTTCGGGAGCTCTGTGAACAGTTGTGCCTCAACTCACGGCACATTTACGCGCATTGACATCAGGACGTGACCCATCCACTTCAACACGCCAATTTTCAGGCCTTTTTGGCTTCCTTCGCGGCGCGTTTCATCTCCTGCTTGTGCGCGCGCACCTTGGCCAGCGAATCGGGCCCGGTGATGTCGGCGGCCGAGCGGTGCGAGCCCTTCTCGCCGTACGGGCCGGCCGCCTCGCGCCAGCCCTTGGGCTGCACGCCGAACTGCTTGCCGAGCAGCGCGAGGAAGATCTTCGCCTTCTGCTCGCCGAATCCGGGCAGCGCCTTCAGCCGGGCAAGCAGCTCCTCGCCGGTCTTCACATCGCGCCAGATGGCACTCGCGTCGCCGCCGTACTCGTCGACGATGTACTGGCACAGCTGCTGGATCCGCTTGGCCATGCTCCCGGGATAGCGGTGGACCGCGGGCTTCTGCTTCAGCAGCTCGGCGAACGCGTCCGGGTCGTACGCGGCGATCCGGGCGGCGTCGAGGTCGTCGCTGCCGAGGCGCTGGGCGACGGTGTACGGACCGGAGAAGGCCCACTCCATGGGGACCTGCTGGTCGAGCAGCATGCCGACCAGGGCGGCGAGCGGACTGCGGCCGAGCAGTTCGTCGGCCTCGGGCTGCTGGGCGAGATGAATCGTGGGGCTCATGCCCTGAATGATCACTCGGTCGCCGATGGGTCGCCAGTAAGCCCGGCCGTGCGGACGAGTCCTCACCTCGTGATCGGGTCGCTCGGCCTGCGGCCTGCGGGCCGCGGGCTGTCGGCTTCGGACTGCGCGGCGGACTCGACAGGCTCAATCGCCCGGCCGGGCATCCCACCGTCGGGTGAGCCTGGGTGAGCCCTCACGTAGTCGCGCAGCCACCCCACGGAGTTCCCGGCCGGTGTGCCGTTCTTCCTCACAGCGCCCGGGGGTTCGTCCGGCGCCAATACCCCCGTACGGTATTGGCTCATGAGGACTTCCCGGCTACCCGTGCCCCCGGCCCTGCTGGGGTTCGTGCTCCTGGTGCTCGCCCTGACGACCCTCTCGTACGCGGTGGGCCGCGCCGTCGGCCCGGTGGCGCCGGGGCTGCACCGCACCGAGGAGCCGGGGAGCCCGGGGCCCGAGGATCCCGGCGGGATGCCGGGCATGCACGGCATGGGGGAGAGCCGGTGACGGACCTGCTGATCGGCGGCATGACCTGCGCGGCGTGCGTGGCCCGGGTGGAGAAGAAGCTGAACCGCCTCGACGGGGTGAGCGCCACGGTCAATCTGGCCACCGGTCTCGCCCGGATCGCGCATCCGCCCGAGGTGAGCGCGGACATGCTCGTCTCGACGGTGGAACGGGCGGGTTACACCGCGCAGTTGCCGACGCCCGCAGCGGAGGAGGAGTCCGACGACGCGGAGGAGGAGCAGGCCGAAAGCCGCGAACGGCTGCTGATCACCGCGTTGCTGGCGGTGCCGGTCCTGGTCCTGTCGATGGTCCCGGCCCTGCAGTTCGACTACTGGCAGTGGCTCTGCTTCACCCTTGCCGGGCCGGTCGTCGTCTGGAGCTCCCAGCCCTTCCACACCAGGGCGCTGCGGGGCCTGCGGCATGCCACGGCCACCATGGACACCCTCGTCTCCCTCGGTGTGATCGCGTCCTACCTCTGGTCCGTGTACGCCCTGTACTTCGGCGGCGCGGCCGACCCCGGCATGCGGATGCCGTTCAGCCCGGTGCCGAGCGCGGAGGGCGGCACCGCGCATGTGTATCTGGAAGCCGCGGTCGGCGTCCCGCTGTTCGTGCTCACGGGCCGCTATCTGGAGGCGCGCGCCAAGCGCGGCACCGGCTCGGCGCTCCGGGCGCTTGTCGAACTCGGCGCGAAGGACGTCGAGTTGAAGGGCGGCGGCAGTTCCCAGGGACGCCGCATCCCGGTGTCCGCGCTGCGTACCGGCCAGGAGTTCCTGGTCCGGCCGGGCGAGAAGGTCGCCACCGACGGTGTGGTGACCGAGGGCAGCTCCGCGCTGGACCTCTCCCTGGTCACCGGTGAGTCGACGCCGGTGGAGGTGGGGCCGGGCTTCCGGGTGGTGGGCGCGGCCGTGAACTCCGGCGGGCTGCTCGTCGTCAGCGCCACCGCCGTCGGCGCCGACACCCAACTGGCCCGCATCACCCGGCTGGTGACTGATGCGCAGGCCGGCAAGGCACGCATGCAGCGGCTCGCCGACACGATCGCGGGCGTGTTCGTCCCGGCGGTCGTGACGGTGGCCGCGTGCGTGCTCGGCTTCTGGCTCGGGGCGGGCGCCGATCCCGAGGCGGCCGTCACCGCGGCGGTCGCCGTCCTGGTCGTGGCCTGCCCGTGCGCGCTGGGCCTGGCGACGCCCACCGCGTTCCTGGCGGCGACGGGCCGCGGCGCGCAACTGGGCGTGCTCATCAAGGAACCGGGGGCGCTGGAGCGGCTGCGCCGGGTCGACACGGCGGTCCTCGACAAGACAGGGACGCTCACCACGGGCCGTATGACGCTCGTCGAGTCGGCCGTTGCCGACGACTCGCTCACGGCCCCGACGGCGCTGCGGCTCGCGGCCGCGGTGGAGTACGGCTCCGAACACCCCATCGGGCGGGCCGTGGTGGCCGCCGCGCGCCAGCAGCCGGGCGGTGACGTACTGCCCGGCGTGAGCGACTTCCGCTCCGTGCAGGGCGAAGGGGTGCACGGCGTGGTCGAGGGCCGGCAGATCTCCGTACGCCGTCCACGAGCCGGCCTCACGCTGCCGGACGCTCTGCGGGCGGGGCTGGGGCGCGCCCAGGAGGCCGGGCACACGGCGGTCGTCGTCGAGATCGACTCCCGGCCCGTGGCCCTGCTCGCGGTCGGGGACACCCTGCGGCCGTCCAGCCGCGCGGCGGTGACCAAGCTGACCCGGCTCGGCATCGAGCCGATCCTGGTGACCGGCGACGGACAGGCGGCGGCCCGGGCGGTGGCCCGCGAGCTGAGCATCCCCACGGTCCATGCGGAGGTCACCCCCGAGGGCAAGTCCGCACTGGTCACCGCCCTGCGCGCCGAGGGACGCCGGGTCGCGGTGATCGGCGACGGGGTCAATGACGCGGCCGCTCTCGCCGCGGCCGATCTCGGCATCGCCATGGGCAGCGGCACGGACGCGGCGATCGGAGCCGCCGACATAACTCTCGTACGGGAGGACATGGCCGCGGTCGTCTCGGCGGTCCGTCTCACCCGCCGCACGCTCGCCACCATCCGGGCCAATCTCGTGTGGGCCTTCGGCTACAACGCGGTCACCGTGCCGCTGGCCGCGACCGGCTGGCTCACCCCGATGTTCGCGGCGCTCGCGATGTCGGCGAGCTCCGTCCTGGTCGTCGGCAACAGTCTGCGGCTGCGCGCCGAAGAGACCCGGCCGCGCAGCCGGCCGACACGTCCTGGCGGCCTCCCCGGCCGTCGCGCCACCGGCTCCTGGAGGGGCTCCGATGACCTCAGCCTCCGCTGACCCCGACGGGACCGGGGACGCCATGGCGGCGGCCGTCCTGGTTCCGGTCGGTGCCTGCGTCGTGACGCTCGCCCTGCTCGTCGCCTATGTGGCGAGCGGCGCGGCCGGCGCGGCCCCGGCAGAGATCACGGTGACCCGCGCCCGGCTCGTCCAGCCGATCGCGGACCGGGACACCGTGGCCTACATCGACCTGCGCAACACCGGTGGCTCCGACGCCACGCTGGTCTCGGTCACGGCACCCCTGCTCGGCTCGCCGACCATGCTGGCCCGCGACGTCGAGTCCGGCGGGGCGGGCCGGATGGAGGAGGTGCCCGAGCTGCGGATCCCGGCGGGCGGCGAGGTGAAGATGTCCCCGTCCGTGGGCGATGTGATGGTCGAGTCTCCGCCCCCGCTGGAGCTCGGCGAGCGTGTCGAGTTCGTCCTGCGCTTCAAGGACGGGACCACGGTGCGGACGCAGGCGGTGGTGGTCAGGACCGGGGGCTGACCCTTCGGGCAGATCCTGGCCGGGCCCGGGAACTGACCGCACCTGCCGTCCGACTCCTCTCCCGTGACCTGGGAGCGGGAGGCGGAATGGGCGGGCTTGACGTGCAGATGCGCCAAGTGGGCTGCCGGCACGGCCGCGTGGACGCCGTACGCGACGTCGATCTCGATGTCGCGGCGGGCGAGCACGTGGCGCTGACCGGCACCAACGGCTCCGGCAAGAGCACGCTGCTGCGGGCCCTGCTCGGCCTGCACCGCGCGGTGGACGGTGAGATCGGCGTCGGCGGGCGGCAGGCGCGCACGGCCGCCGAGTGGGCCTGGCGGCGGCGAGCGTGTGCCTGGATTCCGCAGAAGCCCGCGGCGGGGCGGTTTCCGCTGCTGGCAGGGGAGTTGCTGGCGAGCAGCGGCGCGCGGGCGGACGCTCTGGACGCGGCCGGGAAGCTGGGCGTGGGGCAGCTGGCCGACCGGCCGCTGCACACCCTGTCCGGCGGGCAGCTGCAACGTATGCATCTGGCGCGGGCGGTCGGCTGTGTCGCCGCCGGGGCCGGGGTGCTGCTGGCCGACGAGCCCACCGCCGCGCTCGACTTCGCGGGTCAGGAGGAGGCGGCCGACCTGCTGCTGTCGCTGCCGGTGACATTGGTCGTGGTGACGCACGACCGGGCGCTCGCCGATCGCTGCGAGCGGGTCCTCGAGATGGCGGCCGGGCGGCTGCGGGAGGCCGTATGACTCTCGCCACCGCCGACATCGGCGCCCTGCTCCAGCTTGTCCCCGTACAACGGGCCGGCGCGGCCCTGCTGCTGGCCGCCGTCGGACTGCCGATCGTCGGCGTCGTGATCGTCGGGCTCGACATCATGCCGGTGCGCTTCGCGATGATGCATGTGGCCCTGCTGGGAATCGCCGTGGGGCTGCTGACCGGCCTCGACCCCATGCTGTGCGCGCTTCTCGCATGCGCGCTGGCCGGCGCCTCAGTCGCCCCGCTCGCCCGCACGCCGGACGGGCTCTCCGGTGCGATGGGCCTCCTGATGAGCCTGGCGATCGCGGCGGCGCTGCTGGTGCTCGCGGTCTCGGGCGTCAATGCCGCGGGCGCGTTCGCGCTGCTGTGGGGGTCGATCCTCTCGGTCACCGCCGCCGACCTGTGGCTGCTCGGGACGCTCGCCGTCCTGGTCCCGGCCCTGTTCTGGTGGCGGCGGCGCGACATCGCCCTGCTGCTGTACGACCGCGAACTCGCTCTCTGTTCCGGCGTGCGGGTTGAACGGCTCACCCTGATCCTGCTCGTCCTCGTCGCGGTGGCGGTCGCCGGCGCGATCAAGCTGACCGGCGCGCTGCTCGTCGACGCGCTGACCCTGCTGCCCGCGCTGGCCGCGCGCCGCCTGGGCTCCTCACTGAAGTCGATCAGCGCCTGGGCCGTCGCCATCGGCGTGGCGGTCAATGCGACCGGCTTCCTCGTCGCCCTCTGGCTGGACCTGCCGCCAGGCCCGGTCCTCGTCCTGACGGCGGGGGCCGTGGCCCTCGGCGTCCATCTCGTACCCGAACGGAGAACCCGCCCATGGCGCGCAACCGCGTCCGCCTCGCATGCCTCTTTGCACCACTGACCGCCGTACTGCTCCTCACCGCGGGCTGTGGCAGCTCGGACGCCGAGTCCGGCGACGGCGGGCACGCTCACGACGGGGCACCGGTGGTCGTGGCCACGACGACCTGGGAGGGCGCCTTCGCCAAGGCGGCGGGCGCGAAGGACGTGAAGGTGATCGTCCCCAAGTCGGTGCAGCACGCGCCCGACTACGACCCCAAGCCCTCCGACCTCGCCGCTGTCGCCGACGCCGACTTCGTCCTCTACGCGCCCTTCGAGCCGTACGCCGAGAAGATCAAGGAGGCCGCGGGCTCCGACGCCGAACTGGTCGAGGTGAACCTCGACAACGACGCCGACAAGGCCACGGCCGAAGTCGCCCGGCTGGGCAAGCTGTTCGGTACGGCGGACGCGGCGGCGAGCTGGCAGAAGACCTTCGGCACGCAGTACGCAGGGCTGCAGCGGGAGCTGAAGGCCGCATGGCCGGGCGGCAGGGCCCCGTCCGTCGTCACCCAGGTCTTCACCGCGTGGTCGGCGAAGATGGCGGGCGCCGATGTGGTCGGGACGTACGGGCCCGAGGCGGTGACCGCGAAGCAGCTGTCCGGGCTGTCGGCGAAGAAGCCGGCGCTGGTATTGGACAACGCGCATATGTCGACGGGGACGGTGCTGCCGGACTCGGGCGCGAAGCAGGTGAAGATCGTCAACTATCCGGGTGACGACCTGGATCTGCTTCCGGTGTACCGCGCTGCGGCGGCTGCGGTGAAGGCGGCGATGGGCGGGGCGTGAGCGGTGTGTGGTGGCGCCGCCCGGGAACGCCCGGGCGGCCCCGCGCACTGTCCGTCCTCAAACGCCGGACGGGCTTGACAGCGCACTCCGTTCCCGCAGTGCCGTCCGGTCCGGCTTGCCCGCGGGAGTCAGCGGCACCGCGGTCAGCGCCAGCAGCCGCTCCGGGTGCTTGCGGCGTTCCAGCCCCCGCGCGTCGAGGTGGGCGCACAACTCGTCCAGCGTCGGCGGCACATGCCCGTCCCGCGCGACCACACAGGCCGCAAGCCGCTCCCCCATCAGGGAGTCGGGGACGCCGACGCACACCACGTCCCGTACCCCCGGATGCGCGGCCAGTTCGATCTCGACCTCGGCCGGGCTGATGTTCGCGCCCCCGCGGATCACCACGTCCTTCAGCCGGCCCACCACCCGCAGCGCGCCGTCCTCCCCCAGGATGCCGAGATCTCCCGTACGCACCCAGCCGTCGGCGGTGCGGTAGCGGGCGTCGAGCTCGGGCGCGCCCACGTAGCACAGGGGCGTCATCGGGCCGCGGGCGACGATCTCACCGACCGCACCCACCGGTGCCTCCGCCGGCTCGTCGCTGCCGGGGACGGTGATACGGATGTCCGCGACCCGCGGGTCCGGGTGTCCCGCGAGCACCCCGGGCCCGTCCACCGGCACGGGCGGATCACCGAGCCCCGTATGGCAGTTGACGCCGTCCGCCGATCCGTACAGGTTGACGACCGGGCAGCCGAAGGCGCGGCGCGCCTCTTCCGCGGTGGCCGCGTCGAGGGCGGAGCCGCCCAGCACCAGCGCGGTCGGCGACGGCAGTTCGCGCGGCTGCTCGGCCAGGTGGTCGAGCAGCATCCGGATCATCGTCGGCACGCCCAGCACATGCGTCGGCTCGTGCTCGGCGATGGCGTCCAGAGCGGCCGCGGGCGTGAAGTGGTCGAGCAGCACCAGGGTTCCGCCGTGCCGGGCGAGCGCGACCGCGGTGCCGTTGCTGCCGAAGGCGGAGGCGAGCGGGACCAGGAAGAGGCAGCGCGGCGGCTGTCCGTCCTTCATCAGGGATGCCAGGAAGTTGCCGCGGCCCCCGGCCAGCGCGTTGTGCGAGTACGCGATCATCTTGGGCTCGGCCTCGGAGCCGGACGAGACCAGGATGCGTACGGCGGAATCGGGGTCCGGGCGGGCCGGGACGAAGGCGCTCGCGTCGGTACGCAGCAGCTGCGAGAGCGGCAGGGATCCTTCGGGCGCCGTGCCGGGCCCGGCGGCGATCACCGTACGCAGCGCGGGCAGTTCACCCGCGAGCTCGACCAGAGCGGCGGCGGGCCGGCAGCCCCGGTGCTCGATGGCGGCGATCACGGCGACCGCCTCGGATCTGCCCAGTAGCGAGGCCGCCTCGCGCCCGCCCCGGCCGACCGGGAAGGGCAGCGCGACAGCCCCGATCGCGGCCAGCGCGAGATCGGCGATGACGGCGTTGCGGCCGCCGGGCAGCTGTACGCCGACCACATCGCCGGGGCGTATGCCCAGGGCGGTGAGGCCGGCGGCCAGACATCGCACCTTGCGGTCGAGGGCCGTGTAACAGAGTTTCCCCTTGGCGTCGATCACCGCGGTGCGATGCAGATCGGCGATCTGGCGGGCCCGGAAGAGGCTGTAGACGTCGAGGTCGGGGCAGGTGCCGTCGACGGTCCAGGAACGGCGCAGCTCGGCGGGCAGCAGGTCGTGCAGTGCGACGGTCACAGAAAGCTCCAGGGGTCGGGAACGGCAGGGGCACCGTGCACATCGCGGCTGATCGAGCCGCCGAAGCGCGGGTCGTGGTGCAGATCGGCCAGATCGGTCGTGACGGGTGTCGCGGACAGGCCGTGCGTGCGCAGCTGCGCCAGGGCATCCACGGTGGGGAGCCCGCGCAGGTCGTAGGCGGCGGCCGCGGGCGCGCATGTGTCGGTGGGCGCGATCCAGCCGTCGGCGGTGGGCAGCGGGCGGCGGAAGCCGGCAGGCCGGCGCCCGTCCCCGCCCTGTGCGAGACGGCCCAGCGCGGGCGCGGTGAGGACCTCGGCCGCGCCGAGCAGGGACGAGTCGACCCGTACACCGTGACCGGTGCGCTCCCGCAGCAGCAGCCCGGCCAGCACGGCTTCCGCGCCGAGCAGCCCGCCGAGCACATCGAGCAGGGTCATCAGCGAGGGCGCGGGCGGCTCACCGGCAGGCCGGACGGCCTCGCCGACGCCGGTGCGGGCCTGCACCATGAAGTCGGTCCCCATGGGGGCGCCGGGCAGCCGGTCCGCCCAGCCGCTGGTGTACGCGAAGACGAGCGCGGGGTTCACGGCGGCCAGGTGCTCGTGGTCCAGGCCGAGTTCGGCTGCCTTCCCCGGGGCCCAGTTGTGCAGAAAGACGTCCGCTCCGGCCGCCATCTCGCGCAGCCGCCGCCGGTCGGCGGCGGACTTGATGTCGACCTCGACGGCCTTCTTGCCCCGGTTGAGGGCGAGCCAGCGCGCGGAGATCCCGGAGCAGGCGGGCGGCATGCCGCGCAAGGGGTCGCCGCCCGGCGGTTCGATCCGGACGATCTCGGCGCCGAGCAGGCCGAGCAGATGGGCGGCGAGCGGGGCCTGGATGCGCCGCCCGGCCTCCAGGACGGTCAGCCCGGCGAGCGGCGCTCCGGCGAGCTGCGGCCCGCCCGCGGTGGCGCCCGATGTGTACGTCGCTTCGTACGGGACCAGGTTCCACGGGGGCGCATCGGGGATGCCCCGGTCGGCCAGGGACCGCAGGGGGCACACCTGAGCGCCGGAGACCTCGGCCGCGTACCGGATCCGCTCCCACTCGATCTGCCGGACCGCGATGTGCAGGGCCTCGGGGAACGGCGCGCAGGCCGTGGCGTACCGGAACTGGAAGGGCCGCCAGCCCGCCCGTACCGCCTTCTCCGCAGCACCGAGCGCCCGCCAGAACGCCGCCCAGGCCCCCGGGTCCAGGGTCTCCAGTTCGAAGACGGTCCCGTCGGCGGAAGTGAAGGGCGGCCCGCCGGGGGCGAGTTCGGCCGCCTCGTCCTCGTCGGCGCCGGCTGCGGCCAGATACTGCGAGACGGCCAGCAGCCCCGCCCGGCTCGCGCTGGTCGACACCTGTGCGACCTGCCCGCCGCGCGCCTGGGCCAGCAGGCCCGCGAGCACTCCCTGCACGGTCAGCACGCCGGTGGCGGTCGCGGCGTAGTCGGCCGTGATGCCGCGTGGCCCGCCGTCGCGCCGCCCGTGCACGGCCATGATCCCGGTGGCGGCCTGCACGGTGGCCTCGTCGGTGAGGTCGGCGCCCGCATCCGACCATGCCGTCCGGGCGACGAGAGGGGCGAACCCGGCACCTTCGACGACGAAACGGGACCCCTCGGCGTCATCCGTTCCGGCGCCCAGCAGCCGCAGATGCTCGGCCACGAGCCCGGCGCCCGGACCGCCCGGACCGCTTCGACCGCCCGGCGGCCCCGCGGTCTCCGCCCGCAGCCCGTCCAGTGGCCGGACCGTGCGCGTGGTGGCTGGTGATGCCATGCCTCTCCCTCCCGAAGCGGTGGGAACCCGGGAGCCCTCGCACCCGACAGTTCCGTGTGAGAGGCAGTCGGACAGTCGTTCCCACGGGTTCCCGGAAGGCCGGAGGAAAGTGGTGCAGGGCGAAACGCCGGCGGTGGCCGGACATCCCGAATGTCCGGCCGATGTACAGGAGTTGAGGGACCGGGTCGCGGACTTCGTACGGCACCGCGTGATGCCCCGGGAGCCGGTGCTCGACCGCGGCGGCCCTCAGGCGACGGCCGCGCTGCGCGGGCTCCAGCGGGAGGCCAAGGACCTGGGCCTGTGGGCGCTGCCCCTCCCCGCCGAACTCGGCGGCCAGGGCCTGCCTCTCCTGTCGTACGCGCATGTCGCCGAGGCCGAGGGCGCCAGCGACCACGGTCCTGCCGCGCTCGGCTCCGCGCCCCTGCTGGATGTGCTGATGCTGCGGCGGCACGGCAGCGCCCGGGTGCGCGACCTCTGTCTGAAGCGGCTCGTCGCCGGGGAGCTGCGCACCTCCTACGCGATGACGGAACCCGAAACCCCCGGCACCGACCCCTTCCTCACCGAGACCGCGGCGACGCCCTCGGACGACGGCAACTGGACGGTCAGCGGCCGCAAATGGTTCACCAGCGCGGCCGCCGACGCCGATCTGGTGACCGTCCTCGCCCGCACGGACGGCGCACCGCCCGACCGCGAAGGCCTCTCCCTGCTGCTCGTCGCTGCGGACGCGCCGGGCTTCCGCGTGGTGCGCGAACTTCCCGTGCTGGGGGCGGGCGGCCAATGGGAGATCGCCCTGGACGAGGTGGCGGTGCCCGGCGACCATCTGCTGGGCGAGCGCGGCAAGGCCCTGGCGATCGCCGGCGAACGGCTGCAGCTCGGCCGCACCCTGCGCTGTCTGCGCTGGCTCGGCCAGGCGAGGCGCGCCTTCGAGCTGATGCGCGAGCGGTCCCTCACCCGCACCCGCTCGCGCGGGCCACTGGGTGACCTCCAGCTCGTCCAGCGCCACATCTTCGAGTCGCTGCTCGCCCTGCGTACGACGCGCCCGCTGGTGTACGAGGCCGTGGCGCACCTCGGTGCGGGACGCGACGCGCATGTGGAGGTGAGCCTGGCGAAGGTGGCGGCGGCCCGGATGCTCCAGCAGGTCGCGGACGCGGCGATCCAGGTGCACGGCGCGGCCGGTCTGGGACCCGACACTCCGCTGCCTGCGCTCTTCCGTACCGGCCGGGCGGCGCGGATTCTGGACGGCCCGGACGAGCTGCACATCACCTCGGTGGCACGGCGGGTGCTGCGTAATTCCTAGGCGGCGTGGGCGTCGACGAGCTCCGTCAGCACCGCAAGACCGAAGGCGAGAAAGAAGTCGCCCCACACCAGCTCATGCCGGGCGCCAACGCCGCCGCCGAGGTCGTAGCAGCCGTCCAACAGTGCGCCGCTGTCCGCCAGATGTACCCGTACCAGCTTCTCCAGCAGCGCGGTGGCACGGTCGCGCTGCCCGAGTTTGAGCAGCGCTACCGCAGTGATGGCCGCGGCGGACGTGTCGAGCGGCCCGTCGGGATGCTCCTCGGTGGCCGGTGGAACATGTCGCGAGGGCGTCAACTCCGGCGCAGCACCACGAAGATCGGGCACATCCAAGCACCGCAGTGCGTCCGCCACCGCGAGCAGCAACCAGGCACGGCCACGGCTCCACTCTGGCGCGCCGAGTTCCAGATGGGTGCGCAGATGGGATTCGGCCGCTTTCGCGTTCACCGACGCGAGCAGTGGCACCATGCCCGGTGCGCCGTCCACGCGCGCCACGAGCCGGGGGCCGCCGAAGGCCGATCCCCAGGGGACCAGGCCGAGTTCATGGTCGTACGCAGCGAGGCAGGCGCGTGCGGCGCGCTCTCGTAGCGCCAGGGACCCGGCGTCGTCCGCGAGGGCGGTGCCGTACCAGAGGATCAGCCCACGGGCGGCGGTGTCGGCGTCGACCCAGTCGGTGAGCCGTGCGGTGCACTCCGCCGCGGCCCGCCGGTCCGATGCGTCACCGGAGTGGAGTGCCCGCAGCCACAGCAGCCCGGCCCAGAACCCGCCGGTCCAGGAACCGCGCCGGGTCGTCGTCCAGCGCCCGGACTTCGGATCTGCGAACAGCGGGAAACGGTCGCCGACTTCGGCCCGGGTGACGGCGATCCGGTCGAGAACTCTGGCCAGGGCCGGCCCGGCCCACTCAGGCGCACTCATGCGCGCACCTCGCGCCCGTCCCGTACGGCCCAGCACAGCGCCACCGCGCATGCGCCCGCGAACTCTCCGGCGACCAGCAGCCACCCGGGTCCGTAGCGCCCGGACTCCGCCAGCAGGCCGAACAGCGGGGGCCCGACGGCGAATCCGGCGAAGAACCCCGCCGAGACCAGCGCCGAGTCCGCTCCCGCCCGCCCGGCAGCCGCGCGCTGCATGACCAGCACCATCGACACCGCGTTGGCCGCGACCGCGAAGACGCCGACGGCGACCGCCGCGACCCATGCCAGCGGGTGCACGAAGGACGCGCCCGCGAGGAGCAGCGCGGCCCCGACCGAGCCCGCGGCCAGGCCGCCCGGCAGCCAGACCGCACGACCGGGCTGCCCGGCCACCTTCGACCAGCCGACGCGGCCCGCGACGCCCGCGATGCCGAGCACGGCCACGAGCGCGCCCGCGGCCGTGGGGCCGAGGCCGAGCCGCTGAGCGCCGTACAGCGCCAGGTACGTGTTGACGGATGCGATACCGCAGCCGAGCAGCAGCGAGAAGACGGCGAGCCAGGCGATCGCACCTCGGGGCCCCAGGGAGAAGCGCGGCCGGGAAGCGGGCGAGGTGCCGGGCTCGGAAGCCGGTGGGGAGCCCGGTCGCGGCCCGGATCCTTCGCTCGGTCGGGGCCCGGACCCCTGGCCCGGCATCGGCGACGGCCCGCCGACCGTGGCTTCGGCGTCCACGGGCAGCACCCGCGCCGCCCACACCGCCGCCACGACCGCAGCCCCCGCCGCAGTCCACACCGCGACCCGCCACCCCGCGACCCCGGCCAGCGCCGCGAGGGGCAGCCCGGCGGCGAAGGCCCCGAGTTGTACGCCGGACTGCTTCATCCCGGTCACCGAGCCGCGCCGCTCGGGCGGCACGGTGACCAGGATCGCCTTGTTGGTGGCCGGGTTGGCGAGCGCCTGCGGCAGCCCGCCGAGCGCGACCGCCGCCAGCAGCAGCCCGATGCCGGGCGCGGCACCGATCAGCGCGAGTGCCACGGCGGAGACCAGCAGCAGCGCGACCAGACAGCGGCGCGGTCCCGCCCGGTCGACGACTCTGCCGCCGACCGGCGAGAGCACGGCGGCCGCTCCGAAGCCGATGGTCGTGGTCAGGCCCAGCAGCGTCGGTGACACGTCGAGCTCGTCGACGAGCCGTGGGCCCAGCGCTCCGAGCAGGAACAGCTGCATCATGGAGAAGGCCATGGCGCAGGTCAGCAGCGCCGTCGGCATACGCGTCGGGCCATGCGCCGGGCCATCCGGCGGGCGGGGCACACCAGTTGCGGCCGTCTCCTTCTGCTCCGCTGTCCCCACCGCTGCGTCTCCGTTTCCTGGCTCCCCCGGAAGTCACCCGGGCCGTGCCAGGAGTCGTTCGCGGCAGCCGCCAAGTTCCCGGGAATTTCCGTGGCTTGAATCACCCGACGTTCCTTGAGCCTCGCTCGGGAAGTTGCGTACCCACCCTTGAAGTCCACGAGCCGGATGCAAGGATGAGCCCGCCATGAGTGCTGGACGGGGTGTGCGCGGGGTGCGGGCTGCGGTGTTCGCGGCTGTCTGTGTGCTGCTCGCAGCCATGGGCCACGTACTGATGTCGCAGACGGGCGTCCCCTGGTGGGCGCTGGCGGCCGGGGCGGGCGTGAGTGGCGGCGCGGGGTGGTGTCTGGCCGAGCGGGAGCGCGGTCTGCTCCCGGTCGTGGCGATCACGATGGCCACGCAGGCGGCACTGCACACCGCGTTCTCGCTGGCGCAGCCCGTACCGGCGACGCACGGGCACGGCGCCGCGCCCTCGATGGCGCACGACATGGGTGCGATGCACGCCATGGACGGCATGAGCGCCATGCCGTTGTCACCGACCTCACCGATCTCACCGACCTCCTCGGCCGGAATGCTCGCCGCCCACCTGCTGGCCGCGCTCCTCAGCGGCCTCTGGCTCGCGTACGGAGAGCGGGCGGCGTTCCGGATCCTGCGCGCCGTCGGGGGGTGGCTGGCCGCACCGTTGCGTCTGCCGGTCATCGTCCCCGTGCTGCCCGCCCGCCCGCGCATCCGCGTCCGCCGCGCCCGGCGCGTGCGTACGCCCAGGCAGCTGCTGCTCGTTCACGCTCTCACCACTCGGGGTCCGCCCGCGGAGACCGCTGTCAGCTGACAGCCGGCTCCCCGGCCGCGCCATGGGGTTCACACCCCGGCGGTCCGGGCTCCGGTCGCGCCCTCGCGCGGCCGTACGACTCACCGGTTCCACCGGATTCCCGAGAAGGACACCAGGCGATGAACGCTGCCCTGCCCTCGACCATGCCCCGGCCCACCATGCCCCGGCCGACCACGCCCCTGCCGACCACGACCCGATGTACCGGAACCACCCATCCCCACGACGACGCGATCACGGCGTGGGCGCTCGCCGCCCGCGGTGGCGACCCCCTGGCCGTCGAGCAATTCGTACGCGCCCTCCACCGCGACGTCCGCCGGTACGTCGCCTACCTCAGCGCCGACCCGCAGGCCGCCGACGATCTGACCCAGGACACCTTCCTCAGGGCGCTGGGCAGCCTGCACCGTTTCGAGGGCCGCTCGTCGGCCCGCACCTGGCTGCTCTCGATAGCCCGCCGGGCGGTGATCGACAGCCTCCGCCACACCGCGGCCCGCCCGCGGCTCGCGGACACGGACGACTGGCAGTCGGCCGCCGAGCGCGCCCAGCACCGGAACCTGCCCGGTTTCGACGACGGCATCGCCCTCGCCGAGCTGCTGGCGACGCTCCCCGACGAGCGCCGTGAGGCCTTCGTCCTCACGCAGTTGCTGGGCCTGCCCTACGCCGAGGCGGCCCTGGTCAGCGGCTGCCCGGTGGGCACGGTCCGCTCCCGCGTCGCCCGCGCCCGCAGCTCCCTGATCAGCCTGCTGCACGCTGCCGAGCGCCCCGCCCTGGCGTGCTGGAGCGGCTGACAGCCGACGAAGGCGGGGGCCCCGTCGCCCTGCGGCGCTGGGGCCCCCGCACACTCAACAGGCGGGCTGTTTTCGGGTCGTTGTCGAGCGTGCGTCCTGAAAGAGTGACGGCATGGACTCCGCCTTCGAGATCGCATCGCTGCCGCAGCTCACCCCCGCCCGGGCCGAAGCCTGGCAGGCGGTGGTCGCCGCATCGATGGCCCTGGACCTGCCCGGCGTACCGCCGCCCACGGCCGAGGAGTTGTACGCCCGCCTCGCCGGCAGCCAGCTGCGCAGCCGGGTCCTCAGCTGGCTGGCCACCGAGCCGGACGGCCGGGTCGTGGGTGTCGCCTCGCTCCGTCTGTTCACCGGAGCCGGCCAGGACCATCTCGCGGAGGCGGAGCTGCATGTCCGTCCGGACCTGCGAAAGAGGGGCATCGGATCGAGGCTGCTGAGCGAACTGCTGGCCGGGGCGTCGGCGGAGGCCCGCCGCACGGTCATCACTCAGACCCCGGCGGACACCCCGGCCCAGCGCTTCTGCGTGAGCCACGGATTCACCCCTGCTCTGACGCTCGATCATCTGATCCTGCCCCTGGACGAGTTGGACGCAGCCCGTCTCGACAGGCTGGCCACGGCAGACCACCCCGGCTACCGCCTCACCCGGTGGCGCGGCACCGTCCCCGCCGAACTCGCCCCCGCCTTCGCGGCCGCCAAGTCCGCGATGAACGACATGCCCACCGGTGAGGTCGACTACGGCACGGTCGGCTGGGACGCCGACCGGGTCGTCAGGATGGCCGAGGTCGTCGCGGACCGCGGCGATACGCTCCTGACCGTCGCCGCGCTGCACGACGGCGACATGGCGGGCTTCACCGAAATCGTGATCCCGGGCGGCACCGGCCCCCGGGCCCAGCAGTACGACACGGCGGTGGTCCCCGCCCACCGCGGCCATGGCCTCGGCGTCCGGGTCAAGGCGTCGATGCTGCAGTGGCTGCGGGCGGAGCACCCGCACCTCACCGAGGTCGAAACCGACAACGCGACGGACAACACCCACATGCTCGCCGTCAACGAACAGCTGGGCTTCCGCGCCTACCGCCGCACCCATGAGTACCAGCTGACGCTCTCCACCGCCTGATGGGTGAGGCGCCTGTCGGGTCAGGTGTGACCTGTCGGGTCAGGTGTGAAAGGACTCGCCGGCCGATTTCATCGGACCGGGCGACGGGAGATCAGCGGCGCGCGAGCTGTCGTTCGCCGTTGGCGCCCGGCCGGTAGGGCATGTCGTAGTGCTTGAAGATCGATTCTTCCCGCTCGGCGGGCAGGATGTCGTCCGTGCCGATGGACGGGGCATGCCTCACCAGTGCCTTGGCGTGCGCGACCTTGACGTATCCCGGTCCCAGCATCGCTTCGTCGAGGGGGACGAAAACCAGGCGCTGCCGGGTGGGCAGGCCGGTACGGACGGTGGCCATGGCTGGTTGATCGGTGGCGGTGTCCACGTAGATCGCCTCCAGCGCGCCGATCTTGCGCCCCTTCGGGTCGACGACGTCGCGGTCGCGCCACTCGCGGATATCGGCTGAACGAATCATTCCCTGCTCCCTGCCACGTGCCGAAGGTGACATAACGACCCCGGCGTATACACACCGGGGCCGCCCTTCCGGGCCGCCACACGTGAGAGTGCACGACCCACTCATCATGCTATGACCGCGACGCACTTCCGGCATCAGGGATTCTTCGAATAATTCGCTCCTGATGTGCGGAAACGGCCCCGCGCCGCGTCAGTCGTGTGCCTCCTCCTCGGCCTCCATCAGCCGGATCCCCTGATGCGTCAGCATGACCATCGCGGGTGTGTTTCCTTGTGCCCAGTCGACGGTGATGAGCCCTTCGCCATCCAGATATGCGCAGGCGGCGGCCAGATCCTCCTCAGGGACCTGGAGGTCGTCATGCAGCTTCGCCCCGGTGACGCCGAGGAGGCGATTTCCTTCCGTGGCCTCGTACAGGGTCTTCATGATCGCTTCGCGGTAGTGCTTTCGCTCCTGCAGTGTTGCCATGACGTCCGCCCACTCGTGCGGGCACTCCATCGCCTCGGATTTGCACCGCTTCGGATTTGCATCGCTTCAGATTTCGTCCGCGTGTCCGCGATCCCCCGACGAGGACTGGCTGGTCACCAGCCAGGACTGCGCCCGCTCGGCTGTTTGGGTGGTGTCCACGGTGAGGTGGAGGCGGGTTCCGCCTTCGCCACTGGCGGAGTAACTGCGCTGTTCGGTGGCGGCGAAGCAGTGCCGGAGTACCTCTGCGACCCGGCGGGCGACCTCGGGGGACGCGGCAACGATGCGCACGTCGGCCCGCCCGGCCAGGGGCAGTTCCAGTGGCTTCATGGTGACCTCATTCATCAGGACGACGTGTCGGTGGGCATGAGCCGCAGCTCCACACCCACCGGCCCGGTCAGCACAAGGTCATACGTCATCCGCGGACCCGTTGCTGTGTTCGTGGTGAGTGGGGGTGGGCGGTCCGTCAGGCGTTGCCGGCCGTCGGCTCTTCCGGGTCCGTCGGCCGATTCCCGGCATGATGTCGCCGTAGTGGAATGCCGCGATCCGTGCCTCGTGCTGGCCGTTGAGCAGATGGATCAGCATGACTCCGACGACGATCATGGCGATGATCACGGCCACGGTTATGGCAGTCTCCACGTCCTCACATCCCTTGGGCGCAGCTCAGGGGGCCGAACAGGTTGGGGTGCCCGGCCGGGTGGATCGGGTTCGGGTTCCCGGCCGCTGAGGCGGCTCCGCCGTCGGTCTCCCACTCCTCTTCCCGGCTCAGCGACTCACTGGCGTCACGGGTGGTGTCCTCGCTCGCCATCAGACCGCTGGCAGCAACGATGCCTCCGGGGGCGGCCGCGGCGGACATCAGCCGGGCAGCGGCAGCCGGATCGGTTTCCGGCGGGATCACCAACAGGTCCCAGCGGCCTGCGGTGTAGGAGAGCAGGATCAGCTTGTGCGGGTCCTGCTCGTCGGTGAACCAGCCGACGTGCACCGTATGCCCGGTCACGGGCACCTTGCGGGGGATCACGGGCCAGTGGGCCGGGTTCACGGTGACGCGAGTGATCCGCCCCCAGCGCGAGTCCAGCACGTCTGTCAGCGCCGGGAGTTCACGCAGGAGATCGCGGGAGCGAGGCCACCACGCACCGTCCAGAAGGCCTGGCATCGGGCCCGCGGGGGTCAGGGACAGGCGGGCCGGAGGTGAGGCGACGCGCTCATTGATGTGCGTACGGTCGATCGTGACGGTCATGGCGCGGACCCGTCCCCGGGCGCGTCTTCAACGTCCCCGGTGCTATTTCTCGCCGAGAACGGCACCAGCGCGGAGCCAGTGTGCGAAGTACTCCCGGTCCTTTCACTGTACTCCGCGCGTGGCTCGCACAACCCGCGCGTGACCAGCGACTTTCTCGCGAACTCGGGTCCGGGTCCGCTGCGCGGGCGACCGCCCCGACCATGATCGGTCGGAGCCTTTCGTTTGCCCTGGTGGGCGGTTGAGGGCTCACGGAGGACCGTCCGGCTGGTACTCGTGTGCTCTGCCGCCGACCCAATCGACCCAGGTCGGGTCGTCCAGCAGGTCCTCAGCGTCGGGCAGGCCTGCCTGGCGGAGGAATTCCAGCAGGTCCCGGTCGGAGTGGGCCAGGCCCATGATCTGGTCCCGCACCGTGACCCGCCGGCCGCCGGTCGGGGAGATCCGGTGCACGACGATCGGGGCGCCTCTCATGCCTCCAGGCTGCGACGCGTGGCCGGTCACAGCATGCCGAGGTCTCGGTCGGGACGGCAGATCGTGCACGGTTCGACATGCTCGGCGAGGGCGGCGAGTGCCTGCTCACGGCTGATCGGCTTGGCTCGCGGTGCCCCGCCGTGGGTGCAGTCCCCCGCATGAACCGCGATGGGGTGCCGCCCGCCGCGACTCATTTCGATCTTCCATTCCGGCTGCGGTGGTGGTACGTGGGTAGCGCGCAGGGCTCGGTCCTCTTCCTGCTCCAGCCAGCGTTTTGTCTGCTGGAGCTGTTGAAGCTGGACCCGCTCCAGGAAGCGCAGTAGCTCCAGCCGCGATGGTGGGCGCTCGGCCATGACGGTCACGCCGCCTTGCCCTCGGCCTGCTCATGGACGTGTTTGAGCGCCATCCGGGCATCGACCACGCCCGCCGAAAGGGTCGCCCAGTACGGATGCGTGCTCACGGTGACCGACAGATCGAGCAGCCGCCGGCGAAGCCGTTCCACCTCGGCCGCCTGCTCGTCGGTGTAACCCGGGCTGTCCGGAAAGGACACCACCCGGTCGCCGAGTACGTGCTTCTCGCTCGTCCAGCCGGGCTCCGGGGTCACCGACCACGGCAGTGCCCGGCACAGCGCCGCGTATTCGGCATGCGTCCGGTGCAGGTCGAGCTGCGCGGCCCGGAGGTCGTCGGGGAAGTCGTACGTTTCAGCCACACCGGAATGGTACGTCTGTTCGATTTCAGTAGGCGAGCACCCGCGGCCGGGTGCGCCAAGGAGGGCACCCGGTGCCGGATCGCGCCACCGACCCTCACTCGTGGACTCCGGCCCGCTTCAAGTCGCCGGCGTAAAGGGGGCGTCCTGACTCTTGACACCCCTCGCCCGGATCCGCTTCCCTCGTTGCGCATGCCACATGGCATTGCGTAATGCGGAACCGTGACCGACCCCGAGAGGCGGTAGTTCCATGCCCACTGCCCGGCGTTTTCTGGTCTGCATCCTCAGCGCCGTCACCGCTGTTGCTGCGCTGACGCTCGGCCCCGTGCTGGCACAGGCCGCCGACGGTCCCGTCGGCGCCGCCGGGGACAGCCGCCACGCGGACCTGAGCTCCTGGCCGCACGTCCAGGAAAAACGGCTGCAGAAACTCATCTCCAAGTTCTCCGACCACGGCGACTACGCCGTCTTCGACGCCGACAACACCATCTGGCGCTACGACCTCGAGGAATCACTGCTGCCCTACCTCGAGATGAAGGGCGTGCTGGACCGGGACCACCTCGATCCGTCCTTGAAACTGATCCCCTTCCGCGACGGCGAGAGCCTCTACTCGTACTACGTGCGGCTGTGCGAAATCGACGACAAGGTCTGCTACCCGTGGGTCGCACAGGTCTTCTCCGGGCTCACCCTCGAGACACTCAAGGGCCATGTCGACGATCTCTTCGCCTACGGCAAGCCCATACCGGTCACGTACTACGAGGGCAGCGAAACCGTGCACAGCACGGTCAACCCGCCGCGCATCTACCCCGGCCAGCGCCAACTCATCAACGAGCTGCGCAAGCACGGGATCACCGTCTATGTCATGACCGCCGCTCATGAGGAGCTGGTGCGCATGGTGGTCTCCGACCCCGCCTACGGCCTCGGCATCGATCCGAAGAACGTCATCGGTGTCACCACACTGCTGCGCGATCCCGCGACCGGCGAACTGACCACCGCACGCAAGCAGATCGAGAAGGGGCACTTCCTCGACGCGGAGTACCCGAAGAGCAAGCACATGCGGATGGAGATCACGCCGTACCTGTGGACCCCGGGCACGTGGTACGTCGGCAAGCTCGCCGGTATCAAGGAGTACATCGCCCACTACAAGCGTCCGGTGCTCGTCGCCGGTGACGCACCCAGCGACTGGTTCATGCTCTTCGACACCGATGTGCAGGCCGGTGGAGAACGGGTGTGGGTCAACCGCAAGCAGAAGTACACCGACGCGCTGCAGTTGGAGAAGGCCAAGCGGGCCGACGAGCAGAAGGAGGCGGGAGTCCGCGTCGACGCCGACCGCAACTGGATCGTCGTCAAGCCCGCGGAGATCGGCGGCTGAGCACGCGGCACCCTGCGCACTGAGCACCACCCCGAACATCGGCGCTGCGGCCGGGCGGTAGGCCCGGCCGCAGCGCCATGCGGTGCCGGCCGGGCGCTCTGTCAGGACGAGATGTGCCAGAGAGGGGCTTGGTACTGCTCCGGTCGGCTGCTGAGCAGGAGGGCTCTCAAGTCCTGGCGCTGCTTGCCGCCCAGGCCGAGGGCCTCGGTGATGCGGCGGAACGTTGTGTGGGTGATGCCGCGGTCGCGGGCCTCGGCCTCGAATTCGTCGAGTTGGCGGAGTGCGGCATCGGGGTCGAGCTTCCGTTCAGGCCGGCTGCCGAGCCGACTGGCCTTGTCGCGTTCGTAGTCGATCTCGGAGTGGCCGCAGATTTCGCGGCTGCGCTGCTCGGCCTCGTCGAGAGTTTCCGTGACGAGGAGGGCTCGGGCGAGCTCGTTGCGGTTGAGGGCGTCGTCCAGGTCGGCTTCATGGACGGTGGGCCCCTCGTCGGTGAGGGGTACTGGCAACCCCGCGTCCCGGACTACGCACAGGCCGCGGACTCCTCGGGCTGTCGCCGCGAGCATGGCCGTGGCTTCGGAGGGGTGCCATTCCAGGACCGAGCCGACCGGCTCGACGTGCTCAGCAGTGAGCATCAGAACGGGTGGGCCCATGCGGTCTCGTAGGTCGTCGGCGGGCAGTTCGCCGTCGAGTCCGGGGCCGGCGACCAAGAGCCGTACGCGGGCGTTGACTTGGCAGCACGCCGCGAGGGTGAGGGCGTCGGCGAGCGGGCTGCGGAGGGTGGGTTCGTCGCCCCGCGCCAGGATGTCGCCCCCGACGTCCAGGAGGTCGATCGACTCGGGAGCCAGCTGCTGGATGAGTTCTTCGAGCTGGCGGGTGATGCCTTCGGCACCGTGGTGCGGGTCGATCAGTACGAAGGTGTGCGGCAGCTCGGCGGCGAGCCGGGGGAGTGTCGAACCGGCGGGTGCTACCGGCCTCGCGTCGGCGGGTACGGCTTGGACGCTTCTGGTGAGCGGGCGCAGTCCGGTGAAGTTGGCCGGGCCCCTTGGACCGGGCACGGGGTCGATCAGGAGGCGGTCCCACGCGTAGGTGAGGATCACGGCCGGTCTCTCGTTGCCGTACAGGGCGGCGTCGAGCATTGCAGCGGCGACCGCGTCGCCTCCTCCACCTGCTGCCACGATCAAGCGCGTCACCTGCGTCAGCGTACGGGCAACCGGCCCGGCCGGTCCCGGCCCAGCCGGTCAGTGTCGTCGAGTTCCGGTCGGCAGGCACCGACTGCTTCCTGTGACGCCCGTCACACAGCTGCGACCGTGGTCCCAACTGGAACGGGAACTGAGACGGAAGACGGGAATTGAGACGGAAAGAGACTGCCAACGCCGAAGGGCCCCACCGCGAACGGTGGGGCCCTTCAACGTATTGCCCGGTGAGAGCAATGGCGGAGGATACGAGATTCGAACTCGTGAGGGGTTGCCCCCAACACGCTTTCCAAGCGTGCGCCCTAGGCCACTAGGCGAATCCTCCGCCGCAAACAATACAAGACGTTGAGGAGTGCTAGCGAACTCGTTCCCACCCCCTGCCATCAGGTACCCTGTGCGGAGCCCCTCACGTGGCGCTATCTGACTGAACTCCCCCAGGGCCGGAAGGCAGCAAGGGTAGGTCGGCTCTGGCGGGTGCGTGGGGGGCGCTTGCGTTCATGGGCGCTGTGGGCGCCGGGGCGAGCGGGCGCCGCCGGGCAGGCCGGGCAGGGCCGGGCCGTCGTGGGCATCGGCGGGCGGCGACGCTTGTCAGTGGGCCCCGATAACCTCGTAGGCGTGTCGTCCCTTGCGCTGTACCGCCGCTATCGCCCCGAGTCCTTCGCCGAGGTCATCGGGCAGGAGCATGTCACTGACCCGCTGCAGCAGGCCCTGCGGAACAACCGGGTCAATCACGCGTACCTGTTCAGCGGTCCGCGCGGCTGTGGCAAGACGACCAGCGCGCGCATCCTCGCCCGCTGTCTGAACTGTGAGCAGGGACCCACGCCCACGCCCTGCGGCGAGTGCCAGTCCTGCCGCGACCTCGCAAGGAACGGGCCGGGGTCGATCGATGTCATCGAGATCGACGCCGCTTCACACGGTGGTGTGGACGATGCGCGTGATCTTCGGGAGAAGGCGTTCTTCGGGCCGGCGAGCAGCCGGTACAAGATCTACATCATCGACGAGGCGCACATGGTCACCCCGCAGGGCTTCAACGCTCTGCTGAAGGTGGTCGAGGAGCCGCCGGAGCACCTCAAGTTCATCTTTGCGACCACCGAGCCGGAGAAGGTCATCGGCACGATCCGGTCGCGTACGCACCACTACCCGTTCCGGCTGGTGCCCCCGGGGACGCTCCGCGACTACCTGGGCGAGGTGTGCGGCAAGGAGAACATCCCGGTTGCCGACGGCGTGCTGCCCCTCGTCGTACGGGCGGGCGCGGGGTCCGTGCGTGACTCCATGTCCGTCATGGACCAGCTGCTCGCGGGTGCGACCGAGGAGGGCGTGACGTACACCATGGCGACCGCCCTCCTCGGGTACACGGACGGGTCGTTGCTCGACTCGATCGTGGACGCCTTCGCGGCGGGCGACGGGGCCGCGGCCTTCCAGGTCGTGAACACCGTCATCGAAGGCGGCAACGACCCGAGGCGCTTCGTCGCCGATCTGCTGGAGCGGCTGCGGGACCTGGTGATCCTGGCCGCCGTGCCGGACGCGGGGAAGACGGGGCTCATCGACGCGCCCGCCGACGTGGTCGAGCGGATGCAGGCGCAGGCCTCCGTCTTCGGTGCCGCCGAGCTGAGCCGCGCCGCGGATCTGGTCAATACGGGACTTACGGAGATGCGTGGCGCCACCTCGCCGCGGCTGCAGCTGGAGCTGATCTGCGCGCGGGTGCTGCTGCCCGCCGCGTTCGACGACGAGCGCTCGGTGCAGGCACGGCTGGACCGGCTGGAGCGGGGGGCGACGTTCTCGACCGGAGGTTCCGCGCCGGCGATGGGGTACGTACCGGGGCCGGAGGCGGGGGCCCACGCTCCGGTGCCGCCGCCCGCGGCGAACGTGCCGCAGGGCGGAGGTCCGGCCGCGGCGCGTGCGGCGGCCGGGGCGCCTCAGGCCGCGCCCACCACTCCCGCGCCCGTGCCCGCGCCTGCCGCCGACCCGGCCGAGCAGCCGCAGTCGGCCGGCCAGCGTCCCGGAGCCTGGCCCGCCGCGGCCGGACCCGCCGCACCCGCCGCTGAGACGGCCGGGCGGCGTCCCGGCGGCTGGCCCACGGCGTCGGCCCCGGGACAGGGCCCCGCGCCCGCCGCGCCTGCGGCACCCGCGCCCACCCCGGCCGCCCCCGCCCCCGCCGCGCAGGGCGCAGCCATGGTCCAGGGCGCCGGACAGGTACGGAACATGTGGCCGGACATCCTGGAGGCCGTGAAGAACCGCCGTCGCTTCACCTGGATCCTGCTCAGCCAGAACGCGCAGGTGGCGGGCTTCGACGGCACCACTCTCCAGCTCGGCTTCATCAACGCCGGTGCCCGGGACAACTTCGCGAGCAGCGGTAGCGAGGAGGTGCTGAAGCAGGCGCTTGCCGAGCAGTTCAACGTGCAGTGGAAGGTCGAGGCGATCATCGACCCGTCGGGCGGCGCGGGCGGCCCCGGCGGTGGCGCCCAGCCCCCGTCCGGCGGAGGCGGCGGCTTGGGCGGAGGCGGCGGCTACGGCGGCGGACGGGGCTCACAGGCCCCCGCCCCGCAGGCCCAGGCCGCACAGAACCATGCTCCCGCCCCCGGGCCCGCAGCTTCCGCGACCCCCGCCCCCGGACCGGCCCCGTCAGCTCCCCGGTCGGCCCCCGCCCCGCGGTCCTCCGCCCCCGAGCCGCCGCGCGCCGCCCCCGTACAGACTCCGCCACCGGTCGCCCCCGAGGACGACGTGCCGGAGGAGGACGACCCCGACCTCGTCGACTCCGCGCTCTCCGGTCACGACCTCATCGTGCGCGAGCTCGGCGCCACGGTCGTGGAGGAATACACAAACGAATAGAGGGGAGAGCCTCGGAGGCCCGTACAGGAGCAGCCGCTCCCGGCGGTTAGGCTGACTGCCGTGAAGGTCCTCGTCATCGGCGGCGGCGCCCGCGAACACGCCCTGTGCCGCTCTCTCTCCCTCGACCCCGACGTCACCGCGCTGCACTGTGCGCCCGGAAACGCCGGCATCGGCGAGGTCGCCCAGCTGCACCCGGTCGACGCGCTGGACGGCGCGGCCGTGGCGCGGCTCGCCACCGAGCTGGCGGCCGAGCTCGTCGTCGTCGGCCCCGAGGCGCCGCTCGTCGCCGGTGTCGCCGACGCGGTACGGGCCGCGGGCATCCCCTGCTTCGGCCCCTCCCGCGAGGCGGCCGAGCTGGAGGGCTCCAAGGCCTTCGCCAAGGAGGTGATGGCGGCGGCGGGAGTGCCCACGGCCCGCAGCTATGTCTGTACGACGCCCGAGGAGATCGACGAAGCCCTCGACGCCTTCGGCGCTCCGTACGTCGTCAAGGACGACGGTCTCGCCGCCGGCAAGGGCGTCGTCGTCACCCACGACCTCGTCGCCGCCCGCGAGCACGCGCTGGCCTGCGATCGCGTCGTCATCGAGGAGTACCTCGACGGCCCCGAGGTCTCCCTCTTCGCCATCACCGACGGCGAGACGGTCGTCCCGCTCACCCCCGCCCAGGACTTCAAGCGCGCGCTCGACGGCGACGCGGGCCCCAACACGGGCGGCATGGGTGCGTACTCCCCGCTCCCCTGGGCCGACCCGAAGCTGGTCGACGAGGTCATGGCGACCGTCCTGCAGCCCACCGTCGACGAGCTGCACCGCCGTGGCACACCCTTCTCGGGGCTGCTGTACGCGGGTCTGGCGATCACGTCGCGCGGTGTACGTGTCATCGAGTTCAACGCCCGCTTCGGCGACCCGGAGACCCAGGTGGTCCTGGCCCGCCTGCAGACGCCGCTCGCGGGCGTGCTGCTCAGCGCCGCGGAGGGCACCCTCGACCTGCTGCCGCCGCTGCGGTGGCGGGATGACGCCGCTGTGACCGTGGTCGTCGCCTCGCACAACTACCCGGACACCCCGCGCACCGGCGACCCGATCGACGGCCTGAACGACGTCGCGGAGCAGGATGCGCCCCATGCGTACGTGCTGCACGCCGGGACCAAGCGGGACGGCGAGGCGGTCGTGAGCGCCGGCGGCCGGGTGCTTTCGGTCACGGCGACCGGGAAGGACCTGTCGCAGGCGCGCGAGAGGGCGTACAAGGCGGTGGCCCGGATCCGGCTCGACGGTTCGCAGCACCGTACGGACATCGCACGCGAGGCCGCCGGGGAGTGAACCCCTAGGGCCTGATTACCGTCATCACCTTTACCCAAAGCCATTCCATCGAGTGACGGCTGAGCCATCCGGATGACGCCCGCCGAAGCCCCAACTAGGGTGCGGCGCAAGCGTTCCGGCACTTGGCCCACCGGCATTGCGATGTCAGTGGTGGGTGCCACAGTGGGGGAGTGAGCAACACCGTCGCAGGGCAGAGGGGGTGAGGTCCAGCCGTGTCCGGTACCGGTCTCGGTGAGTCGCTGGGTGCGCAGGCCGCGCGCTCGCGGGCCCTCGCCGTGCTGCGCGTCCGCAGCAGGGCGCTGGCCGTGGCGCTGCTGCCCGCGGCCGTCGCCGTCGTGCTGCTCACCGGTGGTACCACGGGGCATATGAGCGGCGGGAGTTGGGACACCGCGCGCTGGATTGTGACGCTCTTCGCCGTGCTGGTGCTGGTGCTCGCGGCTGCGGTCGCAGCCGTGATCGTACGGGCCAGTCCGGCGCTGAGTCCCACCGTCGAGCTCTCGGAGGAGTCGGCCCCCGATCTGTACCGGCTGGTCAGGGACGTGGCCGAGCGCCTCGAGGTGCCCGCGCCCTCCGCGCTTGCCCTCACCCCGGACTGCGACAGCTGGCTCGAGGATCGCACGCACCCGGCCCATGCGATACGGGGCGGGCGACGCCGCCGCGGCGCCGAGGCGCCCGTGCTGGTGATCGGCTCGCCGTTCCTGTGGTGGATGCGGGTCGCCGAGCTGCGGGCGGTGCTGGCGCCGGTCGTCGCCGGGACCGCGCCGTCGGCGCAGCCGGACATAGCCGCCGCACGCCGTTTCGTACGGGGCCTGGATGCGGCCGTCGCGGTCGCGGCGGGTTCTGGGCGGGGGGCGATAGGCAGGCCGGCGCTCGGCTTCGTCGGCCTGATCAGCCGGGTGCTGCTGCGCAGCTGCCAGGCGCCCGCCGCCGAGATGGAGCGGGGGGTCGCGGCCGCCGCGTCCGAGCGTGCACAGGCTGTGGATTACGGCCTGCGGATCGTCGCCCAGGAGCAGGTCGGCCTGGCCTACGCGGGCTGGGACCGGCTGCTGACCCGGGTCGCACTGCCCGCCTGGCGGATGGGCCGCTGGCCGTCCCGGCTCGACGCGGGCGTCGTCTCCGCCCTCACCGAACTCTCCCGCCGCGACCGGCTGGCCGAGGGCTTCACCTCCCGCCTGGGCGAGCGCCCCGCGTGCGACCTGCTCGAAGAGCCGGGCGCGATAGACGAGGCCGCGTCGCTGCTGGCCGCGCGCCTTTTCCACGGCGGACCCGCCGAGGCAGGTCCCGACTGGTCCCCGGTGGGCTGGCAGCAGTACCCGGAAGAGGTCGTCGACCGTAAGTGGCGTACGGAAGCGGCGCGCCTCCACCGGGTGCTGGACGAGATGGGCGTGCCACCGTCGACCGGCCCGGACGGTCCGACGCTCGCGCGGGTGATGGACCACCTGTCCGGCCGCGGCGAGGACGTCGGCGAGACGCTGGCGGCCGGGATCAGCGCGGAGGTTGCCCGTGAGGAGGCGGCGATCCCGCCGCTCCCCAAGAGCCCGGGCGACGCCCTGAACGGCTGGGGCGCGGACCCGCTCCCCCTCTTCCCTCTGCAGCCGCCCCGCTCCGGGCGCGAACTGCTCGCGGACCATGTCACCGCGATGGTCTGCTGTGCGGCGATCGACACGGCCGGCGCGGCCCCCGGCCTCGACTGGCTCGACGGCCCGGCCCTCCTGATCCACGGCGAACGACGCGGGGACCTTGCGGCCGCTGTCCTGAGCCTCACGGAGGACGGCGACGTGTCCCCTCTCCGCACCTGGCTCACAAAACTGGGCATCCGCGCAGAAAAGCCGGTCCGCCTGGTCTGAGCCTGCCCACAACACGATTCCAGCCGCGGAGCGGCGTGGAAGCGTGCCCGCGGAGCGGGTCGGGGGAGCCCGACCGCGGCGACCCGCACCCCCGGCCCCCGTTCCGTTCCCGTCAATCCGCGACGAAGGGTGACGGAGTGCGTGCGTTATGTGATGTGCTGGAGACCGACGCTGAACAGTCGGCGCATCACAGTTGTCCCAGGGCACATCGAGGGAGGGCGCAGCATGGGGGCGGAACAGATCCGGCGATGGGAATCGGGCGCCCTCGCACACGCCGTGACGGATCCCTTCGGCCAGGGCCCCCTGCCCTGGCTCCGGGGCAGCGAGAACTACTTCGACGACACCGGCCACGTCGTCCCCTGGTACGCGGACCCAGACCGCGGCAACAGCGTCCGCGGCCCCCGCACCGCCGATGACGTACACCGCCAGATCAAGGGCTTCGCGTCCACCGGTGCCGCCGCCCCCGGGGGGGCGATCGACTTCCACATCACCGTCGACCCGCCCCAGCAGTTCTCCGTCGACGTCTACCGCATCGGGCACTACGCGGGCGACGGCGCGGCCAAGATCACCACCAGCCCCCGCCTCTCCGGCATCGTGCAGCCGCCCCCGCTCACCGCCAACCGCACCGTCTCCTGCCACCACTGGTGGCTCTCCTGGCGGCTTCAGATCCCCTCGTACTGGTCGGTCGGCGCCTACGTCGCCGTGCTCACCACCGCCGACGGCTACCGGTCCCACATCCCCTTCACCGTCCGCGACGACCACCCGGCCGACCTGCTCCTGCTGCTCCCCGACATCACCTGGCAGGCGTACAACCTCTACCCGGAGGACGGCCGTACCGGCGCCAGCCTCTACCACGCCTGGGACGAACAGGGCTGTCTCCTCGGCGAGGAGGACGCCGCCGTCACGGTGTCGTTCGACCGCCCGTACGCCGGCGCGGGCCTGCCTCTCCACGTCGGCCACGCCTACGACTTCATCCGCTGGGCCGAGCGCTACGGCTACGACATCGCCTACGCCGACACCCGCGACCTCCACGCCGGCCGCATCGACCCCGCCCGCTACCGCGGTCTGGTCTTCCCCGGCCACGACGAGTACTGGTCGGCCCCCATGCGCCGCACCGTCGAGCGCGCCCGCGACCGCGGCACCTCGCTCGTCTTCCTCTCCGCCAACACCATGTACTGGCAGGTCGAGCTCGCTCCGTCCCCCTCCGGCGTCCTCCACCGCCTCCTCAGCTGTCGCAAGCGCCGCGGCCCGGGGAAGGCCGCCCTCTGGCGCGAGATCGACCGGGCCGAGCAGCAGATGCTGGGCATCCAGTACGCGGGCCGGGTCCCCGAGCCGTATCCCCTGGTCGTACGGAACGCGGACCACTGGCTCTGGGAGGCGACCGGCGCAGGCGACGGCGACGAGCTTCCCGGCCTGGTCGCCGGCGAGGCCGACCGGTACTTCCCGCGCACCTCGCTCCCGGAGCACCAGAGCCGGATCCTGCTTGCCCACTCGCCGTACCGGGACGGCGAAGGCGTCGTACGCCACCAGGAGACGTCCCTGTACCGCGCACCCTCCGGTGCCCTTGTCTTCGCGTCCGGCACCTTTGCCTGGTCCCCGGCGCTGGACCGGCCCGGCCATGTCGACACCCGCGTCCAGCGGGCGACGGCCAATCTCCTCGACCGCATCTGCAAACGCGACTAGGGCGCGAGGAAGCGACGGGACGCGACGAGGACGCGATCGGGACCGATCAGGACCGGTCAGCCACCCCTGACCAGGCCCCCGCTCCCGTCGTACGGGAGAATCGGAGCCATTGCACAAAACCACGGGGAGGAACCGTGTCCGGATTCGTCGAAAAGCCCGAACCGCTTCAGGTCCCGGGCCTGGTACATCTGCACACCGGCAAGGTGCGCGATCTGTACCAGAACGAGGCGGGCGACCTCGTGATGGTCGCCAGCGACCGCATCTCCGCCTACGACTGGGTGCTGCCCACCGAGATCCCCGACAAGGGACGGGTTCTCACCCAGCTCTCGCTCTGGTGGTTCGAGCGCCTCGAGGACCTCGTCCCAAACCACGTCCTGAGCTCAGATCTGCCCGCCGGCGCTCCAGCCGACTGGGCGGGCCGCACCCTCGTCTGCAAGTCCCTGCGCATGGTCCCGGTCGAGTGCGTCGCCCGCGGCTATCTCACCGGCTCGGGACTCGTCGAGTACAACGAGTCCCGCACGGTCTGCGGGCTCGCGCTGCCGGAGGGCCTCTCCGACGGCTCCGAGCTCCCGGCCCCGATCTTCACGCCCGCCACCAAGGCGGCAGTCGGCGACCACGACGAGAACGTCTCGTACGAGGAAGTCGCCCACCAGGCCGGTGCCGAGACCGCCGCCCAGCTGCGCCAGGCGACCCTCGCCGTCTACAGCAGGGCCCGCGACATCGCACGCGATCGCGGCATCATCCTCGCGGACACCAAGTTCGAGTTCGGCTTCGACGGCGATGACCTTGTGATCGCCGACGAGGTGCTGACCCCGGACTCGTCCCGCTTCTGGCCCGCCGCCTCCTGGCGGCCGGGCCGCCCCCAGCCTTCGTACGACAAGCAGTACGTCCGCGACTGGCTGACCTCGCCCGCCTCCGGCTGGGACCGCAAGAGCGAGCAGCCGCCGCCGGCCCTCCCGCAGGAGACCGTCGAGGCGACCCGCGCGAAGTACATCGAGGCGTACGAGCTGCTGACCGGCCTGAGCTGGTCGTAGACACGACCGGCAGACACGACCGGCAGACAACGAAGAAGGCCCCGGTCGAAAGGACCGGGGCCTTCAAGCTGAGCGGACGACCAGGTTCGAACTGGCGACCTCAACCTTGGCAAGGTTGCGCTCTACCAACTGAGCTACGTCCGCATGCGCCGTTGCGCGGAGACCACTATACCCAACCTCGCTCCCGAGCGAGACGTACCGCCGTGTGCCGGTTCTCGGCGCCCAGCTTGGAGGCGGCCGACGACAGGTAGTTCCGTACGGTCCCCTGCGACAGCGAGGCCCGCTCGGCGATCTCCGCGACGGGTGCCCCGTCCGCCGCCAGCTCCAGCACCTCCGCCTCCCTGCCGGTCAGCGGCGAGTCCCCCGCCGAGATCGCGTCGGCCGCCAACTCCGGGTCCACATAACGGTTTCCGGCGTGCACCGTACGGATGATCTCCGCCAGCCGCTGGGCGCTCACGGTCTTGGGGACAAACCCCCGCACACCCGCAGCCAGCGCCCTTTTGAGGTGTCCGGGCCGCCCATGACCGGTCACGATCATCGTCCGGCACTCGGGCAGTTCGGACCGCAGGGATGTGGCCACACTCACACCGTCCGGCCCTGGCATCTGAAGGTCGAGGACCGCGACATCGGGCCGGTGCGTCCGAGCCATGGCCAGGGCCTCACCGCCCGTGGCAGCCTCGGCGACCACCACGAGATCGTCTTCGAGCGAGAGCAGGGCGGCCAGGGCGCCCCTGATCAGATGCTCGTCGTCGGCGAGCAGTACGCGTACGGTCACACCGCCTCCTTCATGTCATCCCCGACCAGGTCGTCCCCGTCGCCCCCGTCGTTTCTGCCGTCATCGAGGGGAACGCGGGCCGTCAGCCGGAAGAGTCCGCCCCGACACGGTCCGGCCTCCAGCGTGCCGCCCACTGCGGACAGCCGCTCCCGCAGGCCCGCGAGCCCCGAGCCCGGGGCGTCACTCGATCCCGCCTCGGTCACCCCGTTGTTCTCGACGACCAGGACGACGGTGTCGTCCGCGGTGCGCACCGAGATCGTGCAGCGCCGCGCGTCCCCGTGCCGCAGCACGTTCGTCGTGGCCTCCCGGACCACCCAGCCCAGCGCCGACTGGACAGCGCCGGGCAGTTCCGCCTCCCCCCACTCGACGGTGCAGGCGATCCCGGCCGCCGCCAACACGCCCCGCGCGCCCTCCACTTCCACCCGCAGGTCCGCCTCGCGGTAGCCGCGCACCACGTCCCGTACCTCTCGGTGCGACTCCTGGGCGATGCGCTGGACCTCTGTCATCTGGTCGACAGCCTCAGGCCGCGCGCGCCGGGCCAGCTGCACCGCCAGCTCGCTCTTGAGCGCGATGACGGCGAGGTTCCGGCCCAGTACGTCGTGCAGATCGCGGCCGAAGCGCAGCCGTTCCTCGGCGACGGCGAGCCGCGCCTGTACGTCGCGCGCCTCGCGCAGCTCCCACATCACCGCCAGTACCCACATGGACGCCCGGGCCGTGAACGCCATCCAGGCGGTCACGAAGCCGGTCGTCACTACGGCGAACAGCGCCTCAGCGGCGGTCCGGCCGGTCAGCGCAACCAGCCCGCCCACCACGGCCAGCACCGCGAGTTGGATCAGAGCCGTGGTCCGGTTGCGTACGAGCAGACAGTGGACGGTCAGGAACGGCGCCAGCCCCGCCGCCAGCATCGTCGGCAGCAGCCCTGTCAGATCGACCGTCGACGCCAGCGCCACCACGGCGGCCGTCGTCGCGGCCGTCACCGCCGCCGCCCGCGAGACCAGGCTCCGGGGCACCTGCCCCTGCCCCAGATAGGCATCCATCGCGTGCCGGGCCAGCCGTCCGCAGAGCACCCCCTCCGCGACGGCGAGCAGCGAGGCGCTCAAGATCAGCATCAGCTGCCCGTCCTCGTGGACCGGCCGAGCCTGCAGCAGCAAGGTCAGCCCGAGGACCCCCGCCCACGGGATCAGATAGACCGTGCCGCGCGTATAAAGGTCCACCTTCGCCAGTCCGCTGCGGCCGCTCCAGCCCTTCACTCGCACAGAAACTCCCGAAGTCAGCGGCGGGGCTCCCAGCGGAACCACCGCTGCACAGCAAACACCGAGAGTGCGGTCCAGGCCAGAGCCGTCACCGCGGCCCCGACCACGTCATGGGCGTCGGCACCGCCCAGCCAGCCGGCCCGTACGAGCGTCATCACCCCGGTCACCGGCAGCAGCTTGCACGCGGACACAAGGTCCTGCGGCATCACTTCCAGCGGTATGAACAGGCCGGAGCCGGCATAGGAGATCAAGAGCATCGGCAGCGAGGTGAGCTGAGCGCTCTCCACGGTCCGGGTCACCGCGGACGTGGCGGCCGCCAGCGCGGCCAGCAGCACGATCCCCAGCAGCACACCCAGGACCAGCAGTTCGGGCCGCTTCGGCGCCCCCACACCCAGGAAGGCGACGCCAGTCACCACGATCAGCACGCACTGCGCGAGCGCGAGACCGGCAGCGGGCAGCGCCGTCCCGGCGAGGATCTCGCGGTCCGGCACCTCCCCCGTACGCAGCCGCTTGAGAACCAGCTCCTCGCGCCGCGCCACATACGCCGAGACGAGGTTGAGATGGACGACGAGGATCAGCACGATCCCGATCCCGCCCGTCATCGCCGCCTCCGCGAGGCTCATCCCGGCCTTGTCGGGATCGATCTGGTCCAGTGATGACTTGATCACCGCGACCGTTGCCACGGGCATCACCAGCGCCACGGCGAGTGCGGTCCGGTTCCGCAGCAGAAGAGTCAGTTCGGCCCGCCCGAGAGCGGTCAGCCGTCCGGCCGTCGCGGTCATGTCACACACCTGCCGTTTCTGTCTTCGCGATGCCCTGCGCGGTGTCCTGCGCCGCGCCCCGCGCGATGTCGAGGAAGGCCTCTTCGAGCGAGGCGGTGCGGGCATCCAGCTCTTCGAGCCGCACGTCCGACTCCCGCGCCCACCGCAGCAGTTCTTCGAGCGCCTGCTGCAACTGGTGCGTACGGATCTCGATCCGCCGGCCGTCCGCGGCGGCTCGCAGCGAGAGCGGCAGCCGTCCCGCAGCCACCCCCTCGGGCAGTAGGAACCGGATGCGTGACGGCCGGGCGGCCGTCACCTCGGCCGGGCTCCCCGCGGTCACGATCCGTCCCCGGTGCATGATCGCCAGCCGGTCGGCCAGCGACTCGGCCTCCTCCAGGTAGTGCGTCGTCAGCAGCACGGTGGTGCCGCCCTCCCGCAGCGTCCGCACCAGTTCCCAGGTGTCGAGCCGCCCTTCCGCGTCAAGACCGGTCGTCGGCTCGTCGAGAAAGAGCACCTCCGGCCGCCCGAGCAGGGCCAGCGCCAGATCCAGCCGCCGCCGCTCGCCGCCCGACAACTGCTTGACCCGCACGCCGGCGCGCCGTTCGAGCCCCACCAGCTCCAGCGCCTCACCGATGGGCCGTGCCCCGCTGGTGCAGCCCGCCCACATGCGGGCGGTCTCGGCGGCCGTCAGGTCGGAGGGGAAGCCGCCCTCCTGGAGCATCACGCCTGTGCGCGGCCGGACGGCGGCGCGCTCGCGGTACGGGTCGTGGCCGAGGACGCGCACGGTCCCGCCGTCGGGGGCGGCGAGGCCTTCGAGCAGCTCGACCGTCGAGGTCTTGCCCGCGCCGTTGGTCCCGAGCAGGGCGAAGATCTCGCCGCGCGCCACGGAGAAGGAGACTCCGGTCACAGCTTCGAAGCCGCCCGCGTAGGTCCGGCGCAGCCCCTCCGCCTCGATGACGTACTGGTCTGTGGTCATGGCTCAAGGCTTCCGCCGAGCGGGAGCAACGGGCAGTGCACGCTGTCACCACTGCCCATGACAAATGTCATCGGACCCGGCCGCAGGGAAACGACGAAGGCCCCGGTCGATTAGACCGGGGCCTTCACTCTGAGCGGACGACGAGATTCGAACTCGCGACCCTCACCTTGGCAAGGTGATGCTCTACCAACTGAGCCACGTCCGCATTGCTGCCGCTCAGCTCTCACTGGGCGGTGCGTGCACCACTCTACCTGATCCACATCAGCGGCCGGTAAAACGATGAGAGCGGGTGACAGGAATTGCACACTGCGCCTTCCCCCTGGAAGGGGGATGTTCTGCTACTGAACTACACCCGCACGCTGCGTGGGATCGGACCTTGCGGCCTCGCTCCTCGGCGTGCTTCAGACTCTAGCCGATCAGCGGGGGTGCAGTGCAACTCGATGGCGCCCGGACCTCTCAACTGGCTTCGCGGAAGGCCTCGTAGACCGCCTTGGGGATCCGGCCGCGGGCCGGCACGTCCATCTTGTTGGACTGCGCCCAGGCCCGCACGGCCGCCGGGGCGGGCTCGAGCGAGGTGTGCCGGTAGGTGATGCGGGACTTGTCACGCTTCTTGGCGTTTGACCGCTTTCGCCCCGCGGCCACGTACGGAGCCAGGGCCTTGCGCAGTTTCTTTGCATTGGAGGGATTGAGGTCGATCTCGTACGACTTCCCGTCCAGCGCGAACGCGACCGTTTCCGCCGCTTCTCCGCCGTCGATGTCGTCGGAGAGCGTGACCACTACTCGCTGAGCCACGGATATCGGTCCTTTCCTGCGGTATCACCGGTTCTGGCACGGGTTCCCACATGCGGTGATACCGGCTTTCCGGCCGGTGAGGGGCAATGCTGCTTTCCTCTGTATTCCTTTGTACAGCGACGGAGCACGCATTGTGAAGCCCAGCCAATTACATGCGCGTGTCAGGCGCAATGGCGGGCGAGGTTTTTCCCAGGATTTTCCCCGGGTGTTCCTCGTTCCGTTCCCCTGGACGTTCTCTTGATATCTACTCGCGTAGATTTTTCGGACGGGTACGCTGAGGGAACCGCCCTCGCAACACACCACCGGGAGTGCCCGTGGCACGCGTCGTAGTCGACGTCATGCTCAAGCCCGAGATCCTCGACCCCCAGGGACAGGCGGTGCAGCGCGCACTGCCCCGCCTCGGATTCGACGGGATCGCGGACGTACGTCAGGGAAAGCGCTTCGAGCTGGAGGTGGAGGGGCCGGTCGACGAAGCCGCCCTCGCCCGCATCCATGAGATGGCCGAAACGTTCCTCGCCAACACCGTCATCGAGGACTTCGTCGTAAAGGTGGAGTCGTGACTTCCCGTATCGGAGTCGTCACGTTCCCCGGCACGCTCGACGACAAGGACAGCCTGCGCGCCGTCCGCCTCGCCGGTGCGGAGCCTGTTTCGCTCTGGCACCGCGACAAGGACATCAAGCAGGTCGACGCCGTGGTCCTCGCCGGAGGTTTCTCCTACGGCGACTATCTGCGCGCCGGAGCCATCTCCCGGTTCTCGCCGGTGATGGAGACGATCATCGACCAGGCCAGGGCGGGACTGCCGGTTCTCGGCATCTGCAACGGCTTCCAGATCCTCACCGAGTCGCATCTGCTGCCGGGCGCAATGCTCCGCAACAACCACCTCCACTTCATCTGCCGTGACCAGAAGCTGCGGGTGGAGAACGCATCGACCGCCTGGACCGTCGATTACGACAAGGGCCAGGAGATCTCCGTACCGCTCAAGAACATCGACGGCCGTTATGTCGCCGCCGAGCGCGTCCTCGACGAGCTCGAGGCCGAGGGCCGGGTCGCCTTCCGCTATCTCGACGGCAATCCGAACGGCTCGCTCCGTGACATCGCGGGCATCACCAACGCCGCCGGCAATGTCGTCGGTCTGATGCCGCATCCGGAGCACGCCGTCGAGCCTCTGATCGGCACCGGCCGCACCGACGGTCTCGGTTTCTTCACCTCGATCCTCAAGAAGCTGGTCTCCCTGTGAGCGACGCACGCGTGGCCGCCGGGCTGCAGACGAAGAAGCAAGCCGCACCTCTGCACCGCGCGGGCGGAGATGGGGGCACCACCCAGGCGTCAGCTCTGGGGGAGAACGAAAGGGCCGCAGCATGAGCCTGGATACGGTCAAGCACGCGGCCGGAACCCCGGACGTCGAGCAGCCCTGGAAGGAACTCGGCCTCAAGCAGGACGAGTACGAGCGCATCCGCGAGATCCTCGGCCGCCGTCCCACCGGCGCCGAGCTCGCCATGTACTCCGTCATGTGGTCCGAGCACTGCTCGTACAAGAGCAGCAAGGTCCATCTGAAGCAGTTCGGCGAGAAGGTTCCCGAAAACGACGCCATGCTCGTCGGTATCGGTGAGAACGCGGGCGTCGTCGACGTCGGCCAGGGTTACGCGGTCACCTTCAAGGTCGAGTCGCACAACCACCCGAGCTACATCGAGCCCTACCAGGGCGCGGCCACCGGCGTCGGCGGCATCGTCCGCGACATCCTCGCCATGGGTGCCCGTCCGGTCGCGGTCGTCGACCCGCTGCGCTTCGGCGCCGCCGACCACCCCGACACCAAGCGCGTTCTGCCGGGCGTCGTCGCGGGCATCGGCGGCTACGGCAACTGCCTCGGCCTGCCGAACATCGGCGGCGAGGTCGTCTTCGACGAGTGCTACCAGGGCAACCCGCTGGTCAACGCGGGCTGCATCGGCGTGATGAAGCACGAGGACATCCACCTCGCGCAGGCGTCGGGCCCCGGCAACAAGGTCATTCTGTACGGCGCCCGCACGGGCGGCGACGGCATCGGCGGTGTCTCCATCCTTGCCTCGGAGACCTTCGAGAGCACCGGCCCGGCCAAGCGTCCCGCCGTCCAGGTCGGTGACCCCTTCCAGGAGAAGCTCCTCATCGAGTGCACGCTCGAGATCTTCAAGGAGAAGCTGGTCGCGGGCATCCAGGACCTCGGTGGCGCGGGTCTGTCCTGCGCGACCTCCGAGCTGGCCTCCGCCGGTTCCGGCGGTATGCGCGTCGAGCTCGACACCGTCCCGCTGCGTGATGCGACCCTCTCGCCCGAGGAGATCCTCATGAGCGAGTCGCAGGAGCGCATGTGCGCGATCGTCGAGCCGGACAAGGTCGACCGGTTCATGGAGATCTGCGAGAAGTGGGACGTCATCGCCACCGTCATCGGTGAGGTGACCGAGGGCGAGCGCCTGGAGATCTTCTGGCACGGCGAGCAGATCGTGGATGTGCCGCCGCGTTCGGTGGCCCACGAGGGCCCGACGTACCAGCGTCCGTACGCCCGCCCGGAGTGGCAGGACGCGCTCCAGGCCGACGACGCGAACAAGCTGCCGCGGCCCGCGACTTCCGAGGAACTGCGCGAGCAGGTCCTGAAGCTGGTCGCATCGCCGAACCAGGCGTCGAAGGCGTGGATCACCGACCAGTACGACCGTTTCGTGCAGGGCAACACCGTGCTCGCCCAGCCCGAGGACGCGGGCATGGTCCGGATCGACGAGGAGTCGAACCTGGGCGTGGCCATGGCGACCGACGGCAACGGCCGGTACGCGAAGCTCGACCCGTACACGGGCGCGCAGCTCGCGCTGGCGGAGGCGTACCGCAATGTCGCCGCATCCGGCGCCAGGCCGCTCGCCATCTCGGACTGCCTGAACTTCGGCTCGCCCGAGGACCCGGCCGTGATGTGGCAGTTCGCGGAGGCCACGCGCGGTCTCGCGGACGGCTGTCTGCAGCTCGGCACGCCGGTCACCGGTGGCAATGTCTCGCTCTACAACCAGACCGGTGAGGTCGCGATCCACCCGACGCCCGTGGTGGCCGTCCTCGGTGTGATCGACGACGTCAACCGCCGTACGCCGATCGCCTTCCGCGAGGAAGGGCAACTGCTCTACCTCCTCGGCGACACGCGTGAGGAGTTCGGCGGTTCGGCCTGGTCCCAGGTGATCCACGACCACCTCGGCGGACTGCCGCCGGCCGTGGACCTGGACCGCGAGAAGCTGCTCGGCGAGATCCTGATCTCGGCGTCCCGCGACGGCATGATCGACGCGGCGCACGACCTGTCGGACGGCGGTCTGATCCAGGCGGTCGTCGAGTCCTGCCTGCGCGGCGGCACGGGCGCCCGGCTGGTCGTGCCGGACGGTCTGGACGCCTTCACCTTCCTGTTCAGCGAGTCGGCGGGGCGCGCGGTCGTCTCGGTGCCGCGCAGCGAGGAGCTCCGCTTCAACGACATGTGCGGGGCGCGGGGTCTGCCCGTCACCCGTATCGGTGTCGTGGACGGTGACGAGGTGGATGTGCAGGGCGAGTTCAGCATCGCGCTGAGCGAACTGCGCACGGCTCACGAGGAGACCATCCCCGGTCTGCTGGTCTGACGCCCCACTGCTCTGCTGCGTCCCGCTGCCACCCGGCCGTGGGACGCAGTGCTTTGAGCCGAGATCGCGGCCGTGGGCCCTGTCCGGCCGAACCGAGCCTCCTCGACCGGCGTCGGTATCCAAGCTGCCCGAAGTGAATGAGCACTGACAGAGCAGCGGGGGGAACGACGGTGGACAACGGGTCGCCGCAACCGCAGGCGGGCACGGACCGGGCAGAGTTCGTGGCGGCCCCGCCCCCTGGCAATAGCCGCTGTCGTCACCGGCCTGCTGGCCGGCGGCATCGCCGCCACCACTGACGCCTTCCGCGGAGCCGAACCGCGTACCCGGTCCGCCGACACGGTCGCCAACGCGGCGGCAGCACAGTCCCAGAAGCGGTCGAAGACCCAGGGGGCGCCCTGCCGAACCGGCGCACAGGAGATCCGGAACCGCAAGTTCGTCAAGACCGTCACGGTGTGGGCCGACAAGCCCGGCTATGTGGTCGGCCTTCCCGGACCGGGGAGGGTCAAGTGGAGATGGCCCGCTGCGGCAATTCCGGCAATTCCACCGAGCCGCATGTGCACTTCCAGCTGATGGACGGCCCGGACCTGGACTCGGCCCGGGGCATGCCCTTCAGGTGGCGCGGGATCGGAGTGCCGCCGGCCGGCGAGGCGTTCACCGTCGAGCGACAGCCGGCTCCCTGACCTCTGCGGACTCGGGAGCCCCGGTGGAGAACAGGTTCGGCGACTGAGCCATCCGGTCCTGACCGGCCGTTAGTCTCCTCGCATGCCACCTGCGAAGAAGCGCACCCGCAGCTACGACTCCGCGAAGATCCGTGCCGCCGTCCTCACTCAGTTCGGGCAGGTACACCAGGCGGTCGGCACCCTCCCGCCCGAGCAGCTCGCCCTGCCCACCCGGCTCGGGGACTGGACCGTGCGCGATCTGGCCGGGCACATCGCCATGGCGGTCGGCGCGGTCAGCCGGAGTCTTGAGCAGCCGACGCCCGCGAAGCGGGAAGTCGAGCTGCTGGACTGGCCGTTCGCGACCGCCGCGCACGCCGGGGGCATCTCCGACGACACCAAGGAGATCGCGGCAGGCGCCGAGCCGGAGGAACTGTACGCGCGAACCGCCGCCCGGCTCGCCGAAATTCTGCCCCAGGCCTCCGACGAACGGCTGCTCACCACCCGTGTCGGAGCGATGCGGTTGGGCGACTACCTCGTCACCCGTACCGTCGAACTCATCGTCCACACTGATGACTTGAACGCCGCGACCGGGCTCGGCATCCCGTACGACCGGCAGGCGCTCGCCGCGTGCACCCGTCTGCTCGCCGACGCGCTCGCGGCGAAGGCGCCGGGGGCCTCCACGGAGGTACGGGTGCCGCCGTTCGCCGTCGTGCAGTGCGTCGAGGGCCCGCGGCACACCCGCGGCACCCCGCCCAATGTCGTGGAGACCGACCCGCTGACCTGGATCCGGCTCGCCACCGGGCGTACTCGATGGGCCGAGGAACTGGACGCGGCGAAGGTCAGCGCGAGCGGGGAGCGGGCGGACCTGTCGGGGCTGCTGCCGATTCTCGGCTGAACCCCGGCGGGGAACCGGAGCCCCAGCAGCCCCGTCCCAGGGGTATGCGAAAGCAGCTGAGCATTCCCGTCACCGCCCTGGCTCTCCTCGCACTCGCCGCCTGCGGCACGGAATCGGGTTCCGGTGCCGGCGGCGACGGAGGCGCTTCGGTCAGGACCGACCTGCCTCTCACCGGCGTCCACTGGACCGTCGACAGCGTGACCGTCGACGGCAGGAAGTCTGCGGCCCCGGCCGGCGCGCATGTCGAGATCACCTCCAAGGGCCGCGCCGAGGGCAGCTACGGCTGCAACAGTTTCGGCGCCGATGTCACGGTCAACGGCGACACGATCACCGTGGGCGACGCCGTGATGACCGAGATGGCCTGTGACAAGCGCGTCATGGGCTTCGAGGACGCGCTGCGGTCCGCCTTCTCCGGCAAGCTCAAGGCGAAGATCGCCGACGGCCGGCTCACGCTGACCACCGAGAAGGGCAACTCGATCGCCCTCACCCGCGAGGCGTCGGCCCCGCTGGTCGGCACCAAGTGGTCCGTGAACTCCGTTGTCACCGGCGACACCGCGTCCTCGCTGCCCGCCGGCACGGAAAAGAACGCGCACCTGACCTTCGGCAAGGACGGTTCCGTACGCGGCAACCTCGGCTGCAACAACTTCACCGGCACCGTCAAGATCTCCGGCTCCACGATCACCTTCGGCCGCCTCGCCACCACCCGGATGATGTGCGCGGGCACGGCGCAGCTGCTGGAGAGCCACCTGCTGAAGGTCCTCAAGGGCGATGTGACGTACAAGCTGCAGCACCGGAGCCTGACCCTCACCGCGGCGAACGGCAATGGACTGTCGGCGACGGCGCCGGCTCTCCACACCTGAATCGCCACGCTCCAAAGGGGAGCGGCAGTGTGAAATGCGCAACACGGGGCGGACCGGCTGCCCTATGGACAGACCGGACCACGGAACCGGAATCGAAAGGGCCCCCGAACCCGCGTCAGCAAGCAACTACACGCAGCGACAGCTCGCGCTCGCGACACGGACCAGGTCAACGTGCCGGCGCTCCACCAGCGTGACCGTCCGGTCACCAAGAAGGTTGCATGGGCCAGACGCCGGTCCGAAACGCCGCGTACCTGCCAACGATCGTCCCGCCATGCGGACGCCCGAATGAACCCCCAACTGGCCCCGACGCACGGGCGAAGGCCGACTCCGGCCGCCCCCGCGCGAGCCCCGTCCGGATCCCCAATTCGGACCAGTGGTCGATCTCGCCTACACTCGGTGCCGTGCCACGTGGTGACGGACGACTCAACCACGACCTGCTCCCCGGTGAGAAAGGCCCCCAGGACGCTTGCGGCGTCTTCGGTGTCTGGGCTCCGGGTGAAGAGGTCGCGAAGCTCACTTACTTCGGGCTCTACGCCCTCCAACATCGAGGACAGGAGTCCGCGGGAATCGCGGTGAGCAACGGCTCCCAGATCCTCGTCTTCAAGGACATGGGCCTGGTCTCGCAGGTCTTCGACGAGACCTCCCTCGGCTCCCTCAAGGGCCATATCGCGGTCGGTCACGCCCGCTACTCGACCACGGGCGCCTCCGTGTGGGAGAACGCTCAGCCGACGTTCCGGGCCACCGCCCACGGCTCGATCGCGCTCGGCCACAACGGAAACCTGGTCAACACCGCCCAGCTCGCCGAGATGGTCGCGGAACTCCCCAAGGAGAACGGCCGGGCCACCCAGGTCGCCGCCACCAACGACACCGATCTCGTCACCGCCCTCCTCGCGGGCCAGGTCGACGACGACGGCAAGCCGCTGACCATTGAAGCGGCCGCCGCCAGGGTGCTCCCGGACGTCAAGGGCGCGTTCTCCCTGGTCTTCATGGACGAGGGCACCCTGTACGCCGCCCGCGACCCGCAGGGCATCCGCCCTCTGGTGCTCGGCCGCCTCGAGCGCGGCTGGGTCGTCGCGAGCGAGTCCGCCGCCCTCGACATCTGCGGCGCCAGCTATGTCCGCGAGATCGAGCCGGGTGAGCTCATCGCCATCGACGAGAACGGCATCCGCACCTCCCGCTTCGCAGAAGCGAAGCCCAAGGGCTGTGTCTTCGAGTACGTCTATCTGGCGCGCCCGGACACCGACATCGCGGGCCGGAACGTCTACCTCTCCCGCGTGGAGATGGGCCGCAGGCTCGCCAAGGAAGCCCCGGTCGAGGCCGATCTGGTGATAGCGACGCCGGAGTCCGGCACCCCCGCCGCCATCGGCTACGCCGAGGCGAGTGGAATCCCCTACGGCTCCGGTCTGGTGAAGAACGCCTACGTCGGCCGCACCTTCATCCAGCCGTCCCAGACGATCCGCCAGCTCGGCATCCGCCTCAAGCTGAACCCCCTCAAGGAAGTCATCCGGGGCAAGCGCCTGGTTGTCGTGGACGACTCGATCGTCCGCGGCAACACCCAGCGCGCCCTGGTCAAGATGCTCCGCGAGGCGGGCGCCGCCGAGGTCCACATCCGGATCTCGTCCCCGCCGGTCAAGTGGCCCTGCTTCTTCGGCATAGATTTCGCGACCCGCGCCGAACTGATCGCGAACGGCATGACGATCGAAGAGATCGGCGCGTCGCTGGGCGCGGACTCGCTCTCGTACATCTCGCTCGACGGCATGATCGAGGCGACCACGATCGACAAGCCGAACCTCTGCCGCGCCTGCTTCGACGGCGAGTACCCGATGGAGCTTCCCGACCCCGAGCTGCTCGGCAAGCAGCTCCTGGAGACCGAGCTGGCGGGCGGCACCGACGCCGCCGACGCGCTCCGTCGCCCGTAGTCCCCTGCAGTACGACACGAAAGTTCTCCAGCATGCCTGCTGAATCTTCTGAGCGTGCTCCGCACGCGGGCACCGGTGCCAGCTACGCGGCCGCGGGCGTCGACATCGAAGCGGGCGACCGCGCCGTCGAGCTGATGAAGGAATGGGTGAAGAAGACCCGGCGCCCCGAGGTCCTCGGCGGCATCGGCGGCTTCGCCGGTCTCTTCGACGCCTCGGCCCTCAAGCGGTACGAGCGCCCGCTGCTCGCCTCCGCCACCGACGGCGTCGGCACGAAGGTCGACCTCGCCCGCAGGATGGGCGTGTACGACACGATCGGCCACGACCTCGTGGGCATGGTCGTCGACGACCTGGTCGTCTGCGGCGCCGAGCCGCTCTTCATGACCGACTACATCTGCGTCGGCAAGGTGCACCCCGAGCGGGTTGCCGCCATCGTCAAGGGCATCGCCGAGGGCTGCGTCCTGGCCGGCTGCGCGCTGGTCGGCGGCGAGACCGCCGAGCATCCCGGGCTGCTGGGCGAGGACGACTTCGACGTCGCCGGCGCCGGTACGGGAGTCGTCGAGGCCGACCGCCTGCTGGGCGCGGATCGTATCCGTACGGGTGACGCGGTCATCGCCATGGCGTCCTCCGGCCTTCACTCCAACGGGTACTCGCTGGTCCGCCACGTCCTGTTCGACCGGGCGAACATGTCCCTGGACCAGCAGGTCGAGGAGTTCGGCCGGACGCTGGGCGAGGAGCTGCTCGAGCCCACCAAGATCTACTCGCTGGACTGCCTGGCGCTCACCCGGACCACCGAGGTGCACGCCTTCAGCCACGTCACCGGCGGCGGTCTCGCGAACAACCTCGCCCGGGTCATTCCGGACGGGCTGCACGCGATCGTGGATCGCTCGTCGTGGACCCCGAGCCCGGTCTTCGACCTCGTCGGCAAGGCCGGTCAGGTCGAGCGTCTGGAGCTGGAGAAGACCCTCAACATGGGCGTGGGCATGATCGCCGTCGTCCCCGAGGAGTCGGTGGACGCGGCGCTGACCACGCTCGCGGACCGTGGCGTCGACGCATGGGTCGCCGGAGAGATCACCGAGCGCGGTGACCACGCGACCGGCGCGACCCTGACGGGTACCTACGCACAGTGAGAGCGGCCGCAAGCTGAACAGCACAGAACCCGGTCCGGGGGCAGCCCCGGACCGGGTCGGTGTGTCAGTGCAACGTCAAGCGCCGCGGCGCTGTGACGACGGACCGGACTCGTCGTCCTCGTCATCGTCGTCGTTGTACAGATCCGCGTACTGTGCGTACGGGTCGTCTTCCTCGTCGTCGTCCTCGAACGGCTCGCCGTTCGGAGGCTGACTCGAAGTCGAAGCGCCCAGCTCGTTGGCCAGACGCGACAGGTCAGTCCCGCCGCTGTTGTACTTCAGCTGGCGGGCGACCTTTGTCTGCTTGGCCTTGGCCCGGCCGCGCCCCATGGCTCGACCCCCTCGGTGACGGGGCTCGACGGCCCCAGAGTCTTGACACGCGTTCATGATTCAGAACGGGCTCTCCGTGGAGAGACCGGTCCGTAGGGCTTCAACGGTACCTGCTTCCGCGGCCATACGGTACGCCGCCCGCATGACGCGCCACTTCGCAGAACCCGCGAGGAGCCCCGTCCTCGCTGGTCAACTGCGATTTTAACCTCTTCTTGGCAGTCGACCCGCCGACCGGGGTGAGTCTTGTCTCCCAGGTCGGCGGGCCGGGCCCGGCAAGGGTCAGCGCCGACGGGCCTCCGCCATGCGCTGCTCGGCGATCCGGTCCGCCGCGGCGGCCGGCGGAATGCCGTCTTCCTTCGCACGCGCGAATATTCCCAGCGTGGTGTCGAAGATCTTCGCCGCCTTCGCCTTGCAGCGGTCGAAGTCGAAGCCGTGCAGCTCGTCGGCGACCTGGATCACTCCGCCGGCATTGACCACATAGTCGGGGGCGTAGAGGATCCCGCGGTCCGCGAGGTCCTTCTCGACACCCGGGTGCGCGAGCTGGTTGTTGGCCGCGCCGCAGACCACCTTGGCGGTGAGCGCGGGCACGGAGTCGTCGTTCAGCGCGCCGCCGAGCGCACACGGGGCGTAGACGTCCAGACCAGCCGTACGGATCAGGGCTGCGGTGTCCGCGACCGCTGTGACCTGCGGGTGCTTGTCGAGAATCCCGCGTACGGACTCCTCGCGCACATCCGTGATCACGACCTCGGCGCCGTCCTGCAGCAGATGCTCGACCAGGTGGCGGCCGACCTTGCCGACCCCCGCGATGCCGACCTTGCGGCCGTGCAGCGTCGGGTCGCCCCACAGTTGCTGGGCGGAGGCCCGCATGCCCTGGAAGACGCCGTAGGCGGTCAGCACGGACGAGTCGCCGGCGCCGCCGTTCTCGGGGGAGCGACCGGTGGCCCAGCGTGTCTCGCGGGCCACGACGTCCATGTCGGCGACGTACGTACCGACGTCGCAGGCCGTCACATAGCGACCACCGAGGGAGTCCACGAAGCGGCCGTAGGCGAGCAGCAGCTCATCGGTCTTGATCCGCTCGGGATCACCGATGATCACGGCCTTGCCGCCGCCGTGATCGAGTCCGGCCATGGCGTTCTTGTACGACATCCCCCGGGAGAGGTTCAGCGCGTCCGCGACGGCCTCTTCCTCGGTGGCGTACGGGTAGAAGCGGGTGCCGCCGAGGGCCGGGCCCAGGGCGGTCGAGTGGATGGCGATGACGGCTTTCAGGCCGGAGGCGCGGTCCTGGCACAGCACGACTTGCTCGTGGCCGCCCTGGTCGGATCGGAACAGGGTGTGCAGGACGCCGTCGGTCAGATCGGTCACGGTGGTGACTCCCAAGTACGAAGCGGCGGATGAAGGGCCTCCTGCGGGTGGGGAAGGCCCAGTTGGGGATGAGGGTAAGTCCTACGCGTGCGTAGATCCGACGCAGTGCTGAGGATCACCCCCTGGCGGAGTACCGGCGTGGAAGGATTTGCCGCATGCCAGCGCTGTCCTCGGTCCTCGTCCCGTACGCGGCCTACCTGCGGGTGTACGAGCCGCTGGCGGCCTTTCCCGAGCCGGAACGGGGCCACTGGGCCCGCTACGCCCGCCGGGAGCGCACCCCCACCGCGCAGGACGAACTGCGACGCTCGCTGGCCGACTTGCTGCCGACCCCGCCGGTCCCTGTGCCGGTCCACGAGAGCGGCGACGCCTTTGTGGCGGAGGTGGACGGGGTGGTGTGCGTCTGCCCCTGGCGGACCCGGCTGCGTGGCTGGCTGGCGCTGGAGGAGCTCTCCGAGCAGCTTCCGGCGCCGCTGCTGGACGCGGTGCTGCCGCCGGTGGTGCGCGGGCAGGCGGCCGCGGACTACGAGCAGTGGCGCGAGCGCAACCCCGACGCCCGGCCGTGGATCAGAACGGCGGTCTGGCAGGTGCCGGTGCGCTGGTTCGTGCTCTTCTCGGACGACGAGCGGGAGTACGAGCCGGCCGGGACGGCTGCCCCGCGCATGCGCTACCGGACGCCCATGGTGCAGGCCAGGCGCCGGGTGGCGCGGGCGCTGAAGACGCTGCGGGACACGATCGACGAGGGCCCGCTGACCGAGGGCCTGGTAGATGTGGGGCGGTGGCTGGAGGAGTTCCATCCCCGTTCCCTGGTCGAGCTGGACTACGGCGGCCTGGTGCACGCTCTGACCGGAGTGCAGCTCGACGAGGATCACTCGGCCGCAGATCTGGCCGCGGGGATCGCGGCGCTGCAGGCCGGCGACGGCGAGGGGGCGGGCGAGGCATACGCCCGTCTGGTCGATCGATGGCGCGCTGTGAGGGACCTTCAGTTCGCCAACTGAGCGTTTCTGGCGATCATTGAGCATCATTGACTCCCTCGGCCCGGGACGTAGGTCCCGTACCGGGCCTTTGTCTCAAGCGTGACGGACGGCACTTACCTGGGCCTTGCGCCCATCACCTACCCTCGTGTCAAAATAGGACAAGGAGCCCGGGGGAGGCTCCTTCCGTCCAACTATGGTCGGAATTCTCGGCATTGCGCACTGTGGGGGGTCTGGTGACTCCTGATCGCTCTGTGACTGATCGTCACTGTGGCGTGACTGTCCGCTATGGCATGGTCCATCGGACTTCCGCCGTTGATGGACACCTCAGAGGGCAATTCCATCGGTTTGGCCGACGTGGCTGGACGGATGGTGTAGTTGTAGTGCCGAGGACAAGCCGTTCGTCCTATAACCGACTCGACCCGCGTCCGCCATTTCGGGCAACGCGGGTCAAGGTGCAGAATTTAGAGGAAAGAACCGAGAAGGTTCGGTTCTCCCGAGGAGGCCGCTCATGACCGCTCGCACCCCTGATGCCGAGCCGCTGCTGACCCCGGCTGAGGTTGCCACGATGTTCCGCGTGGACCCGAAGACGGTCACCCGCTGGGCCAAGGCAGGCAAGCTCACGTCCATCCGCACGCTCGGTGGACATCGTCGGTACCGCGAGGCAGAGGTCCGCGCACTGCTTGCGGGTATTCCGCAGCAGCGTAGCGAGGCCTGAACACCCACTGATCGGGCATTTTCGGGACCCCCATCCCGGCAAGCCCACCTATAGCTCCACATGACGGTCGTCTGCCCCAACGGACACTTCGTCATTGATCGCGCTGGACTCCGCCGGGTCCAGCGCGATTTTTCTTTGTGCCCGGGGATGGGTGGGGATGCGTCTGGATGGGTGGGGAAGGGGGGCGCGCGGTTGCCCGGGGAGGTGCTCAGCAGGTGGTGCAATTGCACATATTAAATTGGTTGGTTGTAGGAAGGGGGTAAGTTACCCGGTTCCGGAAACGGATTCGGTGACACCCGTCACACTGCACAACTCTTGCCATCTCAGGGCCCGTCAGTCAGGGGGTTGGGCCTCGGTCCTCCGGCTGCGGGGTGCTTGCGGAGGGTTCCATGGCGAACCGTTGGAGGCGATGGCAGATGGGGCAGTGCCGCGTGAGGTGGCGATAGCCGGATGCGGCCTTCAGATGGGCGCGCAGAAGCGCCTTGGTCTCGTGCTGCCTCGCTGCGGACGCCGCCATGCACGTCACCTCCGGTGTGTGCCGTCCCTTATGGATTGGGTACCGGTGGCAGATGACGCCGTCAAGACGGCGGGACGACGGTTGCGGCGGGTGTGACGCGTGGGCAGGGTGAGCCGGGGCTCCGCCCCGGACCCGGTCCTCAATCGCCGGACGGGCGGAAATTCAGCCCGTCTGGGGGTCCCTCCGGGCGAAGTCTGGGGGAGATTGAGGACAACGCCCGAAGGGCGTACCGGGGTCCAGGGGTGAAGCCCTGGGGGCCACGCCGCGAAGCCGGCGCGCGGGGGCCTGGGGGCCTGCCCCACCACGCGGCGGAGCCGCAACCTCGACACAGCGGGAAGGGGCGGGGCAGGGAAAGCCGCCGGACACGGCCCGGCGCAGCGCACACGCCGAAGGCCCGCGTCCATCGCTGGATGCGGGCCTTCGTCATCACTGCGGTCCTGACGGGATTTGAACCCGCGGCCTCCACCTTGACAGGGTGGCGAGCACTCCAAACTGCTCCACAGGACCAGGTTTCGCAGCCCTCATGTGCGTTGGCTGCGAGAGAGACTGTACAGCAGCTCAGGTCGTGCGGTCGAACCCGATGCAAGCCGCCCCGCCGTCACGGCGCCGCCGCGTCGATCGCCTTCACGATGCGCTTGTCCGAGACCGGCTGCGCCGTGCCCAGCGCATGCGCGAAGTAGCTCACCCGCAGCTCCTCGATCATCCAGCGGATGTCCAGGACCTCCTGCGGAACCGGGCGCCCCTGCGGCATCTGCTCCAGCAGCCAGGCGTACTCGTCCTGCATCTCGTGCACCTTCTCCATGCGTGTCGTGTCGCGCTGGACAGCCGTCGGCATCTGCTGCAGGCGGCGGTCCACGGCGACCAGGTAGCGCATCAGGTCGGGCAGGCGGCGGAGACCGGTCGCGGTGACGAAGCCGGCCGGCATCAGGGCCGCCAGCTGCTCCCGTACGTCCTGGACGTTCTTGACCAGCGCCAGGCTGTTCGTGGCCTTCAGACGGCGCTCGCACGCCTGCCACGCGGCCAGGATCTGCTGGACCTGGTCCACCGTCCGTACGGTCGTGTCCACGAGGTCCGCCCGGACCTTGTCGAACAGCTTGCGGAACGACTCCTCGTCCCACGCGGGCCCGCCGTGGTCGGCGATCAGCTTGTCCGTCGCCGCCATCGCGCAGTCGTCGAAGAGCGCCTGGATCGAGCCGTGCGGATTGCGGGACAGCGCCAGCTTGTGCTGGTTGGTCAGCTTGTCCGAGGCGAACTTGGCGGGATTCACCGGGATGTTGAGCAGGATCAGCCGCCGCGTGCCCCGCCACATCGCCTGCTGCTGCTCGGCCTCGGTGTCGAAGAGGCGTACGGAGACGCTCTCGCCGTCGTCGACCAGCGCCGGGTATGCCTTGACCGGCTGGCCGGCGCGCCGGGTCTCGAAGACGCGCGACAGCGTGCCGATCGTCCAGTCCTTCAGGCCCGAGCGCTCGATGGACTCGCCCGAGGGCCCCGCGGTCGCCGCCGCGGCTTGGGACAGCGCCTGGCGTGCCTTCGGCTTCAGCTGGAGCTTCAGCGCCTCCAGGTCCTTGCCCTCGGCGAGCTTCTTACGGCGCTCGTCCACGATCCGGAACGTGATCTTGAGATGGTCCGGGATCCGGCCCAGATCGAAGTCGTCCGCGGTGACCGGGACGCCGACCATGCGCTGCAGCTCACGGGCGAGCGTGGTGGGCAGCGGCTCCTGGAGGGGCACAGCCCGCTCCAGGAAGGCCTTCGCGTAGTTCGGAGCCGGGACGTAGTGCCGGCGGATCGGCTTGGGGAGCGAGCGGATCAGCTCCATCACCACGTCCTCGCGCAGGCCCGGGATCTGCCAGTCGAAGCCTTCGGAAGTGACCTGGTTCAGCACCTGCAACGGAATGTGGACGGTCACCCCGTCCGCGTCCGCGCCCGGCTCGAACTGGTACGTCACACGGAACTTCAGCCGCCCCTGCCACCAGGAGTCCGGATAGTCGTCCTTGGTGACCGACCCGGCCTTCTCGTTGATGAGCATCTCGCGCTCGAAGTCGAGAAGTTCGGGCGAGTCCTTGCGCTTGTGCTTCCACCAGGAGTCGAAGTGCGCGCCGGACACCACATGTTCGGGAACGCGCTGGTCGTAGAAGTCGAAGAGCGTCTCGTCGTCCACCAGGATGTCGCGGCGGCGGGCGCGGTGTTCCAACTCCTCGACCTCGGTGAGGAGTTTGCGGTTGTCCGCGAAGAACTTGTGGTGCGTACGCCAGTCACCCTCGACCAGCGCGTTGCGGATGAAGAGATCGCGCGAGGTCTCGGGGTCGATGCGCCCGTAGTTCACCTTGCGCTGGGCGACGATCGGCACGCCGTACAGCGTGACCCGCTCGTACGCCATCACGGCGGCCGCGTCCTTCTCCCAGTGCGGCTCGCTGTAGGTGCGTTTGATCAGATGCCCGGCGAGCGGCTCGATCCACTCGGGCTCGACCTTGGCGTTGACGCGGGCCCACAGCCGGGACGTCTCGACCAGCTCCGCCGACATGACGAAGCGCGGGGGCTTCTTGAAGAGCGCCGAGCCGGGGAAGACCGCGAACTTGGCGCCGCGCGCGCCCAGATACTCGTTCTTGTCGGTGTCCTTGAGGCCGATGTGCGAGAGCAGGCCGGCCAGCAGCGAGGTGTGCACGGACTGCTCGGGAGCGGCCGCGTCGGCCGAGGGCTCCTCGAGATGCATGCCCATCTGCTTGGCGACCGTACGCAGCTGGGCGTAGATGTCCTGCCACTCGCGGATGCGCAGGAAGTTCAGATACTCCTGCTTGCACATCCGGCGGAAGCTGGAGGAGCCGCGCTCCTTCTGCTGCTCGCGGATGTACCGCCACAGGTTGAGGTAGGCGAGGAAGTCGGAGGTCTCGTCCTTGAAGCGGGCGTGCTGCTGGTCGGCCTGCGTCTGCTTGTCGGCGGGCCGCTCGCGCGGGTCCTGGATGGAGAGCGCGGCCGCGATCACCATGACCTCGCGTACACAGCCGTTCTTGTCGGCCTCGATGACCATCCGGGCCAGCCGCGGGTCGACCGGCAGCTGCGAGAGCTTGCGGCCGAGCTGGGTGAGCTTCTTCCTGGGGTCCTTCTGCGCCGGGTCGAACGCGCCCAGTTCCTGCAGCAGCTGGACGCCGTCACGGATGTTGCGGTGGTCCGGCGGGTCGATGAAGGGGAACTTCTCGATGTCGCCGAGGCCGGCCGCGGTCATCTGGAGGATGACGGAGGCCAGATTCGTCCGCAGGATCTCGGCGTCCGTGAACTCCGGGCGGGAGAGGAAGTCGTCCTCGTCGTACAGCCGGATGCAGATGCCGTCCGACGTACGGCCGCAGCGGCCCTTGCGCTGGTTGGCGCTGGCCTGGCTGATCCGCTCGATGGGCAGGCGCTGGACCTTGGTGCGGTGGCTGTAGCGGGAGATACGGGCGGTGCCCGGGTCGATCACGTACTTGATGCCGGGGACGGTCAGCGAGGTCTCGGCGACATTGGTGGCCAGGACGATCCTGCGGCCGGTGTGGGGCTGGAAGACACGGTGCTGCTCGGCGTGCGAGAGCCGCGCGTACAGCGGCAGTACCTCGGTGAATCTGTACTGCTTCTTGTTGAGCGCGTCCGCGGTGTCGCGGATCTCGCGCTCGCCGGAGAGGAAGACCAGGATGTCGCCCTTGCCCTCGGTCTGGAGCTCCTCGACGGCGTCGCAGATCGCGGTGATCTGGTCCCGGTCGGAGTCGTCGCTGTCCTCTTCGAGGAGCGGGCGGTAGCGGACCTCCACGGGGTACGTACGGCCGCTGACCTCAACGATCGGGGCGTTGCCGAAGTGCCGGGAGAAGCGGTCCGGGTCGATCGTCGCGGAGGTGATGATCACCTTGAGATCGGGGCGCTTGGGCAGCAGCTGGGCGAGATAGCCGAGCAGGAAGTCGATGTTGAGGGACCGCTCGTGGGCCTCGTCGATGATGATCGTGTCGTACGCGCGCAGCTCGCGGTCCGTCTGGATCTCGGCGAGCAGGATGCCGTCCGTCATCAGCTTGACGAAGGTGTCGTTGCTGACCTGGTCGGTGAAGCGGACCTTCCAGCCGACGGCCTCGCCGAGGGGGGTCCGCAGCTCCTCCGCGACCCGTTCGGCGACGGTGCGGGCGGCGATCCTGCGCGGCTGCGTATGGCCGATCATGCCGCGTACGCCCCGGCCGAGCTCCAGAGCGATCTTCGGGATCTGGGTCGTCTTGCCCGAGCCGGTCTCGCCCGCGACGATCACGACCTGGTGGTCCCGTATCGCCTCGAGAATCTCGTCCCGCTTCTGGCTGACGGGCAGCTGCTCGGGGTACGTGATCTCCGGCACCCGGGCGGCGCGCGTGGCCGTGCGGGCGGCGGAATGCTCGGCCTCGGCGGCGATCTCGTCCAGCACGGCCTGCCGAGCCTCGGGCTTACGGATGCGGCGGGCGCCTTCGAGACGGCGGCCGAGCCGGTGGGCGTCGCGCAGTGACGCCCCGGCCAGCAGGGTCTGAAGGTCTGTGAAGGAAGTAGACATACGGACCCCAGGATCGCACCCCCGGGAAACCACTGGCGAACGCATTTAGCCCCCGAGCGGTGCGGTGTGGACCAGATCCGTCCACTTCCGAAGCAACTTCCGAAAAACTTCGACAGCAAGAGGAATCACGCTCATACGGCCCTCGGCCGACCGGACACCCTCTGTGGCCCGGGCTACGCGGCCGGGGGTACGCGCCCCCGGCAGGTACGACGAAAGCCCCGGTCCGCTGAGGCCGGGGCTTTCGGGTGGTGGCTGGGGCCGGGGTCGAACCGGCGACCTATCGCTTTTCAGGCGATCGCTCGTACCAACTGAGCTACCCAGCCACGCGGCTCTCGCGAGCCGCAGCGGTCCTGACGGGATTTGAACCCGCGGCCTCCACCTTGACAGGGTGGCGAGCACTCCAAGCTGCTCCACAGGACCAAGCAATGTGCGAGCACAAGTCTCGCACACGGTAATGCGTGCCCCCAACGGGATTCGAACCCGTGCTACCGCCTTGAAAGGGCGGCGTCCTGGGCCACTAGACGATGAGGGCTAAGGGCCCACCTGGGCGCTTCGCAGCGCGTCGGGGACGTGAGAAGCATATGGGATGCGGGGAGCTATCGCCAAAACGGTTTACGGGGGTCTGGAGGTCGCCCCCAGGACAACGCAGTGGGGGAGGGCGAGGAGGTGGGGGAACCCGGGCTCGGGGACGGCGTGGCGCCCGGGTGGTTCTCCTCCGGCAGATGGCGGCTGACCTCGGCCGTCGTCAGGCCCAGGCCCCCCAGCGTGATCTCGTCCCACGCCTGCAGCCGCCTCGTCGTACGGTCCAGATACAGCACCGACGCACGCACCTTCTCCGGCTTCTGGTTCTGGACCGCGCGCAAGCCTCCGCCGCCCGTCGAGCCCTCGATCTTCAGGCGGGTGCCGAGTGCGAGCACCTCCGTCTCGCGGTGGTGGACATGGCCCGCCAGGACCAGCGGGACCTCGCCGTCGGTCTCGCGGGCCGCGACCGGGTTGTGGGTGACGGCGACGTCGACGGGCGTATGCGCGCGGGCCTGGTCGCGCAGGGCCGAGGCGAAGCGGATGCCCGTCATGCGCTCGGCCGGGTCGCCCTGGGCGACGATCGAGCGGTCGGGTGTGAACTGGGGGTCGCCGAAGCCCGCGATGCGCAGGCCCGCCACCGTGACCGCCCCGCCGTCGTCGAGCACATGCACGTTCTTCATGCGCGACAGATACGCCTGCGTGATGCGGGAGTCGTGGTTGCCGCGCACCCAGATGTAGGGCGCGCCGAGGTCGGCGATCGGGTCGAGGAAGCCGTTCTCGGCGGCGGTGCCGTGGTCCATCGTGTCGCCGGAGTCGATGATCACGTCGATTCCGTACTGCTCGACGAGCGAGCCGATGATGTGCCACGCCGCCGGGTTGAGATGGATGTCGGAGACGTGCAGCACCCGCATCGTGCTCGGGTCCGGCCGGTACGTGGGGAGCGTCGATGTCGCGTCGTACAGCTTGGTCACGTTGGTGACCAGGCGCGCCAACTCCTGCTGGTATACGTCGAATTCGGTGACGATGGAGCGCGCGTTGCCGACGACCGACGGGGCGCTGGAGAGCAGTCCGGAGAACTTCGGCTCCAGGACGGACTTCGGGTTCCAGGTGGCGTACGCACAGATGCCGGAGGCCGCGAGCAGCGCGAGCGCCAGACCGCCGGCGGCGAGTGCCCGGCGCGGGCGGCGGTAGACGGCGAGGCCGAGGGCGGTCGCGCCGGAGACGACGGCGACGCAGGAGCGTACGGCCAGCTCGGTGGTGCCGTCCGCCACGTCGCGGGCGACCTCGTCCTGGAGCCCGGAGAGCCGCTCGGGATGCTCGACCAGGGCCTCGGAGCGGGCCGGGTCGAGCCGGTCGACGTCGACGTCGAGGCGGATCGGCGCGACATGGGAGTCGAACTCCAGGGCGCCGAGCGGGGAGACGTTGATCTTCGTGCCGCCGGACAGGGACGGGCGCAGGGTCATGCTGGTGTCCATCGGGCCGACCGGCGCACGGACGCTGCCGACGATCAGCAGGCCGAGCCAGGCGCCCAGCAGGACCACGGCGGTGAGGCCCAGCGCACGGACCCAGGGGTGCGGGGTGGGGACAAGGGTGCTGGTGGGGCCGGCGCGGCGCGAGCTGTAGTGGCGCCGGAGCCGGGTGAGCGCAGCTGGTATCGATCGGTTCGGTTCCGGGGCTTGGCGGGCCATTGGTCCCGTATGCCCATCCGGGCGGGCAGCCATGCCGGGGCGACCGGCCGGGCGCCGTACGTGACAATGGCCACGTGCTGGAGATGACGCGCGAGGAGTTCGAGGAACTGGTCGCCGAGGCCCTGGACAGGATCCCGCCGGAGCTGACGCGACTGATGGACAACGTCGCGGTGTTCGTCGAGGACGAACCCGCCACCGACGACCCCGAGCTGCTCGGGCTCTATGAGGGGACTCCGCTCACCGACCGGGGCGAGTGGTACGCGGGCGTGCTGCCGGACCGGATCACGATCTACCGGGGGCCGACGCTGCGGATCTGCGAGACCCGTGCGGACGTGGTCGAGGAGACCGAGATCACGGTGGTGCACGAGATCGCCCACCACTTCGGGATCGACGACGAGCGGCTGCACGAGCTGGGGTACGGGTGAGCGGCCCCGGCGTGCCGGAGGCGATCGATCCGGACGTCGATCTGCATGTGCCCGCGCAGCGCGCGGAGACCGCGGGCCGTCACAAGTGGCCGGTGCTCGCGGTGATCTCGCTGGGAGGTGTGGCCGGGTCCTTGGCGCGGTACGCGGCGTCGCGGATGTGGCCCGTGGCCGACGACGGGTTCCCATGGGCGACCCTCTGGGTCAATGTGCTGGGCTGCGCACTGATCGGAGTGCTGATGGTGCTGGTCAGCGAGGGCGGCCGGGGTGGCAGGCCCGCGCATCCGCTGGTGCGGCCGTTCCTCGGCGTGGGCGTGCTCGGCGGGTTCACGACCTTCTCGACGTATGTACTGGACTTCACCGATCTGCTGGAGCGTGCGGAGGCCGTCACCGCGCTGACGTACGCGGTCGGGACGGTCGGCGGCGCGATGGGCGCGGTGTGGCTGGGGGCTTCGGCGACCAGGGCGGTCCTGACCCGGGCGGTAGCGCGGTGAACTGGCTCCTGGTGGCGATGGGCGCGGCGGTCGGTGCGCCGCTGCGGTATCTGACGGACCGTGCGGTGCAGGCGCGGCACGACTCGGTGTTCCCCTGGGGGACCTTCGTGGTCAACGCGGCGGGGAGCCTGGTCCTGGGCGTGCTGTCGGGGGCGGCGGTGTCCTCGGCGACGTACGCGCTGCTCGGTATTGGCCTGTGCGGGGCGCTCACGACGTACTCGACGTTTTCGTACGAGACGCTGCGGCTGGCCGAGCGCGGCTGGAGGTTCCTGGCGGCGGCGAACGTGGCCGCGTCGTTGCTGGTGGGGCTCGGATCGGTGTTCCTGGGCGCGGAGTTGGCGCGCGGCTTTACGGAGTAGGGGCAGTTGTTCCGGTGGCGCGTGCCGGGTCCCTTGTGCGACGTGGGGCGTGACCCTTGTGGGGGACAGGGAGTTGGGCAGTGAAACCTGTGCTCCCGTGACCCGGAGGTGCCGCTCGTGCGCCAGTTGTCCGCCCCTGGTCGTTTGGCTGTCCGGATCGCCACTGTGCTGGCGGTCGCAGCCTCGGCAGGCTGTATAAGCGTGAGCGACGACGAGGGCGGGAAGCCGGCGCCCCGTTCGACGACGGACCGGCGTGGGACGGTGGCCGAGCCGGACGGCGGGCAGGGGGTGCCGGGCGGCCGGCACGCCAGCGTGGGGCACGGCGGCTCGGACGCGTCCGGGGGCGCGGCGGGCGCGGGCGCGTCGCCGAGCCCGAGCGGCACGGCGGGCCCCAGCGCGGGCCCCGCACAGCAGCGGCCGCAGCCGCCCCGGGGGACCGAGCCGACGCGAGGCGGAGCTTCCCCTTCCGCGCAGCCCTCGCAGCCGCAACCGCAGCCTTCGCCGTCCGAGCCGCCGCCGGTGAGTCCCACACCACCGCCGAGCGAGCCGACCGATCCGCCGCCTGCGTCGTCCGCGCCCGAGGTGCGGGCAGGGGCGATGCCGGCGAACGTGCAGGGGTACGGAATGCGTACGGAACCGGCCGCGTCACCCCAGCAAGGACCCATGTGATCAGTCGCGCGACGGCCTCGCGGGGCCCGTGTAACGGGAGTCACTCGAGCCAGGTTTGCCTTCGGTGGGGGAGGGTGCGTATGGTGGTAGATCGTTTGATCCCATTGCCCGGCGCCGACACAGAAGAGCGCCGCGTGGCGCGTACTCTCCCTAGCCGTGGCTGACCGCATTGAGGCGGTCGAATTGCGAAATCACGGAGTTTGGGCGCGTGCCGAGACTCCGGAAGGTTTCGCATTTCGCATGTCCACTTTCAGTACTGATCACGCCGTCATGCCCGAGAACGAGTCTGCCGAGGCCGTCGTCGAGACGTCTCCCGAGACCGTCGAGGCCGCTGCCGAGACCACCGTCGAGACCGCTGTCGACACCGCTCCCGAGGTCACCTTCGGCGACCTGGGCCTGCCCGAGGGCGTCGTCCGCAAGCTCGCCCAGAACGGCGTGACCGTCCCCTTCCCGATCCAGGCCGCGACCATTCCGGACGCCCTGGCCGGCAAGGACATCCTGGGCCGCGGCCGCACCGGCTCCGGCAAGACCCTCTCCTTCGGCCTCCCGCTGCTCGCCACCCTGGCCGGCGGCCACACCGAGAAGAAGAAGCCCCGCGGCATCATCCTCACCCCGACCCGTGAGCTCGCGATGCAGGTCGCGGACGCCCTCCAGCCCTACGGCGACGTGCTCGGCCTCAAGATGAAGGTCGTCTGCGGCGGTACGTCCATGGGCAACCAGATCTACGCGCTCGAGCGCGGCGTCGACATCCTCGTCGCCACGCCGGGCCGACTGCGCGACATCATCAACCGCGGCGCCTGCTCCCTGGCGAACGTTCAGGTCGCGATCCTCGACGAGGCCGACCAGATGTCCGACCTGGGCTTCCTGCCCGAGGTCACCGAGCTGCTCGACCAGGTTCCGGCCGGCGGCCAGCGCATGCTCTTCTCCGCGACGATGGAGAACGAGATCGGCACGCTGGTCAAGCGCTACCTGTCCAACCCGGTCAGCCACGAGGTCGACAGCGCCCAGGGCAACGTCACGACCATGACGCACCACGTGCTCGTCGTGAAGCCGAAGGACAAGGCGCCGGTCACCGCCGCCATCGCCGCCCGTAAGGGCCGCACCATCATCTTCGTACGCACCCAGCTGGGCGCGGACCGTATCGCCGAGCAGCTGCAGGACACGGGCGTCAAGGCCGACGCACTGCACGGTGGCATGACGCAGGGCGCCCGTACACGCGTCCTCGAAGACTTCAAGAAGGGCTACGTCAACGCGCTCGTCGCGACCGACGTCGCCGCCCGCGGCATCCACGTCGACGGCATCGACCTGGTCCTGAACGTGGACCCGGCCGGTGACCACAAGGACTATCTGCACCGCTCGGGCCGCACCGCCCGCGCCGGCAAGTCCGGCACGGTCGTGTCGCTGTCCCTGCCGCACCAGCGCCGCCAGATCTTCCGCCTGATGGAGGACGCGGGCGTCGACGCCTCGCGCCACATCGTCGGCGGTGCCGGCGCCTTCGACCCGGAGGTCGCCGAGATCACCGGCGCCCGTTCGCTGACCGAGGTCCAGGCCGACTCCGCGAACAACGCCGCGAAGCAGGCCGAGCGCGAGGTCGCCGACCTCACCAAGCAGCTGGAGCGCGTGCAGCGCCGCGCGGCCGAACTCCGCGAGGAGGCCGACCGCCTGGTGGCGCGCGCGGCGCGCGAGCGGGGCGAGGACCCGGAGGCGGCGGTGGCCGAGGTGACCGAGGCCGCTGAGGCCGAGGTCGAGGCGGCGGTATCGGTGCCCGAGCAGCCGACCGAGCGTCCGGCGTACGAGCGCCGGGACGACCGGGGCAACTTCGACCGCCGTGGCGGCGACCGTGGTGGTTTCCGCCGTGACAACGACCGTCCCTCCGGCGGCTTCCGTCGGGACAACGACCGTCGCGATGACCGTGGTGGCCGTTCCTTCGAGCGTCGTGACGACCGTGGTGGGTTCCGTCGTGACAACGACCGTCCCTCCGGTGGTTTCCGTCGGGACAACGACCGTCGCGATGACCGTGGTGGCCGTTCCTTCGAGCGTCGTGACGACCGTGGCGGCGACCGTGGTGGGTTCCGTCGTGACAACGACCGTCCTTCCGGCGGCTTCCGCTCCGGCGGCGACCGCCCGTCGGGTGGCTTCAACCGTGACCGTGACGACCGTGGCGGCCGTTCCTTCGAGCGCCGCGACGACCGCCCCTCGAGCGGCTTCCGCCGTGACGACCGCCCCTCCGGCCACCGCGGCAGCGACCGCCCCTTCAACCGCGACCGCCGCGACGACCGCCCCTCGAGCGGCTTCCGCTCCGGCGGCGACCGCCCGTACGGCCGCCGCGACGAGCACCGTGGTGGCAGCACCGGCACGAACACGGGCTCTTTCGGGCGCCGTGACGACAAGCCGCGCTGGAAGCGCAACGGCTGACCTGACCTGACGGTCTGACTGGCAGGGCCCGTACGGCACTTGGGTGTCGTACGGGCCCTGTTTGCTGCTGTGAGGCCGCTGTTACGATCCGTCCGCTCGCGTGGGGGTTCTGCCGGGGGGCAGCTCAACAAGATTCCGGTGCCGGAACAGGTGCTTGGTCCCTCCACGCCATCTTCTGGGCGACCTGCGGCGGACGGCTGCAACGACCTTCTCTTTGTGAAGCTCGGCACGCTCTACCGGCGCGACGACTACTGCTACGGGACGAGCAACGGCGTCTCGGCGAAGCTCGGCACGGGCTGGGGCCAGTTCAACGCACTGCTCTCACCGGGAGACCTGACGAGTGACGGCGTGCCCGATCTGCTGGCACGGAAGAAGTCCACGGGCGAACTGATGCTTTACCCGGGACGCTCCACCGGCACCTTCCAGGCGCCGGTCAGGATCGGCACCGGCTGGAACGGCTACACCCTCGTCGGCGCAGGCGACACGACCGGAGACGGTCACGGCGATCTGCTGGCCCGGGACGCGACGGGTGCGCTGTGGCGCTACAACGGGACCGGCCGGGGAAGCTTCGCACAGCGCGTGAAGATCGGCTCGGGGTGGCAGCAGTACAACGCGATCGCGGCTGCCGGCGACTTCACCGACGACGCCAAGCCGGACCCGGTGGCGCGGGACACGGCCGGGGTGCTCTGGCGCTACAACGGCACCGGGATCGGGACGTTCGGCGCGCGGGTGAAGATCGGGACCGGCTGACAGGTGTACGACACTCTGCTCTGATCCGGGGGTGGCAGGGCCGAGGGCAGGTACCTGCACTGATTTTCTGAACGGCGACGGGCCGGTGATCCGATACCCGATCGGCTCACCGGCACCGTCCGGCTATGCTCAGGGGTGTTGTGCCGAGGGCCGTTAGCTCAATTGGCAGAGCAGCGGACTTTTAATCCGTTGGTTGTGGGTTCGAGTCCCACACGGCCTACTACTCAGCCCCAGCTCAGAGGACCTCTGTGCTGGGGCTGACTGCGTTTAAAGGGCCGTGGAGATCGTTAGCTCGGCCGCCGCTCGGCCGAAGTGCAAACGATCAAGACATGAAAGAGCCCCGGTCTGTCCGTGACGGGGGTACAGGCAGACCGGGGCGGGATGGGGCGGGCGGGCGTTATCCGCGGGCGCGGACCAGGAGTGTGCCGATGTGCCCCGGCTCCGGAGCGTCAAGCACACGCGCCTCGACATCGCAGAAGCCGTGCCGCTCGAGCATGCTGGTCCAGCGCTTGGGTGTGTAGCTGTAGCGGTAGGTGAACATTGCCTTGCCAGCGAAGCCGCCCTTGTACATGCCCTGCGGTCCATAGGCGCCAGGGATGGCTGGCGGGTGAGATATAGCGAGAACGCCGCCAGGCTTCAGGCGCTCGGCGATGAGCGGCAGCAGTTTGGCCGGGTCGGTGAACCAGGCGGCGCCGAAGATCGAGTAGATCGCTTCGTAGATCTCGGTGCTCTCGCGCAGGTGGTCGAGGACCTCGGAACAGATGAACTCCACCCCCGAAGGTCCCCACCGTTCCGTCGTCTTCTTCACCATGACCGGCGAGAGATCCACGCCCGTGGCTCTGACTCCGCGCTGGGCGAGGTGGGCCAGGGCGCGGCCGGTGCCGCAGCCGATTTCCAGCACGTTCTCCGGCGCGCCCAGCAGTTCGGGGCCCGGGCCGTGGCCGGTGTACTGCGTCCAGTTGAAGACCGGCTCCATGTCCTCCTTGCATGCGCCGGACTGCTGAACAGGCGCGGGGCGGGGACCACTTCCTACTTCGCCGTCAGTCTCTCTACATGCTGCAGGGCATCGAATACAAGGCGCAGGGCTACGAGAACGCGCAACGGTGGATCGACAACAGCCGCGGCAGAATCGTGACGGAGACTGGGCAGCGTCTCGCCGATGAGCTTCTCTCGCAGGGATCGCTGGACTGGCTGCGCGCCGCCCTTGGCGAGAAGAACGTCTGACCTTGGACGCACGAACGCGCCCCTCCCACCCGAAGGTGAGAGGGGGCGCAGTGCGTTACGCATTTCGTTACGGGTACTGCCGGCGTTGCGGGTTGAGGCCGAGGGACAGCAGGCCGCCGTCCGCCGGTCGGGGTGCTCTGTTGTTCCTCGGCCTCGTGCGTGAGCGGACGGGTCCGGCAGTGCTAGTTCCAGGGGAGCCGGGACCTGTTGGACCAATAGGCGTGCGGGGTCTCGGCGAGGGCAGTGAGCCCGTCAAGTTGGTCGGTGCCGAGGTGCACTGTGGTCGCCACCAGGTTGGAGGTGAGCTGGCGGGTTGTCGCAGCCCCCGACAGGACGATACGAGCCCAGGGCTGGTGGAGTGCCGCGGCCAGGGCGATGGCGTCGCAGGAGGCGTTGGTCGCGTCCGCGATCGGTGCGAGGACCAGGTGACGGGCGAGCTGTGGCTGGGCGAGCCGGCCGTTGGCGAGGGCTTCCTTGACGATGACCGTACAGCCTGCGTCGTACGCATCGGACAGGGCCGGTCCGGCGGAGGGCTCCAGCAGGTTCCAGGTGGCCTGCACGCTGCGGAACAGGGGTTCACCGTCGACGGCGATGTCAAGGGCGGCGCGGATGGCGTCGCGCTGGTTCGGGCCGCTCGTGGACAGGCCCACGGTGACTCCCTGGGCGGCCAGTTCGGCGAGTCGGTGGTGCAAGGCGGTGTCGGTGAGGACGGTGCTGGAGGGGGTGACCGAGTGGACCTGGTAGAGGTCGAGCCGTTCGCCGAGAAGGGATCGGGTCTCGGCGAGCTGCCGGTCGTAGGTGCTTGCGCTGTGGTCCTTGACCTCGTGGGTCGGGGCGTCGACGCGCCAGTCAGCGGTGTACGTGTAGCCCCACTTGCTGCCGACGAGCAGATCTCGGGGGGTGCCTCGGCTCTTCAGCCAGTCGGCGAGGAACTCCTCGGCCCGGCCGTAGGAGCGCGCGGTGTCGATGTAGCGGATGCCGCGGGCGTAGGCGAGGTCGAGGAGTTCGTGCGCGTGGCGGCGCATCGCGGCGACAGTGCGCCCGGCCGGCAGATCGCCCTCGTGTCCGAGGGTGATGTAGCCGGGCCGTCCGACTGCGGCCAGACCGAGACCCATCCGTTCGATCGACGCCTGGGGACGTGCGGGGGACATGGGCATGGTCGGCGGCTCTTCCGGTGCGGTGGCGGGTGGGCCGGGCTATTCGGCGTTGGCGAGGATATCCGCCAGGGCGGTGACCGCCTGGTCCGCGTCGGGGCCTTCGGCACGCACGGTCACCGTGGTTCCGGCGGTGGCGCCCAGGCTCATCACGGCAAGGACGCCCGTCGGGTTGACCGTCCGGCCCGCGTGCTCGAGCTGTACGGCACTGGTGAAGCCGGCAGCAGCGCGGGCGAGCCGGCCCGCCGGGCGGGCGTGCAGGTTGGCGGGCAGGACGATGGTGATCTCGTGTCCCGCGGCAGGCGCAGTGGTTGCGGTGGTCGCGCCGTAGGCAGTGGTCGCGGTGTCTGCGGTGGACTCAGAGCTTGGGGACATTGCGGGCCTCCTTGGCGGCCTTGGAAACGGTCTCCAGGTCGGCGCCGGATGCGGCGGTGACCACGGCTGCGACAGCCCCCTCGACGAAGGGCGCGTCGACGATCAGCACGTCGGAGCGGGGATGGTCTTCCAGAACGGTGCGGGCGGTGAGGACCGAACTGCCGAGGTCGGGAAGTACGACAACGCCGCCTCCGCGATCGGCATCCCGGATCGCGGCGAGAACGAGGTCGTAGCTGGTGCCGATCCGGCCTTCGGCGGTCCCCCCGGCCGTGGCCACGGGGACATTATCGGAGCCGATCTGCTCCACCAGCAGGCGAAGGCCCGCGGCGAGCTCGGCGCTGTGGGAGACGAGTACGATGCCGACGAGTGTGCTCATGAACGTATACGTTAAATCTCGGAATACGATTCAGCAATACTGAACAAGGAGTTTCTTCATGGTGCAGGCGGTGCAGCGGGCGGCCCAGATCCTGCGGGAGCTCGCGACCACAGGCCCCCGGCTGGGTGTGACCGAGCTGGCCGACCGCCTGGGCGTGGCCAAGCCGACCGTGCATGCCTTGCTCCGCACGCTGGAGGCCGAGGGGATGGTGGTCCAGGACCGCGACAGTTCCAAGTACCAGCTCGGCCCCGGCCTGGTCTGGCTGGGCAACGCCTACCTGGACACCCAGGAGCTGCGGACCCGCTCGCTGACCTGGGCGGACCAGCTCGCGAACCGGACCAACGAGGCGGTCTGGGTGGCCGTGCTCACCAGTGACCACGTCCTGGTGGTGCACCACGCCTTCCGGCCGGAGGGCGCCGTACAGATCCTCGAAGTGGGAGCCAGCATCCCGTGGAGCACCTGCGCCCTCGGCAAGGCCATCGTGGCCTTCGCTCCGGCGGCCGAGCGTGAGCGGCTGCTCGCCGGCGAGCTTGCGGTCCTCACCGGCACCAGCATCACCGACCCGAAGGAGCTGGCAGGTCAGCTGGGCGAAGTTCTCCACACGGGTTACGCGCTGGAGGACCAGGAGTCCGCCATCGGCGACGCGGGCATTGCGGCCCCCGTCTTCGACCGCTCCGGCGAGGTGGTCGGTGCCATCGGCATTGTGGGTCCCGTCGAGCGTTTGCTGGCCGAAACGGCACGTCAGGAGCTCGCTGTCGCGGTCCGCGAGACCGCCCGCAATCTCTCCCGTGACCTGGGCGCGCCCCGGGGAACCGCCCGCCGCGCGAACACCTGACTCGCCCGGGGCGCAAGCGCCCCGCCCTGCGGGCATCCCTTGCACCCTGGAGAACCCCTCCGCAGTCGGCCCACGACTGCCCGAGCAGCCCGCTCACGCCCCCGACAAAGGCCCACGGCACCCGCCGTGGGCCTTTTCGCTGCGGTGGAAGGCCGCGTTCCGGACCTCTTGACAGTCGCGAAACCCAGGTTTAACGTCCGAACAACGTTCATCAATGATGAATACATACGCCGGACGTTCCTCTCCGGTTTCCCCTGAGCCGGCCATCAGGCTCCCTGCCCCCGACACAGCCTGGCGGCCACCTCCCTTCACAGCCCGCTCCACGCGGAGGAGGTGAGACGCCCAACGCGCCGCCCGGCGCTGGGCGCCATCATGGAAGAGAACACTTACCCTCAGAAGCTTCTCGCCGAGATGCTGGGCACCGCGGTGCTGGTGTTCATCGGTGTCGGTTCGGTCCCCGCAACGCTCATCGTCGGCGGTGACGCCCCGTTCACCATGGCGCAGCTGGGGATGATCTCGCTCGCGTTCGCCACGGCCGTCATTGCCTTGGTCTACGCGATCGGTCACATATCCGGCTGTCAGATCAATCCGGCCATCACGCTGGCGCTGGCCGCCACGAAGAAGATGCCCTGGCGGGACGTCCCCGGCTACATCGCGGCCCAGGTGATCGGTGCACTCCTGGGATCCCTGGCGATCGTCGGCGTACTGGGCCACAAGGCCGTGGACGTCGGCCTGGGCATCGCCTCGTACGGCCCTGACATCAGTACGGGCCAGGCCTTCTTCGCCGAAGCCGTCGGCACGCTCATCCTGGCCTTCGTCGTCTTCGGCGCCATCGACCGTCGCTCGTCCGGTGGCTTCGCCGGCCTCGCCATCGGTCTGGCCGTGTTCGCGATCATCATCCCGGTCGCGCCCTCCACCGCCGCCGCCATCAACCCTGCCCGTGCCATCGGCCCCATGACGATCGGTCAGCTGTTCGGCGGAACGGTCCACTGGGACCAACTGCCCGTGTACCTGATCGCCGAGGCCGTCGGCGCGGTCGCGGGTGGTCTGCTCTACGCCGCCTTGAACGCCCGCCGCCCCGTCGCCACCGTGGCCGAGGGACCGGCCAAGCCGGTCGCGGCCGCCGAAGGAGTCCTGTCGTGAAGAAGCTCATCAACGCTCCCGAGGCGGTGCTGGATGAGGCCCTGGCGGGGATCGCCGCCGCCCACCCCGGTCTCCGCGTCGACGCGGAGAACAAGGTGATCACCCGCGCGGGCGGCACCAGGACGGGCAAGGTCGCCCTCATCTCCGGCGGCGGCTCCGGGCACGAGCCGCTGCACGGCGGCTTCGTGGGACCGGGC